>JBFXBD010000001.1:0-174480 GCA_050183625.1 Gammaproteobacteria bacterium
CACTTCGTGTCATAGCCATCGGCAGAATACAACTGTTCGATTGATCCACCCGAAGTGCGCCAACCATTTGAAACGAGCGCCAACTTCAATTGCCAGATTGCCAACGGTCTTCCCTATGCGACATAACATTGAGTGTACGGGACTATGCAGTGGTTTCTCACGGCACGCTACCGCCTATCCCCGTCCGGGTGGGGGGTGGTTCCGGGCAGTATAGATCCGGGTGGGTGGGGGAAGTCGACCAGGGAAAACATGAGCTTGGATCAGGGATTCCCCGATGCGGCGGCGCGGATGCGCCGAGCGCGTTGCGGGATAGGACGAAGGTTTCACCCCCTTGGCAGCCCCCCCTGCCAGGGCGGGGCGCCCCGCGTTGACCCGGCGGCCAGGGGGCTGTATATAATCACAGGCACAAGGAGGTGCCCATGCCTGCGCCGTCCAGTTCCACGCTGCTCAGCCGGGTGCGCGACGAGATCCGGCTGCGGCATTACAGCATCCGCACGGAGCAGATCTATATCGACTGGGTCAGGCGCTATGTCCTGTTTCACGGCAAGCGGCATCCGCGCGAGATGGGCGAGGTCGAGGTGCGGGAATTCCTCACGTACCTGGCGGTGGAGGGGAACGTTTCCGCCAGCACGCAGAACCAGGCCATGAATGCGCTGGTGTTCCTGTACAAGGCCGTGCTGGAGCGGCCCTTGGGCGAGATCGCCGGTGCCGTGCGCGCGAAGAAGGCGCAGCGGCTGCCGGTGGTGCTCACGCCCGAGGAGATAGGCCGCGTGCTGCGGCACCTGAAGGGCGAGTACTGGCTCATCGGCTGCCTGCAATACGGCTCGGGCCTGCGCCTGTTGGAAAGCGTGCGCCTGCGGGTGAAGGACGTGGACTTCCCCCACCGCGCCATCCTCGTGCGTGACGGCAAGGGCGGCAAGGATCGCGTCGTCACGCTGCCGGACGAACTCGTCGAGCCGCTGCGGCGGCACCTGGAGAACCGCAAGACGCAGTTCGAGCGTGATCTCGCCGAGAACTGCGGCACGGTGTACCTGCCTTTCGCGCTCGCGCGCAAGTATCCCAATGCGCCCGCGGAATGGGGCTGGCAGTACGTATTCGCGGCCTCGGGCTTCAGCGAGGATCCGCGCTCCGGCACGCTGCGCCGGCATCACGCGGATGAATCCGGCGTTCAGCGGGCGGTGCGCATCGCGGTGCGCAAGGCCGGCATCACCCGCCCGGCGAGCTGCCACACGCTGCGGCACTCGTTCGCCACCCACTTGCTGGAGCGCGGCGCGGACATCCGCACGGTGCAGGAGCAGCTCGGCCACACGGACGTGCGCACCACGCAGATCTACACCCACGTGCTCAATCGCGGCGGCATGGCGGTGCGCAGCCCGCTGGATTCCATCCTGCGCGCGGCCGGCGTCTGAGTGCGCCGTGCCTGGGGATTCACATCGCGGCGCGTACTCGCCGCCGCCCTGCCCTCGCCCGCCCCTGCCCCAGCTCTCGATGATCGCCGGCGCCGCCTCGGCCAGCGTCACCGGGTCGATGGTCACGTGCTGCGTGGCGCCGTGCAGGTCGCGCATGCAGCGGCCGAGGGCGGAGGGGTTGCGCAGGGACTGCGAGCCGCCGGCGCGGTAGCAGAAGTTGATCACCTCGCTGGCGACCTTGTGCGCGTGCGCGCACGCTTGGCGGAAGCGGTGGTGCTGCAGCGGCGCGAGCGTGCGCCCGGCGTCGATGTCGCGCTGCGCGGTGCCGAACACGTCCCAGAGGAAGGCGCGCGCGGACTGGTACATGGCGTCGTGGTGGGCGAAGTCGTGGCGGAACAGCGGATGCGCGCCCACGCCCTCGGGGTAGCCGAGCCGCTTCTTGGAGGGCGCGATCGTCGCCGCCTCCTGCAGTGCGCGCCGTGCGATGCCGAGGACCACCGCGCCGTGCCCGGCCGCGCCCGCGCCGAGCACGCCCACCCGGTACGTGCCGCGGCCGCGGCGCGGGTTCAGATCCAGGATCGGGAAGCATAAGCGCGCGTCGACGGCGCGATCCTCGATCTCGTAGTCGTGGCTGCCGGTCGCGGCCAGGCCCATCACGTCCCAGTTCGCGGTCACCTTCACCATCGCGCGCGGCAGCAGGCAGCCGGCGATCTCGGGCTGGCCGGGGGCGCTGAATCTGCGCTTGCCGCCCTCGGTGACGAAGAAGCCGGAGCCGAACCAGTTCGCGTGCGCGCATCCGCTCGCGAACGACCAGCGGCCGTTGACGCGGTAGCCGCCCGGCGCGACCTCGCCCTTGCCCGCCGCGCCGAGCATGCCGGCGATCACCGCGGGCTCGGCGGCGGCGAAGACCTCGCGCGCGCCATCCTCGTCCATGAACGCGCCCGCGCCGCCGGCCGCGAGCGCGTTCGCCATCGCCGCCCAGCCGGTGGAGCCGTCCGCGCGGCTCAGTTCCTCGAACACCTCCATCACGGTGATCCAGTCCGCGTCCAGGCCGCCGAGTGACTTCGGCAGGACGATCCGGAACACGCCGGCGTCCTGCAGGCCATTCACGACGGGCGCGGTCAGCGCGCCGGCCTGCTCGGCGCGGCTCGCCTCGGCCTCGATGACGGGCGCGAGCGCGCGCACGCGGGCAAGCGGGTCGAAGTAGTCGGCGGTCGTCATGTTCGGCTCCGGTGCTTGCGCTTCGCGTGCGCGGCGGCTCAGGCGCGCGGGAACTTCGGCGTGCGGCCTTCGTTGCGCGCGGTCATGGCCTCGCGGAAATCCTCCGCGCCCACCATGTGTTCCATCAGTGCCCTGGCGTCCTGCTCCGCGGTGGGGAAGTCGCGCATGCTGTCCAGCCAGAGCTGGCGCTTGATGGTGCGCAGGGACGCCGGCGAGCAGTTCTCGATCAGCTCCGCGGCGAGCGCGCGGGCGCGCGGCAGCACCTGGTCGGCAGGCAGGGCCTCGTTCGCCAGCCCGCGCTGCAGCGCCTCGCGCCCGGTGATGACCGGGCTGCGCAGCAGGATGTCCGTCGCCTGCACCATGCCGACCAGGCGCGGCAGGATCCACGACAGCCCGAATTCCGCGGGCAGCCCGAGCTTGGCGACCGAGGTGGTGAGCTTGGCGTCCTCCGCGACGATGCGGAAGTCCGAGCAGCACATGACGATGAAGCCGATGCCGGCCGCGGCGCCGTTCACCGCGGCGATCACCGGCTTGCGCAGGCTGAGCAGCATGCCGTGCGTGGTGCCCCAGGCCGGGTGGCGCGGGTCGCCCGGCTCGGGCAGCGGCTCCTGGTAGTCCGAGCCGAAGCCACCGTCCGCGCTGATCTTGCTCAGGGAGCTGTTGTCCGCGCCGACGCAGAAGTACTTGCCGGCGCCGGTGATGACCACGGCGACGACCTCCGGGTCGTTCTCGGCCGCGACCAGCGCCTTGCGGTAGGCGCGCGTCATGTCGATGGTCCAGGCGTTGGCGCGCTGCGGGCGGTTCAGGGTCAGCGTCGCGATGCCGTCGCGGGCGTCGTAGAGCACGGCTTGCTCGGGGGCGTCGGTCACGGTGCGGGTCTCGCTCGGGAGTCGGCCCCGCATTTCACCACAGGCGCCGGGCTTTGGGCACGCCGGCTGTTTGGGGACACAATGTCCTCCGGCACAGCGGCCGGCGGGTGGACCCGGCCTGGCCTCGCCGTGGTTCGAAGGGAGGGGAAGATGAAGTTCGGGGTGTTCTACGAGATGCAGCTCCCGCGGCCGTGGACCGCGGATGGCGAATACCGTCTGTTCAACGACGCACTCGATCAGCTCGAGCTTGCCGACCGGCTCGGCTATGACTACGCCTGGGAGGTCGAGCATCACTTCCTGGAGGAGTATTCGCACTCCTCGGCCCCGGAAGTGTTCCTCGCCGCCGCCAGCCAGCGCACCCGGCGCATCCGCCTCGGCCACGGCATCGTCCAGCTCACCACCAGCCACCCGGCGCGGGTGTGCGAGCGCGTGTCCACGCTCGACCTGCTGAGCAACGGCCGGGTCGAGCTCGGCATCGGCGAGAGCGCGAGCAGCACCGAGCTCGAGCCCTTCGGCCGATCGATGGAGGACAAGCGCGCGGTGTTCGAGGACGCGATCCGCGCCATGAGCGTGATGTTCAAGGACGGCGCCTGCAGCTACGACGGCGAGTACTTCAAGTTCCCGCTGCGCAACGTGCTGCCCAAGCCGCGGCAGAAGCCGCACCCGCCGCTGTGGGTCGCCTGCACGCAGCTCGACACGATCGAGTTCGCCGGCCGGCGCGGCATGGGCGCGCTGGCGTTCCAGTTCCTGAGCGCGGACGCGGCGCACGCCTGGGTGCACAGCTACTACAACAACTTCACCCGCCACCTGGCTAAGCTCGCCGACTACGGCACCAACCCGAACATCGCGCTGGTGAGCTACTTCATGTGCGCGCCGACCGACGAGGAGGCACGCCGGCGCGCGGAAGGCTCGAGCTTCTTCCAGTTCGCGCTCGCCTACTACGGCCGCGCGAAGAACCGCGAGCGCCCCCCGCCGGGCACGGACATCTGGCAGCTCTACCTGCAGTGGAAGGCCGAGAATCCCGAGCAGGCCGAGCGCGCACTGCACTCCGGGCTGGTCGGCTCGCCGGAGACGATCCGCAGGCGACTGCGCAAGTTCGAGAGCTCGAACATCGACCAGGTGATCCTGCTCAACCAGGCCGGCAAGGCCAGCCACGAGCACATCTGCGAGAGCCTGGAGCTGTTCGCGCGCGAGGTGATGCCGGAGTTCGCCGAACGGCACCCGGCGCACGAGCGCTGGAAGGCGGCGGTGCTCGACGGCTCGCTTCAGCTCGACGCGATCGACACCGCCCCGTTCCGCTCCAACGCCCCGCGGGTGAAGGTATGACGCAGCCGCCGCTCGCCGGCCTGCGGGTGCTGGATCTCGCGCCGGAGACGGCGCCGCTGTGCGGGCAGATCCTCGCCTTCCTCGGCGCGGAGGTGGTCACGCTGCCGCTGCCTGCCGGTCCGGTCGAGTACACCGTCGAAGGCCTCGCCCGCGCCGCCTACGGCATCGGCAAGCACGCACTCGATGCCGATGCCGGCGCGCGGCGCAGCGAGATCGAGCGCCTGGCCGGCTGCTGCGATGTCGTCGTGGACGCCGGCTGCATCACGCAGGAAGCGGTGGGTACCTCTGCCATCCACGTGTGCGTCACGCCCTTCGGCGCCACCGGGCCGCGCAGCGACTGGCGCGGCGGGGAGTTGCTCGCCCAGGCCGCCGGCGGATTGCTGTACATGAGCGGCAGCACGCGGGATTTCCCGCCGGCGATGCTCGGCGCGCCGATCGCCTCGTGCGCGGCGGGCATGCAGGCGGCGGTCGCGGTGCTGCTGGCGCTGCGCGGGCGCGGGGCGGCAGGCGGGCCGGTGCGCATCGATCTGTCCGCGCAGGAGGCGGTGGCGAACCTGCTGTTCAAGGCGCAGAGCGTCGGCCATGTCGGTACGGTGCCGGACGGGCGCGGCACGCCGCCCTCGGGCAACGCGGTGATCCGGCGCGCGCTCTGGCGCTGCAAGGACGGCTGGATGACCTGGAACTTGTGGACCGGCACCGGCATGGGGCGCAAGAACCTGCCGGTGATCGACTGGATGGCCGAGCACGGCATCGAAGACGCCGAAGTACTGCGCGCGGTGCCGTGGGAGGAACTCAGCCTGGCGAGCGTGGACGCGGGCGACTTCAACCGCTGGCAGGAGATGTTCGCCGCCTTCTTCCTGCAGCGGACCAAGGCCGAGCTGGCGCACGAGGCGTTTGCACGGCGCATCCTGCTATACCCGCTGAATGACATGAGCGAGGTGGCCGCCGATCCGCAACTCGCCGCGCGCGAGGTGTTCGTGCCCGTGTCCATCGCGGACGGCACCGCGGCGCGGGCGATGGGGCGGCCGTTCCGCTCCACGGCCTACGCGCTGCGCATGCCCGAAGGGCCGTGCCTGCCGCCGGCGGGGGACGTGCACACGCGCTGGTCGGCGGCGCGCGCGCGCATGCCGGCGGAACGCGCTGCCGGCGCGCCGCTCGCCGGAATGCGCGTGCTCGACTTCGGGTGGGCACTCGCCGGGCCGGTGACGACCAAGTACCTGGCGATGTTCGGCGCCGACGTGATCAAGATCGAGCACCGCAAGCGCCCGGACGTGACGCGCATGTCCGGCCCCTACCCGCGCGGGCGGCCGTCGATGGACGGCAGCGCGTCCTTCGCCAATCACAACGCCACCAAGCGCAGCATCGGCGTGGATCTCGCGCAGCCGGCGGCGAAGGACCTCCTGCTGAGGCTGGCGGCGCGGGCCGATCTGGTGCTGGAGAATTTCGCGGTGGGCGTGCTAGAACGCCACGGCCTGTCCTTCGATGCGCTGCGCGCGGCGCGCGCGGACACGATCCTGCTGCGGCTGTCGTTCCAGGGCCAGAGCGGGCCGCGCCGCACGCAGGCCGGCTACGGTAATCACGTGCAGGCCATGTGCGGGCTGGACAGCCTCTGTGGCTTTCCGGGCGGGCCGCCCGGCGGGCCGAACCAGGTGCTGCCGGATTTCTTCGGGCCGTGGTTCGCGCTCGTCGCGGCGCTCGCAGCCCTCGATCACCGCGACCGCACCGGCCAGGGCCAGTGCATCGACATCGCGCAGTACGAGACCGCCTTGACCTTCCTGCAGCCGGCACTGCTCGCCTGCACCGCTGCCGGCGCGCCACCGCAGCGGCAGGGGAACCGCTCGGCGCATGCCTGCCCGCACGGCGTGTTCCCGGCAGCGGGCACGGATGCGTGGATTGCGATCGCCGCGTATGACGACGCGCAGTGGCGCGCGCTGCATGGCCTGCTGCCCGAGGCGCTCCGGGCGCGGATCGGGCCGGATGCCGGCCTCGCGCAGCGGCAGGCCGCGGCCGGCGACATCGAGCAGGCAATCGCGAACTGGAGCCGCACGCAGGATGCCGAGGCCCTGGCGCAGCGCCTGCAGGCCGCCGGCGTGGCGGCGTATCCGGTGCTCGACGGCAAGCAGTTGCTGAAGGACGCCCAGCTCGTCGCGCGCGGGCACTACGCCTGGCCGGAGCACGAGTACATCGGCCGCGTCCCGATCGACTGCCCGGCGTTCCGAAGCGACGCGCTCGTGCCGCACGTGACGCCCGGCCCGAGGTACGCCGCGCACACCCTGGAGGCGCTGGCCGACTGGCTCGCCATCGACGACGACGAAATCGCCACCCTGCTCGGCGACGGCGTCATCACCTGCGATTGAGCGCTGCCTCAGGCGCGGCGGGCGAGCTTGCGGCGCTTGTGCTGGACGTAGTCGACCAGGATGTATTCGCCGAGCTGGTCGGGCGAGGTGTAGAAGACGCGGCCGCCGTTGATTTTTGCGATGCGGTCCATGAACGCCTTCAGGAAGCCGTTCGAATCCAGCATGAAGGTGTTGATGGCGATGTGGTGCCGCGTGCACAGGTGCACGGCGCGCAGCGTCGCGCGGATCGTCTCCCAGGTGGGCGGATAGGCGAAGACGGCTTCGCCGTCCTCCAGGTGCGCGGTCGGCTCGCCGTCGGAGATCATGATGATCTGGCGCGTGCCGGCCGGGTGCTTCGCCAGCAGCTTCTGCGCCAGCAGCAGCGCGTGCTGCATGTTGGTCCCCAGCGTGTATTCGTCGCCCTGCAGGAACGGCAGGTCGCGCGGCTTGAGCTCGCGCGCGTAGGCAGCGAACCCGATGATGTGGAAGCTGTCCTTGGGGTACTGCGAGGTGATGAGGTTGTGCAGCGCGAGCGCGACCTTCTTCGCCGCCGGGAACGAGCCACGCAGCGTCATCGACCAGGACAGGTCGATGAGCATCGCCGTGGCGGTGGACGTCACCAGCTCGGAGCGGTGGATCTCGAAATCCTGCGGCCGTAGTTTCAGCGGCACGCCGGGCCCGTCGCGGTCCATCGCGTTGCGCAGCGTGCGCGTCATGTGCAGGTGGAACGGATCGCCGAACTCGTACGGCTTGGTCTGGTCCAGCCGCTCGCCGTAGCGGCCCTCGTCCGGGATCGCGTGGTTGCCCAGCGCCTGCCGCTTCAGCCGCGCGTAGATCTCCCCCAGGGCCTTCTGCCCGATCATGCGCGAGCCGCGCGCGGTGAGTTCGAGTTCGTCGCCCTCCTCGCGCACGTAGCCGGCCTTTATGAGCTGGTCCATCAGCCGCTTCATCTCGTCGAGATCCTCGCCGGCTTCCCGGCCGAGCATCTTCTCCAGCGTTGCGGCGTCGATCTCGTCCAGGCCGCCGTCGCGCTCGGCCTGCGCGACCTGGCCGATGAGGTTGTCCAGGTCCTGCATTTCCTTCATGAGCTGCATGGCGGCCTGCAGATCGACCGCCTCGCCGCCCTGGAAGTCGTAGCCGCGCCCGTCCGGGTCCAGGAAATCCATCTCCTTGGCGAGCTTGCGCAACTCGGACTCCAGCTCCGGATCGCCGAACCGATCCGCAAGCATGGACTGCAACTGCGCGCGCTGCGCAGGCGAAAGCGAGGCCAGCAGCGAGGCCGCGGCCGCCATCTGCTCGCGCATGCGCTGCAGCAGTTCGTCCAGCGACTTCGGCGGGTTGTCCCCGAACATGTCGCCGTACTGCTGCATGAACTGATCGAAGCCGGGGTCCTCGCCGCCGATCCGGCGCACCAGCATGTCGTTCAGGGCCTTCAGCATCTCCTTCATGCGCTGGATGTCCCCGGCGGACATCTTCTTGAGCATGTTGGAGACGTCGTCGAAGAAGGTCTGCGTCACCGCCTGGCGCAGGCTGGCGACGAGTTCGTCGTAGCGGCGCTTGGCCTCGGGGTTCAGGAACTCGTACTTCTCCAATGCCCGCATGCGCCCGGCCGGATCCTCCGGCAGCGCGTCCAGGGCCTGGCGGCTGCGCTCGGCGATGCCCTTGAACAGGCTGCGCGAGAAATCCGAGGCGCCCGGGCTGCCGGCGGCGCCGGATCCGTCCGTGCCCGCCGCGCCACCCTGCTCTGCCGACGTTGTATCGCCCGGTGCGCCATCCGTGCGCTTGCCCGCGCCCTTCGTCGACGCTGCCCTGCCCTGCGATCCTGCCGGCATGCCCTCCTGCGCCGCTGTGCGCTGCGGCGCGGATGCCGATCCCTCTCGCGCCGAATCCGATCCCTCTGGCGTCCCTTCCGGCGCCGCTTCCGCGGCCGGCGGCGGCGTGCCGTCAATCCAGGCGTCGATGTGCGCGCGTTCCAGCGCCAGGATCTCCTCGAGCTTGCGGCGGATGTCCTCCATCACGCCGCCGAGGTTGAAACGCTCCAGGCGCTGCTTCTTCTGCTCGCGCAGTTGCCGCAGCATGTTGCGCAGGCCCTGCATCCGCCGCCCCTGCCCCAGGCGCATGCCGCGCGAGAGCAGGTTGCGCATCGCGTAGCGCAGGTCGCCGTACTCCATGAGATCGTCGGCGAGCGCGCCCATGAGGTCGTCCGCATCGACCGCATCGCGCGCCTGGGTGCCATCCCAGTGCGCGTACTTGTGGCGGATGTGCAGTCGCCGCATGCGGGCTCTCCCGTTCGATCAGGCGCTGTAGGCGCTGCGCCCGTCGATGCTCACCTTGTTCAGCTTCTTGTGCAGGTGCAGGCCTTCCAGGATGAATTCCATGGCGGCGGCGCGCGCGGCCTCGCTGTCGTCGGCGAGCGCGGCGGTCTTGTCGGGCAGGCCCGGCACCTTCGCGGCGGACTCGCGGTACTCGCCCGCCGCCACCGCCTCGCCGGTCTCGATCGTCAGGCCGGCGCCGAAGGCGAGCGCGATCTTGTCCAGGTCGCCAATCTCGAAGTAGCGGTCGAACACCGCGCGCACAGCGCCGTTGATGAGCTTGTCCAGGACGCGGTCCTCCCGGCGCTCGTCCATGGCCTCGAACTCCACCTTGCCCTGCAGCGAGGGCACGATGAAGGGCAGGTCCGAGATCCGCGGTACGACGTTCGTCTCGCCCAGGCGCAGCGCGCGGCGGAACGCATTGGCGAGCATCGCTTCGTAGTTGGAGACCGAGGCGCGCACGGACACGCCCGAGCGCTGGTTCACGTCCGGCGAGCGGCGCGCCTGGTGGGAGATCTCGGCGATGATCTCCTTCATGTAGATCGGCACGCCGACCCGGAAGCCCTCCATCTCCAGGTGCGAGGCCTCCTGCTCCATGATCGCGATCTCGATGCCCAGGTCGTCCGGATAGTGGGTGCGGATCTGCGCGCCGTAGCGGTCCTTGAGCGGGGTGATGATGCGGCCGCGGTTGGTGTAGTCCTCGGGGTTGGCGGTGGCGACCAGCAATACGTCCAGCGGCAGGCGCACGCGGTGGCCGCGGATCTGGATGTCGCGCTCCTCCAGCACGTTCAGCAGGCCCACCTGGATGCGCTCGGCGAGATCCGGCAGCTCGTTGATGGCGAAGATGCCGCGGTTCACGCGCGGCAGCAGGCCGAAGTGGATGGTGAGCTCGTCGGACAGGTAGCGCCCCTCGGCGACCTTGATCGGGTCCACCTCGCCGATGAGATCGGCGATGGTGATGTCGGGCGTGGCGAGCTTCTCGCCGTAGCGATCATCGCGGTGCATCCAGCGGATCGGCGCGTCCTCGCCGCGTTCGCGCACCGTGGCCCGGCCCTGGGCGCTGATCGGCGCCAGCGGGTTCTCGGGGATCTCCACGCCGTCCAGCACCGGGGTCCATTCGTCCAGCAGGCTGGTGAGAGAACGGACGATGCGGGACTTGGCCTGGCCGCGTTCGCCGAGCAGGATGATGTCCTGGCCGGAGAGGATCGCGTTTTCGAATTGCGGCAGGACCGTGTCGTCGTAGCCGACGATGCCGGGGAACAGGCGCTCCCGGTTGCGCATCCTGGCGATGAGGTTGCGCCGCAACTCGGCTTTCACCGGCAGCACCTGGTAGTGCGCCTGCCTGAGTTCGCGCAGCGTGGCGGGGCGGTCGGTCAAGGCGTGGCTCCTCGGCGATGCGCGCGGCGAGCGCGGTCGGGTGCCGCGGCACCACTATGGTCCCGCCCGCGCGCCGGAGTCAACGCGGGCGACGACGTTTCGCCGCCCGCTGCGCGCGCTGGATGATCCAAGGCAACCCAATACATAATCCGGACCGGCCCGAACGGTGACCCGGGCCTGGCGAAATGATGAATGTCCCCTTTTAGGCCCAGACCTGAAGAAATGATGAATGTCCCCATTTTCGGATGATGCGCACGCGATTTCGCGACGACGGCTGCTGGAGTCCGCGGTCGCCGCGTTCCTTTGCTCGCTGCAAACCCAAGCCATGGGAGGTGATGTGATGACCGACAGCCGTAGTGGATCCCCGACGATAGCGCCCGGTACCGTCGCTCCGTGGGACGAGTACGTCGCCCTGCTGCGCAACGGCGGCGACCTGCCCAAGCTGACCTGGGCACCCGGGGACGACCAGGTCCGCGCCGAGGTCTACCGCCAGATCGTCATGAACATCACGCTGGGCTACTTCATCTACTTCCAGCACGACGCTGCGCACCCGGACTGGCTGCCGTTCCTGAACTCGGTGTTCCTGCTGCAGCCGAACCCGGACGACACCTACTACCTCGCGCACCTGGACGACAAAGGCACGTACCGCATCACCGGTGAGCGCGGCAGCGTCCACATCCTGACCTTCACCTTCGGCTACGAGCCGATGGGCACCTCCGAGCGCATCGGCGGCGGCCTGGGCCAGTTCGACGCCGACGAACTGCACATCGCCGCCGATGGCAGCTTCGGAGTGCTGTTGAGCGCCACGCGCCCGGCCGGCCACACCGGCGACTGGGTGCAGCTCCCCGCCGGCTGCAAGAGCATCATCGCGCGCCAGCGCTCCTACGACTGGGGCCGCGAGCGCGACGCGCGGCTGGCCATCGAGCGCCTGGACGTCACCGAGTTGAAGCCGCGCATGCCGGCTGCGGAAATCGACCGCAACCTGCGCGAGCTGCTCGGCGGCTACGCCGAGCGCCTGTCACGGATCTGGCTCAAGTACCAGACCATGATCCGCGACCAGGGCCCCATCAACACCATCAACTTCACCAAGTTCGGCGGAGCGCTGCCGGTGCAGACCTACTGGCAGGGCGTGTACGAGTTCAAGCCCGACGAAGCGCTGATCCTCGAAACGGACATCCCGAAGAAGCACCGCTACTGGAACGTCCAGATGAACGACATCCTCTGGAACGCCACCGAGTACATCCATCGCCAGAGCAGCCTGAACGGGCACCAGGCCCGGCTGGATCCGGACGGCCGCTTCCGCGCGGTGATTTCCCTCGAAGACCCCGGCATCCACAACTGGCTGGATTCCGCCGGTTACCTCACCGGCATGGTCATCGGCCGCTGGTACCTGGCCGACTCGCTGCCGGTGCCGACCCTGAAGCGCGTGCCGTTCGCCGAGATCCACAAGCACCTGCCCGCGGACACGCCGCGCATCACCCCGGCCGAGCGCGCCGAGGCGCTGCGCAGGCGCAAGGTCGGCAGCCAGTTGCGGCGCCGCTGGTGACGCGGCCCGGGGCACCCGCCGTATCCATCCATCCGACGAGAGAGTGAGATTGCAGTGAGCGTACGCAACCTGTTCGACCTGACCGGAAAAGTGGCCCTCGTGACCGGCGGCAGCCGCGGCCTGGGCCGCGAGATGGTGCTCGCCTTCGCCGAAAGCGGGGCGGACGTCGTCATCGCCAGCCGCAAGCTCGATACCTGCGAGGCGCTGGCCAAGGAGGTGCGCGAGCGCTTCGGCCGGCGCGCCATGCCCTATGCCTGCCACGTCGGCCAGTGGAAGGCCGTGGAGCAGCTTGCCGAGGCGGCCTATGCTGAATTCGGCAAGGTCGACGTGCTGGTCAACAACGCGGGCATGTCGCCGACCTATGGCGACAACCCGGCCGACGTCACCGAGGAACTCTGGGACAAGGTCCACGGCGTGAACCTCAAAGGCCCGTTCCGGCTCGCCGCCGTGGTCGGCAACCGCATGGCCCAGGGCGCGGGCGGGTCGATCCTCAACATCAGCACCACCGGCGCGGTGTTCAGCTACCCGGGCATGATGCCCTACCACGCCGCCAAGGCCGGCATGAACAACATGACGCTCGCCTTCGCCAAGGCGTTCGCGCCCAAGGTGCGGGTGAACTGCATCATGCCCGGCGGCATGGCCACCGACATCGCCAAGCACTGGGACATGGAGCACATGGAGCGCGAGGTGTTCCCCAAGATCCCGCTCAAGCGCATCGGCCGCGCGGACGAGATCGTCGGCGCCGCGCTCTACTTCGCCAGCGACGCCTCCAGCTACTGCACCGGCGCCATCATCCCGGTGGACGGCGGAGATCTGATCAGCGGTTGATCGTGCCGTGGGGGCCGGTCGCGTCGACGACCGGACCATAAGCAATCGGGGCTCAAACGGAGATTGGACTCGTGAGAAGAACGACCGACGTTACTCGTCCGCTCTTGTTCAGTTCGAAGAAGGACTTCTCGATTCCGTTCACCCTTCACGAGAACGAAGCCCTCTACATCGGAAATTTCATCGCGCATTCCTTCCGAGGAAAAAATGCCTTCGGCCTCAGTGTGCTGGCGGGAGGCTACTTCGTTCGGGAGGACGATTTTGACCGTGATGTCGATCTCCTCCGCCACGCTTACCCGGATCTGGGACGATTTGAAATCAAGAGGAGTGATCTGAAGGCGGTTGCCCCACCATTCATCGTGGCGCCGAAGAACGAATGAGCCCAGCCATCACATGGAGCCGACGCAGCCATCGCCGACAGGAACGGGACTCGGATCCCGCCATCGCAGTCGAAGCGCCGGAACTGCAGGACCGCCTTGCCGGAGGCATCGGTCTGCTCGCACGGAGGAACAGGGCGAGTGCAGGCTCCAGAGAGAAGCGGTCCCGGTCTTCGAGCCATGCGTCGCCATACTCGAAGAGAATCGTCTCCGTGCCCCGGACACGGTTGCACCTCGCCAGTCCAACCTGACGCGTACGTCCGCCCAGGTCGATATGTACCTCGAAGTCACCCATCGCACGATCAGCCGGAAGTCCGCCTGAGATGGATGCGCTTGGGCAGGTCGGCGCTCGCCAGCGCCTGGCCGACGCTGTCGTTGCCGATGTCGGCAATCCGGCCCAGGCCGTCGAGCAATCCGAGGGCATGCAGGACAGCGGCGTAGATGCCGACGCTGACGCCGGATTCTCCGGCCTCGACTTTCTGCAGCGTCGAGCGGGACGTGAAGGCACGCTCGGCCACGACCGCCATGGGCAGGCGCCGACGGCGACGGGCGTCGCGGATATCGGCGCCGAGCTTGCGCAGGACGCGCCTGACGGCGGCGGAAGGATGGTGAGGGGTCGGCATATGACACCTTCGCGCTACAAATTCAGGGAGTATGCAGCACGAACATTACATTATTTCCAGAGCAACAGCTCCGGTTGGTTGCACCAGGCGCAGTTCTTCGACAAGGCACGTCAGTAGCGGCCGTGCGCGCTGCATTTGCGACGAGTTTGACGCACTGGTCTTCGCGCGCAGCAAGGCGCGGACCGAACACACGCGGCAGGTCGTCAACGAACTGCTGGCCCAGTTCTACGGATTTGCCGGCGACAACCGGGGGTGCCCATCCTGGCAGCAACCAACATGCCCAGGGACGTGGACTCAGCGATAAAGCGGCCTGGCAGATTCAGTCGTCAGGTGCTCGTTCCGCCTGGGGACGAGGCGGCGCGCGCCCGCATCATCGAACTCACGTTGCCGGGCGTGCCCCACGACCGCAGTTGAACCGCGCGCCATTGGCGCGATCACGCGCCACTTCTCGGGCGCGGCGGCCGAGTGGCGCCGCCAGGGCGAGCGCGCCGGCCATGCAGATCCAGGCTCCAGGCAGCGGAACGATCGCGCCGCCCACTGTGAGTTGAGTCAGGGTGCCCGTCAGCAGCAGTTCCGGCGGGGCATCGGCAAGAAGCGTCGGCGCGCCCGGGGCATCGACGCGGACCAGGAACAGCGTGAATTGCCCTGCCAGATCGCCCACCATCGCGTGGGCCTCGACGACATCAAAGGCGGTCTCGAGCTGTTTGTCGGCAAGCGAGTCGATCAGGGTTCCCGTACTCCACGCCGCTTCGGTGACGCCATAGTCCGCGTTCGCGAGCGCGGGCAGATGCGGGAACGTGAGCAATGCGTCCGGAGGAGTTTGGTCGGCGTTGGTATGAAGCCCGATGCCGACTTCGGTCTCCGGCCCGGCGAATGGATTGCTGTGGACCAGGATGTCGCTGCGGTAGCCAGTGGTGGCGTTGGGAATGCCGTTCCCAATCATGACCGTGCCGGCAGGCAAGCCGCCAGGCAGCAACGGCTTCAGTATCACGGAAGCACTGAGTACCGGATTCATGTACAGCCGTGTGAAGTCGGTCTGATCCTCGAACGCCACGCCCGTATCGATCACGAAGGTGGCTTGGGCGTCGAAGCTGCCGAGCAACGTAACGCCATCGAACAACTCGGCCGCACCGCTCGCGACGATCGTCAGTCCGGGCGCGGCTCCGAGAGCGGCGGGTGTCGGCGCGATGCAACCAAGCAGGACCAGGGTGGCTACGCACCGGGCGCGAGTGAGCATCGTCAGTTCCTCGCAAGTCCAATCGGCGACGCCGAATGCGACCAGACACGTCCGCGGCCATGCGAAGTCGGGGCACGTTCACATTGGAGACGACGAGCGTCAGTCGCAAACGTGGCCTGATGTCCAGAACAAGCGTAGACGGTCCCGCGTCACGGTGCGTGAATGATTGTGGCGACGCGCCGGCTGCTGTACGTTCGCGAACACTCCCGGTCCGCGAACGCTCGCACCTGGGCACGCTCTGGAGTCGCCGCATTGCACTGCCGTCGATTGCAATACGGTGCGCCGGCTTGCCCATGCCCGGCGACACGCGGCGGTGGACTTGCTAGGCTTGCGTGAAATCATCGGGAGAACGCCGGATGCCGACCCGCGAACAGATGCTTGCCAGGTTCGAGAGCCACCGCCGGGCCTTCAACGCCCGCAACCGCGCCGAATGGCTGGAGAACTTCGTCGACGAGCCCTTCATCCAGGAACCGGCGGACAGCGACATGCGCTGGGGTCGCGAGCAGTACGGCAAGACCATGGACGCCGTGCAGTCCTTCGGCAGCGACGCGACCATCCAGCCGCCGCTCGCCGCGGTCTGCAACGGCAACGATCTCGCGCTGCACCTGCTGATCCGGACCACCACGCCCGGCTACCCGCCCGAGCTGCACATCGTCGAGATCTTCACCTTCGCCGAGGACGGCCGCATCGCCGGCGTGCGCGCCTTCGTCCCCCCCGAAGGCCTCCCCCCCACCTGAAACGGGGTCGGAGTGATTTTCACCCCCCGAAACGGGGTCGGAGTGATTTTCACCGCTTTCCGGGCGCCCTGCGCCTGCCAAACGAACGAGGAGCCACACGATGGACGTCGAGGAGTTCATTGCCGATCTCAAGTCCCGCCATGACGCGATCAGCTATGCCAACCACCCCTTCCTGCGCGACATGATCGCCGGCACGCTGCCGTTGCGCGCGATTGGCGGCTGGGTGATCCAGAACGGGTACCACCTGGCCGGGGAGTGCTACAAGGAGTTCTGCCTGTTCGCGCTGCGCATTCCGGATCGGAAAATCAAGAAATCGCTGATCGACAACCTCGCCGGCGAGGTGTTCGGGATCCGTGGCGTGGAGGCGCACTGGTCGCTCGCGCTGCGGCTGGCCGTGGCCTGCGGCTGGGACGAGGCCGAGGCACGTGCCGAGCCGATCCTGCCGGAGACCGACGCCATCACGAACTACTGCGTCGCCAATGCCGTCATCGGCAGCGCCGAGGCGGTGATGGCCGGCGTCACGCTCGGCGGCGAAGGCCCTTTCGGCCCGCTCAGCCCGAAGATCGCCCGCTCGCTGCGCGAGAACTACAAGCTCGACAAGCACCAGACCGAGTACGTCTGGGAACACGAGGAGGCCGATGCCGAGCACGCCGAGACCGGCTGGGACATGGTCCGCGCGTATGCCACCGACGCCCGGCGCCAGGCCGAGATCCGCGGCCATTACGAGCGCATGACGCTGATGTTCTGGGAGTACTACGACGGCTGCACGCGCGCCTACGTGCAGGGGCGCAAGCCCGGATACCACAGCCGCGTCTGAATTCAGCCGCGAACGGCGGCATTCCGCGGTGCGGCTGCCGCCTGATCGAAGCCGGCCTGTGCCCCTGAACTGCTACAGGTCCTCGGTGGGACGCGCGGCCATCTGCTCGAGATCGTCCATGGCCGCGTTTGCCTGCGGCCAGGCGCGCGCGTCGATCAGGCGCCGGACCTTCTCGACCTGCTTGTCCATGCTCTCCGCCACCAGGCCGCCCTGCGCCCGCGCGCGCCTGAACTCGGCGCCGCCGGTGATGCCCGACAGGCGCTTTTCGGCATCGGCTTTCGCGTCGGCCGAGATCGTGTCGCGGATGCTGTCGATCAGCGCCGGCTTGGCCTTGCGGGAATCGACCTTGAGCGTGAGGCCTGCGTCGCGCGCGATCACCGCCTTGAGCGTCCTGACGGCCGGCGGGTCGGTCTCGGTCTCGAAGACGAGCTCGTCGGTGCCTGGCTCGGTCGCGCACTGGCCCTTGAAGATCTTGCCTCCGCCGCCCAGTTCCCGCTGCGCCTGCGAAATGGCGCTCGATGCAATCGGGTTCCTGGAGACGATGAGCGTGCCCTCTCCGGGTGCCTTTTCGACCAGGGCGAAGAACATCTTCTTCGTCTTCGCCGTCTTGAGGGCAGCCGCCAGGTCCTTGTCGATCTTGGCCATCTGCATACCTCCTGGGCTGGCGCCGCGACGCCGGGAAAGCGGTTGCCGCCGGCCGGTCGCTTGCGCTGCACCTGCCCGCGGCGATGACTGGAAGACTTCCAGGGTAGTATAGGCCCGGAAACGCCTGCGCCTGCGTGCGCGCTTTCGCATCCAGCGCCGAAGCGGACCGGCAAGGCACGATTTGGGAGCCCAGCGCCCATGCGCCCGCGATTCTGGCTTTCGCTCGCCTACCAGCCGGTCGCACAGCTCGTCGATCTCGCGCGCGCGGCGGAAGATGCCGGCTTTCATGGCGTGGCGCTCCCGGAACATCTGGTGACGCCCGCGAAGATCACCTCGCGGTATCCGTACCGGGAGGATGGCGTGCTCGACGTGCGCCCGGAGCTGCAGGCACCGGATCCCTGGGTCGCCATCGGCACCCTGGCCGGCGCGACCCGCACCCTGCGGTTCGTCACCAGCGTCTACCTGCTGCCGCTGCACGAGCTGTTCAGCGCGGCCAAGGCGATCTCGACCGCCGCCTGTCTCTCGGGCGGGCGGGTGGCGCTCGGCGTCGGCGTGGGCTGGATGCGCGAGGAGTTCGAGCTCACCGGCCAGGACTTCGCCACGCGCGGCCGGCGCACGGACGAGATGCTCGCGGCCATGCGGCGGCTGTTCGCCGGCGGCATGGTGGAGCATCACGGCGAGTTCTTCGATTTCGATCCCGTGCAGATCTCACCGGTGCCCGAGGCACCGATACCGGTGTACGTCGGCGGCGAGAGCCCGGCCGCGCTGCGGCGGGCCGCCGCGGCCGACGGCTGGATGAGTGCGCGGATCTGCAGCCCCGGGGAACTCGCGGACGTGATCGGGCGCCTGAATGCCGCGCGTGCGATCGCCGGCGCGGTAGAACGCCCGTTGCGCATCTTCGCCAGCGCCGACCAGCCGCCGGCACCGGACGTCGTCGAGGCGATGTCCCAGGCCGGCGTAACCGACCTGACGATATCGGCCCGGCACGCCCTGGGCCCCTGGCACGCAAGCGCCGCCGACAAACGCCGGTCGCTGCACGCCTTCGCCACCCGCTTCCGCCTCCGCGCCCCCGAAACGGGGTCGGAGTGATTTTCGTCCCGCGATTCGGGGTCGGAGTGATTTTCCGGATCCGCTGACGCGGCGCGCACGCGGTGCGTCCGACCGGTTCATCGCGAAAATTCACTCCGACCCCGTTTCAGAGCGGAAATTCACTCCGACCCCGTTTCGGTTTGAGATAATTCACTCCGACCCCGTTTCGGGGGTGGGGAGGCGATGATGGATCGATATGCGATGAATACGGCGGAGTTCCGGGTGGACCCGTTTCCGGTGTTGAACCGGCTGCGTGAGGAGGCGCCGGTGCACCGGCACGAGGATGGCATCTGGACGATTTCGCGCTATGCGGACGTGTCCGCGGGCGTGCGCAATCACGCCGTGTTCTCCAACGTCGGCTCGGCCTACCACGCGCCGGCCGGCAGCATCAACGGCTCGTTCGCGGTCGAACTCGCCGGGAGGCGGCTGTCCAGCCGCGACGAGCCCGACCACCGCGCGCTGCGCACGCTGATGAACCCGATGTTCTTCCCGCGCGCCATGACCGCCCTGGCGCCGAAGATCGAGGCGATCGTCGACGGCCTGGTGCAGGAGATGCGGCGCAAGCAGCGCGATGGCGTCGCGCTCGACTTCGTGCGCGACTTCGCCTACCCGCTGACCACGCTGTCGATCAACGTCATCGTGGGCGTGCCGGATTCGATCCGCGACCGCTACACCAACTACAGCACCGCGGTCGACGAGGCGATGGGCGAGTACTTCCGCGAGATCGTGCGCTACAAGGAAGACCACCCCGGCGAGGACGTGACCACCGAGCTGATCCGCATCGCCAAGGCCGGCCACGACCTGCTGCCACTGGCGGACGTCGTCTACTATCTCGCCGCGCTCTGGACCGGCGGCACCTGGACCACCACCCTGCACATCGCCAATGCCGCGGCGCTGTTGCAGCGCGTGCCCGGCCTGCGCGAACAACTGCGCGCGGACGAGTCGCTGATCCCGGCATTCGTCGAGGAAGCCCTGCGCCTGGATCCGCCGGTGCTGTTCACCGCCAAGCGCACGCTGGCCGACGTCGACGTTTCGGGCACGCGCATCCCGGCGGCACAGCAGGTGCTGTTCGTGTATGCGGCGGCGAACCGCGATCCGCGCCAGTTCGCCGACCCGGACACCTTCAACCTCGCGCGCCGGCCGAACAAGCACCTGTCGTTCTCCGAAGGCATCCACCACTGCATCGGCTCCCCGCTCGCGCGGCTGGAGTCCGTCACTGCGTTCCGGCGCCTGGTGCGCAGCGACGTGGCGCTGGAGATCGATCTGCCCCAATCGTCCCGCACCGCCGAGATGACCCTCTCCGGCTATCGCACGCTGCCGTGCAGCGTCGCCGGTTGATCCACACCCGGACCAGGAGCACATCCATGGCCAAGTCCCTGAGCTACGCCGAGCGCCACGCGCACGCGGTGGAAACCTTCAAGCGCTTCATGCCGGGCCAGGACCCGGAACGCAGCGAGCAGGCATTGCGGCGGCGCATGGGCGCGCTCGGCAGCTTCGCCTTCGAGATGGTCGGCGAAATGTGGGATCGGCCCCAGCTCAGCCGCCGTGATCGATCGCTGTTCATCATCGCCGTGCTCGCCGCGCAGGCGCGCGACGAGGAACTGGAGACGCACACGCGCATCGGCCTGCGCCACGGCCTGGCGCGCGTGGAGATCGAGGAGATCCTGCTGCACATCGCCGCCTACGCCGGGTTTCCGGCCGCGATGGCGGCCAGTCGCCGGGTGGACGCGGGCCTGCGCGCGGAGGAAGGCGTGGACAAGCTCTCCGATCGCACCCCGGCGCTGTCGAAGTCCGACGCCGAGCGGGATCGGGACGCCATGGACGTGTTCCGGACCCTGTCCGGCGGCCGCGGCGGCAGCGATGCCGCCGCCGATCTGGCAGGCATGGAGTCGATGCTGGGCGATGTCGGCGTGACGGCCTATCGCTGGGCGTTCGGCGAGATCTGGTCGCGCAGCGAGCTTTCACGCCGCGATCGTTCGATCGTCGTCATCGCCATCCTGATTTCGCTGGGTGCGAAGGCCGAGCTCACCGCGCACATCGCCGCGGGCCGAACGCATGGACTGAGCCAGGCGGAGATCGAGGAAGTCGTCCACCACCTGTCGATCTACGTCGGCTTTCCGCGCGCGGTCGAGGCGATGCGGATCGCACGCGCGCCGGCGGGCTCGACGGGCTGAGCGCGGCCACACGGGCTGCCGCGCACGGCCCGATCCAATCCCCGCGCCGCCGCGGCGCCCGGCTCAGCCCGCGTCGCGCACCGGCGCCATCGGCGCCGGCGGGGCGATCTCGATGTGCGGCAGCACGTCCGAGACGAACAGCTCCAGGCTCTCCCAGCCGAGGTCGACGTCCAGGCCGGTGCGGGTGGGCTTGAATGCGAGATGCGCGCCGTCGGGCTTGCTGCGCGCGAGCGCGACGCACTCCTCGGGCGTGAGCACGCCGAAGTTGGGCTTCCTGCGCAGGTTGGCGAGTTCTTCCTGCTGGCCGTGGTCGAGCACGTAGCCGATCCGCGGCCGGTTGCCCGCCGCGCTCCAGCCGGCGTACTGGTTCACCTCGTGCAGCAGGTGCGGCGCCAGGCGCGCCCAGGCGCGCTCCGGATCCCGGCTCACGAACACGTACAGCGGATAGCCGGGCTTGCGGATCGGCCCCGGCGCCCGGCCGAGCCGCTCGCACTCGGCGAGATACAGGTCATACAACACCGGATCGTCCGCCGCGGGCGCGAACCCATCGCCCAGGCGCGCCGCGCGGCGCGCGGAGGCTTCCACCGCCCCGCCGACCAGCACCGGCGGTCGCGGCTTCTGGAACGGCAGCGGCAGCACGCGTCCTCGCCGCCCGCGGTACTCGAACGGTCGGCCCGCCAGGCAATCGAGCAGCACCGGCAGCTTCTCGTCCATCAGTCGGGCCCGGTCGCGCAGCGAGACGCCGTACATCTCGAACTCGTGCGGCACGTAGCCCAGGCCGGCGATGATCTCCAGCCGGCCCTGGCTGACCAGATCGGCGGTGATTGCATCCTCGGCGACGCGGATCGGATCCAGCAGCGGCAGCAGCAGGCAGCCGACGCCGATGCGCGCCCGCCGCGTGACCGCGCCCACCGCCGCCGCCATGGCCAGCGGCGAGGTCAGGTTCTGCGAGCCGTGGTGTTCGTCGACCCAGATCTGGGTCACGCCGCGCGCGTCCGCCCACGCCGCCTGTTCGAGGGCGACCCGGTACAACGTCTCGGCGGCATTCTCCTCGAAGCACTTGAAATCGATCGACATCCGCCAGGTGATCATCGCTGCGGCTCCGCTGCATGGACGGTGGGCGCGCCGCGCCCGGCTCCAGTATGCATCCGGCGCCGCGGCCGCGCACCGCCCGACCGTCCGGCACACGGGTCGCGGCCGGGCGATCGCAACCACGCCGCGCCGGACCCTGGAGCCGGATCCGCGCGCGGTGTAAGGTTGCCCCCCGGCGCAATCGCGCGCCGCGCGATCCACGGGGAGGAACGTCCAATGCTGCGAGCCCTCATGCTGTCCGCCTGCCTGCTCGGCACCGCCGTCCACGCCGAGGACTGGTACCCGTCCCGCTACGGGGCGGACGACACCATCGGCGCCGCGAACAATCTCTCACCGGAGAAGGTCGTCGAGGCGGCGCGCCTCATCAGGACCGGCAAGGCCTATTCGCTCGCAATCGACACCGGGCCGGACACGCCGACCTTTCCGCCGCGCCGATTCAGCCTGCTGGTGATGCAGCTCGGCCCGGGCGACGGCGAGCCCGGCGGCTCCAACCGCGTCACCAGCAACGACGACGTGCTCATAACCTCGGTCGGCATCGGCACCCAGCTCGACGGGCTCGGCCACCTGGGCATCGATCACAAGTACTACAACGGCCTGCGGGCAGCCGACTTCGTCACCAACACCGGCCTGAAGAAGCTCGGCATCCACGCCATCCCGCCGATCGTGAGCCGCGGCGTACTCATCGACATGGCCCGGCACTTCGGCAAGCCGATGCTCGAAGCCGGGCAGGTGTTCAACCGCGCCGACATCGAGGCGGCGGCCAAGGCGCAGGGCGTGCGCATCGGCAAGGGCGATGTGGTGCTGTTCCACACCGGATGGATCGGGCTGGTGGGCGTGGACAACGCGAAGTTCATGTCCGGGGAGCCGGGCCTGGGCGTGGACGGCGCCCGCTGGCTGGCCGGCCTGGGCGTGGTCGCGGTTGGCGCGGACACCGGCGCGCTGGATGCAATGCCGGGAGAGGATCGCACGCAGGCGGTCCCGGTGCACGCCGAGCTGCTGGCAAAAAGCGGCGTCTACATCCTGGAAAACATCGACACCCGCGCGCTGGCCGCGGATCGCGCCTACGAGTTCCTGTTCGTCCTGGGCCAGCCGCGCATCGTCGGCGCGGTGCAGGCGATCATCAACCCGATCGCCATCCGCTGACCGCCCTTCGTCGTCGCGAGCGCAGCGAAGCGACCCAATCGGCCTGGATGCCACCGGCAGCGCGTGGATTGCTTCGTCGCTTCGCTCCTCGCAATGACGGGGGGTGCGGCGGGAAATTGCGGGTGCGCGGCGGCGGAGATATGCTCGGCGGCTCCATCCGCCACCACAGGAGGCCGCCATGCCGCGCGTTCGAATCCCTGAGGGCCGGGACCCCGGCCAGCACGTCTGGGAACACCTGGCCACCGGCATCACGTCCAGTGCACGCGCCTTCTCCGCGAGCGTGTACGCGAACACGCGGTTGTCGCTGCGGGAGATGGAAGCCGCCCGCTATCGCATCGCGCTCCTGAACGGTTGTCAGGCCTGCCGCAACTGGCGCTCGGCGCGCGACAACCCGGGCTATGTCTCCCACGCCGGCGTGGACGCATCGCGTGCCAATTTCCGCGGCACCGACACGGTGCCGGAGGGCTTCTACGCCGCCGTCGAGCACTGGCGCGGCGCAACCCTGTTCAGCGAGCGCGAGCGGCTCGCAATCGAGTTCGCCGAGCGCTTCGCCACCGACCACCTGTCGTTCGACACCGCCGAGGACTTCTGGGCCAGCCTGCACCGCCACTTCAGCGACGACGAGCTCGTGGACCTGGGGCTGTCGGTCGGCTCCTGGGTCGCGTTCGGGCGCTTCACCCGGGTGTTCGACATCGACGGCGCCTGCCGCGTGGACTTCGAGCCGCCCGCCGCCGCGGTCGGCATGTAGCCGCCCTCACCGCACCCAGCCGAGGACCTTGCCCCGATGCACCTGAAGTTCGATCCGCAACTGGAACAATTCCGCCAGGAGGTACGCGCCTTCGTCCGCGAGCACCTGCCCGCAGAGTTCGCGCAACGCGCACGCCGGGTCTCGTTCGCCGGCACTGAGGACGATTCGCTGGAATGGCTGCGGATCCTGGACCGCAAGGGCTGGGGCGTGCCGCACTGGCCGATCGAGCTCGGCGGCACCGGCTGGAGCCCGCTGCAACTGCACGTGTTCCACGACGAGCTCGCCCGCGCCGACGCGCCCGAGCTGCCGATGAGCAACCTGCACATGGTCGGGCCGGTGGTGTACACCTTCGGCACCGCCGAGCAGAAGGAGCGCTTCCTGCCGGCGATGCGCCGCGGCGACTACTTCTGGGCGCAGGGCTTCTCCGAGCCGGGCTCGGGCTCGGACCTCGTCTCCCTGCGCACCACCGCCACCCGCGATGGCGACGACTACATCGTTCGCGGCCAGAAGATCTGGACCAGCGGCGCGCACCGCGCCAAGTGGGTCTTCATGCTGGTCAAGACCGACACCCAGGTGAAGCCGCAGCTCGGCATCTCGTTCCTGCTGGTGGATCTTTCCTCGCCCGGGATCACGGTCCGCCCCATCCAACAGATCAACGGCGAGGTGCACCTGTGCGAGGTGTTCTTCGACGACGTGCGCGTGCCCGCGAACAACCTCGTCGGCGAGCCGGGCAAGGGCTGGAGCTACGCCAAGTTCCTACTCGACCACGAGCGCACCGCGAGTTCGTTCATCTACTGGAACAAGGCCCAGTTGCGCAAGCTCAAGGCCATCGCGCGCGCCGAGATCCGCGCCGGCCGGCCGCTCATCGAGGACCGCGCCTTCCGCGCGCGCATCACCGAGATGGAAGCGCGGGTCCAGGGGCTGGATTGGTCGGTGCTGCGCATGCTGGCCGGCGAACGCTCCGACTACAACGAGACCGCGCGCGCCTCGGCGCTGAAGATCCGCGGCTCGGAGCTGCAGCAGGAGATCACCGAGCTGCAGCTCCAGGCGCTGGGGCACAAGGCCCTGCGCTACATGCCGATCGACGACATCTTCGCCGCGCCGGAAACCGACGCCGGCTTCTGGCCCGGCTACTCGCTCGGGTGCGCCAACGTCGGCCTCATGATGCGCGCCTCGACCATCTACGGCGGCACCAAGCAGGTACAGAAGAACATCCTCGCCAAGCTGGCGTTCGGCCTCTGAGCCGCGCCGCACCGGACCGGACATCCATGGACTTCAATCTCTCCGATGAACAGGCGATGCTGCGCGACAGCGCGCGGCGCTTCGTCGAATCCAGCTACTCCGCCGAGCAGCACCGCCACCTCACTCAATCCGCCGATGGCTACAGCCCGGAGCACTGGGCGCAGTTCGCCGAGCTGGGCTGGCTGGCGCTGCCGCTGCCCGAGGCGGTTTCCGGCTATGCGTTCTCGTTCGCGGACGTGGCGCTGCTGATGGAGGAGATCGGCCGCGGCCTGGTGATGGAACCGTTCCTGACCACGGCCGTGCTGTGCGCGCGTGTCGTCGAGCGCAGCGGCCACGCCGGACGCGATGCGCTGCTGGGCGAGATCGCCGAAGGCGGGCGGAAGCTCGCGCTGGCCTACAGCGAGGGCGTCGCAGCGTTCGATGCCGCCGCCCTGCCGGCGACGACGGCGCGCCGCGACGGCGACGGGTTCGTCCTCGTCGGCGACAAGACGCTGGTGTTCGATGCGCCGTCCGCGGACGCATTGATCGTGACGGCGGCGCTGGACGGCAGCCTCGCACTGTTCCTGGCGGGCGCGAACCTGCCCGGGGTTTCGATGCAGCGCTACGCCCTGCACGACGGCACGCGCGCCGCGGACGTCCGCTTCGACGGCGTGCGCCTGCCCGCCGATGCGTTGCTTGCGCAGGGTGCTGCGGCCGTAGACGTCCTGGAGGAAGCCCTGGATCGCGCCACCCTGGCACGGCTGGCCGAGGCGGTGGGCGCGATGGAAGCCTGCCTGCAGGTGACCAGCGCCTACATCAAGGAACGCCGCCAGTTCGGCCAGCCGATCGGCAAGTTCCAGGCGCTGCAGCACATCATGTCGGACATGTTCGTGGACACGCAGGAATCGCGCTCGATGCTGTTCCACGGCATCGCGCACATCGACGATCCCGATCCGGCGGTGCGCAAGCGCGCGGTGTCGCTGGCCAAGTTCGCCATCGGCCGCGCCGGGCACGCGGTGGCAGCCGGCGGGATCCAGCTCCACGGCGGCTATGGCGTCACCGACGAATACGTGATCAGCCGCTACTTCCGGCGCCTGATGGCCATCGAGAAGGCCTTCGGCGACACCGCCGACCACGGGCGCCGCTACGAGCAGTTGACCGACGCATTCGAACAGGCCTGATCCGGGGACGCACCCGCGCGTCAGTCCGACACGCGGGCGATGTCCGCGGCGATGGTGCGCGCGGCGAGCAGGTAGTGCGCCGCGCCCCAGAGCGCGAACAGCAGCGACGCCAGGAGCGAATAGCGCAGGCCGTCGTCGCCGAAGCGCGCGCCGAGCAGGTCGCTTCCCAGGCCGACCAGCGGCGGGCCCACCCCCAGGCCGATGACGCTGACCATCAGCAGCGTGAATGCCGATACGAAGGCGCGCATCCGCAGCCCGACCAGCAACTGCGCCGCGACGTTGGTCGGTGCGACGAACACGAACAGGGTGAATTTCAGCACGAAGATCCCGGCGATGGCCGGCCCGAGCGAAGGCGCCAGGAACGCCGAAGCCGAAACCGGCACTCCGATCAGCAGCAGCCATCCTGGCGTGAGCACCCAGCCGCGCGGATCGCGCTGCGCGGCGCGCTGCGCCCAGGCGCCCCCGCACAGCCCGCCGAGGGTCGAGCCGGCCAGCACCAGCACCGACAGCAGCCGCCCGGTCTCGGTCAGCCCCAGGCCGTGCACCCGATGCACGAACGACGGCAGCCACAGGCTCACGCCGTTGCTGGCGATCGATACCAGCGCGATCGCCAGCACGAGGTGGCGGTAGGTCCTGCACTCCCACAGCAGGCGCAGCGCCTGGGACATGGGCGGCGGATGCGCCGCGGCCTGGCGCCCTTCCGCCATTCCGCGCGGCGGCTCGCGCAGGGTCGCGAACACCAGCAGCGCGAGCAGCAGGCCGGGCAGCCCGACGAAGATCAGCGTCCGACGCCAGCCGACCGAATCCGCCAGCCAGCCGCCGACGAGCAGCGCGAGCGAAACGCCGAATACCGGCCCGAGCTGGTAGATCGCGAGCGCGGTGGCACGCCGGCGCGGCGGATACAGGTCGCCGATCAGCGAGTGCGACGGCGGCGTGCAGCCGGCCTCGCCGATCGCGACGCCGATGCGGGCGCACAGCAGTTGCCAGTAGCTGGCGGCGATGCCCCCGGCAGCCGACATCAGGCTCCACACGGCGATTGCCAGGCCGATGATCCGCACGCGCTGGCCGCCGTCGGCCCAACGCGCGATCGGCAGCCCGGCCACGCTGTAGAAGATCGCGAACGTCGGCCCGGTCAGGATGCCGAGCTGCCAGTCCGCCAGGCCGAACTCGCGCTTGATGTCCGGCAACAGCACTGCGAGTACGTAGCGGTCGATGAAGTTGAGCGTGCAGGCGGCCAGCAGTACGCCCAGGATGTAGTGGCGATAACCCGCCGGGAACAGGGTCGCGGTCAAACGATGTACCTCGATCGGCGACCGGGCAGCCGGATGCCGACGTTCCAATGTCCGTGGCCGAGCCGGAGCGCGGGCGCCAGGGCGCGCCGGCCAGCCTACACGGATCGGGCTCGCGGTGCGCGCATGGCATTCGCGGCGCGCGTTGCTTAGGATGCGGGCAACGGTCCGCGCTGCGAACGGCGGTCCGCGCATTCCACATCCGGCTGGAAACCATGGCCGCGGCGCCGATGAACGAACACTGGGACTACGTCATCGTCGGCGCCGGCTCGGCGGGCTGCGTGCTCGCCAACCGCCTGTCCGCGGATCCGGGCACGCGCGTGCTGCTCGTGGAGGCGGGCGGCGAGGACCGCCACCCGGCCATCCCGATCCCCATGGGGATCGGCAGGACCCTGCTCGATCCGGACCTGTGCTGGTACTACCAGACCGAGCCGGACGATGGCAACGCCGGCGAGCCGCGGATCTGGATGCGCGGCCGCGTGCTCGGCGGCTCGTCGAGCATCAATGGCATGATGTACTGCCGCGGCCAGCCCGAGGACTACGACGGCTGGGTTGCGCGCGGCGCGCGCGGCTGGGGCTGGGAGGCGATGTCGCGCGCGTTTCGCGCCATCGAGGATCACGAACTGGGCGATGACGGCGTGCGCGGCGCGGGCGGGCCGCTGCACGTCTCGGTGCGCTCGCCGCGCACGCCGCTGACCGAGGCGGTCCTGGACGCCGCGCAGGATCTCGGCCTGCGCCGGCGCGAGGACGTGAACCGCCCGGACCAGGAGGGCATCGGCTACACCCCGCGCACGATCAGGAACGGCCGGCGCGTCAGCGCCGCCGATGCGTTCCTGGCGCCGGCCCGCGCGCGCCCGAACCTGCGCGTGGTCACCCGCACCGAGGTGCAGCGCCTGCTGTTCGACGGCGCGCGTGCGATCGGCATCGCCGGCCGCGGCCCCGGCGGCGAGGTCGAGTTCCGCGGCCGGGAAATCATCGTGAGCTGCGGCACGATCAACACGCCCAAGCTGCTTATGCTCTCGGGCATCGGTGCGGGCGCCGCGTTGCACGAACTCGGGATCCCGGTGCGCGCCGACCTGCCGGGCGTCGGCCGCAACCTGCGCGAGCACAAGACCATCTCGATGCAGTTGCGGCTGGCGCGCGATCTGAGCCTGAACCGCCAGTTCTCGGGCTGGCGCCTGGGCCTGAACCTGCTGCGCTACGCGCTGACGCGCGCCGGCCCGCTCGCCTCCACCTACGACATCAACGGCTTCCTGCGCACGCAGCCGGGCCTGTCGCAGCCCGACGCCCAGCTCACGATCTGGACGCTGTCGTTCGACAAGCGCGCCGACACCTTCGGGCTGGAGTCGTTTCCGGGCCTGATGGCGATGGGTTATCCGCTGCGCACCCAGAGCGAGGGCGGGATCCGCCTGCGCTCGCCGGATCCGGCCGCCGCGCCGATCATCCAGACCCGCTTCCTGGAGGCTGAACACGACCGGCGCGTGACCATCGGCCTGTTCCGCTTCATGCGCCGGCTGTTCGCGCATCCGCGCGTGGCCGGGTTCGTCGCCGCCGAGACGCACCCGGGCGCGGAAATCGACAGCGACGCGGCGATCCTCGACGCCGCGCGCCGCGACCAGACCTGCCAGCACGCCGTCGGCACCTGCCGCATGGGCGAGGATGCGCTCGCCGTGCTCGACGCGCGGCTGCGGGTGCGCGGCATCCAGGGCCTGCGGGTGATGGATCTCTCCGCCATGCCGACGCAGGTGTCCGGCAACACCAACGGCCCCGTCATGGCCATGGCCTGGCGCGCCGCCGATCTCATCCTAGAAGACACCCCCCCCCTGAAAAAGGGGACATTCATCATTTTCGCACCCGCCGCGTGAAAATGGGGACATTCATCATTTTCGCACTCGCGGCACGCGCGGCGGCATGCGCACCCGTTGCTCAAGCGGGGGACGCGAACGGCGAGGCGACGGCGAACTCGGGCGGCATGTCGCGCGTGCTATAGCGCAGCAGCAGGCGTCGCTGGCCTGCCTCGTCGGTGTAGGGCACCGGCGTCGCGCTGTGCAGCGTCGACAGATCGTCCCAGATCAGGATGTCCCCCGCGGATGCCTTGACGGAGAGCACGAACCGCGACTGCAGTGCATGCAGCTTCAGCTCGCGCAGCAGCGCGAGCCCGTCGTCGTCGGCAAGGCCGACGATGCCCACCGCCGACCCGGCGACTGCGTACAAGGCCCGGCGCCCGGTGACCGGATGCCTGAGCACCAGCGGATGCACCGGCGAATCGTCCAGCTTCTTGCGCCGCACCTCGTCCAGGTCCGCGCCTCGGCGCGACGACTCGGACGCCATCCGCTCGCCGCCGAACAACAGGTGCCGCACCTGCAGGCCGTCGATGCGCTCGCGCATGGCGGCGGGCAGCGCGTCGTAGGCAGCGGCCATGTCCGCGAACAGGGTCTCGCCGCCGCTGTCCGGCGCCTCGACGCCGTAGAGCATGGTGACGCAGGCCGGCTGCGGCTCGTAGGACGAATCGGTGTGCCAGTGCGCCGCGGCCTCGCGCCGCGCCTCGGGCATGTCCGGGCGGTTGTCGACCCGGATCAGCTCGGGCTGGTCCGGATCCAGCGACGAAGCGAGATAGAAGCGGATCGGCGCGCCCCAACGCCGGCCGAACGCGGCGAATTCCGCCTTGGCCAGCGACTGGCCGCGGATGAGCAGCACGCGATGCGCGTAGAGCAGTTCCGGCAGGCGTGTGAACGCATCGCCCTCGCAGTCGCGGCGCACGTCCAGGCCGAGGATCTCCAATCCGAAATTCGCCCCCAGCGCGCGTTGCTCGAACATGCCATTGCACCTGCGTGTGAATTCGAGGGGTTCAGTTTACCCGCTCCGGGCGAACGAACGAGCGAACCCGGATGCCCGGCGGATACGCTGCGCCTGCGCGCCCCGGTCGCGCGGCTGCCGGGCACGGCGAAGCTCGATGGCGCCGGCCCGTTTGGGCGTAGAATCCCCGGACCGTTCATCCGCCCGGGAGCCTGCCATGCCGTCGATACTCGAGGACAAGGACGCCATCCGCGATCTGTTCGCGCGCTACTGCTTCTACACCGACAGCGGGCAGTTCGAGAAGTACGTCGCGCTGTTCACCGAGGACTGCGACTGGGACGGCGGGTCGTTCGGCCGTTGCCAGGGCCGCGAGGCACTGCTGGCGTACCTGAAGGCCGGCGGCGACGCCTCGAAGAACCTGCGCCACAGCACCACCAACATGGTGATCGAGGTGCAGGGCGACTCGGCCACCGCCACGAGCTACGTCCAGGTCTTGGGCGTGGAGGGGCAGGCGCCGGTCATCTTCTTCGCCGGCATCTACCTCGACCGGCTGGTGCGCCGCGACGGCCGCTGGCTGTTCGCGCAGCGCCGGATCCGCACCGACTTCGCCGACGCACTGCCTGCATGAGCGTAGCCGGATCGGCGGCGCCGCAGTCACCGCACGCCACACGCAGCGACGACACGCACGCCGCGCTGCTGGTCATGGACGTGCAGGTGGCGACGGTGCAGGCGCACGCCGATCCCGGCTACACCACGCGCTTGCGCCGGGCGATCGATGCCGCGCGCGCCGCGCGGCTGCCGATCATCTTCGTGAAGGCCGAGTTCCGTCCGGGATACCCGGAGGTCAGCGCCCGCAGCCGGGTGTACACGGCGATCGCCGCCGCAGGCGGTCTGGCGCCGGGCGATCCGGGCCTGCCCTTCCATCCCGGCACGGCACCGGGACCGAACGACATCGTCGTCACCAAGCGCAGGACCAGCGCGTTCTCCGGCAGCGATCTCGAAGTCCTGCTGCGCTCGCTGCGGATCGACACGCTGGTGCTGGCCGGGCTGCGTACCAGCGGCGTCGTCGAGGCGACCCTGCGCGAGGCCGTGGACCGCGACTATTCGGTCGTCGTACTCGCCGACGGCTGCGGCGACGCGGATCCCGAACTGCAGCGCGTGCTGCTGGAGAAAATCTGCGCGCGCTATGGAGACGTGCTCTCGATCGACGACTGGATCGGCCGCCTGCCGCAGCCGACCGCACGCTGAACCCTGAGGAAACCGTTCATGTCCGAAACCGCCAAGCCGAGCCGCACCGCGCTCATGTCCGGCGCCACGCGCGCCGCGCACCTGCTGTGGGACGAGGCGCCGCACGTGCTGATCGATCCGTTCACCATGCTGGTGCTGCCGGCCGAGTCGCGCGAGGTGCTGCTCAAGGCGCACCGCAACGGCGGGGAGTTCTATCCCGCGCTGCGCTCGTCGGTGATCTGGCGCGCGCGCACCACCGAGGACGCGCTGGAGGCGGCAATGCGGCGCGGCGTGCGGCAGTACTGCATCCTGGGCGCCGGCTTCGATTCCTTCGCCTGGCGCCGCGCCGACCTGCTCCCGGATCTCAAGGTCTTCGAGGTCGATCACCCCGACACCCAGGCCTGGAAGCGCGAATGCCTGCGCAACATGATGGTGAAGTCCCCCGACGGGCTGCACTTCGTGCCGGCGGATCTGTCCTCGGTGTCGCTGCGCGACGCGCTCGCCGGCAGCGCCTGGGACTTCTCCAGGCCCGGGTTCTTCTGCTGGACCGGCGTGACGATGTACCTGCAGCCGGAGGCGGTGGACGCCTCGCTGCGCGCCGTGGCGTCGCTCGCGCCCGGCACCGGCATCTCCTTCACCTACCTGGTGCACGAGCACCTGCTCGGCGACGCCGACCGCCGGATGCTGAACATCATCCGCACCGCGTCCTCCAAGGTGGGCGAGCTGTATCACAGCTACTACTCGCCGGAGGAAATCGAGGCGGTCGCGCGTGCGGCCGGGTTCGACGCGGTCGAGCACCACACGCCGCGGACCTCGCCGCATTTCCGCAACCGGCGCGACGGCCTGATGCCGCACAGCGCCGAACTGCTCGTGGTCGCCACCGTATCCGCGGCCGCCTGAACGAGCGGCCGCGTCGCGACGCGCGCCTGCGCCGCCCGCTCGCCCTCGGCGGCGCGGTGGAGGCGCTACTGGATCGCGTCCAGCCCGTACAGCTTCGCGGCGGTGCCGCCGAGGATCGCCTTGCGCTCCTCGGCGGTCACGCCGGTGTCGGCAAACACCGCCTCGATCGCGCGCCGCGAGTGCGGGAACGTACCCTCGGTATGCGGGTAGTCCGATGCCCACAGCAGCGGTGCGACGCCGGTGACGCGGCGGGCGAAAATCGCCGCGCGATCGTGCGAGAAGGTCGCATGCACGTTGCGGCGCACGTACTGGCTCGGCAGCATCGACAGCTTCGGGTCCATGTACATCTGCTGCCGCTCGGCGCACTCGTCCATGCGCTCGCACAGCGGCGCCAGCCACGACACCCCGCCCTCCACGATCACCACGTTCAGGCTCGGGTTGCGCTCGAAGGCCCCGCTGCACACCAGGTAGGTGACGAAGTCCATCGCCTCGGTCATGAGCACGGTGTAGTTGATCACCGCGCCGCCGCGGCCGCGCTCGCGGATCGGGTGCAGGCCGGTGGCGACGTGGAAGGAGATCGGCACCTTCTCGCCGGCGGCCATTTCCCACAGCGGGTCGTAGAGCGGATCGTTGTACTTCAGGTCGTTCTTGACGTCGATCGGCATCATCACCGAGCGATAGCCGAGCCCGAGCACGCGCTCGAACTCGGCAAGCGCCTCGCCGACGTCGCGCACCGGCAGCATCGCGGTCGGCACGAAGCGGCCCGGGTAGGCGCCGAACGCCTCGATCAGCCAGTCGTTGTAGGTGCGTATCGACTCGCGGGAAAGCTCCGGATCCTCGATGAAGTAGATCATCATGCCGGCGTTCGGATACAGGATCTCGGCGCTGATGCCGTCGTCGGTCATGTCCTTGATGCGCAGCTTCGGGTCGCCGCCGCCCATGCGCACGCGGGTCTCGATCCGGGCGGCGTTCTCATCGCCCAGGCGCAGGCGGTGCATCACCTTGCCGTCGGCGATGATCGCCATGTAGCGGTCCTCCAGCCGCTCGGTGCGCAGCGCGCGCGGGCGCAGCTTTTCCGGCAGGCGCTCGGCCCACAGGGCCTTGGGCTCGACGACGTGGGAATCCATGCTGAAGACGAAATCGCTCATCGCGGCTCTCCTCGGGCACTTGCGTGCCTCATGGCTGCCATTGCAGCGGCAGCTCGGTCACGGTGTTGACCTGGCCGGACATCAAGCCGACGCGTGCGCCGGGTGCAATCCGGAACTCGGGGATGCGCGCCAGCCACTCCTCGATGAACACGCGCAGTTCCATGCGCGCCAGGTGCGAACCCAGGCAGCGGTGCACGCCCATGCCGAAGCTGATGTGCCGGCTGTCCTCGCGGGCGAAGTCCACGCGCAGCGGATCGGCGTGGCGCTGCTCGTCCAGGCCGTAGAGCGCCGAGGGCAGGAGCACCATCTCCCCGGCCTTCATCCGCACGCCCTGGTAGTCGAGATCCTCGCGCACGACGCGGGCCATGTTGGTGACGCTGTAGCGGCGCAGCAGTTCCTCCACCGCACGCGGGATGAGCGCGGGCTGCGCGCGCAGCAGGCGCCGGTGCTCGGGGCTGAGGGCAAGGTACCGGGCGACGAAGCCGAGTGCCGAGACCACGGTATCCAGCCCCGCGAACATCAGGACGTTGCAGAACGACAGCAGCTCGACGCGGGTCATGCGCCGGCCACCGACGTCGGCCTGCATCAGCAGGCTGATGACATCCTCGCCCGGAGCCTGCTCGCGCTCGGTGACCTTCTCCTCCAGGTAGGCGACCACCTCGCGGATCCCCTCCCAGCAGGCCTCGGTGTCGGAGCAGCGCTGCTTCTTCTCCACCGAGGCCAGAAGGCGCAGCCGATCCTGCTGCGGCAGCCCCATGATGCCGAGGAACACGCCCACCGGAACGTACTTGGAGAACTCGGCCACGAACTCGCAGCCGCCGCGCGGACGGAAATCCTCGATGCGCGCGATCGTAATCTCGCGCACCGTGGCTTCCAGGCCTGCAATCCGGTTCGGGCTGAACATCGGCTGCACCAGCGTGCGGAACGGCGCGTGGTCGGGCGGGTCCAGTTCCACCGGCAGCATGCGGAAGGGCTTGCCCTGGCGCGGAATGGTCTGGTCCATGGACGAGAACCGCGCGTGATCGCGGTGCATCTCCTCCAGGTCCGCGGCGCGCGTCGCCACCCAGTGGCCGCCGTAGTGGGGCGTGAAGAAGATCGGCGGCTCGTCGTGCAGCCGCTTCCAGCCCAGGTGCAGATCGCCGTCCACCGGCGCGACCTGGAAGAAATCGAAGTCCCGTACGAGGGACGGCGGAACGTGCGCCGGAATGGACTCACCCGCGGTGTTCATCGGCCGTCTCCATGATTTTCGATGCCAGTCGATCGCAATCTAGCACCGCCCGCGGTCGTCGCGAAGCGGGTACCTTCACACGCGATTGCCGCGGCGCGCGTGCGCCGCCAGCCGGGGTGATTTTGTCCAACCCCTGTTGCACACTTGAAAATTGGCCCGGCGCTTTCCACGCGCCGGCCGGGGTGCGGATGCTGCGTTGCAGCGGGCACCTGCCACACCCACGCGAGAGGGTCCTTTGATGACCGATGATTCGACCGCCGCCGCACGCGCATCCTTCGACGATGCCTGGAAGGAGTACATGCAGGCCCTGGAGGACTGCCGCCGGCAGATGCTGCGCGAGCCGCTGGCCGGGCGAAGCCCCGACATGGTGGCGCAGATCGCCTACCTGACCTCGAGCCTGGCGGCGCACGCGCACGAATACGTGATGGCGCCGCGATCGCACTATCCGATGCTGTACTGCATGTATCCGCGCCTGCCCTCCCTGCCGCTGCTGCTGCCGTGCCCGGATTTCTACTACCGCGAGTCGTTCCTGGACGGCGCGCGTACCTACCGCATCCGCGGCCGGCGTCGAACGGCCCACTGGGAGTCGATCCAGATCCAGTCCGGTGTGTTCGGCGCCGACGGTGCGCGCAAGGTCGCGCACCTGCACTTCGACGAACTCCGGGCCGACGCCGACGGCCGCTTCGAACTGACGATTGGCGGGCCGGAACGACCGGGGAACTGGATGCCGCTCGCGCCGGAAGCGCGCAGCCACCACCTGCTCATCCGCAGCGCCCTGGTCGACTGGGACCGGGCCGAGCCCTCGGAACTGGAACTGCAACTCGCGGACGATGCACCGCGCGAACCGCACGCGCTGTCGATGGAGGCGATCGCCGCGCGCTACCGGCTGATGGCACGCATGATCCGCTTCACCACGGACAACTGGAACGATGCCGATTACGCGCGCGAGGCGCTCGACGCAGTCGGCACGAACCGCTTCATCCAGCATGCGGTCACCGAGAAGACCATGAACCGCGCCGGCAACCCGGGCAACCAGACCTCGTTCGCGGTGTTCGACATCGGCCCGGACGAGGCACTGATCGTCGAGTCCGAGGTGCCCGTGGCGCGCTACTGGGGCGTTCACATGAGCGACGTGTGGTTCCAGGCCGCGGATTTCGTCGATCACCAGAGCTCGATTTCCTGCGGCCAGGCACGGCTGGACGCCGACGGCCGGTTCCGCGCGGTGATCGCGTACCGCGACCCTGGCGTGCCGAACTGGCTCGATCCGGTCGGCATCCGCCCCGGCGTGGTGTTCTTCCGCTACTACTGGAGCGACCGGCACCCACTGCCCACCGCGACCCGGGTGCCGCTGGCGCGGGTGCGCGAGCATCTGCCGCGCGAAACGCCGGTGGTCACGCCCGTGCAGCGCGCCGAGGCGATCGCGCGCCGAGGCGCGGCGGCGCGCCGGCGCCTGGGCCGCTACTGATCCCCGATTGGGCTACGGCCCGCCGGCGGCCGCGGAAGCCGGCAGGGGTTCCCGGCGCCCCGCACGCAACCAGAGCAGGAGCAGCGGCGGCGCGCACAGCGCAAGTGCGATCGCAGCGCTGCGATACGCCGCGGGCAGGCCCGCGGCATCGCCGATCGCGCCCAGCGCCGGCTCGACGCCGGCAATCAGCAGGCTGAACAGAAGCTGGTACATCGACAGGATCGTCGCCCGCTGCGCACTGGGGATCCTCCGGTTCAGGTAGTCCGAGACGATTGGAAACGACAGCGCCACGACGGCGCTGCACAGCGGGTAGAAGACGATCGCCCAAAGCGAATCGACGGCTCCCAGCAGCCCCGCCGCCAGCAGCACCGACGCCGGCATGAAAATCATCACGCCCTTCGTCCCGAACGCCGCCGACAGGCGGTACGCATGGACCGCGGCGAAGATGCCGATGAGGTTGCCCGGCACCTGGAACACGCCGAGCATGGCCGTGTCCACGTCGTGCGACTTCAGGAACGGCTGCATGAGGATGCCGATGCTCACCGCGATCGACATCACCAGCGCCGCCAGCAGCATGAACCAGCGCAGCGGCGCATCCGCGTGCACGATGCCGGCGGCGCGGCGCACGCCGGCGAAGTAGCCCAGCGGTTCGTGCCCGTCCAGGTGCCGGGGTGGCTCGACGAAGCGCAGCGTCACCAGCCACGCCGCCGCCGTGATCAGGGCGCTCACCGCGATCGGCACCCAGAGGTTGGTCGCCGCCGCGAACGGCGGGCCGGTGAGCATTCCCAGCAGGACGCCGGCCGATCCGATGGCCTGGCAGCGGCCCCAGACGCGCTGGTACTCGCGCTCGCGACCCGCCTGCTTCAGCGAATCGTAGATGAACGCGGCGTCGGCGCCGGAAAACAGCGTGTATGCCACGGCCCAGGCGAGGTAGGACACCAGCAGCAGCCAGTAGGTGTCGGCGATCGCGAAGGTGAAGATCGCCACCGTGAGCACGGCGGCGCCGAGGTTCAGCGAGATCCTGCGCCCCCAGCGATCGGCGATGGCGCCGGTGGGCACCTCCAGCAGCACCATCGCGAGCCAGAAGGGTGCATCCAGCGCCGTGATCTGCGTCAGGCTCAGTCCTCGGGCCTCGTCCAGGTACACCACCCAGATGGCCTGCCAGAACTGGAAATTGACCAGGAACCGGAATGCGTAGTACAGGCGCACGTTCGCGGCCCAGGCCGATCGCTGCGATTGCCCGTGCAATTCCGGCACGGCGTTCCTCCGGCAAAAGCGGCATTGAAGCACGCGGAACGGGTGCCGACCAAGGCAGCCATGAACGGTCAACGTCATTGCGAGGAGCGAAGCGACGAAGCAATCCACGCGCTGCCGGCGGCATCGAGGCCACGTGGGTCGCTTCGCTGCGCTCGCGACGACGGTGGTTCATGGCCGTAATCGGCCGCCCCCGCCCGGCCGGTGGACAAGCCGCGCGCGCTGGGCGAGGATTCGGACGAACCGTGCGCCGGGCCGACCGCGGCCCGGCGCGAGGCACGAGCATCGATGCACGACATCAACCGCCGGATCATCCTGGCCGCCAGGCCCGGGCAGGGCGTACGCAGCACGGACTTCCGCTTCGACACCGCCCCGATGCCGCGCCCCGCCGACGGCGAGGTGCTGCTGCGCACGCTGTGGCTGTCGATCGATCCGTACCTGCTGCGGGTCGTCAAGGGCGTGCCGGGCTACGACCCGGCGATCGGGCCCGGGGACGTCATGTACGGCCGGGGCATCGGCGAAGTCGTCGAATCCGCCGATCCGCGCTTCGCGCCCGGGGATTGCGTGCACCTGTACCAGCGCTGGCAGACCTGGTATGCCGCCAACGCCAACGCGCTGCGCAAGGTCGACGCGGATCGGTTCCCCGGCTCGGCCTACCTGGGCGTGCTCGGCCAGTCGGGGCTGACCGCCTGGGCCGGGCTGCTCGACGGCGGCCGGCCGCGCCCGGGCCAGACGGTCGCGGTGTCCTCCGCGGCGGGGGTGGTCGGCAGCCTGGTCGGCCAGATCGCGAAGATCACCGGATGCCGCGCCGTGGGCATCGCCGGCGGCCCGGAGAAATGCCGGCACGTGGTCGAGGACCTGGGCTTCGACGCCTGCGTGGACTACAAGTCGCCGCGCTTCGCCGAGGAACTGCGCGCGGCGCTGCCCGGCGGCGCCGACGTCCACTTCGAAAACGTCGGCGGCGCCGTGCTCGACGCGATGCTGCCCTGCATGGCCCGGCGCGGGCGGGTCGTGCTCTGCGGGCTGATCGCGCACTACGACGATTCGCCGCTGGTGATCCGCAACTCGGCCTGGCTGCTGACCAACACGCTCTCGATCGAGGCCTTCTCCGTGTTCGACCACCTGCACCGCATGGACGAATGCATCGAGCAGCTAGGCCGGTGGATCCTCGATGGCAGGCTGAAGTACCGCGAGACGATTGCGGAGGGGTTCGACAGCGCGCCGCGCGCGATGGTCGACATGTTCGCCGGGCGCGTGCTCGGCAAGCAGGTGGTGCGGGTGGCGCAGCGCGCCGGCGCACCCGCGCAGGATTGAGAGGAGATCCCACCCGTTGAACGCAGCAGCGATGACCGACGAGGACCTGCACCTGGCCACCGTCTGGGAGGCGGTCGCGGACGCCATCCCGGACGAAACCGCACTCGCGCACGGCACGCGCAGCGTGACCTGGCGCGAGTTCGACACGCGCGCCGCAAGGCTCGCCGCGGCCTTCGCCGCCGCCGGCCTGGCATCCGGCGCGAAGATCGCGATCGACCTGCACAACAAGCCCGAATGGCTCGAGGCCTTCTTCGCCGCCATCAAGATCCGCGCGGTCCCGGCGAACGTCAACTACAGGTACCTGGACCGCGAGCTGATCCACCTGCTGCGCGACGCCGAGGCCGAGGCGATCGTGTTCGAGGCCGACTTCGCCGACCGCATCCTGCACCTGGCGCCCGAGCTGCCGCGGCTGCGCCTGTTCGTGCGCGTGGGCGCCGATCCCGCGGCACCCGTGCCGCCGGGCGTGGCGGACTACGAGTCGCTGATCGCGACGCACGCGCCCGCGGCGCGGATCCGCCGCGACGCGGGCGACCAGTACCTGTCCTACACCGGCGGCACCACCGGGCTGCCCAAGGGCGTGATGGTGAACCTGGTCGCCAGCGTGCGCAGCATCACCTACCACTGCGAGGTGCTCGGCGTACCGCCGGGGCTGGAGATGCAGCACGCCGAGGCGGCGCGCCACTTCGTGCGCACCGGCACCCGGCCGGTGGCGATCCCGGCCTCGCCGCTGATGCACAGCACCGGCCTGGGCTGGACCGCACTGCCCACGCTCTGCTTCGGCGGCCAGGTCGTGACCTTGCAGGGCCGCTCGTTCGATGCGCACGAATTGCTGGAGGCGATCGAGCGGCAGGGCGCCACCATCGTGTCGATCGTCGGCGATGCCTTCGCGCGGCCGGTGCTGCGCGCGTTGCAGGAACGCGCGGCGCAGGGCCGGCCTTGCCATCTTCCCGGCCTGCGGCAGATCTCCTCCGCGGGCGTGGCCTGGAGCGCGGACACCAAGGCGCTGTTGTTCGAGCACCTGCCGCAGGTCGTCCTGTTCGACGCCTGCGGCGCCTCCGAGGGCATCACCTATGGCTTTCGCCGCTACAGGAAGGGCGATCCGCTGGCCTCCGCCAGCTTCACGCCGGCGCCCGGCCTGCTGCTGCTGGACGACGACGGCACCGTCCTTGCGCCGGATCCGGGCCGCCGGGGCCTGCTGGCCAACACCACCACGGCCGTGGGCTACTTCAACGATCCGGACAAGACCGCGCGCACCTACCGCATGATCGAGGGCGTGCGCTACGCCATCCCCGGCGACTACGGCCGGTTCGAGGCCGACGGCACGGTCACCCTGCTCGGGCGGGCCTCGAACACCGTCAACACCGGCGGCGAGAAGGTGCATCCGGAGGAGGTCGAGGATCTCATGAAGTCCTACCCCGGCGTGGACGACTGCCTCGTGTTCGGGATCCCGGACGAGCGCTTCGGCATGCAGGTGGCGGCCGTGGTGCAGATGCGCCCGGGCGCGCCGACGGATGCCGCAGCGTTCGCCGCCTGGCTGCGCGAGCGCATCGCCCACTACAAGGTGCCGCGCCGGGTGGAATTCTCGGCCGTGCCGCGCGGTCCGAACGGCAAGCCGGACTATCCGCGCGCGCGCCAGCTCGTATCTGCCTGATGCCCGCTACGGGGCCGGGTGGAACAGCCACGGAGGAAGCGATGGTCGAACGGATCGAGTTCCACGGGCGGGTGGCCATCGTCACCGGCGCCGGCAACGGCCTGGGCAGGGATTACGCACTGGAACTGGCCCGCCGCGGCGCGAAGGTGGTGGTCAACGACCTGGGCTGCACGGGCGCGGGCACGGGCGCATCGCGCCAGGCCGCACAGGCCGTCATCGACGAAATCCGCGCCGCCGGCGGGCAGGCGATCGCGAGTTGCGAGAGCGTGGCCACGCGCGCGGGCGGCGCCGCGATCGTGCAGGCCGCGCTCGACGCCTGGGGCCGCGTCGACATCTGCATCTGCAACGCCGGCATCCTGCGCAATAACCGCTTCGAGGACCTGACCGACGAGCAGATCGACGCCGTGCTCGGCGTGCACCTCAAGGGCGCCTTCCACGTCGCCCAGCCCGCGTACCGCGCGATGCGCGCGCACCGCTACGGGCGCTTCGTCTTCACCGGCTCGGCCTCGGGCATGTTCGGCCACGGCTGGCAGGCGAACTATGCCGCCGCCAAGTCCGCGCTGCTCGGCCTGAGCCGCGTCGTGGCGATCGAGGGCTCCGCCCACGGCATCCTCTCCAACCTGCTGCTGCCCACCGCCGCGGAATCCCGCCTGGGCGCGGAGATGGGCAGCGGATACCTGGAGACGCCCGCCTTCGCTGCGGCGATCGGCAGCGTGGACTTCTCCGTGCTCGCGGGCCGCAACACCGCCGCGCACAACACCGCGCTCGCCCTGTACCTGGCCAGCGAGCGCTGCGAGGCGACGCAGTCGGTATTCACCATGGTCGGCGGGCGCTACGCCCGCGTCGGCATCTGCACGGCGGAGGGCTGGGCCAGCCCGGCCGGCGCACCGCCGACGGTGGAGGACGTCGCGGATCACTTCGCGCGGATCTGCGACCTGCGCGAGCACCACGAACCGCTGAACAACTACGCCGAAGCCGGCATCGCCATCGGCACCGGCCGCCGGCAGGGGGTGCTGTGAACGTCGCCGCGCATGCACCGGCGCGGTTCAACCGGCGCGCGATGGATGCCGGCATCGTCCTGGTGCTGGCACCGATCGCCGCCGCAGCCATCGCATTCGCCCACGATCGCACGCCGCTGTGCTTCGCGCTGCTTTCTGCCCTGGCGGCGATCACGACCTGGCGCTGGCACGCGCCGGCGGACCTGCGCCTGGGCGCCACCGGCCTGGTGCTCGGCACGTTCGCGGAGTGGTGCGCGACGCAGAGCGGGCTCTGGCGCTACGCCTACACCGATCTGCCGACCCTGCCCGCGTGGGTGCTGCTCATGTGGTGGATGTTCCCGATCGCGGTGCGGGTGCTGGTCGAAGCCGCCGTCGGACCACCCCCGCCCGGCTCCCGCCTGCGCGGCGCCCTGTACGCACTGGTGATCATCGCCTGGGTGTGCGCGTTCGGGGTCGCGCAGCCGTGGATCGCCCTGTTCGGCACGCTCGCGCTGATGACGCTTCAGATCCGCCGGCCGCTGGCGCCGCACCTGGGGATCGTGCTGATCGCCTCGGCGCTCGGCCCGCTCACCGAGGCGATACCGCTGCGGCTGGGCGCATGGTCGTATTCAAGCGATGCACTCGCGGGGTTCCCGATCTGGCTGCCCGCCGGCTATGGTGCATTCGCGCTCGCGATCCTCGCCGCCGGCGGCCCGCGGCCGGCCGCGGAACGAAACCAGGACTGCGCGCGATGACCGGATCCAAACTGTTCTCCTGCGGCGAACTGCGGGTCGCAAACGAACTGCTCGGCGATGCCGGTGCGCTCGCGCGCGCCTGGGACCGGGACGGCTACTGGTTCTTCGACGACGCCGGCGGTGTTCACGATCCCGGACGATCGCGTCCCCGCGCACGCCTGGCGCCGGGATCACGGCCGCTGCGATCGCGATAGATACGGCCGGAGCTGTTCCACCCAGCACTGCAAGGCCTGCGGATCCGTGCAGCTGAACATGAACAGGTCGATCTCCCAGTCGCGCGCGCGCCGTTCGAGCTCGACCGCGCATTCGGCCGGCGTGCCGATGAGCCCGTGCGGCGAGGTGTGCGCCAGTTCGGGCGCGACGCCCCAGGCGGGCGCCATGCGCCGGCGGACCGCGTCGATCTCGGTGCGCGACTCGGAGATTGCCACCACCGGCAGCAGGTTGCAGACCTTCACCGCGCGACGATCACGCCCGCAGCGCAGCGTCTCCCCGCGCAGGTAGCGCACCTTCTCCCCGTAGACCGCGTCGTTCAGGCGCGCCATGTTCGGGTGCCCCGAACGGCCCATCGGAAAGAACACATTGAGGTAATCCGCGTAGGCCGCCGCCAGCCGCAGCAGCTTGGGCGCGAAGCCGCCGAGCAGGAACGGCGGATGCGGCTGCTGCACCGGCTTGGGCCAAAGCACCGCGTCGTCGAAGCGGTAGTGGCGGCCGTGGAACGTCGTGCGCTCGTTCGTCCACAGCGAGCGGATGCACTGCAGCGACTCTTCCAGCATATCCATTCGATCGGCGACTTCGGGATAGGGCAGGCCGCACATCGTGAACTCCAGCTCGCGCCACGCCGCGCCCATGCCGGCCACCAGGCGGCCGTTGCTCAGCCGGTCCAGCGTCATGAACGCCTGCGCGGTCACCGCCGGGTGCCGCATCAGGTTGTTGGTCACGAGCTGGCCGAACTTCAGCGTGCGGGTCGACTCGGCGACCATGGCCGCGAGGATCATCGAGCTGTAGGCGAGCCGGTGCGGATCCAGTGCGCCGTCGGCGTCTTCATAGGCGAGGTGATCCGGAAAGGTGATGAGCTCCAGGCCCAGTCCCTCCGCCGCCTGCGCCATGTCGCGCAACACCGCGATCTCCACGTTGCTGGTCATCACCGCGAATTTCATGTTTCCCCCGCCGTGCCTTCCACACCGGCCGCGTACTCGCGGCCGGTGTACGTCATCCGCCGCCGAGCAGCTTCGCCGCCGCGGCCTCCACCACGGTACCCTTGAAGAATTCCGGATTCGCGCCCGCCCACATCCGCACCGGGTTCGCGAACACGAAATCGCGGAAATCCCCGGCCGTCATCGTACCCTCCTCGACCGGCTCCCAGGCCTCCGCCAGCACCGCGCTCATGTCCGGCACGTCCCAGTGGCCGATGTCGGAGCCGAAGACCGCGTTCATCCGCAAACGCAGCGGATTGCGGTGAGCGTCGAACGCCGACGCGGTCACCGGATCGTCGGCCTCGCAGCCGAAGTGGAAGTTCGCCGAGAAGACGGCGCCGATGTCCGCCGCGGTGGCGATGCCGCAGCGCGCGAAGTCATCCAGGGCTGCGCTGCGCGCGGGCGAATCCACCTGCAGCGGCAGCATGAAGTCGTCCGGGAGCGTGCGCCCGGCGGCGAGCCGGCCGCCATACTGCTGCACGAGGCGGCGCGCGAGCCCGGTGTCCAGGTTGCGCGGATTGAAATCCTCCAGCGCCGCGTAGTTGCGCTTCCTCCAGTGCCCGACCAGATCCGAAAGCAGGCTGCGCGCCCAGCCGATGCCGCCCTCCAGGAACGCCAGGCGCAGATCCGGAAACCGCCGCGGCACCCCGCCGAGGAACAGCGACTTGCAAAGCGCCTCGGCCGAGTCGGCGAAGTGGCCGACGTGGTTGTAGACGTAGTTGCTGACCGAGCGATGGTTGGTCCAGCCGAAGCTGCGCGAGTGAAACGCCGGGACCACCTTCAATTCCACGCAGCGCGCCCAGAACGGATCGTAGTCATGCTCGCTGTCCAGGCCGTAGGTATCGATCCAGAACGCCTCGCGCGCCGCGGCCGGATGCGCGCGGGCGATGGCGGCGATCGGCCGGCGGACGTGGCTCGGCACCAGCACCGCGCGCAGCTTCAGGGTTCGCACGGCGTATTCGAGCTCCTTGATCGCCTCGGCCGGCGTGTGCATCGGGATCACCGCCACCGGCGCCATCCGATCCGGGTGCGTGCCGAAGATCTCCGCGTAGTAGCGGTTGAGCGCACGGCAGGCGGCGCGACGCACTTCCTCGTCCTCGATGTGGATGACGGTCATGCCCAGGCCGGGGAACAGGACGGTGAAGTCCAGGCCGTACTCGTCCAGCCGCTCGTAGAGGAGATCGGGAAGGTACACCGAGGCGAGGTCTGCCGTGTTGCGCGTCGGCACGCCCCAGAACACCGGTCGCGGCGTGCGCGCGTCGAGGCGCTCGGCCGGCGACTGGCGGATCCAGGCGGGATCTTCGCGCACCGCTTCGACCGCGGACTGAAAGCGCGCGGCAATCGCGGCGCCACCCACGTCGCGAAGGTATTCCATGAATACGGGGCGATACTCGGTCAAGTGGCCGTCGGAATCGATGACCGGGTGATCCAGGCGCGCGCGCACCGCGGCCGAACCGGAGCGGACCGGACCCGCGCATGTGCTCATCTCGACCTCCCCTCACTCCAGGTCCAGGATCACCGATTCCAGTCCGCCCTTGAACGGAAACGGAAAGGGATACCGGTCGCTGACCGGCGAGCCGTAGTCGGCCCCGACGTCCATCCCTTCGAGCACGGTGAAGGCATTGGGCAGCGTCCGCTCGATCCGTCCTTCGCCGATCGGCAGGCCGTCGGCCCACAGCGTCACGGTGCCGCCGAGCCCGCGCTCCTTCGGCGATCGGCCGTCGTAGGCGAATCTGACCTCGACCTCACGCGCCGATGCCGGCAGCGGCTGCGATGCAACGACCCTGTACCCGGCGACCCCGGCGTAGTTGTATTCGAACACCGGCCGCCCCGAATGGATGTAGAACGCCCAGCCGCCGATGCTGCCGCCCTGCGTGATCAGCATGCCTTCGCTTTCGGGCGAGAACGCGCCGCGCGCGAGGATCTTCCAGGAGCGATTGCGCACGTTCGGCGCGATCACCTCGGGCAGGGCCACCATCCCGGGATGGTAGACGAAGTGCTTCGCGTCCTGGACCGAGCCCGGACGCTTCACGCCGACCATGCGCTCGCCGCCGCGCCAGTCGAGCGGCAGCACGCCGCCGCGGGCTGCTTCCGCCCACCAGCGGTCCTGCAGTTCGCGCAGCTTCTGCGGCTGGCGGCGCGCGAGATCATCGGCCTGCGAGAAGTCCGTCCGCAGGTCGTAGAGTTCCCAGGCGACCTTGTCCGGGTCCAGGTTGCCACGGACCGGATCGGCGGGATTGACCTGCAACGGTGCCGCGGCGAACCAGCCGTCCTGGTACAGGCCGCGATTGCCCCAGACCTCGAACACCTGCGTGCGGCGGCGATCGGGCGCGCCGGCGTCGTCGAAGGTGTACTGCATGCTGATGCCGTCGAGCGGCTTCTGCGCGATGCCATCGACGCTGTCCGGCATGTCGACGCCGGCCGCCTGCAGCAGCGTCGGCGCGATGTCGCTGAGGTAGTGGAACTGGCTGCGCAGCCCGCCGCGATCGCGGATGCGCGCCGGCCACGACACTACCATTGGATTCCTGATCCCGCCGAGATGGGAAACGATCTGCTTGTAGTACTGGAACGGCGTGTTCATCGCCCAGGCCCAGCCGTTGGCGAAGTTGTTGTTGTAGGCGGGACCGCCCAGGCCGGCCATGACCTCGGGCGTGAACCGGTGCCGGGTGTCCACGTGGTTGGCAGGCGCGAACTCGTTGATCTCGCCCCCCGGCCCGCCTTCCGCGCTCGCGCCGTTGTCGCCGACGATATAGATGACCAGCGTGTTGTCCGCATCCGGCAGCGACTTCACCGCGTCGAGCAGGCGGCCGACTTCATGATCGGTGTAGGCGCTGAAGCCGGCGAAGACTTCCATCTGCCGCGCCAGGACGCGCTGCTCCTGCGGCGTATGGTCGTCCCAGGCCCGGATGACGCCGGGCCGCTTCGTGAGCTTCGCGTCCGCGGGAATGACTCCGAGTTTCTTCTCGCGCGCGAACGTCTCTTCACGGTACGCGTCCCAGCCCTTTTCGAAGTGGCCCGCGAACCGGTCGATCCACTCCCGGGACGCATGATGCGGCGCGTGGGTGGCGCCGGGCGCCAGGTACAGCAGGAAGGGCTTGCCGGTCGAGGTGGACTTGACGTTGCGCATCCAGGCGATGGCGCGATCGACCAGATCGCCGGTCAACTGGTAGCCCGGGTCGGACGGCGGCGGCACCGGCCGGGTGTTCTCGAACAACGCCGGCTGCCACTGGCTGGTGCCCCAGCCATTGAAGCCGTAGAAGTAGTCGAACCCCATCGCGTTCGGCCAATGGTTGAACGGACCGGCGGGACCGGCCTCCCAGGCCGGCGTATTGTGGTTCTTGCCGAACATGGCCGTCGCGTAGCCGTGCTGCCGCAGCACCTCGGCCACGGTCGCCGTGGTGTTGGGGATGAAGCCGGTGTAGCCGTCGTAGCCCGTGGACATCTCGCCGACGTGGCCAAAGCCGGCGGCGTGCGGATTGCGGCCGGTGAGCAGCGCAGCCCGCGTCGGCGAACAGATCCCGGCGGTGTGGAAGCGGTTGTAGCGCAGCCCCTCGCTCGCCAGCCGGTCCAGTGCGGGCGAGGGGATGGCGCCGCCGAAGGTGGCGAACTGCCCGAAGCCGACGTCGTCGAGCATGATGAGGACGATGTTCGGCGCGCCTTCCGGCGCGGTCGGCGGCTGCGGGAACACCGGCGGATCCGATTCCTGGTACGTCCGGCCCACCTGGCCGGCGAAGTGCGGATCCGGCCGCGGCAGCGATGATTGCGCCATCGCGGCCGCGGCCACGCATGACAGCAGCAGTGACGACGCCCAGGCCAGGCTGCGTTTCATTTCCCCTCCTCGATCGCGGCCCGGCGGTGCGGATCCGCGGCTCCCGCCAGTTGAACCGATGGTCAGGGTTCAGCGCAAGCCGCGGCATCCTGCGGCGGCATCAGGTGCGGCGGTTCGCGGGGATGTCCACGGTGCGGGTATCCCGGCCCGAGCGCAGCACGGTGCCCGGGCGAGCCGTCGTCATCCTGCCATCGCGGATGATCGGGCTGCCGTTGACGATGACGTGGTCGACGCCGATCGCATCCGCATACAGGCGCCCCGCGCCGGCGGGCAGGTCGAAGCGCGTGCAGGTTTCCGCGCAGGCCACGGTGGCGGGATCGAACACGACCACGTCGGCGTGCCAGCCCTGCCTGAGCGCACCGCGCTCGCGCAGGCCGTACAGGCTGGCCAGGACGAGCGTCATCTTGTGGATTGCCGCTTCCAACCCCAGCAGTGCGTAGCGGCGCACGCCGTTGCCCAGCACCTGCGTGGTGAACGCGAACGTGTCGATCATGTCCAGGTGCGCGCCGGCGTCCGAGGCGCCGATGATGGTGCGATCGTCGTTCCACAATCGCCCGCGCAGGCGCCAGGTGTCGAGATCGTCGCCTCCGGTTTCGGGCACGAAGCTGGTCCTGAGTTCGTCGGCGAGTGCGATGTCGAGCATCGCGTCCAGCGGCGCCACGTGGCGTTCGCTCGCGATGTCGCCGATGGTGCGCCCGCGCAGCGGGGCATTGGCCCCGGCGAACGTCTCGGCCACGCGGTAGGTCGACCAGTCCGCACGCCGCCGCATCGAGGGATTCGGGGTCGAGCACGCATCGGCGTTCATCCTGCGCCGGAAGTCCGGGTCGCCCAGCCGGCGCATGCGCTCGGCCGGCACTCTGCGGAATATCTCCGACCAGCCCGGGAACGAGTCGAACAGGAAGCCCGACTCGAAATTCAGGCGCATCGTCATCGGCTGCGGCACCGTCAGCGCGACCACTTCCGCCCCGCGTGCGCGGGCGACGTTGCTGGCGTCCAGCTTGTCCTCGATCAGCGCGATCTCCGCGGTATTCGCCGCCAGCACGTTCCAGTTCAGCGGCCGGCCGGCCGCCAGGGAGATGTCGGCCATGAGCCGTTTCTGCTCCTCGTCCCACGGCAACAGATTGGGCAGGAACTCCACCGCGGTGCCCTCGAAGCCGCGGCAGACGCCCGCGAGTTCGAGGATCTCCTCGCGGCTCGCGTGCCGGGAAGGCACCGGGTTGCCGTCGGCGTCGTTGTGGGTCGGCGACACGGTCGACGAGAAACCGAGCGCGCCCTGCGCGATGGACTCGGCCAGCAATGCCTTCATGCGCGCGAGTTCCTCCCCGGTGGCCCGTTCACCCACGGCGCGCGCACCCATCACCACCCGGCGGATCGCCGAGTGACCGGCCAGGAACCCGGCGTTGATGGCAATGCGGCCGTCGTGGCGGCCGAGGTAGTCGCCGAAGCTGCGCCAGTCCCAGGGCACTCCGGCCTCGAGGCTCGCCACCGGCATGCCTTCCACGCGTGCCAGCATCGGCAGCAGGTACTGCCCGGCCTGCGGGCTGAGCGGCGCGATGCTGAAGCCGCAGTTGCCGCCGATCACCGTCGTCACGCCGTGGAAGCAGGACGGGCTCAGGGTCGGATCCCAGAATATCTGCGCGTCGTAGTGGGTGTGCACGTCGATGAACCCCGGGCAAACCACGCGGCCGTCCGCGTCGATGGTCTCGCGCGCGGGCCCGTCGATCTTGCCGATGGCCGCAATCCGGCCGCCGTGGATGCCCAGGTCCGCACGCCGTGCGGGTGCGCCGGTACCGTCGATGACGTTGCCGCCGCGAATGATGAGATCGAGCATGTTCAGGTCCTCGTTTTCGTTGGAAGAGTCGCGGGGCACCGGCCCGCGCCGCATCAGCGCCGCGGCGGCCGCCCGGGCTTGTTCGGCGCGGGCGGCCGCGATCGCGCCTGCCGGTACGCGAGCGGCCCCATGCCCGCGTATGCGTGGAATACCTCGCGAAAAAACGCCGCGTCGCGATAACCGACGCGCGAGGCGATGCGGGCGATGCCGAGCCGCGTCCTGGTCAGGAAATGACCTGCCGATTCCATGCGCAACGCGTGCAGGTACGCATGCGGCGTCACGCCGAGCGCGCGCTTGAAGCGCCTGGCCAGCGTCCGCTCGCTGACCAGCATCTCCGCGGCGAGATCCGCCATCGACACCCTGGCGCCCAGGTTGCGTTGCAGCCAGTAGCGCGCGCGGTCCATGAACTCGTCACCGGTCGGCGGCAGCGCGCGCGCACCGTCCTCGAGCCTTGATTCGTCGACCTCGGCCGGCATCATCGCCTGCGCCACCAGCGTGACGATCTGGGGCGTAACCAGGCGCGCGAGCAGATGCCGGGCCGCGACGGTCGCGGCACCGATGCCGGCGACGCAGATGACGCCTTCGTCCTCGGTCAGGCCGCGCGCCGTGTCGAGCCTGACCGCGGGATACCGCTGGCGAAAGACCCTGGCCAGCCAGTACGGCACCGCCACCCGGCGGCGATCGAGTGCGCCCGACTGTGCCAGCACGCAAACTCCGGTGCCGACCGCCGCCAGGATCGCCCCGCCCGCGTGCTGCCTGCGGATCCACGCGCTCGCCCGTGCGCCGCGCGCGAGCCGGCGCGCGAAGCCCGCGGCGGTATCGAACTCGACCGCCGGCACGAACACCGCGTCGAACGGTTCGCCCGCGCCCGACAGGGCGCCGTCCACGGCGATCGGTGCGCCGGCCGCGCTGCGCACCGTTCTTCCCGACACCGACAGCACCTGCCAGTCGATGTGGCGCGCGCGGGCACCGACGCGCCGGTCGACGAACGCGTTGGCGATGCGCAGCGTGTCGACGAGCGCGTGGATCGTCGAAGCGAAGCACCCGTCCAGGGCGAGGACTGCGACCCGCACGGGATACCCGCCGCGCGCGGAAGCGCCGAATTCAGTCGACGATGCGCGCGGTGAAGCGCGCGCGATCCAGGCTCGGATCCAGGTACCGCCCGACCTTGTAGTCGCCGACGATCGTGGTGCGCTGCATGTTGCGCGACACCTCCGGCGCGACGCCGAAGGCCTTGTGCACCACGCGCCAGTTGTCCCAGGCGATCGCGTCGTTCTTCTCCCAGCGGTGCACGTAGGCGAAGCGCTCGTCGACGATCCAGGCCGCCAGCTCGTGCAGCAGCGCATCGCTTTCCTCGCGCGGCATGCCCAGGATGTACTGGCAGTGCATCGGCGAGAGCTTGAGCACCTTGCGGCCGGTCTCGCGCTGCGTGATCACCAGCGGATGGACGCAGGGCGGGAAGCCCTCGCGCTGCCTGGCGATGTTCTGGCTCATGGCCTGCGAACGCGCGACCAGGCGCAGGTCCTTCGGGTAGCCGAACGGATTCATTTCCTGCGCGCCGGTGAACCAGTACACGACTTCGAGTCCGTCGATGCGCCGGCGCAGGGACTCGGGCAGGCGTTCGTAGGCGGCGATGCCGTCGATGAAACCGGTTTCGCCGCCGCTGCGCGCGGGGTCCACGGCGCGCAGCACCGCGCCGCGCACGATCTCCGGCATGAAGGTCTGGTCCCAGTGCCAGCCCAGCCAGCCGGTGCGGCGCTCACCGCCGACCTCGAACACGTTCAGGCGCTCCTGTGGCTCGGCGCCCGCGTCGTAGCGCAGGGACAGCAGGTAGCCCTGGTCGCCCACGTTCAGATCCTTCGTCGCCGAGGGTTCGAGCTCGCCGAAGCAGCGGCTCAGCCGCAGGTGTGCCTGCTCGGATCGGACGCCGCCACGCACGAGGACGATGCCGGATTCGATCCACGCCCGGCGGATCCGGTCGGCGGTGGGTTCGTCGAACGGGCGTTCGAGGTCCAGGCCGAGGATTTCGGCACCGAATGGTTCCAGGCGGCGGATCTCCAGGCTCATGCGTCGTCTCCGGGGTGCGGTTGGGGGATTCGATCGGTGCGCGGCAGCCGTCGCGCGGCGGTGCCGCGGTACGCATCGGGTGGCCATCTTAGGGCACGGACGCGCTGCGACCCTACCGGGGGATCCGGACAGCGACCATGGGTAATCCGGTCAGGGCCCGAAGCCACGGTGCGCCGGTTCAGCGGGCAATTGCGTACCGCGACGCTCAATCCTGGATGCCGTTGCGGATCCGCATCGACTGCGAGCCGATGGCGAGCAGCGTGCCGTCCGTGCTCCAGAGGTTGACGGTCGCGAAGGCGAACGGCGACGCGATGGCGTCGAACACGATCTCCACCAGCGTCCACGCACCGCCGTCGCGGCCTTGCGGCGCCGTGACGATCTTCAGGCTCGCCTCCAGCGAGATGCCGTACCACTGCCCGCCGAGCAGGCGCATGATCCCGAACGGCGGCTGGTCGGCGATGCACGCCAGCAGGGCGGCGGACGACGGCATGCCCTGCGCCGCCGGGCAACGCGCCCAGAGCAGTACGCGCGAGGCGTGCACCGCCGCGACGCGGATATCCAGGGTCTCGTTCAATCCGCCCGTCAGTGGCCGCATCCACGCGCGCGGCGGGGCCTCGTCGGCAGGCCCGACCTCGGGGAATTCCGCGTCGATGCGCGGCGTTGCCCCCGGGCCGCCGAAGGTGGCCGAGGCGATCGCCGCCCGCCCTTCGGGCAGCGTCGCGGTCGCGGCCATCTGGGTGCTGGTGGAACCAACCGCGAGGTTCTCGGTCTCGATCGCAAGCTCCACGCCCTCCCTGACGTTGCGCAGGTACTGGACGCTGAACGCCGCCAGCGGCCGGCCGGCCGCGTGTTCCATCGCCGCGATCAGCGCGCCGGCGAGTGCGCCGCCGAACAGGCCGTTCCACGAGCACCAGGGCCGTCGCGCCGCGTAGCGATAGCGGTGCGGATCCGCCTGCGGCTCGGGAGTCAGGTGCAGGTCCATGCCTTCATTGCCCGGCTTCGATGCGACGGGCCTCGTCCGCGTCGATCGGGCACGGCACGCCGAGCAGCTCGGCAATGCGCCGGGCGCCGGCCAGGATGTGCACTTCCTCCGGCACCGCGCCCTGGGTGGCGACGATCTCGCCGAAGCGATCGTGAATGGCCTCGATCGTGTACTGCCCGGGCGTGCTGGCGATGCCGCGCGTCTGGCTCATGAACGCCCGTGCCATCGTCGCACCGCGGGCCACGAACAGCATGCCCGTGGCCTCGCACGCCTCGTGGACGAGCCAGGCGGCCGCCGGCGCGACCAGGTGGGCGGGGATCGCCGCGCGCGCGGCATCGATATTGAACCCCTTCGTCGTCGCGAGCGCAGCGAAGCGACCCATGCGGCGCCGGGTTCGTCCAGGCCGCCTCGATTGCCGCGGCCGCTGCACGGCCTCGCAAGGACGGGGCGGCACATGGATGGCAGGCACGATGGCCATCTCCGTCATCCCTCGACCGCCGGCCCGGCTGATGCGCCGAACATCCGCGGCAGGCACGCCGTGACACCCTCGCCCCAGAGCGCGGTCATCGTCGCGCGGCTGGCCGGGCCGTCGTTCAACTCGACCACCAGGCCGCCGGCAAGGCGCAGGTAGCTCGCTGCGGTGACCGGCAGCAGGGCCGCGGCGCCACCGCGCTCGTAGCGCTCGCGCCAGTCCCCGGCATCGGCGAGCGACAACAACACGATCTCGGCGCCTTCGGCGAGCAGCGCGTGCGCCGTCGCCACCGGATCCTGGCACCAGTACGCCACGTGCGTCGGACCGGGCCGCTGCGCGAGCAGGCGCGACTGCGGGCCGCCGGTGGACAACGGACGGATCAGTTCGAAGGTTTCGCCGAAGCCGTCGCGCAGGAACACCACCTCCAGCGGCTCGTCCACCACGTCGCCCGCCGCCGGATCCCAGGTCCGGGTCGGCAGGTGGGCGGCCACGCTCACCGCGCACGGGCCGAAGCGCTCGTAGTCGGCGATCGCCGCGCCGATGTCGGCGACCACGGTACCCACGTGCCAGCGCTGCAGTTTCATCGCCTGCCCTCCTCGCGCCGATCCGCCCTCGCGGCCGCGCATCCCTCTGGTACGCCGGATTCGCCGGTGCCTGGCACCCTTTGAATAATGATGAATGTCCCCTTTTTCGTGGGGAGGTTAGTATGGGAGGCAAGAGCCGGGAACAGGCTCGGGAGACAGGCGTGGCGCGCAATCCGACCAAGCGGGGAACGACCGAACGATCCGCACAGACCCGGCGCAGGATCATCGATGTCGCAATCGACGTGTTCGCCGAGCACGGGTATCGCGGCGCGTTCACGCGCGAGATTGCCCGCCGCGCCGGCATCCACCACCCGCTCATCGTCTATCACTTCAAGGACAAGCTCGGCCTGTGGCGCGAGTGCGCGCATACGATCCAGCAGGACATGGCCACCCAGGTCCGGCAACTGCTGCAGCGCACCGCCGGCACGGATGCACGCAACCGCCTGGCCAGCTTTCTCACCCAGCTCGTCGAGAACGGCGCGCGTCATACCACCCGGCATCGGTTCATGATGTGGTACCTGCTGGATCGCCCGCAGGTGGACCCGGCCAGCGCGCGTTCCGCGCTGATGGGCGAAGGCAGCGACGCGTGGATTGGCGAGGTGATCGCCGCGCAGGCGGCCGGCGTGCTGCCGCGTACGATCGATCCCGTCCTGCTGCAGTACGTCCTCATCGGCATGGCCACGCGCCTGTTCATGGACCCCGACGGCTACTTCTCCCGCAGCGGCCGCACGGTCACGGATCCGAAGGTGATCGCCGAACAGCGCGACACCATCCTCACCCTGCTCGGCCTGCACCCGCGCCGGAAGCGGGCGAAGCGTTGATCGCACCGGCCGCCGCGAGCGCGGCAATGCGCGCGTCGTCGTAGCCGAGCAGTTCGCGCAGCACCGCGCCGGTATCCGCGCCCATCTCCGGCGCGAGCTGCGCCGCGAAGGTTTCACCCGCGATCTTGATCGGCGTGGAGGTCAGGTGCAACGTGCCGTAGCGCGGGTGCTGCACCGTGTAGACATTGGCGCGCGCCTGGAAGTGCGGGTCGCCGGCGATCTCGGCTGGGCGCAGGGCCGGGCCGCCGGCGACGTTGGCGCGAATGAACAGCTCGGTCCACTGCGCCTGCGTGCGGGTGCGGAAGATCCCCTGCAACTCGGCGCGCAGTGCCTCGTTGCCGGCGGCCTGGTCGTAGTCGCTGCCCGGGAAGCGCTCGATCAGTTCCGGGCGCTGGACCGCGCGGCAGAAATTCTCGAAGAACTTGCGCTCCGGCGCCTGGAACAGCATCAGGCGATCGTCGCCGGTGAGGTAGTAGGAATAGCGCACGGACTCGTTCAGCCCGGTCGGCCGGCCGCTGCCCTGGGCGTAGGTCGCGCGCCGGTGCATCAGCGGCTCGTTCATCGCCCACTCGATGCCTTCCTTGTCCCACAGGGCGGCGGCATCGAGCTCGGCGACGTCGACCACCGCGCCCTGGCCGGTCCGCACCGCGCGCACCAGCGCGCTCAGCACGCCCACCGCCGCCTGCAGGCCGCCGGCGTGGATCCCGATCGAGACCGGATGCTCCACCGGCAGCCGGACGCTGCCGTCGGCGTGTACGTGCGGCGGCACCAGGCCCGCGTAGGCATCGAAGAACACCCCGTGCGAGCCCAGGCGCGTGTACGGGCTGTCGCGGCCGGTGCCGGACAGCGTGCAGTACACCAGCGCCGGGTTCGCGGCCTGCAGCCGCGCCAGGCCCAGCCCCCACGCTTGGAGCGTACCGGCGCGCAGGCCTTCGATGACCACGTGCGAACGGCGCACGAGCTCCAGGAACACGGCCTGGCCCTCGGCGTGCCTGAGATCCAGGCCGACGCTGCGCTTGCCGCGGTTCCAGGTCAGGTGCAGGAGCGACGGACCGCCGGGCTCGCCCACGGCGGTGGGGCTCACGCCGCGCACGTGATCCCCGCGCGGGGGCGCTTCGATCTTGATGACTTCGGCGCCCATGTCCGCCAGGTGCTGGCCGACGCTGTCGGGCGCGAGCAGCGAGACCTCCAGGACGCGGATGCCGTTCAGCAGCGAATAGCCCATGCCCTTCCTTTCAAGGCAAAGTGATGACCACGCCGTCAGGAGATCATGAAGCCGCCGTCGACGACCAGCGACTGGCCGGTGACGTGGGCGCCGCCGTGCCCGGCCAGGTACAGCACGGCCGCCGCCACCGGATCGGCCGAGTCCTTCCAGCCGAGCAGGAAGCGGCGCTCGTCGGTCGCCGGGCCGGTGATCGTGCCGCTGCGCCCGAGCTGGTTTCCGGTCTCGGTGCGCACGCCGCCGGGCAGGACGGCATTCACCGTGATGCCGTGGCGGACCAGATCCAGTGCCGCCCCGCGCACCAGTGCATTCAGCCCGCCCTTGGAGGCGCTGTAGGCGGCATTGCCGTAGGTGGCCGGGTGCAGCGAGGCGATCGAGGAGATGCAGACGATGCGCCCGCCGCCGCCCTTGCGGATCATCGACTGCGCCGCCGCACGCATGCACAGGAAAGCGCCGCGCAGGTTGACGGAATGGATCCCGTCCCACTGGGCGGCGGTGGTCTCGGTGAAATACTGCTTGGGAAACACGCCGACGTTGCTGACGAGGATGTCGACCTCGCCGATCGCGCCGGCGACGGCCTGGAACATGCGCTCCACCGACGGCTCGTCCGCCACATCGACCGGCTGCGCCTGCGCCGAGCCGCCGGCGGCCCGGATCGCAGCGACGGTGCGTTCGGCGGCGGCTTCGTCCCGATCGGCGACCGCCACCGTTGCACCTGCCGCGGCCAGCAGCGCAGCGATGGCCGCGCCGAATCCGGCCCCGCCGCCGGTGACGACGACGACTTTCCCTTCCAGGCCGAACAGCGCGGCCAGGCGCCCGGTGTCGATCATGCGTGTCTCCCGCGAATTCCAATCAGGCCGGCATCGCGCGCCGTGCCGCGCGTGCATCGGCGATGTATTCGGCCAGCGCCTGTTCGAGGCTGAAGCGCGGTGCGTAGCCCAGTTCCTCGCGCAGCCGCCGCTGGCTCACGAGGAAGTGGCAGGGCACCGGCTCGGTGCCGGATCGGATCTGCACGCCGGGCAGCAGCCGGCGCAGGATGGCCGTGACCTCGCCGGTGCGTACGCGGTCGGAGGCCATGTTGAAGATCCGGTGCGCGGGCGCCGGCACGGTCAGCGCCAGGTGGAAGGCGTGTGCCGCATCGGCGGCGTACATCCAGTCGATCACCTGCTCGTCCGGCGGCATGGTCACCGGCTCGCCGAGCGCGGCGATCTCGGGCAGCACCATGAAGTGGCGCGCGCTCTGCGCCGAGGTGGCGCGCTGGCCGCGCCCCAGGCCGAAGATCGAAATCGGCCGCATGGCGATGATCTCCAGGCCGTGGCGCGCGCCGTACCATCCGGCGATGCGCTCGTCGAACTGCTTGCACATGCCGTAGAGCGAATCCGGATGCGGCTCGGTGTCCTCGTCGACCTCCGCGCCCACCAGTTCGGTCCGCATGCCGTACATCGTCACCGAGGAACCGAACACCACGCGGCGCACGCCCGCCTGGCGCGCGGCCTCGAACACATTCACGGTGCCCTCGCAGTTGATCCGGATGCCGGCCGGCGGATCCGCGTCCAGGCCGGTGGAGAGCGTGTAGGCCAGGTGCGCGATCCGATCGACGCCGAACTCCCCGATGACCCCGGCGAGTGCGGCGCGGTCGAGGATGTCGCCGGTGACGATGCGAACGCGGTCCGCGCAGCGCCCGAGCTTGTCCGGCGCCGGGGCACGGTCGAAGAGCACCACGTCGCGCGCGCCGACGACTTCGACCAGGTGGCGCACGAGATATGCGCCGAGGAAGCCGGTGCCGCCGGTGACCAGGATGCTCATGAAGCGTGTGCCGTCCAATCGGCGATTTCGGGCCAGTACCGCAGCGCGTTGCCGCCCATGACAAGCGCACGCGTGGAAGCGTCCTGCGTCGCCAGCAGGACATCGGCGAGTTCCACGATTTGGCGATACGGCAGCGGTGTCTGCGGGTAGTTCGAGCCCCACAGCAGGCGCCGCGCACCGAAGCCCTCCAGGAGGCGCTCGATCAACGCACGCTCGGCAGCGAAACCGGCGCTGGCCCGCGATCCGTCGTGGCGCACCGCCAGCACGCCGGTGCTGAACTTCAGCGCCACGTTCGGCAGTGCCGCGAGCGGCAACAGTCGGGACGCGTCGTCCGCCAGCGCCAGGTGATCCAGCAGCAGCGGCAGCGCCGGGCGGTCGCGCGCCAGCGACGCGACGGCATCCAGGTCCGCGGCCGCGCTCATCACCGTCAGCGGCACGCCGAGCGCCTGGCAGCGATCGACCACGCCGCGCACGCGCGCATCGTCCACGCGCAGCGGGCGATCGCCGGGCGAAAGGGCGAAGCCGTTGAACAGGCGCACCCCGCGCATCCCGCCCGCCGTGATCCAGTGTGCGGCGCGATCCGCGGCGTCGGCCGCGCCCGTGTCGATCGAACACACGCCGGCGAACCGGCCGGGATGGCGGCGGATCGCATCGGCCGCGTAGGCATTGTCGTACCCGTGGCGCGAGTTCCACTGCACCAGCACCGCGCCGCCGACGCCGCAGGCGGCCAAGGTGGCAAGCAGCGCCTCGGCCGTCTCGCCGGAGGCGCCCTCGGGCGGCGCGCCCGGCAGGACCGGAAACGGCGCCGCGCCGCTGGAGCGCGAATGCAGGTGCGTATCGACGATCATGGTTGCGGCGTGCCCCCCTGTGCCGGCATGCGCCGCAGAACGAGCGCCGCGTTCGGATGCATTTCCACGCTCCAGCCGGGCGGAACGACGGCGGTGGTATCGGGTTCCTCGATGATGACAGGGCCCGGCACGACGCCGGCGATCCCGCTGCGCGTGGTGACCAGGGTGTCGAGCGTGCCATGCGCCGGGCCGAAGTAGGCCTGCCGCCGGACCGGCGCCGCAGTGGCGCGCGCCGCGCCGCCTGCCGGGGCGAGCGCATCGAAGCGCAGCGTGTCGGCCGGCGCGATCGCGCGCACGCGCAGGTTGACGAGCATCCGCGTGCCCTGCGCCACGAATCCGTACTCGCGTTCGTGGTGCTCGTCGAACGCCCGCGACAGCACGGCCGCAAGATCCTCGCGCCGCCCGGGCTCGACCGGGAACGGGACGTCCTCGACCTGGTAGGACAGCTTCAGATCGGCGACACGCTCGAAGCGCAGCCGGTCCACGGGCATCCCGAGCCGCGCCATGTCCTCGCGCGCCGTGGCTTCCAGGGACTCGAAGCGGCGGTACACCTCGCCCACATCCACGCCGTCGAGCGTGCTGACCATCGAGGCCACGTAGTCCAACCGGTAGTCGGCCAGCAGCAGGCCGAGCGCGCTGAACACGCCCGGCAGCGGCGGCACCACGACGGTTTCGATGCCCAGGGTCTGCGCGAGCGCCGCCGCGTGCAGCGGCCCCGCGCCCCCGAACGCGACCAGCGTCGCGCGGCGCGGATCGTGGCCACGCTCGGTGGATACGGCGCGCAGCGCCCGCATCATCACCGCATTGGCCACCTGGGTCACGCCGTAGGCGAGCGGCAGCGCCTGCATACCGAGCCGCGCGGCCAGCGTGTCGAACGCCGCGCGCGCCGCCGGCGCATCCAGGTTCACCGTGCCGTCGGCAATCGCCGCCGGGTTGATGTAGCCGAGCACGACGTTGGCGTCGGTGACGGTCGGCGCCGTGCCGCCGCGCGCGTAGCACACCGGCCCCGGATCCGCACCGGCGCTGCGCGGCCCCACGCGCAGGCTGGCGCCGTCGGTCCACGCGATCGATCCGCCGCCGGCACCGACTTCCACCAGATCGAACGTGGGCACCTTCAGCGCATGGCCGGACTCGCGCGCACGGCCGCCGGCGGTCGACGCCGCGCCGATCTCGACGCTGGAGCGTTCCAGCGGGCGGGCGTCCTGGATCAGGCAGGCCTTGGCCGTGGTTCCGCCCATGTCGAACGAGAGTACCTCGCCGATCCCCATCTCCGCCGCGAGCCGCGCCGCGGCCAGCACCCCGGCCGCCGGACCGGACTCGACCATGAACATCGGCCGCACCCGCGCCGCGGCCGCACTCATGATGCCGCCGTTGGACTGCATGATGTGCAGTTGCGGGCTGTGGCGGGACAGATGCGCCTGCAAGCCATCCAGGTAGCGCCCCACCACCGGCAGCAGCGCGGCGTTGATGACCGTCGTGGAGGTGCGCTCGTACTCGCGCACCTCCGGGTGGACGTCGCAGGACAGGCAGAACGGCAGGCCCGGCGCGATTTCCCGGATCATTTCGCCCAGGCGCCGTTCATGCGCCGGATTCAGGTAGGCGTTGAGCAGGCAGACCGCGATCGCCTCGACGTCCTGATCCAGCAAGCGGCGGATCGCGGCACGCGCGCCCGCTTCGTCCAGCACGCGGTCCACGCTGCCATCGGCCCGGATCCGTTCGTCCACTTCCACGCAGCGCTGGCGTGGGACGAGCGGCTGCGGCGGGCGCCAGGCGATGGAAGGGTTCTGCGGCCCTTTCTGGTTGCGCAGTTCCAGCGTGTCCCGGAATCCGGCCGTGGTGATGAGGCCGGCGCGCGCGACCGTGCCCTCGATCACGGCGTTGGAACAGATCGTCGTCGCGTGCACGAAGCGCTCGACCGGCTCCGCGGGGCGGTGGCCGTCGACCCGTGCGGAAATGTCGCCGCCGAGGCGATCGTGCAGCGACAGGACCTTCGCCGATTGCAGCGCGCCGTCCGCCCCCAGGGTGATGACGTCCGTGAACGTGCCGCCGATGTCGAAGGCGACGCGCATCAGTGCCCGGCCCCGGCCGCGTCGCGGCGATCCCGGCGCCGTGCCTGCGCCGTGGCGGCGGCGTCCACCCTCCAGCCCACGTGGCCATCGGCGACGACGGCCACGCCGTAGTCGCGCAGCGCCCGCTCCGCGGAGACGCGCTCCTCGCATACATCGCGCAGCACCGCGGCGGGATCGCGCTCGAAGGGATCGCCGTATCCGCCCGATCCCGCAACGCGGTGTTCCAGCACGTCCCCCGGTCGTGCGTGGAAATGCTCGAACGCGATCCGCCGCAGTGGCGTGCCGTTCAGGACGTTGCCGCCGACCTCGCCAGGGCGCCCGCCGGCCAGTCCGGAAGACGGCCGCAGGCGATTGGTGCGCACCATCACGTGGCCTTCGTCCAGATAGCGGAACCGGCGCAGGATGCCCATCGAGCCGCGATGACACCCCGGGCCGCCGGTGTCCGCCAGCATCTCGAAGCGCTCGACGACGACCGGAAACTCCCGTTCGAGCAGTTCGACCGGCAGTGTCACCGTCGATGACTGCGCCACCGCGTCGATCCCGTCGCCATTGGGGCGCGCGCCCCAGCCGCCGGAAAACAGATCCTGCAGCGCGCCCATGCGGCCGTCGGTGGTGCGCGCCGTCAGGTGCATCACGTCCCAGGCTTCGCGCGGCACCGGCACGCGCTCGGGCGCGGCAACGGACAGCGCGCGGTGCAGGACTTCATCGGTCAGGAAGAACACCGGCGCCCGCCCGCCGGTGGCGGCGGGCCAGTTTGGATTGGTCAGCGTGCCCGGCGGGGAACTGACCTCGATCGCGTCCATCAGGCCGTCGTTCAGCGGCGCGTCGGGCGCGAGCAGCTCGCGCAGGGTCGAGACCACCACGCCGCGCACGTTCTCGAACGGCATGTTCACCCCGCCGCGCGCCTGCGCGCTCGTGCCGGTGAAATCGACCTGCAGGCGGTCGGCACGGACCCGCAGCGTCACCCGGATCGGCAACCCCTGCTCCAGCGGCCCGAGCCCGTCGTCGGCCAGTTCGACCGCGGCGCCGTAGTCGCCGTCGGGGATGGCGCGGATCGCCTCGCGCACCTGCCGCTGGGACAGCTCGTTCAGGTGATCGCAGCAGTCGGCATAGGCATCGAAACCGTAGCGGTCGAGCATCGCACCGAGCGCCTGGGTCGCCTTCCAGCCGCCGGCCACCTTGGCATCCAGGTCACCCAGGCAGTCCTCGGGCGAGCGCACGTTGGCCACGAGCAGGGTGACCAGATCGGCATTGCGCCGCCCGCGCTCGTACAGGCGCAGCAACGGGAACCGCACGCCTTCCTCGAAAGCGTTCGTGCACTGGCCGCTCTGGCTGCCGGCGAAGCGGCCGCCCATGTCGGTGTGGTGGCTGTAGATCACGGCGAACCCGGCGAGCCGCTCGTGCCGGAACATCGGCGTGACCACCAGCACATCGGGCAGGTGCGAGCCGCCGGCGTAGGGATCGTTCATGATGTACACGTCGCCCGGCGCGATACCGGCGCCGTAGTGCTGCATCAGGCGCTTGACCTGCATGATGAACAGCGGGGTCATCATGTTCTGCGAGCCCACGCCGATGCCGCGCCCGCGTTCGTCGCACAGCGTGGCGGCGAAATCGCCGATCTTGACCATCGGCGAGCGCGCCGCCCTGCGCACGGCGATGCACATTTCCTCCGCGAGCGCCTCCAGCTCGTTGCGAATCACCTCCATCAGCACCGGATCCCGTACTGCTTCCGCCATGACCACATCCGTCCCGATCGATTTCCGAGCCAGCGCCGCCGAATCGCATCCGGCGCGGACCCACGCCTGCCGAAGCCGGGCGCTATCGTGTACGATGCTGACCAGCGGGTCAAACAGACGCGCGGCGAGGATGCCGGGGGTACCGGGCGCGATGGCCGCCCGGACTTTCCGGGCACCCGGAACACCTGCGCGCACGCGACCATCCACGGCCCGCCACCGCAGGAGGAACCGAACCATGGCGATCCAGGGGCTTTCCCACATCGGCATCGGCGCCCGCGACATGGCCGGCGCGCTGCGTTTCTACCGCGACCTGCTCGGCTTCGAGGTCGTGCACGAGATGAAGTACGACGAGATCCCGGAAATCCTGCGCCACCCGGATCGGCTCGCCCGCCACGCGTACTACCTGCGCGCCGGCAACGTGCTGCTGGTCATCGGCACCACCACCCCGCCAGACGGCAGCCCGATCATGCTCGACGAGGTCGGCAACCACCACGTGGCGTTCTGGGTCGACGACATCGACGCCATCCACGCCCGGCTGGTCGGCGCCGGGATCCGCTGCATCAAGGAGCCGCTGACGTTCGAGCCGCAGAACGATTCGTTCAGCCTCGGCGGCGGCATCCGGATCCGCACCGCGTTCTACAAGGATCCGAACGACATCATGGTCCAGCTCGATCAGCGCATCGGCTGACGAGGGAGGCAGGGACATGCGCACCGAAGACATGATCCTGGTCAGCGTCGACGACCACATCATCGAGCCGCCGGACCTGTTCACGCAGCGGCTGCCGGCCAGGATCCGCGACCACGCGCCGCGCGTGGTGAAGCTGGCGGACGGCACCGAGCGCTGGCGGATGGAGGACCGCTACATGAACACCGTCGCCTCGTTGGCGGTGTGGGGGCGCAGGCGCGAGGAACTGGGCTGCGAGCCAATCGCCTACGACGGCATCCGCCGCGGCTGCTACGACGTCCCCGCGCGCGTGGACGACATGAACGCGAACGGCGTGCTGGCCTCGCTGAACTTTCCGACCATGCCGGGCTTCGGCGGCGAGCAGTTCCAGCGCGGCCAGGACAAGGCGCTGATGCAGGCGCTGATCGCGGTCTACAACGACTGGCACTGCGACGAGTGGTGCGGCGCCCACCCCGGCCGGTTCATCCCCGCGGCGCTGCTGCCGCTGTGGGACGTGGACCTGGCGGTCGGCGAACTGCGGCGCATGGCGGCCAAGGGTGCGCGCGCGATTTATTTCCCGGAGAACCCCTGCCCGTTCGGCCTGCCGTCCATCCACCGCGAGGACTGGGATCCGCTGTGGCGCGCCTGCGTGGATCTGGACGTGGTCGTCATGATCCACATCGGCACCTCGGGCGAATCGCGCTTCCAGTCGCTCGACACGCCGGTCGACGTGGCCAACACGCTGATCAACATGGGCACGTCGAACTGCCTGGCGGAACTGCTGTATTCGCCCGTGCCGCGCCGGTTTCCGGCATTGAAGCTGGCGCTGCCCGAGGCCTGCGTGGGCTGGCTGCCCTACTTCATGGAACGCGCGGACATCGCCTACGGACAGCACCGGTTCTGGACCCACCAGGATTTCGGCGCGCTGAAGCCGAGCGACATCCTCAAGCGCAACTTCCTGTACTGCTTCCACCAGGATCCGATCGGCATCAAGTACCGGCATGAGGTCGGCGTCGAGCGGATCACCTGGGAATGCGACTTCCCGCACGCCGACAGCACCTGGCCGAATTCGCCCGAGGTGCTCGCCGAGGGTTTCGCCGGGATCCCGGACCGGGAAATCGCCATGATCACGCACGAGAACGCACTGCGCTATTTCAACTTCGATCCGTTCGGCGTGATCGATCGGCGGCAGGCCACGGTCGGCGCGCTTCGAGCGCGCGCCCGTCACGTCGACGTGACGCCGAAATCGATGGGGGGCATCCAGCCGGCGACGCAGGATCTGCGTCCGGTCACGATGGGCGACATGGCGCGGGTGTACCAGGCCGCAAACGCCACGCCGGTCGCGCCCGCGTAGCGCCCGACCGGCGTACGGCCGGCCGCGGTCAGACGATCGCGCCGGCGCTGGTGTGGATGGTCTGGGCGGTGATCTGGCGGCTGGCCGGCAGGCACAGGAAGACGATCACGGCGGCAACGTCCTCGGGCGTGGAGATGCGCGCCAGCAGGTTCGAGATCGGCCCTTCGCGGATCAGGCGCTCGGCGACGCCGGGCGCGAAGGTTTCGTTGCGCGAGCCCATCTTGGTGTCGGTCAGCCCGGGGGCGACGGTGTTCACGTTGATGTCGTGCGGTCCGAGCTCGGCGGCGGCGCAGCGCGTCAACTGCGACAGCGCCGCCTTGGAGCTGCCGTAGGCCGGCACCGACATCAGCGCACGATACGCCGAGCTCGACGAGACGTTGACGATCCGCCCGCCGCCGCCGCGCGCGATCATGTGCGCGGCGACCTGGCGGATGAGCAGGAACGGCGCCTTCACGTTCACCGCGAAGACGAAGTCCCAGATCGCCTCGGTGGTGTCGGCCAGGTTCGAGACCCCGCCGGTGACGCCCGCGCAGTTGACCAGGATGTCGATGCGGCCGTGCGCGTCGAGCACACCCTGGACCGCGCCTGAAAGGCTGGCCGAGTCGGCCAGGTCCACGCCCAGGTTCGTCACCCGCCGGCCGGCGGCGATCTGCTGCGCGGCGACCGCATCGCCCTTGCCTGCGTCGCGGTCGAAGATCGCCACCGCGCAGCCGCGCTCGGCCAGTGCGCGCACCGTGGCCGCGCCGATGCCGTCCGCGCCGCCGGTGACGATCGCCACCTTGTCCTGCAGTTCCAGTCCGCCCATGCCGCACGCTCCGAGTTGCCGTCCCCGACGTACCTGTCTTCAGCCGGTCGACGCCGGCTTCGCCGCCGGTGCGGCCTGCCTGGCGGTACCACCCGGCGTACGCACTTCGCCCTGCGCCACCAGCTCGGCGATGCGCGCCGGCTCGTAGCCTGCCCAGGCCAGGATCTGCTCGGAGTGCTCGCCGAGTTCCGGCGCCAGCCGGTATTGCGGCCGATCCGCGTCGCCGACGCGCACCAGCCAGGCCAGTTCGCGCACCCGGCCTTTTTCGGGATGCGGCGTCTCGCTGACGCGGCCGATGCGCCGCTGCGCCGGATCGTTGAACAGCGCGTGGATCGCCGCCTCGGTGGCCGGCTCCACCAGCGCCACGCCGGAGCCTGCGAAATGCGCGATCCATTCGGCGCTGGTACGCGCCTCGAAGGCGTTGCGCAGCCGATCAGTCAGCTCGTCGCGGTGCGCGGCGCGCGCTTCCACGCTCGCGAAGCGTTCGTCGCCAAGGATATCCACGCCCAGCCGCTGCTCCAGTGCGCGGATTTCGGCGTCGGTCTTCGCCACCAGGCAGACATGGCCGTCGCGGGTCGCGTACAGGCTGTCGAGCGCCTCGACCCCCATCTGCAACGCGTCCAGCCGGCCCGCGCCCACCGCCTCGCCGGCGGCATTGCGCACGACGTGGGCGATGAGCCCCAGGGAGGCGTTCAACTGCGGGTTCTCGCAGTAAAACGCATGGCCGGTGCGGCGCCGGTGCAGCAGCGCGATCAACATGCCGATCGCGCCCATCAGGCCGTTGCCGGGATCCTCGTTGCCGACCGTCGGCATCGGCTCGTTGAACTGGCCCGCGCACTCGAAGGCCACGCCGGCGTAGCCGCTCAGCATGGGCGCGAAGCTCTGGCGCATGGCGCACGGACCGCTCGTGCCCCAGCCCGGCGCGTGCAGGTAAATCGCGCCGGCGTTCAGCGCCCGCACGTCGTCGCGGCCCAGGCCCAGGCGCTCGGCCGCGCCGGGTCGCAGGTTGTGGTGGACGATGTCGGCCCAGCGGATCAGTGCTTCGATCGCCGGGCGGATGGCCTTGGACTTGAGATTCGCCGCGATCGCGCGCTTGCCGGCCTGCGCACCGTAGAACGGGCGCTCGATGCCGCGCAACTGATCCCCGGCGGTGGGCTCGACCTTGATCACGTCCGCGCCCAGATCGGCCAGCACGCGCGAGGAATAGGGCCCGGCGTAGTAGGCGCCGAGATCGACCACCTTCACGCCGTCGAGCAGCGGGCGCCGATCGGGGCGGGCCGCGGAAACGGCGGGCGCCCAGTCGGACGCAGCGGCCGGCCGTTCCAGATCCGCCAGCACCGCGGCCGTATCGCGGCCGGGCGCAGGCGCCGCGGCGGGCACCGCCGGTGCCTGCCCATCCAGGCGCAGCCCGGGCGCGACCTGCTCGGTGCGCCCCAGCACCGGATCGTCGATCGCGACCACCATGGCGTTGTGGCGCGTCTGCGGCTCGTCGAAGGCCTGGGTCGGATGGAACACCTCGACCGCGCACACGTCCGCCTCGCGCAGGCGCTGCACCCAGTACTCGCGCGGCTGCGAGCCCAGGATCGGATGGATCGAGTTTTCCAGCGCGTCGGATTCCTCGTCGGTGAGCACGGTGCCCATCGCGAAGCCGGCAGTCAGCGGCTTGATCCGGTCCTGCAGGCCGAGCACTTCCATCAGCCGGTCGAATGCGCCCAGGGCGCCGGTGTGGATACCGATGTAGTTGCCGTCCCCGCACAGGAAGGCCCGGTTGACCAGGCGGTTGCGCGCGCGGCTCAGCATGGCGCGGCGATCCAGCAGCTTGGACTTGCCCTGTTCCAGGGACTGATTGGACTCGCCCCAGATCATCTGGTGGAACGCCAGGGCGCCGTCGACCATCGAGGTCTCCACGCGCCGGCCGCAGCCGTCCTCGAAGCGCCGGTGCAGGGCCGCGAGGATGCCGATCACCGCCAGTTGCGCGGCGCCGATGGCCGCGAACGGATGGGCCTCGAAGATCGGCGCGTCGCGGTGCCCGGCCTGCACCGCCATGGTCCCGATCAGCGCGTGCACGATGGACTCGTAGGCCGGAAGATCGCGCCGCGGGTCGTCCTCGCCGAAGCCGGAGATCGAGCAGTAGATGAGCCGCGGGTTGAGCGCGTTCAGATCGGCATGGCCCAGCCCCAGGCGCTGCGCCGCCCCCGGCTGCCAGCTCTCGATGAAGACGTCTGCGCGCCGGGCCAGGACGCGGATCCGGTCGCGATCGGCCGCGGCGGAGGCGTCGAGCACCACGCTGCGCTTGCCGCGGTTGAACACCGCCGCCGCGGCCGGCTGCTCGCGGCGCAGCGGATCGCCGCCGGGCGGCTCGATCCAGATCACCTCCGCGCCGTAGTCGGCGAGCAGGCCGCTCGCCTGCGGGCCGGCGGTTCCGGTCGAGCAATCCAGTACGCGCAGGCCGGCCAGGGGTCGTGACATGTTCAGATCTCCGTTGTAGCTGCGCGAACGCGGGCCCGCGCAGCAAAACCATCGTCGGGCGCCGGGCGACAGTGTACCCCGATGTACCGGCACGGCGAGCCGGGGTGCGCGGCGGGATGCGGCCCCTGCGCTGGCGCGCATGGCGATTTGCGGTTTGAATGTCCGCCCATGAGCACCGATGCCCACCACGCGCAGGCCGCCGCAGGCCCGGCGCCGATGACCGCCCGCTTTCGCTGGCTGCTTGCGGCGCTGGTCGTCGCCGAACTCACCTGCGCGCTGGAAAGCAACATGGTCACGGTCGCGCTCGCCCGGCTGTACGGCCAGTACGGCGATCCGCTGCACGTCACCTGGCTGATCACCGCCTATTCTCTGACCGCGGCTGCCACCGTCGCGGTCAGCAGCCGCCTGGGCGACCTGTACGGCCGGCGCAGGATGCTGGTGGTGACGCTCGGGTTCGCCGCCGTCGGCTCGCTCATCAGCCTGTTCGGCACGAGCCTGAACGTCATCATCGCCGGGCGCGCTGTGCAGGGGGCTTCCCTCGCGGTGCTGCCGCTCGCCTTCGGCATCGTGCGCGAGCACGCCGCGGACAGCCGCGAAGTCGGGATCGGCGTCGGCGTGCTCGGCGGAACATTTTCGTTCTCCACGGGCATGGGCATCGTCCTGGGCGGGGTGATCGTGGACCACGCCCCGTGGCAGTACATCTTCCTCGCCAGCGCGACGGTCGCGGTCCTCGCGATCGGGTTCGTGCTGCGCATCCTGCCGCGCGACCGCCCGCGGGCGGTGCGCGGGCGGATCGACTGGATCGGCGGCACCAGCTTCGTCATCCCGCTGACCGCGGTGCTTCTCAGCCTGAACTTCGGCAAGGCGCAGGGGTGGCAGGCGCCGCTGCCGTGGGCGCTGCTGCTCGGCGGCGCAGCCGGCATCGCGACCTGGGTCCGATACATGCTGCGGCAGTCGAACCCGCTCATCGACATCCGCCTGCTGGGCGTGCGCCGGATTGCGCTCGCCAACGCGGTGATCTGCACCTTCACGCTCGGCCCGCTCATTTATCCGCAAGTGCTGCTGCCGCTGCTGCAGCAGCCGCAGTGGACCGGGGTCGGCCTGGGCATCAGCGCCACGCTCGCCGGGCTCATCAAGCTGCCGACCAACGTGACCTCCGCCGTCGCCGCCATCTACGCCGGGTACGCCGCGCACCGCTTCACCTTGCGGCGCGTGGTGATCCTCGCCGCCGCGGCCAATCTCCTGGCCTGGGTGCTGCTCCTGTTCTTCCACGACAGCGCCTGGTCGCTGGCGCTGGCCGCGGTGCTGCTGATTGCGCCGGCCGGCACGATCATCTTCGGCGTCGCCCCGGGCCTCATCATCGAAGCCGCCCCCGCGGACCGCACCAGCGAGGCCACCGGCATGACGACGGTGCTGCGCGGCATCGCCCTGGCCGTGGGCTCGCAGATCGTCGCGCTGTGCCTGACGACTTCGAGCATCGTCAACGCAGCCGGCGAGAAATACCCCGACGAGCGCGCCTACCTCGCGGCCTTCCTGTTCGTGACCGCCTGCGGCGCGGCCAGCCTGGTGCTGGCGCTGATGCTGCCGCGGCCGGCGCCGCCCGGGGCGGTGGGCGCGGCTTAGTCCTGCGGCGGACCGTTCGCCGCCGGCCACGACAGCCGGTGCCCGGTCAGCATCGGTTCACCCACCCCTGATGGCCGCCAGTCTCATCCTGGCCGCGACGGATCACGACCCGATCGCCCCTCCCACCGCCGTCTGTGCCGCGAGATCCGCCTCGGTGCCGAGCGAATGCGGGTGGATCGGGGTGCCCATCTCGTGCACCGCGGGCAGCACTTCCCGGGCGAACAGTTCCAGGCTGGCGCGCGCCTCGTGGCCGGGCTTGGCGCCGTGCGCAGGGTGCACGATCAGGTATTCCAGGCTGATCCGCTCCTGCGTGCGGCGGATCTTGGCGATGAGTTCGTCCGGGGTGCCGATGAGGTGGCCGTCCTCCGAGAACTTGACCTTCTCGACCGCGACTTCGCGGCCCTGGCGGAACACCTTTGCATAATCCTCGTAGCCTGCGACGCCGGCGAAGTCCGGCGCGTTCCAGACCGCGTAGTGATTGCGCGCCGCCCAGGTCTGCTCCGCGACGTAACGCCGGCCCTTCTCCAACTCGGCAGGGTCCTTCGAGCAGTGCAGGTACATCATGGTGGTCGGCTGGTTGGGCGGCAGGCCCTTGATCTTGCGGATGGCATTGAACTTCGCAACCTGCACCGCCATGTCGTCGAGCGTGGTGCCGGTGACGAACATCTGCCCGAGCCCGAGATCGGCCGCCTGCGCCATCGAGTCCGGGGTGTTGAACGCGCATTTCGCGTTCTCGAACAGGCTGCCGCGGTGGCGTGCCTGCGGCCGCACGGTGGTCTCCGGGAGCCGGTAATACTTGCCTTCGAACGAAAAGCGCGCCTGCTCGGAGGCGCGCAGGATCCTGACCATCTCCGCGAAGCGCTGGCGGGACTCCTCGCGCGGCACGCCGAAGCCGTCGTACTCGTGCGCGGAGACGCCGCGCCCGAGGCCCAGGTGCAGCTTGCGGCCTTCGAGCAGGAGATCGAGCACGGCGATCTCGTGGATCAGCTTCAGCGGCTGCCACCACGGCAGGACGATGACGGCGGTTCCGACGTTCACGCGGCGCGTACGTCCGGCCCAGAACGCCAGCCATTGCAGCGGATTGCCCTGCATCGAATAGGCCGAGCCGTAGTGCTCGGCGCACCAGATGGCGTCGAAGCCGAGCGGCTCGACCATCTCGCCGAGCAACATGGTCTCGCGGTGGATCGCGGCGTCCGGCACGGCCGGCGGCTCCTGGTAACGTCCCGCCAGCAGGCGGTCCCAATCGAGCTGGTTGTAGTTGGTGACCATCACGCCGACTTGCATACGGGTTCTTCCTCCGTGCGTCTGCGGCGGAGTATAGCGCTGCGGATTGCGGTGCAGAGCCCGGGTATTCGTGTGCGCGGCGGTTGGCGGACCGGCCCACGACCGCGCCGGCGTGGATAAGCGGCCGGATCGGGTATAGTCGCGCCCGCGCCGCGCCCCCGCGGCGCCCTCAGTCATGACGGTCCGGCACGCATCGCGATGATTTCATTCTCCTCGGTCAGCAAGCACTACGGTCAGCGCTCGATCCTCGTCGACGCCTCGTTCCAGTTGAATCGCGGCGACAAGGTCGGCCTGGTCGGCCCGAACGGCGCCGGCAAGACCACGCTGTTCCGGCTGCTGGTGGGCGAGGAGCACGCCGACGGCGGCGACGTCGCCGTGCCGCGCGCGCTGACGATCGGCTACGTGCGCCAGGACGCCGCCGATCTGCGCGGGCGCAGCGTCATCGACGAAGTGGTGCTCGGCGCCGGGCGGCTGGGTGAGTTGCATGGCGAGCTTGCCGCGCTGGAACGCGCGCTCGCCGATGGCGAAAACGCCGGGGACATGGACCGGCTGGTCGAGCGCTATGGCGAGGTGCAGAGCCAGTACCAGCAGTCCGGCGGCTACGAGCTGGAAGCCCGCGCGCGCGAGGTGCTCGCCGGCCTGGGCTTCGATGCGGCGCAGGTCGACGGCGACGTCGGCGCGCTGTCGGGCGGCTGGAAGATGCGGGTGCAGATGGCCCAGGTCCTGCTCGCCGCCCCGGACGTGCTGCTGCTCGACGAGCCGACCAACCACCTGGACCTGGAATCCATCCTGTGGCTGGAGCAGTTCCTGAAGGCGACGCCGGCCTGCATCCTCATGACCTGCCACGACCGCGACTTCATGAACCGCGTGATCACGAGCGTGGTGGAACTCGACGCGGGCAAGCTGGTGAGCTACGGCGGCAACTACGATTTCTACGAGCGCGAGTGCCGGATCCGGGCCCGCGAAGCCGAGGCGGCCTACACGCGCCAGCAGGCCATGCTCGCCAAGGAGGAGCGCTTCATCGAGCGCTTCGAGCGCCACGCCGCCAAGGCGGCGCAGGTGCAGAGCCGGATCAAGAAGCTCGACAAGCTCGACAAGCTCGAGCCGCCCAAGCGCCGCGTGGTGCGCCCCTTCGAGATGCGCCAGGCGCCACGCTCGGGCAACGACGTGCTCATGCTGGCCGGCGTCGGCAAGCGCTACGGCGCGCGCACGGTGTACGAGAATTTCAATTTCGAGATCCGGCGCGGCGAGCGCTGGTGCGTGCTGGGCGCCAACGGCGCCGGCAAGAGCACGCTGCTGAAGATGGTCGCCGGCCACGTGCAGCCCGACAGCGGCGAGGTGCGGCTGGGCGCCAGCCTCAAGCTCGGCTACTTCTCGCAAGCAGCGCTCGACCTGCTGGATCCGGACGCCACCGTCTACGAGCACCTCGACCGGGATTTCCCGACCGCGGGCGTGGCGACGAAGATGGGCGCGCTGGGCGCCTTCGACTTCTCGGGCGACGAGACCTCCAAGCCCGTGCGTGTGCTGTCGGGCGGCGAGCGCTCGCGCCTCATCCTGGCGCGCATGCTGTTCGACCCGCCGAACTTCCTGGTGCTCGACGAGCCGACCAACCACCTCGACCTGCTCACCAAGGAAATGCTGGTGCAGACGCTGTCCGGATTCGACGGCACGATGCTGTTCGTCAGCCACGACCGCGCCTTCCTGCGCGGCCTCGCCAACCGGGTGCTGGACCTGTCCGGCACGGCGCGCGGCACCGGCCCGGAGTGCTTCCGCGACACCTACGCACACTGGGTCGAGCGCTACGGCAACGAGGCGCCCGGGGTGCACCATTAGGCGCGGCGCATCTGCCCTCAATGCCAGCCTTGGCGCCAACCGTGGTACTCGGCAGGGCGCAGGCGGTAACGAGCGATGTTGCCTTCGTGGAGGCTCATCAGCTCAGTCTCCACGACTTCGACGAATCGCGCCTGTTCCACCGGCGGAACCTGCGCCGCCGCGCGTTGCCGCGCCAGGGCGGTCGCGGCTTTCTTGTCCATTCGCGCACGCACCACTTCGACGACCAGATCTGCAACCAGCGCCCGGTAGCGCAGGCGGAACGGGTCGGGCTCACCGAGGGACTGGCGCACAGCCGAGTACCGCGCGCTGGAGCGCTCGTAGGCCCAGACGAACACATCGCGCAGCAGTTCGACACGATTCAGCTCGTAGATGGCCAGCACGCCGTCGACATACGCGCGCTCCGGCACGTCGACGAAGGACAAGGGGCAGAGATTGCCGCGGATCAGGGGGATATTCGCGGCGAGGCGGGAGACCCGCTTATTGACGTCCTCGAAGCCCTGCAGATAGGCGAGGTGCACGAGCGCGAAGAAGGCCTGCTCGAAGGGATCCGTGATCGCGGCCGCGGTGTCGAGAATCGTTTCGAAGCATTCTTCGATGAGCTGGGGGACTTCCAAGGGATGATAGACCGTGCCGCCGATGGCCACCGGAATGCGCCGCAGGCGGCCACCGGCCGTCGGGTCGGCAAGCAGGTTGTCCGCGAGCACGGCGTGCAGGTTCAGGAGGGTGTAGCGGTTGAAGCCGATCTCGTCGGCCTGCTCGACGAGCAGTTCGATGGCGGCCTTGTGGTTCAGGATCATCTGGGCTTCCAGCGCATCCTTGCCCTCCGCGGCTTCGCCCAGCTCCAGCAGGCGCTCGGTTTCGAGCAGCGAGTAGGTATTGCCTTCCAGGCGGCTGGAGTTCCACGAAAGGTCGATCAGCAGGCGGCTGTAGATCGTGCGGGCATAGGTGCCCGCCGGACGCTCGCCGTCGGGCGGGCGGCCCATATCGCGCAGGCGTTGGCGCGTTTCCGCTGACAGGTAGCAGGTTTCGTTGGGCCGGTAGCCGTCCAGGAAGTCACGCTGGTAGCCAACCGCTCGCCGGGCCTGGATGGGTGCGCGAACCGCACGCTTGAGCGCTTCCGCCTCGGGCGAGATGGGCGGGTAGACTTCGATCCGGGCCGGATACCCGGTGGCCGACAGCCCGGCCGGATTGGCCCGAACCAGGATACTGCCTGCGGGTAAGCGATAGCGACGGCCCTTGCGCTGCCCTTCGGCGATCAGCCGCTTTTGTTTCACCAGCACGGCGAGGCGTCTTTGCAGCATCCGCGGCGGCAACTCGTATGGCAGCCCCTTGCGGATGGTACCGACCGGTACGCCACCGGGGTGTGCCGCGACAATCGCGAGGATGGCTTCCAGCTCTTGGTCGGGAACACGTTTCGGCACGCGGCGAATTATATGTCGCTCAAAGGCTTTAAGCGACATTTAAAGCTCTTTAATGTCGTTTTTATCCGTAGCGTCGTATAAATGGCCTCTTCCCGTCGCAAATACACCCGTCATGACGCAGCGCCCGGCCTGCACCCGTGGGCGCGGCGCGCCATGTACTCGGGCGGCGACCCTCAGGCGATCCCGAACAGGCGGCGCGCGTTCTGCGATGTCACCAGCGCCGCGTCGCCCGCCGCCAGGGCCGCAACGCTGTGCGCGGCGGCGGCCTGCGAGTGCGGCCACTTCGTCTCGATGTGAGGGTAGTCGGACGCCCACGCCAAGTGCCTGGCACCGACCACGTCCGCGGTGAAGCCGACGTTGCGCTCCTCGAACTGGAACGTGCCCACGATCTCGCGCTGGCGGATGAATTCGCTCGGCGCCATGGACAGCGTGGCGACGCGCTGGCCCGGAAACTTCTCGTAGGCGTGATCCATCCGGTACATCAGGTGCGGAAGCCAGGAGATGTCCGCCTCCGCCAGGACGAGTTTCAGGCCCGGGAAGCGCTCCAGCACGCCGCCGAGCACGATGTCCGCCAGCGATAGCTGGATCTCCATCGGATGAGTGATGTACGAGGAGAAGGCACCGGTGCCGAACCCGCGCCGGCCGGTGCCGGTGTGCAGGCTGATCGGCAGCGCCAGCGCCTCGGCCGCGGCCCAGAACGGGTCGTACTCGCGCCCGCAGAACGGGCGTTCCTGCGGCGGATAGCCGGTGATGCTCGCGCCACGCAGGCCCATGCGCGCGATCCGCCCGAGTTCCGCGACCGCGCCCGCGACATCGAGCACGTCGATCGCGCCGACGCCGATGAGCCGGTCCGGGCGCACCGCGCAGTACTCCGCGCAGTAGTCGTTGTAGGCGCGGAAGCACGCCTGGCGCAGTTCGGCGTCGTCCAGGTGGAACAGCATCATGCACCAGGTGTTGTACAGCACCTCGGCGCTGACGCCGTCGATGTCCTGCTCCTCCAGGCGCGCCGCCGGATCCCAGACGCTGCGCGGGGCCGCCGCGTAGCCGCGCGTGAACGCCGCCAGCAGCGCCTCGCCCTCGGCCGAGGAGGCGACGAACCCGCCGACCGGCAGCGGCGGCATGTGCTCCACCTCCCACACGTCGGCCTCCACGCCCTCGAACATCCTGCGGCTGACCTTCGGAGCGCGGTCACGCAGCCTGCGGTCGAGGCGTTCCTCCCAGAGCGTGGGCGGCTCGACGATGTGCGCGTCTGCCGAGACAAGAATCCTCGTCGCTTCGGTCATGGCGCCCACCTCGCTTGCCATCTGCGGATCGAACGGGGGTCCTGCATGGGCCGGTGTTCCATCGGGCGATGACGGATCGCCCGTGCGATGCCGGCCGCGACCAGTCTACGCGGATTCCAGCGGCATCGCGCCGCACAAATCTGCGCCGTATCCATACTTTAAGCCCGCGAAGATTTCGGCGGGCACCGGGATGTTGGTCCGAACAGTCCCGGCGTCGACGATAAAGGACGCCGCCACGTGCGAGCAGCGGCGTCGAGATCCCCAGGATTTCCGGGACCATGACTTTTTCTGCTTCGGTGACGCATATCGCGTTACCGCCGATTGGCTTCGTTGCGCGAACTCGCTATGTTGCCGCGCGCGTGACCCACTAAGCACGCGCGGCGGAGCGTGACCGCCCAGGACGGCGCGTGCGCCCATCGAGACATGAGGACATTCCAGAGGCCAGCAGAATTTCAGGAAGGCCAGGTACCGTGACCACGCCCACAACGCGCTCTTCGCCGGCCCTGTTGGCGATCATGGCCACCGCACTGGTGCTCGCGGTGCTGGAAGTGGCCTGCTTCGGTGTGGTCCGGGTATTGATCGCCAAGGACGCCATCTACCAGCCCGCCGAACTGCGTGACGTGGAGCACTACCCACGCATTCGCGACCCACGGCTCGGCTGGCCTTCGCCGCTGGCCTATGGCAGCAACGCGCTCGACAGCTCCGGTGCGCGCGTCCTGCCGGCCTATCCGGAGCCGGGCCGGGCGTGCGTATCGACCTATGGCGACTCGTTCGTGTTCGGCGACGAAGTCGACGACGCGGCGGCCTGGACCAACCAGCTCGCGCTGGATCTCGGCTGCCGGGTCGCCAACTACGGTGTCAACGGCTACGGCACGGATCAGGCCTTCCTGCGCATGCAGGGCGCGCCGGCGGAGGAATCGCGCTACACGGTGCTGGGCGTGTTCACCTATGACATCGTGCGTAACGTCAATCAGCTACGCAACCTGCTCGCGCCCATTCACGAGATCGGCCTCAAGCCACGCTACGTCATCGATGCGGAGGATGCGATGCAGTTGATCGCGCTGCCGAGCTTCGATGGCGCGCAGCTCGAGGATCTCATCCGCCATCCGGAGCGCTACCTGCATGATGACTATTTCGTGCCGGGCGGCCCCGCGGGCGTGGTGCACGCGCGCTTTCCCTACACCCTGACCCTGCTGCGCGCCCTGTCGTCCTACAAGCTCGCGGCGGTGTTGCGCGGCCGATCGCCGTATGCCGAGTTCTACGACGCCGGGCATCCGTCCCAGGCCCTCGCCATCACGGCACGGCTGTGCCGCATGTTCGAAGCCGAGGCGGCAGCGCGCGGCAAGGCGCCATTGGTGGTGATGTTTCCCTCGCGCCAGGACCTCGAGCAGTTCGTCGAGCACGGCACGTGGACCTATCAGCCGCTCATGGACCGCATTGCGGGCGGCGGCCGGGCGCCGCTCAATCTCGGACCGCTATTGCTCGATGCCCTGGGCGAGCGCAAGCCCGAAGCGCTGTTCAAGCTGCTGCACTACAACGAGGAGGGCAATCGCGTGGTCGCCGCCGCGGTCGCGCAGGCCTTGCGCGCGCTCCCCGGACCGGGCTTTCCCAGGGCGGCCGACCAACCGCCGTAGGCACGCGCCGCCTCAATCGGGTTCGAAGCGCGATTCGTAGCGCCTCGCGTGGGCGCCGTCCTGTTCGCTCTTGCGCAGCCAGCAACGACCGAGCGCGAGATATTCGATATCCGTGCCCATGAAGCAGCGGAAGGCATCCTCCGGGGTGCCGACGATGGGTTCGCCGCGAACGTTGAAGCTGGTGTTGACCAGCACCGGGCAGCCCGTCAGGCGCTTGAACGCACCGAGCAGTGCGTGGAACAGCGGATTGGTCGAGGCATCCACCGTCTGCACGCGCGCTGAATAATCGACGTGGGTGACGGCCGGGATGTCCGAGCGCTGGACCTTGAGCTTGTCGATGCCGAAGAGGGCCTGCTCCGCGGCGCTCGTGGCGCGCCGGCGCGCGGCCGCGACCTCGGCAACCAGCAGCATGTAGGGGCTGTCGACGTCGAGGTCGAACCAGTCGGCGAGATCCTCGCGCAGCACCGCGGGCGCAAAGGGCCGGAACGATTCCCGGTACTTGATCTTGAGGTTCAGCGTGGACTGCATCGCAGGTGAGCGGGGGTCTCCCAGGATGGAACGCGCGCCGAGCGCGCGCGGCCCGAACTCCATCCGCCCCTGGAACCAGCCCACGGCCGCGCCGTTACGCAGCGCTTCGGCCGCGGTCGCGACGAGCGCTTCCTCGGTCACGACCTCGAACGTCGCGCCCGCCGCGGCGAGGCGCGCCTCGATGTCCGCCTGCGAAAATTCCGGGCCGAGAAAGCTGCCCTGCATGTGATCGGCCTGCCCCCGGGGCAGCTCGCGACGCGCACCCCCGCGGGCAAGGTGGTACGCACTACAGGCGGCGCCGAGTGCGCCGCCGGCATCGCCGGCGGCGGGCTGGATCCAGATGCGGTCGAACCGCCCGTCGCGGAGCAGCCTGCCGTTCGCGACGCAGTTCAAGGCCACGCCGCCGGCGAGGCACAGGTCGCGTACGCCGGTGTCGCGCGCGATGGCGCGGGAAAGCTGCAGGATGACGTCCTCGGTCACCTGCTGGATTGACGCGGCGAGATCCATGTCGCGACGGGTCAGCTGCGACTCGGGTGCGCGCGGCGGACCGCCGAACAGGGCGTGGAATCGCTCGTTCGTCATGCGCAGGCCGGTGCAGTAGTCGAAGTACTCGAGATTGAGCCGGAACGAACCGTCCGCCTTGACGTCGATGAGGTGCTCGCGGATGGCCGCGGCGTAGCGCGGCTCGCCGTACGGCGCAAGGCCCATCAGCTTGTACTCGCCGGAGTTGACCTTGAATCCGGTGTAATAGGTGAACGCCGAGTAGAGCAGCCCCAGCGAGTGCGGGAAGTGGATCTCCTTCAGGATCTCGAGACGGTTGCCACGGCCGTGTGCGAGCGAGGTCGTTGCCCATTCGCCTACGCCGTCCATGGTCAGCACCATCGCCTCCTCGAACGGCGACGGGAAGAAGGCGCTCGCCGCATGAGAAAGGTGGTGCTCCGAGAACACCAGCCGATCCACGAGCCCTGACCGCGGTGCGCCGAGGCGGGCAAGCTCGCGGCACAGGACGTCCTTGAGGAACAGCTTCTCCTTCACCCATACGGGCAGGGCCTGCGCGAAGCTCGCGAACCCGCGTGGCGCGAACGCCAGATAGGTCTCGAGCAGGCGTTCGAACTTGAGCAGGGGCTTGTCGTAGAAGGCGACGAGGTCGACGTCGGCGAGCGGGAGGCCGGCCGCGTCCAGGCAATAGGCGATCGCCCTTGCCGGAAAACCGGCGTCGTGCTTTCGCCTGCTGAAGCGTTCCTCCTGCGCTGCGGCGACGACGCGACCGTCGACGAGCAGCGCGGCCGCGCTATCGTGATAGAAGGCGGAGATGCCGAGGATCCGCATCGCGCCGGCATCAGGCGACGCGCCGGGCGGCTGCGCCGGGCGTGCCGCGCAGCCCACCCCATTCGCGAGCGCAACGCGCGGCCGGAATCATTTCAGAACAACGTGTAGATGAAGGGCGCGACTGCCGAACCCTGGACGAGAACGAGCAGCCCGCCGAGCATGACCAGCACGATGATGATCGGCGCGAGCCAGTACTTCTTGCGCGCCCGCATGTACAGCCACAAGTCGCGGAGCAGGGACATGGGCGCGGCGTCAGAACGGATGGCGCAGGCTGTCGCCCGGCGGTCCGGGCGGACGACGCTCGATCCAGTAGCTCGGCGCGTCGGGATCGAACTTCAGACGCAGCGCATCACCGCCCGGCAGGTGCCGGCGCAGCAGGCCGGTGGGCGTGATGAGCAGGAAGTACACGGCGCCGAGCACAATCGGGCTCACCACCCGGTGCAGGGCCTCGCCGAGCGCTGCCCACGCCCGTGTCAGGCGCGCCAAGCGCCGCGGCGCGCGCCACGCGACGAGGGCGAACACCACGCCGAGGGCGACGGCCCAGGACCGCGGGCCGGCGCCGGTGAGGAGCGGAGCAAAGCCGATAAGGCCCAGCACCACCGCAAAGACCAGCCCAGTCGAACGTTCGGACGGGGTGGCCGAGGCTTCCTGGGCCGCGGGCCGCGGGCGTTCCATCGCATCCTCCGTGTGGTCGGGTTGCCTCGACTGGCCCGGGCGCTCGCAATGGTACCCGGTCAGCGGGTTCATTTTGCCGTCGTTCCCGGGGTGGGGCAATCGTAGCGGCGCGTTTTTGTGGCGCTGGTAGCGGGTCACGCTCGAACCTGCGGTGCGCAGGCAGCGCGCAACGCGACGGCAGGACGGGCGCCGCGCCGGCGGTCCGCACACACATAACGAACGCAGTTACTCGATCACACCAAGTGCACCGGACCTGGATGCTGCGCCAACGTCGGATCCACGGTCACGAGCGTGATTCCCTCTACCTGCGCCTGAGCCAGGAGAATCCGATCAAATGGATCTTTATGAATCGCCGGCAGGCCTTCAATCGCGACCACGTGCTCACTACCAATGGGCAGCTCGCCATATCCGTTGTCGAGCAGGCCTCGTCGTAACAACCGTGCATCCACCTTGAAGTCGTCTCGTCCCAATCCACGCTTGATCACGATTTCCCACAGGCTGGCTACGCTTGCGAGCATCCGCTGAGAGTCTATCAGGTCACCCGGCAGCCCAGGGGAGCAGGTGCGTGTCCAGAAGCAGCTTCACAAGTCAACCGAAGAGCTGTTTGATTTCGACCTGGCCCATCCGGTCGAAATCGTCGGGAACGCAGATTTGACCTACGAGAAATCCCAGGCGCTTGGTTTGAACCGCCTCGGGAGTGTCGAGGGGGACGACCGTGACCAGTGGCTTGCCCGCTTTGGCAATGATGAAGGACTCGCCTTTGGCGGCTTGGTCGACCAGTCTCGACAGATGCGTCTTTGCCTCATGAATGTTGATGGTCTGCACGATCATGCCTGCCCACGAACTAAACTCAGTTCAGTGAACCTAGTCCACTCGGAAAGTCAGTTCAAAGCACGCGACGCGCCAGGGCGGCCACCACGCATCGCCCTGATTTTCCGCTCAGCGCGATGTAGTCCCCGCCGCGTCCACCAATGGCCCGGAAACCTTACCGACGCCATCATCGAACGAGTCTTCACTCGCCGGCAGCGTCTGCAGCGTGAACACCTTGCGCCCCTGCTGTGCGCCGACCGCAATGCGGTAGGTGTTCGACGAACCCAGGAGTTGTTCCATAGGCCCGGCCTCGAGGTCATCGCCAGCCGAGTCGCTGTTCTCCGCGTCGCGTTCCTGCAGTGCCTGGCGCTCGAGGAAGTGGCCGATGCGCCGTGCGAGGGTCTGAGTAAGCCCCGCCAACTCCGCGCTCGTCGGTGCCTTCACCCAGCCGAAGCGCAGCGAGCCGTCGGGACGCTCGAGGTACACTGCGTCCAAGAACAACCTATGGAAGTGGACCTTAAGGTTCAGCGCACTGCCGAAGCGCTGGATCAGGGTGACGGCACCGGCCTGGGCCGCTTTGCGGGAAAGCCCCGCCTTTTTGATCCGGTGCGTGGCGATGCAGCGGTTGACGATGCCGAGCACTCCACCAATGACCTCGGGCCTGCTCGCGAACACGAAGCGCAACGGACACGAAACAGTCAGCACCCACTGGCGCACCGGCTGCTCGGGAAACACCTCGTCGACCAGCAGCGTCGCACTCTCGGCCACGCGCCGCGCTAAAGCTGGGACCGAAGCCGCAGCGTTTGCAGCTGAACTCGACCAGGTGCTCGGCATGACAAGTATCGCAGCGCACCTGCAGAATTCCATCCGCCAACGAGGACCCTCCATGGCCAAGCATATGTCCACGCGCAGCGAGAGCGATTCCTTCGGCCCGATCGACGTGCCTGCCGACAAGCTGTGGGGCGCGCAAACCCAGCGCTCGTTCCAGAACTTCACGATCGGCAGCGAGCGCATGCCGACGCCGCTGATCCGCGCCTTCGGCCTGCTGAAGCAGGCGGCGGCGGAAGCTAACATGGCGGCCGGCAAGCTGGACAAGAAAGTCGGCAAGGCGATCACGGCGGCCGCGGCCGAGGTGGCGGCGGGGCACCTCGACGATCACTTCCCGCTGGTGGTGTGGCAGACCGGGTCGGGCACCCAGACCAACATGAACATCAACGAGGTGATCGCCAGCCGCGCCAACGAGATGTTGGGCGGCAAGCGCGGCGACAAGATGCCGGTGCACCCGAACGACCAGGTGAATTACGGCCAGTCCTCCAACGACAGCTTCCCGACCGCGATGCACATCGCAGCCGTGCGCCAGGCGCACGATGACGTGCTGCCCGCGCTCGATCATCTCGCCGCCGCGCTGGAGAAGAAGAGCAAGGAATTCACCAAGGTCATCAAGATCGGCCGCACCCACCTGCAGGACGCGACGCCGGTCACGCTGGGCCAGGAGTTCTCCGGCTACGCCACCCAGGTGCGCCTCGGCATCGACCGCGTGAAGGCGTGCCTGCCGCGGCTCTATGCACTGGCGCAGGGCGGCACCGCCGTCGGCACCGGCCTCAACAGCGCCAAGGGCTTCGACAAGACGTTTGCCGACGAGCTGAAGAAACTCACCGGCCTGCCCTTCGCGCCGGCGAAAAACAAGTTCGAGGCACTGGCGGCGCACGACGCAATGGTCGAGGTGTCCGGCGCCTACAACGTGCTGGCGGCGTCGCTGATGAAGATCGCCAACGACCTGCGCTTACTCGGCTCCGGCCCGCGCTCCGGCATTGCCGAGATCAACCTGCCGGAGAACGAGCCCGGCTCCTCGATCATGCCGGGCAAGGTCAACCCGACCCAGGCGGAAGCCATGACCATGGTCTGCGCGCAGGTCATCGGCAACCACGTGACGGTGACGGTTGCCGGCTCCAACGGCCATCTCGAGCTCAACGTGTTCAAGCCGGTCATCATCTACAACGTGCTGCAGTCCGGCCGCCTGATCGCCGACGCCTGCCGCAGCTTCACCGACAACTGCGTCGCCGGCATCACCGTCAACCTGCCGCGCATCAAGCAGCTGCTCGAGCAGTCGCTGATGCTGGTGACCGCGCTCAACACTCACATCGGCTACGACAACGCCGCCAAGGTCGCCAAGAAGGCGCACAAGGAAGGCAAGAGCCTGAAGCAGGCCGCCCTGGAGCTCGACCTGCTGACCAGCGAGCAGTTCGACCTGTGGGTGAAGCCGGCGGACATGCTCGGACCGAAGTGACGCGGGCCGTGCGCCATGCGCCTGCCACAGGCTCGTTGTAGCGTCATGGTCGTGCTTGGCACGACCATGACGGAGTAAGGGGCGAGCCGTGGTGTGTCCATGACCGCCGCCGACCACCGCCTGGAGAAGCACTCCGTCGCGATCGCCGGGCATCGCACCAGCGTGACGCTGGCAGCCATTTTATAGCCTGCCCTCAAGCCCATCGCCCGCGAGCGCGACCTCTCGCTCTCCGAGCTGATCGCCGAGGTCGACCGCCGGCGCGGCGACAAGGAGCCCGCGCCGAACCTGTCCAGCGCGTTGCGGGTTTACGTGCTGTCCCACGCGCGCGCAGGCCCGGCACGACGGACACAGCATCGCTCGGCACCTACGACTACGTCATCGTCGGCGGCGCTCGGCTCGGCGGCCGGCGGGTGGCTTTTCGTTCAGGCGCTTTCGCATCCAGGTGCGTGAGGGTCGTCGCGATGACATCCGCGTCCTCGATGCAAGCGATGATCCGCATCGTCCCACCGCAGGCTGGGCAGGTTTCGATGTCGATCCCGACAGTCACGAATTCCAGATTTGACAATTAGCAAATTTGCTAATACCGTAAGTCTCATGCAAGCCGACAAGATATTCGATGCCCTCGCATCCGTGCCGCGACGCCAGATCCTCGCCTACCTGTCCAAAGGCGAGCTGACGACGGCCGAACTCGCCGAGCGCTTCGCGATGACGGCGCCTTCCATGTCGCGACACCTGTCGGTCCTCGAGAACGCCGGGCTCGTGACGAGCGAACGTCAGGGTCAGCGCGTTCTGTACCGTCTCGTTCCCGACAATCTCGTCAATACGCTGATGGGCTTCGCCCTTGAGATCTGCCCGGTCGGCGGACCGCTCAAGCGCGAAGCGCGGGCGCGCGCCCGCCGCCAGCTGGCGACCAAGTAGGGCTCTGCATGACCGCGCCGCTCGCAGCAGTCGCCGGTCATCGCGTTGCACCGATCGAACCGGAGGCCGTCTGCCGGGGGCGCGTGCGCTGGTCGCCCGTCAAGTCGCTCTGGTTCGTCGGCATGACCGTCGCCGGATTCATCGGCGGGGCACTGACCTTGTCCTGGCAATCTCTCCTGCTGTACGTGATGGCCACGGCTTTCGTGCTGTTGTTCGGGCACTCGCTCGGCAATCACCGCAAGCTTGTCCACGACAGCTTTCAGTGTCCGCGATGGCTCGAGGTTGCCCTCGTCTGGTGCGGAATGCAGGTCGGGCTCGCGGGGCCGATTGGCCTGCTGCGCCAGCATGACCTTCGCGATTTCGCGCAGCGACTCCCGTGCTGCCACCCCTATCTGCGACATGGCCGCTCTCCGCTCGTGGACGCCTGGTGGCAACTGAATTGCGAGCTCGTGCTGGACCGGCCGCCGGAAATCCGGCTCGAGCCGAGGATCGCGAACGATGGCGTGATTCGGTGGCTCGATCGCACCTGGATGCTGCAACAGTTGCCGCTGGCGCTGTTTTTTTTCGCATGGGGAGGCTGGTCCTTCGTGTTCGCCGGAGTTTGCGCGCGCATCAGTACCGCGGTGTTCGGCCACTGGCTCATCGGTTTCCTGGCCCATAACCACGGTGGTCTGCCGAGGGAAGTTCGCGGCGCCGCCGTGCAGGGTCGCAACGTGCGCTGGACGTCGCTGCTGACGATGGGCGAGTCCTGGCACAACAACCATCACGCGTTTCCCGGCTCGGCGCGTCTGGGTCTCGCTCCGGGCGAGTGGGATCCGGGCTGGTGGATCCTGTCGGCTTTCGAGAAAGCGGGTCTCGTCTGGTCGCTGCGCCTGCCGCGGGATCTGCCTAACCGACCGGAGCTCATCACGCACACGGTGAAAGACGGCAGACTCGATGAGTCGCGCCTGAATCTGCCCGGGGCCGGCAGTGAATACGCAGGCTGACGAACCCGTCGGCGATCCTGAGGCGTCGAGCCCGCGCTCGCGACTTCGCTGGACGGTTCCGCTCGCCGTCGGCGCAGCGACGGGCTTTGTACTCAGGCTCATATTTGCAGGCGATCCCGAAGATATCTTCAACACGATGGCGGGCGCCTTCTTTCTTCTCGCGCCCGTCGTCGTCGGTGCGGTTACCGTCTATGCCGCGGAGCGGCGGCACCGTCACTCTTGGGGTTACTACTTCCGCGCGGCCGCAGCGGCAAACCTCCTTCTCGTTCTTGGCACGTTTCTCGTGTACATCGAGGGACTCATCTGCACGATATTGGCAGCGCCGTGGTTCGCAGTCATCGGCGGTCTGGCCGGCCTCGCCATGGGGGCCGTCTGCCGGTGGGCAGGGCACCCTCGGAATACACTGCTGTCGGTGGCCGCGTTGCCCCTGATCCTTGGACCCATGGAGCATCGTTTGCCCCTGCCGAACACGGTGGACACGGTGTCCGCGGTTCGCCTGATCGATGCGCCGCCCGATTGCGTCTGGCAGTCCATCGGGCATGCCGAAAACATCCTGCCCGACGAGATCGGCAGTGCCTGGATGTATCGGATCGGCGTGCCATTGCCGCTCTCCGCCGTCACCGATGAGAGCAACGGCGAGCGCGTGCGCCACATCGAGATGGGCAAGGGTATCCGCTTCGATCAGGTCGTCGTCGACTGGGAGCCCGAGCGCCGCGTTCGCTACACATATCGATTCACGCCGGACTCGTTCCCCCCGCGTGCGCTAGACGACCATGTGCGCATCGGCGGCGAGTACTTCGACCTGCATGACACCGAATATCTTCTGGAGCCGACGCCCGAAGGGACGAGACTCACGGTACGCATGAGCTACAGGGTCAGCACGCACTTCAACTGGTACGCTCGCCCCGTGGGGCGGCTGCTCGTCGGCAATTTCGAGAAGACCGCGCTCGACTTCTACGCCATGCGCGCCGAACGGGCGGCGACGGCAGAATTGTGAGCTCCACGGGCCCGGCCACCGCAAGTCACTGCTGCGCCGGCTTCTGCGCATGGTGTTCGCCGCAGTTCTCGTCTTCGTGGGAGTGTCGTTCGGCGCGGTTCTCGCGCTCCTCTGGGTCGATCCGCCGTTCACGGCCGTGATGCTTCTTCAGCCGGGTCCCGTGCGCGACCAAACCTGGCCCCCCCCGCGACGCCATCGCCTGGGACGCCGCGCTTGCCGTCATCGCCGCCGAGGACCAGCGCTTCGCCGAGCACCACGGCATCGATTTCAAGCAGCTCAACGAGGCGATCGAGGACTATCGCGACGGCGACGATCTCCGCGGCGCGTCGACGATCTCGCAGCAGGTCGCGAAGAGCGTCTTCCTCTGGCAGGGCCGCAGCGTTGTGCGCAAGGGGCTCGACGCGTACTTCGCCGTGCTGATCGAGCTCTGCTGGCCGAGCGTATAGCAAGCATGAATCACCAATTCGGTCCGAGGTAGTTCGGGTTTGTACCCGTCGGACTGGCCGCCGGGCCGACGATCCGAATAGTCGTGTGCCGGCGGAACACCATTGGGCGTCCCATCTCGCAAGCGATGACTAGCATCGCCCCGCCGCAGGCCGGGCAGGTCTGGATGTCGATCCCGAAAACCCGCTTCAGGCGTTGCGCCCAAGTCATCGCGGCCCGACGCTCGGCCGGTGTCCGCTCCTGCGGATCCGCGCTCCTGGCATGCTGCCCTCCCCTGCCCCGCTTCGCTGGTGTCACCCGTGCAGCGTGAACACCTTGCGCCCCTGCTGTGCGCCGACCGCAATGCGGAAGGTGTTCGACGAACCCAGGAGTTGTTCCATAGGCCCGGCCTCGAGGTCATCGCCAGCCAGGTCGCTGCTCTCCGCGTCGCGCTCCAGCAGTGCCTGGCGCTCGAGGAAGTGGCCGATGCGCAGTGCGAGGGTCTGAGTAAGCCCCGCCAACTCGGCGCTCGTCGGTGCCTTCACCCAGCCGAAGCGCAGCGAGCCGTCGGGACGCTCGAGGTACACTGCGTCCAAGAACAACATATGGAAGTGGACCTTAAGGTTCAGCGCACTGCCGAAGCGCTCGCCAGCGCCCACGATGACGGCTGGGGCGCGTGCGACTCATCGGCGGCACGGATGCATCCATCGCCCGGGCAGCGTTTATCGCCCGCGCGCCCGGCCCTATCATCGCGTACAGCCCGCCCGGACCTGGCGTCCAGATGGCCGGCCAGGCACGGGAGACCTGGATGGAGAACCTCGACCTCGTCATCCGCGGCGCCATGATCGCCGACGGCCTCGGCGGCCCGCTCGTTCGCGGCGACGTGGGCGTGAAGGACGGCCGGATCGTCTCGGTCGGCGGCATTGCCGGCGCGGCGCGGCGCGTCATCGACGCCGACGGCGCACTCGTCACACCGGGTTTCGTCGACACCCATTCCCACTACGACGGCCAGGTGCTCTGGGATCCGCTGGTGTGGTCCTCCTCGCTGCACGGCACGACCACGGTGGTGAACGGCAACTGCGGGGTCGGCTTTGCGCCCGTGGAGCCCGGTCACCGCCAGATGCTGATCGAACTCATGGAAAGCATCGAGGAGATCCCGGAAGCCGCGCTACGCGCCGGCATCCGCTGGCAGTGGCGCGACTTCGGCCAGATGCTCGACGCCGTGGGGCCGCACGACATCGACATCGCGACGCTGGTTGCGCACAACCCGCTGCGCCTGTTCGTGATGGGCGAGCGGGCATCGCAAGGCGCGCCCGCAACCGCCGCGGACATCGGGCGGATGGCGGCCGTCATGGGCGAGGCGATGGCCGCGGGTGCGCTCGGGTTCTCGACCTCGCGCGCGGCGACGCACCGGACCCGCAGCGGCGAGCCGGTGCCCGCACGCCATGCGCTGGAGGAGGAACTGACCGGCATCGCGCGCGGCATGCCGCGCGGGGCCATCTTCCAGGTCGCCGCGGGCGGTGCCACCGACGCGGAGGGCCGCCGTGAACTCGCCCTGCAGCATGCGATCGCGCGCACCGGCGTGACGCTGGTCGTCCCGGTGGTGGCCGGCGGCGACGGCGTGACCGTGCCGGTCGACGCCTGGCGCGGGCGGATGGCCGAGATCGAAGCCATCGCCGCCGAAGGCGGAAGCGTGTGGGCGCAGGTCGCGCCGCGGCCGGTGGGCGTGTTCCTCGGCCTGCAGGCGACCATGAATCCCTTCAGCGGCATCGCTGCCTACGAGGAGATCGCCGCGCTCCCAATCGACGAGCGGCTGGCGCGGATGCGCGGGAACGACATGCGCCGGCGCATCCTCGCCGGCATCGGCCAGCCGCGCGTGAGTGGGAAGGGCTTCCAGGGCGTGCTGCGCGTGGAGGCCTTCGAGCAGATGTGGGAGCTCACCGATCCGCCGGACTACGAGCCGCACCCGGACGACAGCCTGCGCAGCCGGGCCGTGCGTGCCCGGCGCGCACCGGCCGAACTGGCCTACGACATCGTCACCGCCGGCGACGGCGAACGCCTGCTGTACTTCGCGTTCTTCGGCTATGCCGGGTACAACCTGGATGCGACGCGGGATCTCATGCTGCACGAGCGTGCCGTGGTGGGGCTGGGCGACGGCGGCGCGCACGTCGCGTCGGTGTGCGACGCGAGCTATCCGACCACCCTGCTCGCCTACTGGGCACGCGATCGCCGGCGCGGCGCGCGTATCGAACTGCCGTGGGCGGTGCAAAGCCTCACCAGCCGGCCGGCGCGGGCCTTCGGCTTCTTCGATCGGGGCGTGCTGGCGCCGGGATTGAAGGCCGACATCAACGTCATCGACTTCGAGCGCCTGAAGATGCAGGCGCCGCGCATGCGCCACGATCTGCCCGCGGGGCGCAAGCGCCTGGTGCAGGGCGCCGACGGGATCCTCGCCACGCTGGTGTCGGGCGAGGTTACCTACGAAAACGGCCGGCACACGGGGGCCTTGCCGGGGCGGGTGGTGCGCGGTCCCCGCCGGGCGCCGGCCTGAACCGGCCGGTCGCGTTCACACACGGGAGAACTTCATGAGCAAGCACGGCTTCAAGGTCATCGATTCGGACATGCACGTGGTCGAGCCCGGTGACCTCTGGGAACGCTACCTGCCCGCGCCCTATCGCGACCGCGCCCCGCGCGGCGGCGCGAACATGCCGCGCGACATCAGCCTGTCGTTCGCCCACCGCTACGGCAATCGCAAGCTGTCGCTGACCTGGTGGCCGGCGCTGGAGAAGCACATGGGCCCGCGCAACGCCGCGTACGCCTTCGCCGAGGCCGGCAAGTGGGACGGACGCACGCAACTGCAGGCGATGGATGCCGAAGGCATCGACGTGGCGGTGCTGTATCCCTCGCGCGGGCTGTTCGTGATGGGGCTGGATCACATCGATCGTGACCCGGAAGGTCTCGAACCGGACTTCGCCGCCGCGATTGCCCGCGCGTACAACGACTGGCTCGCCGACATGTGCAAGACCGATCCGACCCGCCTGAAGGCGGCTGCGATGGTGGCGCCCCACGACGTGTCCGCCGCGGTGGAGGAGGTGCGGCGCTGCGTCACGCAGATGGACTTCCGCGGCATCTTCCTGCTGCCGGGGCGGATCAACGGCCGCCACTGGCACGATCCCTACTACGACCCGCTCTGGCGCGAGTGCGAGCGGCTCGGCGTGCCGGCGACCTTCCACGGCGGCGGCGCGGATCCGCTGGAGCCGGACTTCGGCTTCGGCCTGCGCAACATGTTCCAGTGGCACACGTTCTCCCACTGCCTGGGGCCGATGTACGCCCTGAACTGCTTCCTGGGCGGCGGCGTGTTCGACCGCTTCCCGAACCTGCGCGCGGCCTTCCTGGAGGCGAACTGCTCCTGGGCGCCGTGGATGATCCACCGCATGCACGATCAGTACGAGGACTACATCGGCCAGTACGAGATTGCGCTCGAGCGCGACCCGCGCGAATACTTCCTCGACAACTGCTGGGTCGCGATCGAGGCGGACGAGCACCCGGCGAAGTACTATGTGCAGGAGTTCGGCAACGACAACATCGTGTTCTCCACCGACTACCCGCATCCGGATTCCAAGTTCCCGCACGCGCTCGACAAGTTCCTGCAGGTCGATCTGAGCGACGAGACCCGGCGCAAGATCCTGTGGGACAACTGCGCAAGGCTGTTCGGGCTGGAGCAGGACGCGGCCAAGGCCATTCCCGGAGGCGCTCGCCATGCATGATCTGGTCATCCGCGGCGGTACCGTCGTAGACGGCACCGGTGCCCCGCCGTTCCAGGCCGACGTCGCCATCGACACCGGCGTCGTCACCCAGGTCGGGCCGGTGCACGGCCGGGGCCGCGAGGAAATCGACGCCGCAGGGCGCCTGGTGACGCCGGGGTTCGTCGACATTCACACCCACTACGACGCCCAGGCGGTGTGGGAGCAGCGCTTCTCGCCCTCCTCCGACCACGGCGTCACCACCGTCGTCGCCGGCAACTGCGGCGTGGGCGTCGCGCCCTGCGGCGCGGACAAGCGCGAACTGCTGATCAGCGTGGCCGCCGGCGTGGAGGACATCCCAGAGAACATCCTGCGCGGCGCGATGCCCTGGGGATGGGAGACGTTTCCGCAGTACCTGGACGTGCTCGCCGGCCGCAGCTTCGACGCCGACCTCGCGGTGCAGATCGCGCACGGCCCGATCCGGATCCACGTCATGGGGCAGCGCGGCGCGGATCGCGAGCCGGCCAATGCCCAGGACCTGGCTACGATGACGGCCATCGTCCGCGAGGCGCTCGAAGCCGGCGCGATCGGCGTGTCGAGTTCGCGCATGACCTTCCACCGCCGGCTGGACGGCGCGCTCGCCCCCTGCGAGACGGCATCGGAGGAGGAACTGCTCGCGCTCGCGCGCGGCGTCCGCGAGGCCGGCCGCGGCGTGTTCGAGATGATCTCGGACTTCAACGACCTGCCGCTCGGCGGGACGACGGACTTCGACCTGCTGTGCCGCATCGCGCGCCAGGGCGGCTGCCCGCTGTCCGTGACCCTGGTGCAGGTGCCGCAGCATCCGGAAGTCTGGAAGACCCTGCTGCAACTGATGGAGCAGGCCAATCGCGACGGCGTGCGCATCAAGGGCCAGGTGGCGCCGCGCGCCAACGGCATGCTGTTCAACCTGGACTTCGCCTACCACCCGTTCTGTTTCCACCCGAGCTACCAGACGATCGCCGCGCTGCCGCTGGCGCAGCGGATCGCCGAGCTTCGCAAGCCCGAACTGCGCGCGCGGATCCTCGCCGAGCAGCCCGACCACCCGAACCCGGCGATGGTCATGGTGGTGTCCTGGGTGGAACGTATGTTCGTGCTCGGCGACCCGCCGGACTACGAGCCGCCGCCGGAGCGCAGCCTGGGCGCCATCGCGCAGCAGCGCGGCGCCTCGCCCTGGGAAGTGGCCTACGACCTGCTCACCGCCGGCGACGGCGGGACCGTGCTGTTCCTGCCGGCGTCGAACTACTCGCACGGCACCCTGGACGCCGTGCTGGAGATGCTGCGCAGCCCGTATACGGTGCTCGGACTGGGCGACGGCGGCGCGCACTACGGCTTCATCTGCGACTCGAGCTTTCCCACCTTCCTGCTTACGCACTGGGTGCGCGACCGCTCGCGGGGCGAGCGCGTGGACCTGCCGTGGGCCGTGCGCACGCTCACGCGCGACACCGCCGAGTCGGTCGGCCTGATGGACCGCGGCCTGCTGGCGCCGGGCTATCGTGGCGACGCGAACGTCATCGACTTCGAGCGGCTGCAACTGCGCGCGCCGCGCACGGTCTACGACCTGCCGCTCGGCGGCCGCAGGCTGGTGCAGCAGGCGCAGGGCTATGCCGCGACCATCGTCGGCGGCGCGGTGACGTATCGGGACGGGCAGGCCACCGGGGCGCTGCCCGGGAGGCTGATCCGCGGCCAGCGCGCAGCGCCGGGCCGTTCGGCCTGATCCCGGCGCGATTCAGGCGAGGTCGATGCCGGGCGGGTATTTTTCCACGATGAAGTCGATGAAGGCGGTGACCCGCGCGGAGAGATAGCGGTCGCGCGGGTGCGCGACGTAGAACCGCGACGGCGGCGCGCGCCAGTCGGAAAGTACGACCTTCAGCACGCCGTCGCGCAGAAGCGCGCGCAATTCGTAGGCGTGCGTCAGCACCACGCCCAGCCCTGCGACCGCTGCGGCAATCCGGGATTCGCCTTCGTTGCAGGACAGGCGCGTGCGGCAGGCCGGGTTGACCCGCTCCCCGCCGCGTTCAAGTACCAGACCGGCGCTGCGGCCGGTCATCGGATCGACGTAGCCGATGAAGTCGTGGGTCGAGAGCGCGTCCGGGTGCTTGGGTTCGCCGCGGCGTGCCAGGTACGCCGGCGAGGCTGCCAGCACCAGCGGCATCGGGCTGATCGCCCGGGCGACGAGATCCGAATCCTTCGGCTCGCCGACGCGGAACAGAACGTCGAAGGTCTCATGCTCGGTGTCGAACAGGTGCTCGGTATGGTGCAGCTCGACGTCGGCATCGGGTTGGCGCGCCAGGAACTCCGGCAACACCGGCACGATGAGCCGGGCGCCCACCGATACGGTGGCGTCCACGCGGATGCGCCCGCGCGCGACGCTGCGGTTCTGCGCCAGCCGCGTCTCCGCGTCCTCGATCTCGCTCAGCACGCGCTGGCACAGCGCGTAGTAGGCAGCACCTTCGTCGGTCGCGCGGACCGAGCGCGTGGTGCGCTGCAACAGGCGGGCGCCGATATGCTCCTCCAGATGCGCGACGTGACCCGACACCGTGGCCTGGGACAGCCCGAGCGCGTGCGCCGCGCGCGTGAAGCTGCCGCAGTCCACCACCTCGACGAACACGCGCATGCTCTGCAGTCGATCCATGGGTTCGCTTTGTTCGGCGCCGCCGATGGCGCAATCGGACGAGGCGGCTCAATCGCCGCGAGGTTTGCGGCTATATTGCCATCGCACCCCACTCATTTCATGGAGGCGGCATGCCGAACCAGGGCTTTCGCGTCATCGACTCGGACCTGCACATCGTCGAACCGGTCGATCTCTGGCAGCGCTACATCGACCCGGCGTTCCGGGACCAGGCCCCGGTCGGCCGCAACTTCGGCGGCCGCTTCGACGATCTGGCCCTGGCCGACGGCCGGCCGATCCTGTTTCCCTCCGACCACTGGGCCGAGCCGCTGCGCAGGCACATGGAGCCCGTCGACCACCTGTACCAGTTCGCCATGGATCGGAACTGGGACGGCGTGTCGCAGTTGCAGGCCATGGACCAGGAAGGCACGGACGTGGCGATCCTGTTCCCTACGCGCGGCCTGTACGCGATGGCGGTGGACGTGGAAGGGCGCGCCGACCGCGGCTATACGCCCGCGCTCGCCACCGCGGTGGCCCGCGCCTACAACGACTGGCTGCATGACTTCTGCGCGCCGGATCGTTCGCGGCTCATCGGCGCGGCGATGGTGGCGCCACACGACGCGCGCGCCGCGGCAGCCGAGGTGCGGCGCGCGGTGACGGAACTGGGCTTCCGCGCGGTGTTCCTGCTGCCGGGGCTCATCGCCGGCCGCCCCTGGCACGACCCCTGGTACGACCCGCTCTGGGCCGAGTGCGAGCGCCTGGACGTGCCGGTGGGCTTCCACGGCGGCGGCAACGATCGGCTCACCGACTACGGCCTGGCGCTGGGCGGGTTCGAGATGTCGGTCTGGCACACGTTCTCGCACTGCCTCGGGCCGATGGCCGCAGCGGCGAGCATGACGGCCGGCGGCGTGTTCGAGCGCTTCCCGAAGCTGCGGGCCGCGTACCTGGAGGCGAACTGCTCCTGGGCGCCGTGGCTGTTCTGCCGCCTGGACGATCACATCGAGGACTACATCGGCCGATTCGAGTTCGACCTGCCGATGAAGCCCTCGGAGTACTTCCGCCGCAACTGCTACGTCTCGGTCGAGGCGGACGAGGCCACCGTCGGCCTGTACATCTCATGGTTCGGCGACGACAACATCGTGTTCTCGTCCGACTACCCGCACCCGGACAGCAAGTTCCCGCGCGCCACCGCGAAGTTCCTGTCGCAGCCGATTTCCGAGCAGGCCAAGCGCAAGATCCTGTGGGACAACTGCGCGCGCCTGTACCGGATCCCCGGGTGACGCCGCCACGTCATTGCGAGGCCGCGCAGCGGCCGCGGCAATCCATGCTTCACCGACGATGTCGAGGCGGCATGGATTGCTTCGCTGCGCTATCCATGAACCGCACCCCGTCATTGCGAGGAGCGAAGCGACGAAGCAAACCACGCGCTGCCGATGGCATCGAGGTCGCGTGGGTCGCTTTGCGTGCGCTCGCGACGACGAAGGGGCGGTTCATGGCCGCAATCGGCCGGACCCAGGTCCGGTTCGGCCTCGCAATGACCGAGCGCGGTTCATGGCGTCAATCCGCCGGAGCCCGGCCCGGTGTGGCCTCGCGACGACGACGTAACACTTGCCTGTGCAACGCCCGGTGAGCCCGGGCCCGGCTCAGCTCCCGCGCAGCACGTGCCCAGGCAGCGCGCCGGTGTGGCGGCCTTCCTCGATGAGCTGAACGCCGTTGACGAAGGTCGCGACGTAGCCGTGCGACTCCACCACGTAGCGCTCGGAATCGCACGGGAAGTCGCGCTGCAGGCGCATCTCGCCCACGCCCAGGCGCTTCATGTCCATCAGCACGAGATCCGCCCACGCGCCCTCGCGGATCACGCCGCGATCGGTCAGGCCGTGTACCGTGGCCGGCATCAGCGTGAGCCGGTGGATAGCCTGCTCCAGGCCGATCGCCTCGGGCACGTACTCGGTGAGGAAGCGCGTGGTGTAGTCCGCGCCGGTGAAGGAGTTCAGGTGCGCGCCGCCATCGCTGGAACCGGGCACGGACATCGGGTGCTGGATGCCCATGCGGGTGAGCTTGTGCAGGAAGCGCCGCGCTTCCTCGTTGTCCCGCACCTTCCACTGCACCTTCAGCGCCTCGGACAGGCTGACGTCCAGGAATACATCGAGCGGATCGGCGCCGCGGGCATCGGCGATTTCCTGCACGGACCGGCCGGCGAGCGCCGCATTCCGCGGGGTATCGGCCAGTTCCACTTCCAGCGTGCTCCAATGGATGATGCTGACCTCGCGCGGCTTGTCGCTGTTCCAGTCCGCGCGCAGGCGCGCGCGCACCTCGGGATCGCGCAGCATCTGCGACCGCTGCGGCTCGGGACGCGTGAGGACTTCCTTCCACGCCGGCAGTTCGTCGAACAGGAAGGTGTCGGCGAGCTTCAGGTGCAGGCCGCCGCGATTGGCCATGAACTGCGGGTGCAGGCGCACACCCTGCGCCATCGCCTCGCCGTAGAACTCGAAGGCGCGCTTGTAGGCCACCGGCGAGGGAAAGTCGATTTCAATCGGACGGCCCGAGGCGGCGTACATGTCGAGGATGAGCTTGCGATCCTCCGGGTCGTACCCCTTGCCCATGGTCCTGGTGAAGATCTCCAGCGTGCCGCGATCGAACTCGGCCAGCACCGCGCTCAGGGCGACGATCTCCTCGGGTGTCGCGAGGTTGCTCGGTACTGGCTTGCCCTCGTCGTCGGCGTGCACGGAGAGCTGCGAGGTCGAAAACCCCATGGCGCCCTCGCGCAGGCTCTGCCGCAGCAGGGCCTGCATCGCCTCGATCTCGCCGGCGGTCGCGGCACGCTCGGACGCAGCCGCGCCCATCACGTAGCGGCGCAGCGCGCTGTGCCCGACCAGGCTGCCGACGTTGACGCCCAGCCGGCCATCGAAGCGCTTCCAATAGTCGGCAAAGCTGCCGCCCTTGAACTTCAGCCCCTCGCGCAGCGCCTGGATCGACATGCCTTCCACCCGGCACAGCATCCGCGCGAGCCAGTCCACGTCCTCGGGCCGCGACGGCGCCAGGGTGAAGCCGCAGTTGCCGACCAGGACGCTGGTGACGCCGTGCCAGCAGGCGCTGGACGCCGTGGGATCCCAGTCGAGCTGCACGTCGTAGTGGGTGTGGACGTCGATGAATCCGGGCGCGAGTACCAGCCCGGCCGCGTCGATGTCGCGCTTGCCCGGCGCGGCGACCTTGCCGATCTTGGCGATCCGGCCGCCGGCGATGGCGACGTCGCTGACGAAGGAAGGCATGCCGGTGCCGTCGATGACGCGGGCATTCCTGATGACGGTGTCGTAAAGCATGAGCGAATTCCTGGATGCCGTGGCGGGATCCTGGCGGACCGCGCGGTCCCCCGCGGAGGGCTCATGGTATGGCCGCGCACCATCGGCCGCAACGCCCGTGGGCACCTTCAAACCGGAAACATGCAATCCTTCAACTGATCACGCGAACTGGCGTGAGGGAAACGTCGAACGATGCCCTCTCGATCGAACCTCATCGCGGCCCGTCCAATCTTCTATTGCACATGCTCGGTGTCATTCATTTCCCGCTGGATGGCCCGTTTGGCCGCTTGCTGTTCATAACGCAGCACGGTGCGCTCGGACTTGTTCAGTGTTCCATCCGCAGCCATGGCTCGCCGGCGGGACTTGATCGATCGTTGCCGGGCCATCAAGGCATCGGATTCGTCGCGTGTGAGTTGGCCGGATTGCACGCCCGCATGGATGCGGGCTTCCTGGCGTTGCTGGCGCTTGGTGATGAGCGGGGCCTTGTCTTCGGCCAGGGCGGGAACGACTTGCGTCGCCAGCAACAGGGCCGTCACTACAGGGATGGTTTTTGCTCTCATCAGAGCCCGTCCTATGAATGGCATGACACTCGGTGCCCCGGCGCAGGCAGGATACGCCCCGTACCCGCGCGCACACGGCGGCCGGGCCGCGCGGCTCCAGGCCGTCCGCGGCGCAGCGAAACAATCGGGGAAGCCGGGTGCAGCCAGTGGTATCGGTCGATTTCGCTCGGGACTTGATTCGCCGGAAGCGTATGGCCAGTCTCGCCGCTGTCCATGAACCGCGCCCCGTCATTGCGAGGCCGCGCAGCGGCCGCGGCAATCCACGCGGCCGGGACGAATCCGACGCCACATGGGTCGCTTCGCTTCGCTCGCGACGACGCAGAGATTTCTCATGGCCGCAATCTGTAGGGCCCAAGTCTGGTTCGCCACTCGTGACGAAGGCCACTTCGCACGGGGCGAACCGCCCGCCAGCCCATGCGGGTGTTCCTGGTGAAGGAATCGTAGCGCGTGGGCGGGTACGCGGGGGAATAGCGGGATCGTGGCGGCCGGTGGCGCTGCGCGCAGGCCCCGGCCACGCGGCGGAAGGCTACGATCCGGGCAGCAGCGGAAAATGCGGGTGATCGATGCGCCCGCCCGGTTCGAGCCCCAGGCCATCGAACCGCGGCGACGGGGCCCCGGTGTAGCGGATCGCGTCGGAAAACAGCGCGACGTGGTACGACCAGCGGTGGCGGCCGGTGGTATTGGCCGGGCCGCCGTGGATGGTCAGGCCGGCGTGAACCGTCGCGTCGCCCGGCCGGTAGGCCAGCGGCTCGCTCATGGGAAAGCGTTGCAGCAACGCCGGATCGATCTCGATGCCACTGGTCCCGGCGCCGACTGCGTCTACCTGCACGTCCAGGTGCGACCCGCCGCAGAAGCGCATCGCTCCCTGCTCCGGGGCGATGTCGTCGAGCGCGATGACGAATACGAGGTTCAGCGGGCAATCGAAGGGAAACGCCGGGTAGTCGCGGTGGAACGGCGTGGGACCGTTGCCCGGCCCCTGCGCGCGCGCCCGCTTGCAGGTCAGCAGGTCGATGTTCAATCGAACGCCGGCGTCGATCCCCTGCAGGCGGCGGACGTTGGCGGCCATGGCGGTGTGGAAGGCGATGGCGTGAAAGAGAGGATCGCGCCTGGCCACGTCGTGCAGATCACGCCACCAGGGGTTGTCGCGCGCGGTGAGGCCCTGCTCGCCGGTCAGCCGTGTCGCGGCTCGATGCTCGACGCTCGCCGCCGCGCGCTCGGGCACCATCAGTTCCTGCGCGCGCAGCAATGCCGCGGCGGCCTGCCCGGGCGGGATCAGCGCGTCGAGCCTGGCCCATCCCCGGGTACGGAAATGGACGACTTCGGCATCGCTGACCGTTCGCATCTCAGGCTCCGGTCGTTTGATTCGAACCATCGTCGTCGCGAGCGCAGCGAAGCGACCCATACGGCGCCGAATTCGTCCGCACCGCGTGGATTGCCACGGCCGCTGCGCGGCCTATCCATGAACCGCACCCCGTCATTGCGAGGAGCGAAGCGACGAAGCAATCCACGTGCTGCCACCGGCATCCAGGCCGCGTGGGTCGCTTCGCTGCGCACGCGACGACGGGGCGGTCGGACCCAGGACCGGTTCGGCCTGGCGATGCAGCGGGGCCCGGCCCGGCACCGCGGAATTGCGGTGCCGGGCCGTCGCGCTCAGTAGGCGTACTTCAGGACCAGGCCGAAGCTGCGCGGATCCTCGTAGATCAAGGTCTGGTTGCCGATGCCGGCCGAATCGAATCCGAACAGGCCGTACTCGGCATCCGTCAGGTTGTTCACGAAGCCCGACAGTTCCAGGCTGCCGCGATCACCGCCGAACGGACGCAGTGGGATGTCGGTCAGGGACAGCCGCAGGTTGAGCAGCGATCGATCGCCCCCCGCCGCGGACCGGACCACGAAGTACATGAACGAGTTGCCGTTCCAGTCCAGGTGCGCGCGCGGCGTCCCCCACGACGTCTGCGGCCAGACGTAATCCGCCGAGAAGTTCCACGAGTGCTCGGGCTGGAACGGCCGGCGCACGTTCTCCAACCGGTTCTGGAACGGGTTCAGGATCTGCGGATTGTCCGCCTTGAGGTAGTTGTACGAGCCGGTCAGGGTCAATCCGTCCATCGGCACCCAGGTGAGATCCAGCTCGATGCCCTTGCTCTCCAGCGTCTGGTCGACGTTCAGCGTTTCCGTGATGGACACGAACACGGTCTGGAAGGTGAGCTGCTGGCCGTCCCAGTCGGTCATGAAGCCGGCGAGGTTCGCCACGAGCGCGCCATCGAGCCACTCGGACTTCAGGCCGATTTCGTAGGCGGTCAGGTTTTCCTCGTCGTACTCGTTGAACGACTGCGAGCGGACGTTCGCGCCGCCCGTGCGGTAGGACGTGCTGTATCGGAAGTAGGTGGACAGGGAGTCCGTCCACTTGTAGTTCACCGTCACCATCGGATCCAGGTGCTGGGTGGTGAACCCGAACGCGCAATCCGAGTTCTGCAGGGCGGGAACCACGCCGGTGACGCAGTCGGGGCGGGCGAAGTTGCTGTTGCGGATCCGCCGGCCGGTCTTGTCGTCGGTGCTGTGGCGGAAGCCGACGGTCACGTCCAGCCGGTCCTCCAGGACCGGCGGCGTCCAGGTCGCCTGGCCGTAGAGCGAGTAATGCGTCATGCCGAGATCGTGGTAGCTGTACTGCGGCTGGCTGGCCAGGGACAGGGGCTGCGCGGCGGCGAACGCCTGCCCCGCGGCATTGAACGCCGCGCCGTACTCGGCGATGCGGCCGTCGTTGCCGGATTCCTTCCAGTAGTACGCGCCGAGCGTCCACTTCACGCGCTCGCTATCGCCCTGCAGGAGCAGTTCCTCGCTGAACTGGCGGTTGTAGGCGATCACGCCGGACAGCAGGCCGGCGGCGAAGAAGCCGGCGGGCGGGCGCTCCGACGGGGTGATCGCCGCGCCGACCACGATCGACGTCGATACCGAGCCGTAGCTGTAGCCCGGCGGGCCGAACGACAGCTCGCGGTAGGCCGTCAGCGACTTCAGGCTGAGATGGTCCTGGATCTGCCACAGCAGCGAGAATGTGTGGCCCTGGCTGGTGGTCACGCTCTCGGGCATCAGCAGCGGGATCGGCGTCTTGTCCTGGCGCGAGATCCCCTGCGGCACCGGGAACGCCGCACGCTTGGCGGCGATGGACGCCGCGTTCGCGCCGTCCGTGCCGGCGACGCCGGTCAGCTCCTGCGGGATATACACCGTGGTCAGGGGCGTGTTGTTGACCTGGTAGGTGCGCCCCCAGTCGTAGCTGTAGTCGGCCGTCAGGTTGTCGAGCGCGTCCCAGCGCGCCGCGACGCGCCAGCCGTAGGTCTTGTACTGGCCCGGATCGTTCTGGGTCGAGTCCAGGTTCTCGATCCAGCCGTCGCGCGACTCGTACATGCCGTCGACCTTGACCTTGAAGCCGTAGGCCTCGGGCAGGTTCACGTGGATCACCTGCTTGACGCGATCCCAGCTTCCGTAGGCCGTCTCGGACTTGAAGCCGAATTCGCCGGTGGGCTTGGTGGAGATCATCCGCACCGCGCCGCCCATGGCATTGCGGCCGAACAACGTGCCCTGCGGGCCGCGCAGCACTTCCATGCGCTCCAGTTCCGCCAGTTCCATGCCCAGCCCGAAGCCGCGCGACATGTAGACGTCGTCGAGATAGGTCGCCACCCCGGCCTCGATGGTGGATTGCGAAGGATCGCCCGTGAACACGCCGCGCATGTTGAGGGCAAGCTCGGTGCGGGAGCCGGAATTGGGCAGGATGCGCAGCACGGCGATGCCTCCGCCGCGCAGATCCTGCAGGTTGGCGAGCCCGCGGACTTCCAGGTCGTCGGTGGTCAGCGCGCTGATGGCGATTGGCGTTTCCTGGAGCTTTTCCTCGCGGCGCTGCGCGGTGACGACCATTTCCTCCACGGCCACGCGGCCGCGCCCCTGTGCCTGTGCCTGCGCGGGCAGCAGCACCGCCGCGCCTGGAATGATCGTCGAGCAGATCAACGCGCCGACGGCAACGCGATTGAGGTCCCACATCTGGCTTTCTCCCCCTTTTTGATGGCCTTGACGACGCAACTGTGCGGACCGGCGGATGCCTGCCGCCACCGCGACGGCGCAAATCCGCGTCGGGCGGTCGCACGATATGCTACCCGGCGGTCAGTCGCAACGGGTGCCTGTTCGCCCGCGCCTGAGCCCGGTGCGCACGTCCCGCGTATATCAGCCGCGGAGGCAGGTTTGCTGCACCACAGCATCGCGGTGCGACCCCGGGCGTGCGTGCGCCCTGGACCGGACGGTCAGCGCAGGTGGCCCGACGCCGCGCATCGGCAGTACGATGCGCAGCGCTACAAGGAGGAATCCGCATGTCCGGCCTCGACCCCAGCGCAGCCAGCGGCTGGGATGACTACGACCACCTGGCGGCGGCGGCGATGGAAGATCCGGCGCCGCTGCTCACGCAACTGCGCGCCTCCTGCCCGGTCGGGCACAGCAGGCGGCACGGCGGCTTCTACGTCCTGACGCGTTACGCGGACTGCACCGCCGCGGCACGCGATCCGCTGTTCAGTTCCTCGACGGATCGCGGCCCGGGGCCGGGGTTCCCGTTCGGCCATACCTACCCGCTGCCGATGTGCATGATTGCCGATGACGCCCCCCGCCACCGCGACTTCAGGCGCCCGCTGCAGGACATCTTCTCGGCGCGCTCGGCGGCGGCCATGGCCCCGGCGATCCGGGCGACCTGCCAGCGCCTGATCGACGGCTTCATCGAGCGCGGCACGGCGGACCTGGCCGAGGGCTACGCCGCGCAGGTGCCAGGGATCCTGACCTGCGAACTGCTCGACCTGCCGCGTGGCGACCGCGCGCGGTTCCAGGGCTGGGCGCACGAGATCGTCGCCACCGGTGGCGACACCGATGCGATGGCCCAACTGGTGCAGTACACCGACGAACTCTACGATCTGCGCCGCGCGCGGCCCGGGGACGACATCCCCAGCCTCCTGCTCGGCGTCCAGGTGCAGGGGCAGCCAATCACCCGCACGCAATGGCGCGGCACCGTCGTGCTGCTGGTGCTCGCCGGCCTGGACACCGTCGCCAACGCCGGCGCGCTGGCGCTGCATCTCATCGGCACGCGCGACGACCTGCGCGCGCACCTGCTGGAGGATCCCGCCCGCATCCGCGCCGCGCTGCCGGAGATCCTGCGCTGGACCAGCCCGGTGCCGCAGCATTCCCGCGGCGTCACCGCCGAGGTGGAGATGGGCGGCCACCGCTTCGAAGCGGGCGACGTGGTGCAGTTGAACTGGCTGGCGGCGAACCGCGATCCGGAGCAGTTCCAGGCGCCCGACAGCTTCGACGTGCAGCGCGCGCCGAACCGGCACCTGGCGTTCGGCCACGGCCCGCACCGCTGCCTGGGCGAGGCGCTCGCCCTGGTGGAACTGGAACAGATCATCGGCGCCGCGCTCGAACGCATCCCGGATTTCCGCATCGTGCCCGCGGGCACGGTGCGCTACCCGAGCCTGAACCGCGCCATCAGCCACCTGCACGTGGTGTTCACGCCCGGCCGCCGTCTTCACGCCGAATCGCACACGGGGGAAAGCACATGACCGAACCATTCGAGGATCTGTCCGCGGCCGATCGGCAACTGGTATCGCGGCTGCGGCGCGACGTCCTGGCGGCGCTCGGCGCGGGCACCGCGCTCGGGCTGCTGCCGCGCACGGCGGCCGCGCAGGCCGCCCAACCACCCGACCCGCTCGTCCACGGCGCGCTGAAGCACTGGCCCGAGTACGTGCGTCAGCTCGAGCCCGCCGGGGATCTGATCGACATGACCTGGGAGCCGGGCAGCGAGCAACTGCGCGCCGAGCTGTACCGGCAACTCGTGATGAACATCGCCCAGGGCTATATCTGGTACTTCCAGTCCACGCCCGATCACCCGGACTGGATGCCGTTCGAGAATTCGATCTTCGTGCTGCAGCCCAACCCGGACGCCGTCTACCATCTCGCGCCGGTGAGCGGTCAGGGGGTGTACCGCGTTTCGGGATTCCGCGGCAGCAATCGCGTCATGGGCTTCGCCGTCGGCCGCGGCATGCTGGGCACGGCCGAGCCGCAGCCGGGCTTCAACAACTACGATGCCGACGGCCTGACCCTGGGCACGGACGGCGCGTTCGACGTCGTCTTCAGCACCGAGCGCCCGAAGGACTGGACCGGCGACTGGCGCTACCTGCATCCGGAGGCCGGAAGCATCCTCATCCGCCAGTTCTCGTACGACTGGGGCGTGGAGCAGGAGGCGCGGTTCGCCATCGAGCGCCTGGATCGCGCGCCGCTCAAGCCGCGCCAGCCCAAGGAGGAGATCGGCGCACGGCTGGATCTCCTGCTCGGCGGCTTCGTCCGCCGCATGTCCCGGATCTGCATCGGCGTGGACAATGCCGTGGCCCAGCGCCTGGGCCTGAACGTCATGGAGCTGAGCGGCTTCGAGGACCTGGGCAACAGCGGCGAATGGCCGCAGAAGTACTGGCGCTGCATCTACGACTACCAGCCCGGCGAGGCGCTGATCATCGAAACCGGGCTGCCGCGGCAGTGCAAGTACTGGAACGTGCAGCTCAACGACGCGCTGTGGAACCAGATCGAGTTCGGCTATCGCCAGAGCAGCCTGAACGGCCACCAGGCACGGCTGGACGCGGATGGCAGGTTCCGCGCGGTCATTGCGCTGGAAGATCCCGGCGTGCCCAACTGGCTCGACAGCGGCGGCTACCTGCGCGGCATGCTGGTCGGCCGCTGGAACGGGGCCGACAGCCATCCGCTGCCGACGATCCGCAAGGTGCCGCTGGGCGAGATCCGCAGGCACCTGCCGGCCGACACTCCGCAGGTCTCGCCGCAGGATCGCGAAGCGGTCCTGCGCGCGCGCAATCGCGGGCTGCAGATGCGGCGGCGCTGGTAATCGCGAACCGGCGCCGCGGCACGTACCGGGCAGCCGCGGACCGGGGCCGGCTCAGGGATCGAAGGGGACGAACGAGGGCGGGGGCTCCGGATCGTTGTACCACGATGCGCCCTGAAGGCGCTGCCAGCGCGCGGCGTCGCCCCAGTCGAAGGTGGAGAACTCGATCGGCGTGCCGTTCGGATCGTGCGCGTACACCGAGTACACGAACGGCGCACTGCCCAGTTCCTGCACCTCGGTGCAGCGCACGCCGGCCTCGATCAGCCGAGTACGGACGATTTTCAGATCCTCGACCGTGCGCACGTTGAAGGCGACGTGATCCAGCTTCTGGCCGACGGCGCCTGCGGGCGGCACGTCCGGCCAGACGTCGAAGGTCGAGTGCAGTTCCCGGCCGTCGGCACCGGGGATCTCGACGAACACCAGCATGCCGCCGTCCGGAAGGTCCAGGAAGTACAGCTTGCGGAAGTCGCGCTTGAATCCGCGCAATGCACCGACGTGCGCAGCATCGTTGGTGGTGGTCGCCCGCACCTTCATGCCGAGCACGCCGCAATAGAACCGCAGCGTCTTTTCCATGTCGTCCGTGACCAGCACCAGGTGGTTGATGCCGGTGATTTCTCCCGGACGGTGGCCCGGTGCCTTGCCCCTGGCTGCCTCGCCGACCATGTGCCCTCCCCGAACGCGTGTGCGCCGGCCGGTGCCGGCGCCGCTTCACCGCGCGGCGGCGGGCTGCCGCCCGTCCGCCGCGCGAATGTTCCCGCGGGACCGCCTCAGGCGGCCGCGGCGGCGCCGCTGTGCGGCATTGCCGCGGCGTCGAAGCCGTAGAACGCCAGCGCGTTGTCCCACAGGATCTTCCGCTTGGTGGCGTCGTCGACCTTCGGGATCCGCATGAAGCGGTTGACCGCGTTCGGATACTTCGAGTCCGGATGCGGGAAGTCGGTCGAGAACACCACGTTGCGATCGCCGAGCACCTCCACGACCTGGAACAGCAGGTCCTCGTCCGGCTCGCAGGAAATGAAGCACTGGCGCTGGAAGTACTCCGAGGGCTTCATCGTCAGGCCGGGTGCGTCCTTCCATCCGACCAGCTCCTGGTGCTCGTCCAGGCGGTGCAGCCAGGCCGGCGCCCAGGACGCGCCCGATTCCAGGAATGCGACCCGCAGGCGCGGGTGGCGTTCCAGCACGCCCCGGACGATGAGCGAGAGCATCGCGAGCTGCTGCTCCATCGGATGCACGCAGGCATGCTGCTCGAACCAGGTATCCCCGAAGCGCTCGCTGCCGACGTTCTTCATCAGCGAGCCGGAGCCCTCGTGCAGCGACAGCGGCAGGCCCAGGGACTCCACCGCGTCGTAGAACGGCTCGAAGTACGGATCGCCGAGGTTGCGCCCGCCGATCGGGTTGGGGCGCGTCCACACGGCGCGCAGGCCGAGCTCGTCGTGCGCGTAGCGCAGCTCTTCGAGCGCAGTCTTCACGTCGAACAGCGGGATCGGCGCCGCGCCGACGATACGGCCGCCGCTCACCCCGCAATAATCCACGAGGTAGCGGCTGTAGGCGCGGGCGATGGCGGCGGCGAGCGCGGGATCCATGCCCTCGATCCAGCATTCGTACAGCGGCCCGTAGATGACGGAGACGTCGATGCGCTCGACGTCGAGCGCGCGCACCACGGCGGGCGCGCTGAACGCCTCCCTGGCCACGTCGCCGAAGCGCTTCGTCACCACCTCGGGAGTGAAGCCGATTGCCTCGAAGGTGTTCGGCGGCTGCTTCCAGTATTCGCGCCCGTCGATCGTCATCGCCTTGCCGTTGGCGTCGACGCCGATGCGGCCGCGGAACTTCGGATCGATGTACTTGATCAGCCAGTCCGGTCGCTCGTAGGTATGGCCGTCGGCGTCGATAACTCGCGGGGTGCTCATCGGATCTCTCCCTTGGTGTGGTCCGCCGCGGACGGCGCCGGTGCCAGGCACCGCGGCCGCCGCGGGTGCGGACGATTGAACTGCATCAGTGCCGGGCGCGCAGCAGCCGTCCGGGATAGGCGCCGGAGTGCCGGCCATCCTCGAAGGTCACCTCGCCGGCGAGGATCGTCGCCCGGATGCCGGTGCTCTTGGAAACCAGGCGCTTGCCGCCGGCCGGCAGATCGCTGGCGACCACGGGCAGCTCCGGCGTCAGCCTGTCCGGATCGAACACGTTCAGGTCCGCCACCAGGCCCTCGCGCACCAGGCCGCGATCGTGGAAGCCCCAGGCGACGGCCGGCGCCAGCGTGACCATGCGCACGGCCTCCTCCAGCGCGAACGCGCCACGCTGACGGACCCAGTACGCCAGCAGGTACGAATGGATGGACGAATCCATGATCTGGCTGACGTGCGCGCCGGAATCGGAGAAGGTCATCACGCTGCGCGGGTGGCGCATGACTTCCACCAGCGCCTCGTCCTCGTACACCCCCAGCGGCTGCATGAAGAAGACGTTGAAGTCCGACTCCAGGCCGAGCGCAATCATCGTCTCCACGGGGTGCAGCCCACGTTCGGCCGCGACCTGCGCGACGGTGCGATGCGGCGGCAGCGGGCGATCCAGCACGGTCAATACGTTCCAGTCCGGCGGCCGCGCCTCCGTGCCGATGGCCTCGCGGTAGCTGGCCTGGTCCGCGGCCTGCACCAGCCGTGCGCGCACGGCGGGGTCGCGCAGGCGGCGGGCCTGCTCGTCGAGCGGCAGGGCGCGCAGTTCGCGCCACTCGGGCAACCGATCGAACGGAAGCTGGGTGCGGAACGACACCAGCGACTGCACGCCGCGCGAATGGGACTGCGCGAACATCCGCCCGCCGCGGCGCGCGGTCTGGTCCATGATGCCGAGGTGGTCGCGATAGCCGGCCGATCCGCCCACCCCCGGCAGCACGCCGCAGGTGACGGTGACGCCGTAGTCCACGGCGACCGCCGCCATTCGCCGGGTCACCTCGGTGCGCGTGCGCTCGTCGCCAAAGAAGAACTCGTTCTCCGGCGCCAGTTCGAACACGCCGCCGCCGGCCTGCGCCATCGCGCCGACCAGGCTGCGCACCTCGTCCCAGGAGCCGACCCGCGAGGCGACCGGGCGATCGTCGACCGTGGCATGCGCGGTCGAGCGCGAGGTGGTGAAGCCGATGGCACCGGCCGCGATCGCGGCGCGCACCTGATCCTGCATCCGGCGCAGATCCTCCTCGCCCGCCGGCTCGGTGAACGCGCGTTCGCCCATCGCCCACGTGCGGACGGCGGAGTGGCCGATGTTGGCGACGTAGTTGATCGCCTTGGGGACGCGATCGATGGCGTCGAGGTACTCGGGAAAGGTATCCCATGTCCAGTCGATGCCGGCCTCCATCGCCGCGCGCGACATGTCCTCGGCGCGCTCGATGTTGCGCACCGCGAGCAGGCGGTTCTCGCGGCTTGCCGGCGCGAGCGTGAAGCCGCAGTTCCCCATCACCACGGTGGTGACGCCATGCCAGCAGGAACAGCTTCCGAGCGGGTCCCAGAACACCTGCGCGTCCATGTGGGTGTGGCCGTCGATGAAGCCCGGCGTCACCACGTGGCCGGTGGCGTCGATTTCGCGCCGGCCGCGTTCCTTCACGCGGCCCACTGCCGCAATCCGGCCATCCTTGACCGCCACGTCCGCGGGATAGCCCGCCAGTCCTGAACCGTCGATGACGATTCCGTTGCGAATGACGATGTCATGGCTCATTGGTTGCTCCTTCCGGCCCGTTGCGCAGGGCCGCCTGGCGGCCGAGTATCGATCCTCCGCGAAAATCCGGCAACGCGGCCGCCCGGGCGGCGCATCAGCGGATGACCCTGCGTTCGCCGAGCGCGTGGATCTCGGCGTCCGCATACCCCAGTTCGCGCATGATCCCGGCGGTGTGCTGGCCGAGCAGCGGCGAGGGGCTGCCCGGCACCGCGCCGGCGCCGCTGACCCTCAGCATCACCGCGATGTCGCGCACCGGACCGTAGGTCGGGTGCGCATACGACTCGACCCGGCCCATCCTGCTCTGCTCGGGATCCTCGAAGAAGCGCTGCATGGCATCCTTGCCGGCCGGGATCTCGCACGGGACGCCGGCGCGATCCAGGCGTTCGAACGCCTGCGCCGCCGGCAGCGCGGCGAGTTCGCCGGCCACCAGCGCGATCAGTGCCGGCGCGTTCCGCCGGCGCACGGCGTCGCCGGAGAATCGCGCGTCCGTGCTCCATTGCGGGTGCCCGAGCGCGCCGCACAATGCCGCAAAGGTGCGATCCTGGGCGGCGCTGATGCAGAGCCAGCCATCGGCCGTGCGGTACAGGCGGATCAGCGGGTGCACGCCGGCCTGATCGGCATCCAGCCCGGTCGAGCCGATCACCCGGCCATCGGCGCCGCGCATCATGTGCTGCGCCATCATCATCGTCGCGCCGAGCTGGAAGTGATCGAAATAGCCGCCCTGGCCGGTGCGGCGGCGGCGGAACAGCGCCATGAGCATGCCGGCCGCGCCGAGCAGGCCATTGCCGTTGTCCTCGTTGCCGATCGGTTGCAGCGGCGGGTTGCCGGCGCCGGCGGCCTCGTGATGCAGGCCGACGTAGCCCGAGTACAGCGGCGCGAAGCCCTGCCGGCGCGCATCCGGCCCGTCGGATCCCCAGCCCGCGGAATAGGCGTAGATCACCTGCGGATTCAGTGCCCGCACCGTCTCGTAGTCCAGGCCGAGGCGCTCGGCGGCGCCGGGACGCAGGTTGTGCTGGATGACGTCCGCCCAGCGGGCGAGCCGCTGCCCGATTTCACGACCGTCCGGCTCCTTGAGGTTCACCGCGATCGCGCGCTTGCCGCGCTGGGCGGCGTGGAACACCCGCACGGTGGCGCGCAGCGAGTCGCCCTCGATGGCCTCGAGCTTGATGACGTCGGCGCCGAGATCCGCCAGCAGGCGGCTGCCGTAGGGCCCGGCGAAATAGGCGCCGAAGTCCAGCACCTTCACGCCCCGCAGGAGTTGCAGCATCAAGGTTCTCCGCGCGCCGTCACGCGACCGCGCCCGCGCGCCGCAGCGCGGCGATGTCCGCATCGGCATAGCCCGCGGCCCGCAGCACGGCGTCGGTGTGCTCGCCGCAGCGCGGCGCCGGCGCGCGTACCGCGCCCGGCGCGTCGCGGTGGCGGGTGACGACACCGACCTGCCGCACCCGGCCCAGGTCCGGATCGTCGACCTCGACCGTGTAGCCGTTGTGGCGCACCTGGCGCTCGTCGAAGACCTGCGTCGGCCGCAGCACGGGGATGGCGCAGACATCGGCGTCGAGCAGCGCCCCAAGGAGTTCCTCGCGCGCCCGGCTGGCGACGATCCGCGGCACTTCGGTATCCACCACCGCCTGCTGCTCCGGCGTGAGCAGCTCGAGCTTCTCGCGCGCGCCCGCGGCGGGCGGCACGCGATCGGTGAGCCCGAGCACCTCGATGAAGCGCGCGTGCGCGCCGATGGCCCCGGTGTGCATGCCGAGGTACTCGCCGTCCGCGCACGGCAGCGAGGCGACGACCTGGCGGCGGTTCTTCGTCGAGCGTACCTCGGGCAGGTCACCGTATTCCCAGTACATGCTCATGAACGCGAGCGCGCCATCCATCAGCGAGGTGTCGACGTGGCGGCCGGCGCCGTCCTCCTCGCGATTGACCAGGGCGGTCATGATGCCGATCACCGCCAGCATGGCCGCCCCCCAGGACGTGAACGGCACGCCCTCGAAGATCGGCCCCGCGCGGTGGCCGTACTGCTCGGCCATGACGCCGACCCGCGCATTGACCAGCGACTCGTAGCCGGGCCGGTCGCGATCGCGCCCTTCCTGGCCGTAGCCGGAGATCGAGCAGTACACCAGGCGCGGGTGGGCGGCGTGCAGCGCCGCGTAGTCCAGCCCGAAGCGGGCCGCGCCGCCCGGGCGCCAGCTTTCGATGAAGACGTCAGCGCCGGCGATCAGGCGCTGCGCGACCTGCCGGCCCTCGGGCCGGCCGAGATCCACGGCGATGCCGGACTTGCCGCGGTTGTAGAGCGCCTGCGCCGGCAGGAAGGGCTTGAACGGATCCCCGCCCGGGCGCTCGATGCGGATCACCTCCGCGCCGTGATCGGCGAGGTGACCTGCGGCCATCGGCCCGGCGGAGCCGAAGCTGCAGTCGATGACCTTCAGGCCGGAAAGTACTCCCGTCACTGGCGGGTCGCCCAGCGCCGCCCGGCCTCGACGTCGATGCGATACAGCTTCGCCGCGTTGCCACACAGGATTTTGTAACGATCCCCGGCGTCGATGCGGGACAGATGCGAGTGCTCGACCACCTTGTGCGAGTTCGGCCAGGTGGTGTCGCCGTGCGGGAAGTCCGATGCCCACATCACGCTGTCGGCGCCGATCCGATCGAGCAGGCTGATGCCCAGGTCGTCCTCCTCGAAGGTCATGAGCACCTGGCGGCGGAAGATCTCGCTCGGGCGCGCGGAGAGCCTGATGTCCTCGGAGCGCGAGTTGTACTTGCCGAACTGCTGGTCCATCCGCGCGATCAGGTACGGAACCCAGCCCAGGCCCGATTCGCCGAACACGACCTTCAGGCCCGGGTAACGCTCGAGCACGCCGGAGAAGATGAGCGCCGACAGCGGCTCGTCCATCTGCATGGCGACGATGCTCGTGTAGGCCGGCATCTCCCAGGACTTCAGCTTCGGCGCCAGCCGCGAGGCGCCCCCGGAGAGGTGGAAATGCACCGGCAGCGCCGCCGCGTGCGCGGCTGCCCAGAACCGTTCCCAGGCCGGGCCGAACGGCAGCGTCGGGCTCTCGTACAGCGGCAGCAGCACGCCGCGCAGGCCGATCTTCGCGGCGCGCTCCAGTTCGGCGATGGCGGCCTCGGGGGCATGCCCCGGCAGCAACGCCAGGATGACAAGTCGGTTCGGGTCGTAGGCGTTGAACTGCACCGCGTGATCGTTGTATGCGCGCACGCACTCCACGCGCAGGGCGGGGTCGTCGACGAACGTCAGGCCGTTGGGCGGCCCGTAGATCACCTGCGTGTACATCCGGTCGCGGTCCATCTCCTCCAGGCGCTCGGCCGGGTTGCCGGGCCGCAGCCCGAGCGGTGCGTGCGTGATCTGCCCGCCGGGGCGCCGGCCGCTCGGGCCGACCAGGCGGCCGCCAATCGACCACATCGGCCCGTCGGCGTGCTGCACGACCGTGGGCACGCTGTCGCGCAGCTTCGACGCGACCCGGTCCGTGAACAGGGAGGGCGGGAAGGCGTCCAGGTCGAAATGATCGTCGGCCGAAATCAGGGGGTGATCGAACATCGCGGGGACTCCGTCGGGTGTGCGCTGCAATCGCGGGCGAATCCTGCCTTGTTTTTACCGCAGGGTCAATCCAAGCCCGCCCGGGGTCGCGCCGGTGGTGCGCGGTCCGGCAACCGGGCACCCGTATCGGCCGATTTTTGCACCGCAGTATGTGCCCGCGGGCGCGCATGCCGGGGTCGCGAACGCATGCCGGCGCGGCGCACGGCGCGCGCGGCCGCAAGCGGATTGACCAGGAAGTCAATTGGTACTAGCGTACCGGCCGAAGCCCGATCACCGGAGAATCGCGCCGTGCAAGTCAACGACATGATCATCGTCAGCGTCGACGATCACATCATCGAGCCGCCGAACCTGTTCGAAAAGCACCTGACCACCGAGCAGAAGGCGTTCGCGCCGAAGCATCACCGCACCCCGCAGGGGGATTTCTGGGTCTATGCCGGCCGCAAGATCGCCAGCGGCGGGCTGAACGCGGTCATCGGCCGCCCGCGCGAGGAATACGGCTGCGAGCCGATGTCGCTGGACGACATGCGCAAGGGCATGTGGGACGTGCACGCCCGCATCGAGGACATGAATGCCTGCGGCATCCTGGGCTCGATGAACTTCGGCAGCTTCGTCGGCTTCGACGGCGGCCTGTTCCTGGCCGACGGCGACCGCCGCCAGGCGCTCACGGTGCTGCGCGCCTACAACGACTGGCACATCGACGAATGGTGCGGCGCCTACCCGGGGCGCTTCATTGCGCTGCCAATCATGCCGGTTTGGGACGTCGCCGAGACGGTGCGGGAAATCCGCCGCGTGCACGCCAAGGGCGCGCGTGCGTTCACCTTCATCGACAACCCCGCGCGTCGCGGCCTGCCGAGCATCCACAACGAGGCCTGGGAACCGCTCTGGGCGGTGTGCAACGAGCTGGAGATGGTGATCTGCTGCCACATCGGCTCGGGCAATGCCGCGCCGCACCCGTCGCTGGAGTCGCCGATCTCGGCCTGGATCACCGCCATGCCGATTTCGATCGCACTCACCGCGGCGGACTGGATACACCTCTCCGCGCTGAACCGCTACCCGAAGCTGCGCATCGCGCTGTCCGAGGGCGGCATCGGCTGGATCCCGTACTTCCTGGAACGCGCCTCGTACGTGAACTGGCGCCAGGGCATCTGGACGCACACCGACTTCGGCGGCCGCACGGTCGCCGAGGTGTTCCGCGAGCACTTCATCACCTGCTTCATCGACGACGTGTTCGGGATCCAGAACCGGGCCGCGATCGGCGTGGAAAACATCTGCTACGAATGCGACTACCCGCACTCCGACAGCCTCTGGCCGCAAGCGCCGGAATACCTGCTCAAGAGCATGCAGGGCGTGCCGGACGACGAGATCGACAAGATGTCGCACCTGAACGCGATGCGGTTCTTTCACTACGATCCGTTCGCGGTGCTCGGCCGGCAGAACTGCACCGTCGGTGCGTTGCGCGCGCAGGCCACGCACGTTGACATCCGCGAGCGTTCCTACGGCGGTGCCCGCCCGCTCGCCGCCGGCGAAGCGGCCCGCACCGTCACATCGGGCGACATCGAGCGGATGATGGCGAGCATGCAGGCCCAGGGCATGCCGGCCTCCGCGGCCTGAGCCCAGCCTGCCGTCATTGCGAGGCCGCGCAGCGGCCGCGGCAATCCACGCCACCTCGACGACGCCGAGGCCGTTTGGGTCGCTTCGCTGCGCTCGCGAAGACGATGGTTCTGCGAGGCCGTGCTCGCAATGACGACGGTGCGGGTTATCGCGTCGATCAGCCGTAGATCGGGTCGGTACCGTAGCCGATCTGCGCCGTCACCGTGCCGTCCTTCATGAGCGGGAACATGACCGCCGTGCAGAAGCGCGCGCGTGCGCCCGCGTGCGGGCCGGCGCGACAGATCGTGTCCCAGCGGTGCTCGGCGAAGAAGAACCAGTCTCCGGTCACGATGTTGACCATGTCCACCGCGCGGGGCTCGAACACCGCGAACAGGCGCGCGTAGTAGTCGCGGGCGGCGTCGCGGCCATACACCGCGCCGTACGGCGTTCCACCACAGTAGTCGCGCAGCGACGTGCCGACATTGCCCGCCATCTCCCTGGCCACCGCATCCGCGTCGGCCGCGCGCCAGGCGGCGAGCAGGCGTTCGTGCAGGTCCAGGTTGGCGACCTTGTTGATGGGCGCGGGGTCGGGGTCGGCAGGGCCGCGCGGCTCGCCGACCCGCCGGTCCAGGTGGGCCGTCCAGGCGAGTTCACCCTGGATCCCAGGCTCCGGCCCGATCGGGAACAGCACGATCGACTCGTAGCGCCCCGGCACACCGGTGCGGATGTCGGTCAGCGTCACGACGCCGTCGTAGAAGACGTACCAGTCGCGGCGCAGCTCCGTGAACGGGCGCCATTCGGTGACGTCGACCATGGTGCGCAGGCGATCGTAGTGCGCCCGGGCGCCCTCGCGGCTGGACATCGCGTGCAGCACCGTGTGCCCGCTCTCGTCCGGATTGCCCACGCCGTAGACCAGCGATTCACGCTCGGCCACGGTGCCCAGGATGCGCTCGGTATCGTTGGTGAACTCGCTCAGCACGTGGCGCGCCACGCGCTTGCCGGTATAGATGGCCGCGTCGACTTCCGCGATGAGCGCGGCGGCGGTCGGCACCAGCGGTGGACCGAGGTCTTCCAGGGACATTTGCGGTTTCACTTGCGGCCCTCGTGGCTGAGAGGTTTGGCCCGGCAACGCGGCCGCCGGACGCGGTCAATGTGCGCCGGCGGCCACGGCCGACGGTGCGGCGGCGGCGCGCACGACGCCCTGCGCGTGCAGCGCCGCGCGTTGTGCGTGCGTGTACCCCAACTCTTCGAGAATAGCATCCGTGTGCTCCCCGCAGGCACTGGGGGCGCCGTGCGCGTTTTCGCACGCGGAGAACCGGACCCGCGGCGGCAGCCGGAAATACTCGCCGAACGACGGGTGCATCTCGGCGGCGAGCATCTTCTCCGCCGCCAGGAACTCCTCGAAGGTACCATCCGCGGCGCTGGCGACCGCCACGCCCGCGCCCGCAAGCGCCCGCACCCACTCGCCCGCGCCACGCTGCGCGAAGATGCGTTCGAGATCGCTCTCGAGCGCCGCCTGCGCGTCGGTCCCGAGGGGCCAGCCGGACAGGCGCGGATCGGCGAGCCACTGCGGCCTGCCGAGCCCCGCGGCCAGGGCCTGCCATTCCTTGCGCTGCACGACGCACAGGAAGATCCAGCCCGTGGCGCAGCGGTACAGGCGGCACAGCGCGGACGGGCCGTGCTGCCCGCGGTCGGACAACTGCCACGGTGGCGCGCCGCGATAGCGCACCAGATCGTTGGAGTGCACGTAGCCGCTGCTGCACAGCATCGTCGTTTCCAGGTACTGGCCGCGGCCGGTGATCTCGCGCGCATACAGGCCCAGCGCCAGGGCCGTGCCCACGGCGATGCCGCTGCACGGATCCGGATAGGAATCGTCCACCGGTACGTTGCCCTGCCCGGCCTGCTTGATGCCGCCGCCGCACAGCGCGTTGGGCGTGGAGTGGAAGGCCGGGCGGCCGCGCTGCGGCCCCTTCGAGCCGTAGGAGCCGGCGTAGAGATACACCAGGCGCGGATTGACGCGCGAGGCGCTCTGATAGTCCATGCCCAGGCGCGCGGGGACATCAGGGCGGAAGTTGTGCAGCAGGGCGTCGCTGGAGGCGATCAGCCGCTGCAGGATCGCGCGCCCCTGCGCCTGTTTCAGATCGACCGCGATGCTCTCCTTGCCGTGCACGATGTGCACGAACTCCAGGCCGGTGCGCCGGAACGGATCCCCGCCCGGCGGCTCGAGCTTGATGACGCGCGCGCCGAGCTCGGCGAGCAGCGTCGCGCCGAGCGGACCGGCGAGGAACGTCGCGACCTCCAGCACGGTGATGCCGCTGAACGGCGGCGGACGCGGCGCCGCGGACGGCGCGACGGCAACCGCCGGCGCACGCGCGGGCACCGCAGGCACCGTATCCGCGCCCAGTGCCGGCGCGCTGCCGCGGATCACCGACGGGGTCTCGGAGAACAGCACCAGCGGCCCGAGCTGGGTCACCGGACCGCGGTCGGGATCGTCGATCGTGACGATGCGCCCGTTCGCAAGCATCTGCTCGTGATCGAGGAATTCCTGGGCGGTGAGGAAGGGATCGCCGCCGACGTCGTGTTCCTCGATGAAGATGCGCATCCACTCGGCCTGCGTCTTCGTGCGCATGCGCTCGCGCAGCAGGACTTCGAGTTCGTCGACGTCGGCTTCGCACTGGAACTGCATCGGCGCACCGGCGAATCGCGGCTCACCAAGCAGGTGGGCGAGGCCCAGCGCCGTCATCCAGTTGCGGAAGTGATGATCCTGGCGCGCGCACATCTGAATGTAGCGCCCGTCGCTGCATTCGGCGGTGAGGAAGGTCAGGGCGATGCCGCGCAGCATCAGGCTGCGCCCGGGCGCGACCTGCACCGGTACGATCGCCTCGCCCTGGCGCTGGAAGCGCAGGCGCATCGTCGCCGCGCTGGCACCGTCGAGCAGGCTGGTGCGCACCTCCTGGCCCGCGCCCGTGCGCCGGCGCTGGTACAACGCGGCGGCGATGCCCTGCATCGCCAGCATTCCGGCGCCGTAGGAGTTGAACGGCGCGGCGAGCCAGATCGGGCGGGCCGGATCGTCGATGACCGAGCCGCTGAGGCGATCGTTGCCCATCATGCGGCCGCTGCGCGCCGCGACGATACCTTCGTACGCGCGCATGCCGGCGCCGGTCGCGCCGGCAATGCCCTCGATCGTTGCGTACACGAGCGCCGGATTCAGTTGCCGAAGTGGCGCGTAATCCAGCCCCCGGCGCGCTGCCGTCCCCGGTGCGAACGCGGCGATGACGACGTCCGCTTCCGCCGCCAGCGTCCGCGCGGCCTGCAGATCCGCCGGAGTCGAGAAATCCAGCACCACGCTGCGCTTGCCGCGGTTCCACATCAGGAACCCGGGGTACGGCCGCGCCCAGTCGCCGGCGGGCGGTTCGACCTTGGTCACCTGCGCGCCGTTGTCGGCGAGCAGCATCCCGGCGAGCGGCCCGGCCATGCCCTGGCTGAACTCGACCACCCGCAGGCCTTCGAAGATTGTCGTCATGTCGATCCCCGGGTGGCGGCCGGCAGCCCTCAGGCTGCCTTGCCGCCGTACAGCCGCAGTGCATTGCCGGCGAGGATGAGTTCACGCTCGGGCTTCGGCACGCCGTTGAAAGTGGCGTCGATCGTGCGCCAGGAATAGGGCCAGTCGCCGCCGGTGTGCGGGTAGTCGCTCGACCAGAGCATGTTCTCCACGCCCACTCCCACGCGGTTGCGCACGGCGTACGTATCGGTGATGTAGGTGTAGAACACGTGCCGGTCGAAGTACTCGCTCGGCGGCGCGGTGAGCGTCAGGCGGTTCGCGGCGGCCATGCGGTGATAGCGGTTGTCGGTCTGCTCCTTGAAGAAGGGCACCCAGCCGCAGTCGACCTCGGCGAACACCACCTTCAGGGCCGGGAAGCGATCGAATACCCCGGCCCAGAGCAGTTCCAGCATGCGCACCGGCGCGTCGTAGAAGCGGGTGTCTCCCGGCAGCTTCATCTTGTGCGCGGTGGGCTTGGCGACCGACAGGCCGACGTGGATCGACAGCGGCGTGCCGGAGGCCGCCACCGCGGCAAAGAAGCGGTCGTCGTCCGCGGTCAGGGTGGTGGTGCCGTTCGGGTACGCGGGAATGAACGCGCCGCGCATGCCCGGCAGCTTCAGGCAGCGCTCGAACTCGGCCAGCGCCGCGTCCACGCCCGCCAGGGGCATCATCGCCAGGCCCCAGAGCCGATCCGGCGCGTGGGCGCAGTATTCGCTCAGCCAGTCGTTGTAGGCCTGCACCATCGCCAGCGAAAAGGCCTTGTCGTCGTTGGTGAGCACGCCGAACGAGAGCCGCGGCGTGGGGTACATGATCTCGGCGTCGACACCGTCCTCGTCCATCTCCTCCAGGCGGGCTGCCGGATCCCAGCCGCCGCGGCGCACTTCCTCGAACCGCATCCACGCCTTCTGCTTCGACGCCGGCATGCCGGCGCTGGCATTGAGGCCGAAGTTGATCGGATCGGCGATGCCCTCGATCACCCACGCATCGCCGTTCTCGAAGGATTCGATGCGCGGCGCGCGGGAGGCGTATTTCGCCGGCAGGCGGCGGGTCCACAGATCGGGCGGCTCGTTGACGTGGCCGTCGCCCGAGATCAGGCGGTATTCGCGGCGGATGCGATTGTCCATGGGGTTTCCTCAGGATTGCGTGACTTCGGTCCGGCAGCGCCGCGCGCGAAACAGGTGCCGATCAGGCGCGCCGGGATGCCGCCGGGCAATATAGCAGTCTTTACCATTTGGTCAATGACTATGGCCGCGACGTGGCGGTCGATATGATGGCGCGCCGCCCCGGGCGGAATGAAGCGTAGATGCCGGCGTCGCGTACCCGCGTACGGCCGCACCCTCGAACGGAGATCCGCAATGACCGATACCAGCGCAGCCAGGCACGGATCCACGACGGCTGACGTAAACGACCGTGCCAGCCCGGCCTCGTGGTACACGGTCGGCCTGCTCGCGCTCATGTACGCGATCCACACCTACGACCGCAGCGTCGTCACCGCGGTGCTCGAACCGATCAAGGACGAGTTCGGGCTGAGCGACACGCAACTCGGCGCGCTGTCCGGCATGGCCTTCGGCGTCGCCTTCGGCATCGCCGGGATCCCCATGGGCATGCTGGTCGACCGCCTGAACCGCGCCCGGCTGCTCGCCGGACTGCTGATGACCTGGAGCGGGCTGACGGCGCTCACCGGGTTCGCCAACAGCTTCATGTCCCTGGTGCTGATGCGGATGGGCGTGGCCGCGGCCGAGTCCGGCGGCCAGCCGCTCGCCATGTCGCTCATCACCGACACGTTCGCTCCCCGATTGCGTGCCCTGGCTTCTGGATTGTTCTTCGCGAGCACGCCGGCCGGCACCCTCATCGGCTTCGTGGTGACAGGTTACGTCGCCGCGCACCACGGCTGGCGCACCGCATTCTTCGTCGCCGGCGTGCCGGGCATCCTGCTCGCCGTGCTGATCTGGTTCACGCTGCGCGAGCCGCGGGAGTCCAGGCCGGCCGCCGGGCCGGCGCCGGCGCCGGCGCAGGAACATGCCACGTATCCGCTGCGCGCGGTGGCGGCCTACATCCTGGGGCAACGCTCGCTGCTGTGCATCATGTCCGGCATCATCATGGTGTCGCTGACCTCCACGGCGTTCTCGATCTGGCTGCCCTCGTTCCTCATCCGCAGCCACGGCCAGGACGTGGCGACGGCGGCGTTCCTGACCGCCATCGTCGCCGGCGGCATGGGAGTCGTGAGCGCCCCGCTCGGCGGGCTGGTCACCCACCTGCTCAGCCGCAGCGACATCCGCCGGCAACCCTGGTCGGCGGCGGCGGTGGCCGCGTTCAGCGTGCCGTTCATGCTCGCCACCTTCCTGGCCGAGTCCCTGCCCGTGGTCGTCGCCTGCGCGTGCGTGTGGACGTTCGTGACCTTCATGATCCACGCCCCGGTCTACAGCCTGTGCGCCAGCCTGGTGCCGCCGCGCATGCGCGGCACGACGATGGCCATCCTGGCCGTGCTGAACAACGTCGTCGGCTACGGGCTCGGCCCCCAGATCGTCGGCATCCTGAGCGACCTGTACCGGCCGGTCGCGGGTATCGAGGCGCTGCGCTACGCCATCCTGAGCGTCGCCGTCCTCAAGCTGGTGTCCGCGGTGCTGTTCTTCGCCTCGGCGCGCCACCTGGAGGCTGAACTGCAGCGGGCCGCGACGCCCGCCTGATCGCTGCCGGCCTGCCCGCGGGCGATATAATCGGTGCCGCGGCCGCAACGGCCGCAGGGAGATCGCCGTGCCGAAAATGTCCCCGCCGAAAAAGCGCGACATCAGCCGCTCCGAGGATACGCGCAGGCGCATCATCGAGGCCGCCTTCGAAGTGTTCGCCGAGCGCGGCTACGACGGCGCGCTGACGCGCGAGATCGCCAAGCGCGCCGGCGTCAATCACCCGCTCATCATCTATCACTTCAAGAGCAAGTTCGGCCTGTGGAAGGAGTGCGCGGCCGTCGGCCAGCACGATTTCGCCGCCATGTTCCGCAGGCTCCTGCAGGAGAACATGGACCGGGACGTCGCGGGCCGGCTGTCCGCCCTGGTCGAGACGGTCATCGCGAGCTCCGCGGCGCGCCAGTCCGAGCACCGGTTCCTGATCCGCTACCTGCTCGACTGCCCGCACGTCGAGCCCAGCGGCGCGCACGATGCACTCAAGGGCAACGACGTCTGGATCGGCGAGGTGATCGCCGCGCAGGCCGCGGGCGTATTGCCCAAGGGGTTCGAGCCGCTGCTGCTGCAGTACCTCATCGTCGGCATGGCCACGCGCATGTTCCTGGATCCGGAAGGATTCCGCGTCCGCACCGGGCGCCGCATCGACGACCCGGACGTGATCGCCGAACAGACGCGCCTGGTGCTGGCCTTCCTGCTGCCAGCCACGCATCCCGCGCACGCTGCGCGCAAACGCACGCCGCGCACGCACCGGAAGGCCTCGAAGCGAACGGGCTGATCCCGCGCACGAGCGTCATCATCGAACCCGGCCTGGCGCCCGACCCATCGTCGTCGCGAGCGCAGCGAAGCGGCCCGATCGGCCTCGATGCCACCGGCAGCGCGTGGATTGCTTCGTCGCTTCGCTCCTCGCAATGACGCGAGGCGGTTCCGGGATGGCTGGCCGCGAGTTTGAACGGCTGGTCAGGCTGGGCTATGGTTGGGATCGGTCATCCGCCACCAGCCAGGGGCCCACCCGCATGCAACGCATCCAGACGGCATCCCACGACACGAACGCGCCCTACCGGGCGCCGCACTGCAATGCGGACGGGCCGGTCACCGGCAGTTTCGCCGCCATGGGCGCGATTTGGGTCATGCGCGCGGATCTCGGCCCGGGTGCGGCGCTGTCGTGGGCGCCGGAGCACGGCGACGAGGTGCTGTACCTGATTGAAGGCAGCGTGCGGCTCGACGGCCGCACGGTGTCGCCCGGCGATGCGGTTTTCCTCGAAGCCGGCGCCAATGCGCACCTGGCGGCCGAGGTGCCTTCCCGGATTGTGCAGTTCGGCTCGTTCGAGCCGGCACCACGCCTGGCCACGGATGGCGCGGACGCGCAACCCGGGGAAAAGAAAATCGTCCCGCCGCAGGGCGCGGCCGGGAAAGTCGCCACGGGCCCGGACGGCACGGTGTACAAGACCCGCTACTATGCCGACGGAACCCAGCCGGGCTGCCGCGCCGCGCTGCTGCGCGTGGAGATCGACGCGAGCGCGCGCGTGCCGCCGCACAGCCACTCGGCGCACGAGATCATCCACGTGCTGAACGGGCGGATCCGGCTCGGTGCGCAGACCGTGTCGGCCGGCATGAGCCTGTCCGTGGCGGGCAATACCCGCTACGCCTTCGAGACCGAGGGGCCGATCGACTTCATCAACTACCGGCCCGAGGTCTCCTACATCACCTCGTCCACGCCCGGCTCGAACCCCAAACCGGTGCTGGAGACCCCGCGCGGCATCAGCGAGGGCTACGACCACTGAAACCGCGCGGGCGCGACGCTGCCTATTTCACGTCGCCGCCGAAGGTGTACTTGAGCTGCACGCCGAACATGCGCGGCGGCCCCGGGAACAGCACGGCGGTTCCGACCGCCGGTACCGGCGCGCCGCCGACGTGGTACTCCTCGTCGAAGACGTTGTTCACGAACAGCCCCAGGTTCATCGGCTGGCCGAACGGCTGGTTCAGTTCCACGCGCAGGTTGAAGAGGTTGTAGGGATCCAGCGACGCATAGACCGGATAGTTGGTCGCCGAGGTCGTCTCGGTCTTGGAACGCCCGTAGTAGTTGCCCTGCAGGACCAGATCGCCGCCGAGCACTTCCGGAATCGTGTAGCGCGCCGTCACGCCGCCGGTATGCATCGGCGCGTACGGGAACGCGGCGGTGGACCGGTCCAGGGCCGGGGTGACCGAATTGTCCGTCCACTCCTCGTACTCGGCCTGGTTGTAGGAATAGAACGCGGTGATTTCCAGCGCGTCCGACGGCAGCAGCGTCAGCTCGGCCTCCAGGCCGCTGATGTTCCCCGACGCCGCATTGCCCAGGCTCGCCGGGATGCGCCGCACGCCGTTCAGGATCACGGCACTGAGGCTGATGGTGCGCTGGATGTCGTCGTACCAGCCATAGTAGCCGGCGAGGTTGAAGCGGCCGCGGAAGTACTCGCCTTCGAAATCGGTCTTGATGCCGGCTTCGACGTCGTAGAGGAACTCCGGCTGCGCGAAGTCATCCGGGATCTCAAACGTGGCGCGCTGGTTGAACGCGCCGGATCGGTAGCCCTTGTGGTGGGCGATGTAGAGCAGGGTGTCGTCGTCGAACTTGTAGTCGATGCTCAGCGACCAGGTCGCTTCGTCGAAGCCGATTTCCTTGGTCAGGGCGCAGGGATTGGCGACCGCCGTGGTGATGACGTTCTCGCCGAGCGGGCCCGCACCGGCGACGTTCGAGATCGTCTGGCCGATGCTGCACACCGACACCGGGTTGGTGAACGGGTTGGAGATGTTGCGGCTGCCAAGAGTGATGGTGCGATCGTCATGCGTGACGCGGACGCCGGCACTGCCCTTGATCCGGTCCGAGAAAGCGTAGGTCACGTGCGCGAACCCGGAGATGCTCTCGTTGGTGATCTCCGCGCCGGTCACGCCCTGCGCCGCCGGATTGCCGATCCGCGCCAGCGGTATCGAGGTGAAGCTGAAGGCCTCGTCCGTGCCGCTCTCGCGGAACCAGTAGATGCCGGCCAGCGCCTCCCACGGACCGCGGTTCCAGAGCACCTGGAACTCCTCGCTGATCTGCTCGAAGGAGTTCTTGGTGATGACCGTGAGCTGGCGGGCGAACGCGCCGTCCGCATCGGCGACGGAACCGGCGTGGATGCGGCGGTAGCCGACGATGTTCTTGAAGGACAGTTCGTCGTTCCAGTTCAACGTGGTGACGTTGGTGATGTCCCAGGTGCGCACGTCGTCCTCGAGCAGTTCGTTCGAGTCGGACAGGTAGAAGTCCTGCGCCCCCAGCGCACCCGCGGCGGCGATTGCGGCGCGGTTGCCCGCATCGGCGACGTTGCGCGTCGTCGGATTGACGACGGCGTTGCCGCTGAACACGTTTCCGGGGAACAGCCCCGGCGTCACGCCACCGGTGCCGTTGGTCTGCTGCCGGAACAGGCTGTAGACGGTGGTCGTCTCGATGGAATCGGTGGGTTGCAGCGCAAGTGACGCGCGCACGCCGTAGCTGCCCAGATCGCTCTGGTCCTGCCCCGTGGTGCGGGCGTGGACGTAGCCGTCCCGGGTGACCCACTTGCCGGCCACGCGCGCCTGCGCCCACGGCGCCAGCGGCACGTTCACCGCGCCTTCCACGTCGCCGTAGCCGTAGTCGCCGGCCCGGGCGTCCAGGTAGCCGCCGAATTCGCGGCCCGGCTTGCGCGAGGAGATGAGGATGGCGCCGCCGGTGGTATTGCGGCCGAACAGCGTGCCCTGCGGGCCCTTGAGCACCTGGACCGAGTCGATGTCGTACAGGGCCTGGCTGACGCCGTTGGCGCGCTGCTGCACGACTTCGTTCATGTAGATGCCCACGGCCGGGTCGAGTGCGCCGACGACGTCGAAGGAATTGACGCCCCGGATGCCGTAGAACGGCACCGAGCCGCTGCGGGTTCCGATCCCGAACGTCAGCGAGGGTACGTTGCGCATGAGATCGTCGGTGTTGACCACCGACATCTTGCCCAGGTCCGCCCCCGCGATTGCGGTGACCGCCACGGGCACGCTCTGGATCGCCTCCTCGCGGCGCCGCGCGGTGACGACGATTTCCTGCAGATGCGCCGCCCCCTGCGCGTGAACCGGAACCGGCGCTGCTGCCAACGCCCCCGAGAATGCGGCCATTGCCGCGATGGTCGTGCGCACGTGCGACATCTTCGAGTGCCCCCGTCTTGAGATGAGTCAAACCCGCCCGGCGCGAACCGTATCTCAGTTTGACAAGCCGGTCAATCTCGCGTGCCACGCGATCGCGCTGTACTGGTTGCGCGACGCAGCATTCAGGCCGGCCGGGTTTTTCCGCACTTTTTGCCTGAAAGCCAGGTTCCTGATTGAGCCCGCGACGGAACCTCGTCGGCGGCCTGCATTTGACCGTCGCGTCAATTCCGGTTGCCTGCACGTTGCGGGTGGGCGACACTTGCGCGCGCCGCCCGGCCGGGCCTGCGCACGCCGCGGGGCGGCACCGCGCGCATCCGCCGCAACGGCGCATGCGCATCCGCTGGCCGGCGCGAACCGGAACGATCGATGACGGATTTCGAACTGATGAACAAGGCGGCCATCGTCGGCGTCGGCACCTCCGACTACGGCGCGCTGTACCGCGACCGGCAGGCGCGACACGACAGCCGCCTGCTCGGCGTGGACGCCCTGCGGGCCGCGCTCGATGACGCGGGCCTGGCCATTTCCGATGTCGACGGCCTCATCTGCAGCGGGGTGACCGCGCATCCGCAGCGCTACCCGGACTTCGCCTACCGCGCCGGCCTGCGCGAGGTGCGCTACCTCGTGCCCTACGTGCAGAGCGGCCGGCTGTGCGGGGCGATCATCGCGCATGCCGCGATGACGGTTCATGCCGGCCTCGCCGATTGCGTCGCCTGCGTGTTCTCGATTACCGCGCGGTCCAGCCAGGAACGCTTCGGCGCCGGCGGGGAACTCTACGATCCGCTGTTCGGCATGGCGTCCCCGGGAGCGCAGTACGCCATGCTGTACAACCGCTACCTCGACAGGTTCGGCCTGCGCGGCAGGGAACACCTCCAGGCCGCGGTTCCGATCGCGTTCCGGCGCCACGCCGCGCTCAATCCGCACGCGGCGCTGCGCGATCCGGTCACCGTGGATGACTACCTGCGCTCGCCGTACGTGGCGCGCCCGCTGCGCAAGCTGGACTACTGCATGATTTCCGACGGCGCCGCCTGCGTGCTGGTGACGCGCGCGGACCGCGCCCGCGACCTGCGCAAGCCGCCGGTGTACGTCACGGCGTTCTCGAACCACGCGACGCTGTGGGAGATGTATGTCCCGCCCGAGGAGCCCAAGGCGTACTACTTCTCGTACGCCGAACGCATGATGGCGGAGATCCGCGCGCGTTCCGGCCTCGGCAATGCGGACATCGACTCCTTCCAGGTCTACGACAACTTCACCCCGGACGTGCTCTGGTCCCTGGAAGGCGCCGGATTCTGCGCCCAGGGCGAGGCGCTGGACTGGATCCAGGGCGGGCGGATCGAACTCGGCGGCGAACTGCCGATGAACACCAGCGGCGGCATGATGAGCGAGGCCTACCTGCAGGGCTGGAACAACATCGCCGAGGCGGCCCGGCAGATCCGAGGCGAGTGCGGCCCGCGCCAGGTTGCCGGCTGCCGGACCGTGCTCTACGCATGCCTGGCCGGGGTCTCGAACATGGTCCTGTTCTCGGGGCAGTGACCACCCCACGCGGACGAACCCATGAGCCAACAACGCCCGTTGCCAGAGATCACCGCCGAGGACGCCGAGTTCTGGCGCGCGGCGAAGGAACACCGGCTGGTGCTGCCGCGCTGCCGGGACTGCGGATTGGTCTGGTTCCCGCCGTACGCGCGCTGCACCCGCTGCGCATCCTCGGGCATCGAGTGGATCGCGGCCAGCGGCCGCGGCCGAATCTGGGGCTGGATCGAAATGCACCGCCCGTACATCCCCTGGTTCGCGCCGGCGCTGCCCTACAACGTGGTCCTCGTCCGCCTGGACGAGGGCGCGTTCATGTACAGCAACGTCGTCGGCGCCCGCTACGAGGATCTGCGCGCGGATCTGCCGGTAGAGGTGGTTTTCGAGGACGTGGACGGCACGGTGGCGCTGCCCAAGTTCCGCCTGGTCGACGCAGCAGGAGGAGAGTGAAGATGGCAAAGCGATTGGACGGCCGGGTCGCCGTGGTCACCGGGTCCGGGCAGAGCATCGGCCGCGCGATCGCGATGCTGATGGCGGCCGAGGGCGCGCGGGTCGTGGTCAACAGCCGGCGCGAGGCCAATCCCGACGACACGCCCACCGCGCGCGACACGCTGGCGCAGATCCAGGCGGCCGGCGGCACGGCAACGGCCGTGTTCGCGGACGTCGGCACGGCCGCGGGCTGCGACGCGGTGATCGGCACGGCCCTGGACACCTACGGCCGGATCGACATCCTGGTCAACAACGCCGGCGGTGGCGGCGTGACTCAACTCATCGACACCAGCGACGAGGAGTGGAACCGCGTCATCGGCGGCAATCTCAACAGCCAGTTCTGGTGCTCGCGCCGGGCCGCGCGCGCGATGCTGGCGCAGGGCTGGGGCCGGATCGTGAACGTCGGCTCCAACGTCGGCCTGTACGGCATGCCGGGCATGAGCGCCTACGCGGCGGCCAAGGCCGGCTCGATGGGATTCACGTTCGCGCTGGCACAGGAACTCGCCGGCACGGGCATCACCGTCAACGAGCTCCTGCCGACCGCTTCCACGCTGCGCAACGAGCGTTCGCGCGCCGAGCGTGAACGCCGCACCGGCCACGTCACGGTCGCCTCGCCGCTGCGCACGCCGGAGGCGATCGCACCGCTGGCGGTGTACCTGTGCACCGAGTCCGCGGCCAACATCAGCGGCCAGGTGCTGTATGCCGCCGGCGGGCAGATCACCCACTACGGCTGGCCGCCCGCGGCGCGGACGATCGTCAAGACCGCGCATTGGACCCTGGACGAGCTGGACACCCAGTTCCAGCGCTACTTCGGCAGCCATTTCCCGCCGCCGAAGATCCCGCTGCCCGTGTCGTGAATCGCGGCCGGGCCCTTACTTGGCGTGCTGGCCGCCATCCACGGGCATGGTATGGCCGGTAATCATGCGCGCCTCGTCGGAGCACAGGTAGAGCATCGTGGCGGCGATGTCCTCCGGATCGCTGACGCGCTCGATGAGGTTGTTCCGCAGCAGCGCCTGCAGTTCGGCCGGCGCGATGCGCTGCACGACCGTTCCGGTGAGCGACGGCGCGACGCAGTTGACGCGGATGTTGTCCCGCGCATGGTGATAGGCGGCGATCCGGGTCAGGTGCACGAGCCCCGCCTTGGCGGTGCCGTAGAACACCGACGACCGCGCCGAGACACGCAGCCCCGCCATCGAGGTCACGTTGACGATCGCGCCGCCGCCGCGCGCAATCATCGCCGGGATCTGGTGCTTCATACACATCCATGTGCTGGTGAGATTCAGCGCCAGCCCGTTGTCCCAGGTCTCGCGCGTGCAGGCCGTCAGCGTCTGGCCCGAGGGTCCGCCGCCGGCCACGTTGCAGGCGTAGTCGACGCCGCCGAAGCGCGCCCGGGCGGTAGCGATCATCGCGACGATGTCGTCCTCCAGGCGTACGTCGGTCTTCACGAAAGCCGCGTTGCGCCCCTGCGCCGCGAGTTCGTCGGCGAGCGCCTGGCCCGCCGCGGCGTTGATGTCGGCAAGCACGACGCTGGCACCCTCGGCCGCCATTGCGACCGCGGCGGCACGGCCGATCCCGCTCGCGGCGGCGGTGACGACGGCGACCTTGCCGGCGAAGCGCATGTCCTTCACTCGGTGCTCTCCAGGTTCGGGGCCCGGCGTACCGGCGGCCCGTTACTGCGCGTGGGTGCGGTAGGTGAACCGGCGCGGGTCCGGCTTCACCTGCGTCATGATGTCGCGCACCGGCACCGGATTGCCGGCCACCCGGCGCAGCGTCCGGTCGGAGTGCCCGGCGAGGCGCGGGCGGGCGTGCTGCAACGCGACGTTGTCCCAGACGACGAGGTCGCCGATCTGCCAGTCGTGGCGCAGGACGTTCGCGTCGCAGTACTGGTATCGCTCGATCTCGGCGAACAGGGCGTCACTGTCGTCGTCAGAAAGACCCACGAAATGGCTGGTCATGCTCTGGCTGACCAGCAGCACTTCCTCGCCCGTGACCGGATGCCGGCCAATCGCGGGGTGTTCCGCCTGCACGAACTGGCCCGCCGGAAGATCCCTGCCGCGGCTCACCCGGTTACGGTTGCCGCCGTCGAATTCCGCCGTGTAGGTCTGGCACTGGACGATGCGCATCCTACGCAACCGCTCGCGCAGCGCCGCGGGCAGAAGGCGCACCGCGGCGATGCTGCTCGAATACAGCGTCGGCTCCGGCAGATCCATCACCAGTGCACACAGCGACACGACCTGGATGGGGCCGTGGTGCGTGAACAGGTAGTCCGAGTGGAACGGAATGCGGTCGCGGCCGCTGACGTACTCGAATGGCCGCGTGCTGACCAGGGTGAAATCCTCGCCGGCCGTGCCTTCCTGCGTCACGGGCGCGAGCAGGCCGACCAGCCGTACCTGTTCCGTCGCCCCGATTTCGCGGCCGCGCACGAGCAGCAGCCGGTACTGCCGGAACAGGGCGCGAAACTCCTCGTCGAACCCGCCCTGCCCGGCTGTGCGCGGATCGAGATCGAGGATCTCGCAGCCGAATTCCGGAACCATGGGTCGCACCTTCATTGCCGCCGCTCCTCGTCGCCGCATGAGCCGGTTGGCCGCAAGAGACTATTGGCCGGGCGACACGACAGTCAAGCGACGGCCTGCGGGCACGCCGGCCGTTGCGCAGCGCGGTGCGCATGATGATGATCGCCATGCGCACGCCGGCTGGCACGCGCACCCGTCGCGGACAGGCTGGAAATTGACATTGGAGAAACATCGATGAGCGTGGAGCTGGGAACCAGGTTCCTGCAACTGGATCGGCACGGCCCGATCGCGATCGTCCGCATCGACCGGCCGCAGGCCCGCAACGCGCTGACGGTGCCGATGTACAACGGCATCCGCCGCGCCGTGCGGCTCGTGGAGGAATCCCCGGATCTCTACGCCCTGGTGCTGACGGGCACCGGCGACGTGTTCGCCCCCGGCGGCGATCTGGGCTTGCGCAACGACGAGCCGCTGCCGGAAGGGTTCAACAACAACGAGTTCATGCCGTTCGACGCGCTGCGCAACAGCCGCGTGCCGGTGGTCGCCGCGGTGAACGGCATCTGCCAGGCGGGCGGGCTGCTCACGGCGCTGCTGTGCGACGTCACGGTCGCAAGCGATCGCGCCACGTTCCGGGCTCCGGAGCTGCTGCGCGGCTTCGCCGAGATGTGGTACGCCGCGGTGCTGCCGCATCATGTCGGCGTCGCCCGGGCGCGCGAACTGATGATGACTGCCCGGGTGGTGAACGCGGCCGAGGCGGTGCAGATGGGTCTCATCGGACGGATGGTCCCGCACGAGGAACTGATGCCGGCGGCAATCGCCACGGCGATGCAGATCCTGGAAACCGGCCCGCGCGCGCGGGAACTGTTCAAGGAAGCGGTCAACGCGCTGTACGGGCCGGTCCAGCGCATGACCTTCGCCTGGACCGAACGATCGCCGGACGTGATGGAGGGCTTCTCCGCGTTCATGGAGAAACGGCCACCTGCGTGGTCGCCGCGCCTTTGGGACGAACACAAGCGAGGAGGACGCGAGGGTGGCTGAGACGGGAGACAGGCGGATTGTCGTGGTCGGGGGAAGTTCCGGCGTCGGGCGCGCGGTCGCCGTGGAATGCTGGCGCCGCGGGCACCGGGTGGCCGTGATCGGGCGGCGCGAAGGCCATCTCGACGCACTGCGGCAGGAGTGCCCCGGCATCCTGGCCGCCAGTGCCGACGTGCGCGATCGCGATTCCATCGCCGCGGCCGTGCAGGCCGGTGCTGCGCAGATGGGCGGCATCGACGGCGTGCTCTACGCGAGCGCGGTGTCGCGCATGGACAATGTCGTCGATGTCGATCTCGACGAATGGCGCCGGATGTTCGATACGAACGTGGCCGGCGCGGCCTTCACGTTCCGCGCGGCGCGAACGTACCTGGAGGCGTCCCGGGGGCGGATGTACTGCCTGTCGTCGATTTCGGCCTACAAGCCCAAGCCGTTCCTGGTGCCGTACGCGGCGAGCAAGGCGGCGCTGCGCAAGCTGCTCGAAGGGCTGCGCTCGGAGCACCCCGCCGTCGGCTTCGGCCTGGTGACCATCGGCAATACCGCGCCGTCGGACTTCAACCGCGACGTCGACCCGGCGGTGGTGGCGCGGGCGGTGGAGTTGTACCAGCGGAAGGGCTTCATGCGCTACAGTGCGATGGAGGCGCCCGATGTCGCGCGGATGATCGTCACCGCGTTCGAGGCACCGATGGTGGTCGAGGATCTGACCCTGCTCGGGCCAAGCCGCGAGTGAGCTTCGCACTGGAGTCGAAACAGCCATGGTCGACATCGGCATCCTGGATTCGGACACCGACCCGCAGGCGATGATCCGGCGTGCCGTGCGCGCCGAGGAACTCGGGTTCGCCAGCTACTTCGTCGGCCATCATCGCTTCACGCCCGGATTCGGCCAGACGCAACACCCGTGGATCGTGCTGTCGGCGATCGCGGCGCGCACCGCACGGATCCGGCTCGGGACGAGCATCTTTCTGCTGCCGCTGTCGCATCCGCTCGAAGTCGCCGAGCAGGTGGCGTCCCTGGACGTACTGTCCGCGGGCCGGGTGATTTTCGGCCCGGGCCTGGGCTACCGTCCCTACGAGTTCCAGGCCCTGGGGCTGCCCTATGAACGCCGCGGCAGGCTGATGAGCGAGTGCCTGGAAGTCGTACAGGGCGCCTGGCGGCAGGAGTCGTTCTCCTACCAGGGCGAATTCTTCTCGTTCCGGGACGTGACGGTCACGCCACGGCCGGTGCAGCGGCCATTCATCCCGATCTGGGTCGGCGCGAACACCGATCCGGCAATGCAGCGGGCGGCGCGGCTTGGCGACGGCTGGATCGTGGGGTTCTCCGATCGTCTACCCCGCCTGTTGCCGAAGCTGCAGAGTTACCGCGCGCTCGCCGCATCGCACGCCCGTCCCGCGACCGTGTGCCTGATGCGGCTGGTCGGCCTGGGCGGTTCGCGCGAGGAGGTCGAGCGCGACTGGCTCCCCACCGTGTACGGGATGCTGCGCAACTACGCCAAGGTGCAGGCGCCGGTCGAGCGCGGCGACGCCACCGAGCAATCGCTCAAGGCTGCCAACCGTGGTGCGATCCGGCTCGCGGAGATGGGCAGCGACATGCTGGTCGCGGGCACGCCGGACGATGTCATCGCCGGCCTGCGCCGCTCGATTGTCGAGACCGGCTGCGAACACCTGGTCATCTACACCGGCGGTCCACCGGCGGAGCGAACGATGGAACTGTTCAGCCGCGAGGTGATGCCGGCACTGCGCTGATCGTCCAGCCGAAAGGAGAAATCCCATGTTCGATTGCGTGATTCGGGGCGGGACCGTCGTCGACGGCACGGGTGCGGCGCGCAGGCGCGCGGACGTCGGGATCCGCGACGGCCGGATCGCCGCCGTCGGCGCGCTGGAAGAACCGGCGCGCACCACGATCGATGCGGGCGGCCTGGTGATCGCCCCCGGCTTCATCGACGTCCATACGCACTACGACGCGCAGATATTCTGGGATCCGGCCCTGTCGCCCACGTCGCTGCACGGGGTGACCACCGTCGTCGCGGGGCATTGCGGATTCTCGATCGCACCCGTCGACGCCACGCACGCCGACTACATGATGCGGCTGTTGTCGCGGGTGGAGGAAATACCGCTGCAGTCGCTGCAGTCGGGCGTGCCGTGGGGCGCCTGGTCGACCTTCGCCGAGTATCTCGCCTGCCTGGATGGCCGCTGCGCGATCAACGTCGGCTTCATGGTCGGGCATTCGGCACTGAGAAGGATGGCCATGGGCGAGGCAGCCGTCGGCCGAAAAGCGGACGCCGCGCAACTTGACCGCATGCAGGCCCTGCTGCGCGAGTCGCTGGCGGGCGGCGCGCTCGGCTTCTCATCCTCCCACGGCAAGCTGGACCTGGACCATCACGGCGATCCGGTGCCCTCGCGCTGGGCCGACGAGGAGGAACTGTGCGCGCTCGCCGGGGTGTTGCGCGAATTCCCCGGCACGACGCTCGAATGGCTGCCGGTCGAGAACCGTGCCGGCGACGAGCCCGGGCGCCTGACGAAGCTGGCACAGGCCGCCGGCCGCCCGGTGATCTGGAACCTGTTCTTCATGACCGCCGGCGGCGCGGACCAGGAAGCGCGGGACCTGAACGTCTCCGACGAGGCCGCGCGCCTGGGCGGCCGCGTGGTGGCGACGTTCATTCCGATCCCGATGAAGATCGTCCTGTCGTTCGGCGTCGGCAGCATCCTGGAAGCGCAGCCCGGCTGGGACGCCGTGCGCTTCAGCCTGCCGCACGCCGAGCGCCTGCGCGCGTTCGCCGATCCGGACGTGCGACGGCGCCTGCGCGAAGGCGCGGCGAAGCGCATCATGGGCCCGGAGTTCGACGATTTCGCCAACTACACGCTCAGCGAAACCTTCGCCGCCGCCAATGCCGGGCTGGCCGGGCGCCGCGTCGGCGAGATCGCCGCCGAACGCGGGCGCGACCCGTTCGACACCTGGCTCGACATCGTCGTCGCGGACGACCTGCGCACGCTGTTCTTTCCGCCGGTGCTCGGTGCCGACGCGGACTCCTGGGCGCGGCGCGCGCGCCTGTGGGGAGACCCCAGGACCATCGTCGGTGGCTCCGACGCCGGCGCGCACCTGACGATGCTCGACACCTTCGGATTGTTCTCCGACTTCGTGGGCTGCTCCGTGCGCGACCGCCGCTCGATCGGCCTGGAGCAGGCGGTGCAACTCGTGACTTCGGTACCGGCGGCCTTCCTCGGACTGCACGACCGCGGCCGCATCGCACCGGGATGCCGGGCGGATCTCGCGCTGTTCGACCCCGGCACGCTGCGGCCCGGCCCGGTCGGCATGGTTCGCGATCTGCCCGGGGGTGCGCCGAGGCTGTATGGCGCGGCCGAGGGCATGCAGCGCGTCATCGTGGCCGGAACCGAGATCGTGCGCGACGGCGCGTATACGGGCGCGCTGCCGGGGAGGATCCTGCGCGGCGGGATCGATACGCGCTAGGCGACCTGGCCGACGAACGAGCCGGTCTGGCGCTCGTACTCGGCCTGCTCGGCGAGCGCGCGGGCATGCTTTGACTGCGCCGCCTCGCGCTTGGCCGGCAGCCATTCGCGCGGCCAGAGCCCCTCCTGCGCCGGGTAGTCCTTGAGGATGTTGCGCGCCACCGTGCTCTGGTGCGCCTCGTACGGGCCGTCCATCAGCCCCTGCATCGGCGCGTCCATCCACAGCCGGCCGAGCGGCATCTCGTCCGAGCAGCCCAGCGCGCCGTGGATGTGCACGGAGCGCTCGACGATGTCGTGGTGCAGCTTGTAGGCCAGCACCTTGGTCATCGCGATGTCGGTGCGGATCTGGCGGTTGTAGCCGGTGGTGCTGTTGTCGATGTCCCAGGCGGTCTTGAGCACGTACAGGCGGAACATCTTCAACTCGGCGTAGCTGTTGGCGATCGCCTGCTGCACGGCCTGCTTCTCGCGGATGAGCCCGCCGTGGGCGACACGCGAATTGGCGCGCTCGCACATCATGTCGAGCGCCCACTGGCATACCGCGATCGTGCGCATCGCGTGGTGCAGGCGCCCACCGGACAGGCGCACCTGCGCCAGTTCGAAACCCCGGCCCTCGGGGCCGAGCATGTTCTCGGCCGGCACGCGTACGTTGGCGTAGCGCATGTGCGGATGGCCGAACGAGCCGCGCGTGTCGTACTGCCTGCCCATGGTTTCGGTGTGGCGCAGGATCTCCACGCCCGGGGTGCCGTGCGGCACCAGGAACATGGACGAACCCTTGTGCACCGGTACGTCCGGGTTGGTGATCGTCATGACGATGATGAACGAGGCGTTGTTGACGTTCGACGAGAAGAACTTCTCGCCGTTGATCACCCAGTGGTCGCCGTCGCGCACCGCGCGGGTCCGGAACTGCTGCGGATCCGAGCCGCACTGGGGCTCGGTCATCGAAAAGCAGGAAAAGATCTCGCCATCCAGCAGCGGGCGCAGGTAACGCTCCTTCTGCTGCGGCGTGCCGTAGTGGGCGAGGATCTCGGCGTTGCCGGTGTCCGGCCCCTGGATGCCGAAGATCACCGGCGCCCACTGCGAATGGCCGATGATTTCGTTGATGAGCGCGAGCTTGACCTGGCCGAAGCCCTTGCCGCCGAGCGCGGGCGGCAGGTGCGTGGCCCACAGCCCGCGCTGCCTGACCTGCTGCTTGAGCGGGTCGATGACCCTGCGCATCCACGGCGCCGGCGGGCAGTGGTCCAGGCCCGGCCAGAGGATGTCGAGCGGCTCGATCTCCTCCTTCAGGAAGGACCTGACCCAGTCGAGCTGCTTCTGGAACTCCGGTTCGGTCGAAAATTCCCAGGCCACGGCGCCACCTCGTTGTCGCGTTGCGGATTCGGATGCCGGCGCGGGACGGACTTCGGCCCGCAAGCGCACGGCGGTCTTATCGTAACACGGTGTTACGCTTGTTGCGGCGGATCTGGACTCAGTCTTTGCCGAACTCGGCGCTGAACCTGAGGAAGTTGCGCGCCCAGGCGGTGATCATGGCGTTCTCATCGAGGTCGGCGCCCGGGAACACGCAGTTGAAGCAGAGCTGGTCGAGTTCGTAGAACAGCAGGTGCGCCGCCGCCCTGCGCTCGCGATCGCGCCGCGAGCCGTCGCCAGTCATGCGGAACGCGGCGATGCCCTCGCCCAGCATGGCCATGCTGCGGTCGCGAACCAGCGAGAATTCGTGCACGAGCGTCGTATCCAGGCCGCAGGCGACGTTGAACAGGGACACGGACCGGCTCTTGCGGCGCATGCCCTTCAGGAACCGCCGGGCCCAGGCGACGAGCTGAGGTTCGGCCGGCCGGCCGAGCGTGGCGATTTCCTTCCACAGCGCCGACTGGGCGGTGACGTCCTCGATCATGATCTCGCGCAGCACGGCGTCCTTGTCCGGGAAATACCGGTAGAACGTCGGCCGGCTGATGCCGGCGCGCTGGAGGATATCCTCGACCTTGGCCAGCACGTAATGGGTTTCGTAGAACACCTCGCGCGCGGCGTCGATCACCGCCTGCCGCCGCTGCTGGCGGTGCTGCTCGCGCACCGCGACGCGGGCGCCGCTGGAAACCGGCACAATGCGGCCATGCGTCTTCTTGCGGGTCCTGGCAGGCATCGGATCCTGGGCGGGTGGCGGTCTCGCGGGAGTGTATCCGCCGGCAGGCCCGTTCACACGCCCCAGGCGCCGAAGAAATCGTAGTCCTCGGCTGCCGCCGCCAGGCGCGTGGTCATCTCCACGCAGACGGCTTCGGGCTGGAAGTGATCGGGATTGGATATCCAGATGTGCAGGCCGTAGGCGATGTATCGCCGCATGACCAGCCATGCCGCGTCGAAACCCGGCGGATCCCGGACGCCCAGCGAACGCAGGGCTCCCAGGTAATGCCGCAGCAGCGCCCGATCCGAGCGGCGCCGCTCGTCCACGTCCAGCGCCGAGGCGATGTAGTAGGCGACATCGTGGCCCCAGGGGCCGAACGACAGCGTCTGCCAGTCGTAGAACCCCGGGCTGCCGTCGGCATCGAAGAAGCTGTTGCCGGGGTGCGCGTCGCCGTGCAGGACGACGCCGCCGGTCGACGCGGACATGTCGTCGATCATCGCCCAGAAACCCGCGTCGATCCGCTCGGGATGGTTCTTCACCGCCTGCGGCACCCGATCGCCGCGCGCGGTCGCCAGGTAGCGCGCGATGACCTCCGGTCCATTGCGCAGCGGCCACTCGGTGCTCGGCGTCCCGCGGCGCATGGGACGATCCAGCATGCGCACTTCCGGCGCGTCCGGAGTGTCCCACCAGCGCGCGTGCAGGCGGGCGAGGTTGTCGAGCATCGCCGCGACCTCGTCCGGCGTGGCGGCGGTGCGCGCGTCTCCCAGCCGCGCGCCGCGCGCGGGGAGATCCTCGATGAGCACGATCCCGCGGCCGCCGGCATCGAAGTCGGCGTGGAAGCAGCGCGGCGTGTTGAAGCCGGTCGCCGCGGCGAAGTCGCGGTAGAAGCGCGCCTCGCGCGCGTCGATGGCCGAGGTCGAAGTGAGCCACTGGCTGTGCGGCTCCCAGCCGGACTTGGCCCACAGCAATCGCGGCAGGCCCGCAGCCTCGCCCGCCGGGTTGTACGTCAGCGCGAGCTTCACCTTGGTGGCGGCGCCGTGCACGACTTGCAGATGCACGGCGGAGGTCACGACGACCTCCGGGTAGCGGGACGCCAGCGCCGCGGTGAGCCAGCCGGCATCCAGGTCTTCGGCACGCTCAGGGATCCCGGTCATGGTCCCCCGCCTCAGGCGTCCCGGGCCAAGGACGCGAAACGGCGCACGTCAGGCAGCGCCCTGCCCGCCCGGCTTGCGTACCGGGCCGTCGTGCACGTCCTGGATGTGGTCGCCCTGGAACTTCTCGGCGGTGGTCACGAAGCTCCGCGCCAGGCGCTCGATGTCGGCGGCGCCATAACCCAGTTCCTTCAGGATCCCGTCGGTGTGCTGGCCGAGATCCGGTGCCGGCGCCGGCACCTCGTAGGGTTGGTGATCGACGATTGCCGGCTGGCCGATGTAGGTGAACGGGCCGTAGGTCGGGTGCGTCGAGGGCTTGAGGATCTGGCGCGACTGGATGTGCCGATCCGCCACGACCTCGTGCATGTCGCGATGCGCCGGGCCGAGCGGCAGGCGGTGCTCCACCGCCAGTTGCAGCCACTCCTCGCGGTCCTTCGTGTGCATGATCTTCTGCACTTCGTGGCGCAGTTCCACGCCCTTCAACTGCGGGATGAGATCCGGCCGGCCGACCAGCTCGCAGAACGCGATCCAGAACTTCTTCTCCTCGGGACAGAACAGCACGAACTTGCGATCGCGCGTCTCGTAGAACTGGTAGCGGGCGACGCGGACGTTCTCCGCGGGGTCGCGCACCAGCCTGACCCGCTCCGGATCGTTGAGCTGGGAGGACGCGCCGTTCCAGGCGTTGGCGATCACCGCATCGGCGGAGGAAAGGTCGATGTAGCAGCCCTCCCCGGTCCGGGCGCGGTGCGCGAGGCCCGCGGCGAGATGGAACGCGGCGTAGATGGCACCGGTGGCCGTGCCCTCGCCGCCGAAAGTCATGCTGTACGGCGCGCGCAGTTCGGACTGCTTCGGGCGCGTCAGCCCCCGCTCGTCCATCTCCATGGGAAAGGCGCCGGCCATCGCGTCCATCATCTGCCCGTGGGTGGGCATCTCGCCCAGCAGCCCCTCGGCACCGTAGCCGGTATTCTGGCAGTAGACGATGTCCGGCTTGCGGGCGCGAAGCTGCTCGTAGCCGATGCCGAGCTTGTCGTTGCGCGAACCCACCGCGTTGGTGACGAAGGCGTCCGCGGTATCGAGCAGGCGGTAGAACACCTCGCGCCCCTCGGGCTTGCGCAGGTCCAGCGCCAGGCTGCGCTTGCCCTTGTTCACCTGCAGGTGCATGTTGATCGGATGCGCCGGCTGCGCGCGCAGGTAATCGCCCAGGAACGGGCTCTCGACCTTGATCACCTCGGCGCCCAGGTCGACCAGCATCATCGCCGTGGTCGCGCCGTTGAGCAGCATGGAGGATTCGATGATCCGGTATCCCGACAGCAGTTTCGACATGGTTCCCCTCGCTTGGTCCGGGCGGACGCGCAAAACCGGCCACGACTGCATGGCCCAGGGCACCGGATTCATGCCGCGCGCGGGGTACCCGTTCCGCGCCCGCGTTCCCCGGGGGATATGATATGTCCAGCCGGCGCCCGTTGCGCGGCGCGAACGTCCGTACGTCCCTGGAGAATTCACGATGAATACGATCAGCGCTGCTTCCGCCGCCGATGCGGCCTTCATCGCCGCCCCGGAGGACGAAGGGCCGATATCAAGGCGCACGCGCCGGCGGACGATGCTGGCATACCTGGCGATGTGCCTGGCGGGGATCGCCTGCTGGTTACTGGGCGGTTCACCGGGCTGGCAGGCCACCGGCATCGGCCTGCTCTGGCCGGGCGCCGGGTTCGTTGCCGTCGGCGGCTGGGCGCTGCTGCTGGTGCCCGTCACCCTGGTGCTGTTCGGTGCGGCGGTGTTTGCCTGGTTCGGTGCCGGCATGGTGATCGCGCCGCCGATCGTCTGGCTGGGATCGGCGCTGGCGGCCGGCGCGCTCGCGGGCGCGCAGTTGTGGGCTCCCGGGCCGTACGTCGCGATCGCGGCCGCCGTGTACTGGCAGTTCCGCACCCAGCGCAGGAACGCCGCCCGGCGCAGCGCCGCGATCACCCGCCGCGAGATCCGCAACGTATACCTGCCGGCCGAGGTCGAAACGCTGTCCGCCTCGCAGAGCAAGCGACCGCCTCCGGACGCGCGGGAATTGACCCCGGCGCAGGTCGCCTCGCTGCGCTACCTGTTCGACCGCGCGCTGCAGCCGATCGGCCGGCTCGAAGGCTTTGATCACATCGAGCAGTTCCAGCCCTCCGCGTTGCGGTACCAGTTGAACCAGCTCGGCTACACGCTGGCGCTCGCGCAATGCCAGTACACGCCGAGCTTCCACGGCTACCTCGCCCAGGCCCAGCGCAATCTCATCGACCAGGCGCTGCAGGAGCACATCTGGAACTACTGGCGCTACGAGCGGCTGTGGGGCAAGTTGAGCCTGAACGACGACCCCGCCGGGGACGACAACATCATGCTGACCGGCTTCTTCGGCCTGCAGGTCGCCCTCTACACCGGCAACACCGGCGATCGACGCTACGCCCAGCCCGGCGGGCTGGGCTTCCTGCGCGGTGGCAAGGTGGCCTACGCCCACGACCTGCATTCGGTCATCGCCTCGATCGTCCGCAATTTCGACGCGAACGAGCTTTGCCTGTACCCGTGCGAGCCCAACTGGGTCTACACCTTCTGCAATTTCCGCGGCCTGACCGCGCTGCTCGCCTGCGACCGCATCTTCGGCACGCATCACGCCAGCGAGCGCCTGCCGCGCTTCCTGCATCAGCTCGATGCCGAGTTCACCACGCCCGACGGCAGCCTGTACGCGTTCAAGTCCAACCTCACCGGCCTGGCCATCGGCGGCGGCGGCGAGGCCGGCTCGGTGCTGTCGTTCAACGTCGCGGCGCCCGAGCGCGCCAGGCGGGCGTGGGCGGTGGCCCGGCGCGAAACCGTCGACTTCGTCGACGGCAGGCCGGCGCTGAAGATCGGGCAAAAAGGCATCGACTTCGGCAACTACACCAAGAGCCACATCTTCAACCTGTACCAGATCCTGTGCGCGGCGCGCGAAATGGGCGACGACGCCGTCGCGGAGGCGACCCTCGAACGGCTCGATGCGCTGTGCGAGCTGAACACCGCGGGCGGACAGCACCATTGGAAAGGTTCGACGATGGCGGTGGCCAGCGCCATCATGGGCTTGCTGATGCGCCGCGACGACTGGCGCTCCACGGTGCTCGACGGGCCGCCGCCGGAGACGGCCAGCGGCCCGATCCTCGCCGGTGCCGCCTATCCGCAGGTGCTCGTGGCCAAGGCGCTTAGCCACGGCGACGATCTCGACCTCGTCCTGTACCCGGGCGCGGCCGCCGGCGAGCAGGTCATCGGCATCGAGCGCCTGAAGCCGGGCGCGGCGTATCTCGTCCACGGCGACCGTCCCGCGGAGTTCGTCGCCGACACCGCCGGATGCGCCAACCTGCGCATCGTACTCGACGGGCGCACGGCGCTGAGCATCCGGCCCAGGGCATAGCGCGCGGCCGTGAACGATCGCCGTCGCGAGGCCGAACCGGCCCAGGCTCCGGCAGATTGAAGCCATGACCCCCCCTACGTCGTCGCGAGCGCAGCGAAGCGACCCACGCGGCCTCGATGCCACCGGCAGCGCGTGGATTGCTTCGTCGCTTCGCTCCTCGCAATGACGGAGGTGCGCGCGCCAGGGCGCTGAACCGATGCGCACCGACAGCAGCGTACTGGTCAGTTCGTCGAAGTACCTCGACAGCGCAATCCTGCGCGACTGGATCGCGACTCACTACCTGCGCCGCAGCGGCCTGGACTACATCGACTTCTCCGACAACTACGTCCTGAACAGCGAGCTGGCGCGGCTGCGCGACGATGCCGAAGTCGACGCGCTGATCGCACGCCAGCGCGGTATCGATCCGGCGTTCGACCGCTGGATGGCCGAACGCCACCTGTCGCGGATCGACGTTTCGCAACTCGGAACCTGCGCGCCCGGCAGCGTCGGCGCCCGCTACCTGGAGCACATCCGCGCGATGGGGATCGAGGTGGACGTGGGCTTTCGCTTCGCGGTCAGGAGCGACTACGACTACCTCGTCATGCGGCAGTCGGAGATCCACGACTTCGAGCACATCGTCTGCGGCGGCCAGTTCAACATGCCGGGCGAAATGCCGCCGGTCTGGGCCACGATAGTCAACGCATTCGTGCACCTGGCACCGGAACTGGCCGGCGCCCTGAACCTGCGCAACATCCTCGGCACGCAGCGCTGGGTCGTGCGCTCGGTGCTGCACTACCCGCACTGCGTCGCCAGCGTCCTGGAGGGCATCGACCACGGCATTCGCGTCGGCCTGGCGTCGGACCCGCTCTACCTGGCGCGCTACGAGCAGGTGCTGCACATGACGCCGGCACGGGCGCGCACGCACCTGGGCGTGCGCGAAGCGGTCGAAATGGACAGCCACGCGGCCGGCCTGCGCTACGGCGAGCCGGATCCCGACGGCGTCCGCGACCGGATCTGGGCCGAGGACACGGCAGCCGGCATCCCCTACATCAAGCGTGGCCGGCGCCCGCTGACCACGGACAGCTCGCGCCGGGTCAGCTCGTCGAAATACCTGAACGACCCGCGGTTGCGCGACTGGGTGAGCACGCATTTCCTGCGCCGCAACGGCCCGGATCTCCCGCCCGCGGCGGATCTCGTCGAACTCGACGAGGCATTGGGCCCGCTGCGCGACGGCGAGTGCGTCCAGGCGCTTCTCGAACGCGAAGCGCACTCTAATCCCGCCGTCGCCCGATGGATCCACGAGTGCATGACCTGGCCCGCGGCCCCCTCCGGCGCGGCCGGCCCGCATCCGGAATCCCTCGGCACGCTCGCCGCGGCGCACTGCCGCGCCAAGGCGGAGAACCCGCGGGGCGCAGACGCACCGCTGGCGCTCTTCGAGAACCAGCGCGCGCGTGCCGCGCGGTTCGAAGCCTGCGAACGCCTGCTCGTGGGGGCGGGATTCGACACCCTGGGCGAGGTCCGGCTGCACTGGGCCAGGCTCTCGAACGCATTCCGGCACCTGTCCCCGGAGTTGGCGGGCGCGCTTTGCGTGCCCACGGTGCTTGCCGCCTACCGGCTCGTACACCGGGCGATGCTCCACTACCCGCGGGCGTGGCTGACGATCGTGCAGGCGATCCGGGATGGCTACCGCATCGGCATGGCATCCGAGTGCCTCGCCACGCTGCCCTGCGAGGCCGTCCTGCACCTGCCGCTCGACGAGGCTCGCACGCGGCTGGGGATCCGCGCGGTCGGGCCGCCGGTGGAGACTCGATCCATGTCGGCGATTTTCGACGGCAGCGCCTGAGCCGGGCCGTAATCCTCGCGCCCGTGAGCCAGGCGCTCAGGGCGTGTCGATCAGCCCGCGGATTTCCTCGACCAGATCGTCGCGTTCGCGGGCGGACATTCCGCCCTCGCCGCGCAGCCTGCGGAACTTGGCATCGAGCGTCCGGCGGCGTGTCGGATCGATCGCATCGGCGAGGTGCGCACCGGCCTGTGCATCCATGACGAACGCCTCGCGCCGGGCGTGATTGCGCTCGGCGATCAGCTTCACGTGCAGCAGCGCGCGGCCGAGCAGGACCCACGGCAGGTTCGGGTCCGTGATCGGGCCGACCTGCAACTCGTAGCCACCCAGCGGCCTGCCGAGCACCTCGACCTTCGCCAGCCGGTTCGCGCCGGCAAGCGTGCCGATGGCGCCGACCGCGGCGCCGATTCCGGCTCCGAGCAGCAGTGATGCGCCGCCGAACGCGACATCGATCGTGCCGCCGATCAGGGCGCCCGAGGCGGCGCCCGTCAGGGCGAGTTGTGTCCCCGACAGGCCGAACACGTTGAAGCTCTGCGCCGAGAACACGTCCTGCGCCAGGAAGGCCGCGCTGGATTCCTGCGCCTGGATGCCGGCGTGGCGATAGACCTCCTGGACGCTGCGCCGGGCGGCACGTTCGTGGCGCCTGACCGCCTCGCGCAGCGTGCCGCGCGCACGCTCCCGGGTCGCCTCGTCCGCCGTATCGCCGCGCAGCGGCACCGTGACGGTCTCGGTCAGCACCGCCGCCAGTAATTCCGCGATCGCGGTGGCTGCCATGCGCTTGCGATGCTCCCGGTCCGCCACGAGCGCATCGGCCGCGCGATTCAGCGCTGCCGACCAGTGCTCGGCGATGGCGCCGAAGGCGCGCAGCAGTTCGATGCGCTTGGAGAAATCCGCCCGCACGGCATCGAACACGCGGACGATCGAGAAGTACTGTTCCAGCGCCGCGCGCCACGCCTGCACGTGATCCGCCGAAGAGGTCAGGTTGATCAGCGCCATGCGCGGCTGGCCCGTCCAGCGCAGCACCTCCATGTCGGCTTCGTACTGCCGTCCGTAGGGATGACTGCCGTCGACGACGTAAAGGATGCCCGCGCCCTCGACGATGGGCCGCAGCAGCTCGCGCTCGTCGTGGAATCGCGGATCGTCCCGGTGCGCGCCGAGGAATTCGCGCACGACCTCGGCACGGGCGCCGGCTCCGCGGTCGTGGGCCTGCAACCAGGCCAGCGCCTCGCGCGCGCGCTGGAAGCCCGGCGTGTCGATGAGCTCGTAGAGCGTTTCCCCGTCCAGGCGCATGGGATAGGCGCGGGCGCGCGTCGTCGTACCCGGCTGCGGCGAGATGGCAACCGCGTCGTCCTCGGCCAGCGTCGCGACTATGCTGCTCTTGCCCTTGTTCGGATGGCCGACGATGGCGAAGCGCGGCCCGCTCATGCAGCACCGGTCTCGAGATACAGGCGCGGATCCGCCAGCCGGCCGACGGCGCGCGCCCAGGTGTCGCGCTGCGTGTCGCTCACCGTGCGCGTTGCCTCGGGCACCGGCGTGACGATGATCGTCGCCGCGGCGCCGGCGTGCCGGCGCAGGCCGGCGAGAAAGTCGAGGAACTCCAGCAGCGGCGGTTCCCATGCCGGCGTGAACACGACGAGCGTGTCGGGCCTGGCCGCGGCGATGCGCGCGAGGGTGTCATGGTCCGCGCCGAGCGCCCGCCCGCCGCCGGCCTGCAGTACCGGTGACGGGGCGATGCCCAGCCGTTCGCGTGCGTAGGTGCCGGCCGCTTCCGGCGTCAGGCAGTCTTCCCAGACGATCGCCTGGGCCTGGCCTGAGACGGAGTGCTGGTCAAGTGCGGCCGCCGGGGCCCCGCCTGGTTGCACGGCGTCATGCTCGGCGGCGCTCGTCTCCAGTGCCGGCGAATCCATGCGATCGAGCAATGCAGTCACGCCGGGATCGTCGAGCAGCAGCGCTGCCGCGGCCGCGCGCAGTCGCAGCGCGGACACGACGAGCAGCACGATCCGCGGCAGCAGGCCGTAGGTCACGATCGCGCAGATCGTGAACGGCCACCAGCCGGCGAGCGTGCGCGATGCACCGGGGTCTGGCGGCCCGCTGCCCTGCAGGCGAAAGAACTGCGACCGCTCCACGAGTTCAGCGCCCGGAACGGCGCCTGGCACGATCGCGTGCCATGGCCAGGCGAGGACTTCCACGATTCGGCTGACGACCCGCGGATCCGCATCGAGCGTCGTGCTCCAGCCGAAAGCGAGGTCCGTGAACGTGACGAGCGCGACGGCTGTCGCGAGCACGGCGACATTGAACGAGACGGCCGCCACCTGCGCCCAGAACAGCAATTGCCATCGGGCGAAGCGGCCGGCGCTCGCGCGCGCCGCGTTCCGGTCGAACAGGCGCGCGAGATCCGGCTGCGCGCGCAGCAATCCGCGCGAGATGGAGGCGGCCAGCGCGCCCGGGCTGAGCGTGGCGAGCGCGTCCTGGACGGCGCGCAGGACCGGGGCACGGCGCGGGATCAGCAGGACGGTCAGGAGAATCGCCAGGATCTGCAACCCGACGAGCAGCGCGAAAAGCTGCACGACGTTGACCGGCTGCGAGCCGTCGTAGCGGAAGGCGGCCAGCGCCAGGCTCGTGCCCGCAACGACGCCGAGCGCGACCATCGCGACCGAGAGCGCGCCGCGCATGCGATCGAGGCGTTCCCCCGCGCCCGGATCCGCCGGCGGGCCGACGCTGCGCCACCATTGCCGCACGCGCCGGGCCGGCGCCGCCGCGGCCATCGATCGGGCGATGTCGCGGTCCCGGCGCAACCGCTGCGCGTACGGCGCCTGCCGGTCGGCTTCGAGCCACTGCGGGATGTCGATCGCATCCTGAAACAGCGAAGTGCTTGGTCGCGGCATTGCGCGATGATAGTGGATCGCGGCGTTGCGGTGAGCCCGGTGCCAACGCGCCTCCCGAACCCGCCGGTGTTCCAGCGACTCGCAGCAGGCGCGCGCCAGTGTGGAATCCACCCCTGCCGCCGGCAGGCCCGCAACGACCGCGGTGCTACCATACGTGTATGCAAGCATGCGTCTTTCAATGACGGCATGAGCGCCGACTCCGAACCGGTGCGGCGCGTCGGCTTCATCGGCCTGGGCAGGCAGGGCGCGCCGATGGCGCGACGCATCCTCGCCGCCTTTCCGCTGACGATCTGGGCGCGGCGTCCCGCCACCGTCGAGTCCTTTGGAACGGACGGCGTCGACATCGCCGACTCACCCGCGGCCCTGGGCGCGGCATGCGATTTCGTCGGGCTGTGCGTAACCGGCGACGCCGACTTCGTCGAAACGATGTGCGGCCGCGGTCTCATAGACGCAATGCGCCCCGGCGCAGTCGCCGCCATCCACGGCACCATCAGCCCGGACACCTGCGTCGCGATCACGCGGTACGCTGCTGCGCGCGGCGTACACGTGCTCGACGCCCCGGTGAGCGGCGGCGCGCCCGCGGCGCGCGAAGGCACGCTCGCGGTGATGGTCGGCGGCGATTCGGGCGCCTTCGTCCGCGCGCGCCCGGTGCTCGAAACCTTCGGCAGCACGGTGCGGCACGTCGGCCCGGCCGGGCAGGGGCAGATCTGCAAGCTGGTCAACAACGTGCTGCTGATGGCGAACATCCGCCTGGCGCAGGCCGCGCTCGCGCTCGGCGCCGGGTTCGGCATGGACCGGCACGGCTTGTACGAGCTGCTGATGGCGTCCAGCGGCGCGAGCGCCGCGATGCGCGCATTCCAGGAGCAGGTCACGCCGGAGGTCGCGCCGCATATGGCTGCCCTGGGAACCAAGGATCTCGCGCTGCTGCTGGCCGCGGCCGGCAACGCCGGCCTCGACGCCGCCCCGCTCGATGCCATGGCGCGGCAGGCGTTGGACATGCTGCGCGCCGGAACAGGAACGGAACGATGACCGAATCCTTCAGGCCCGATGCGCTTGCGGGCCGTCGCGCCCTGGTCACCGGGGCGAGCCGCGGCATCGGCGCCGCGATCGCGACTGCGCTGGCGACGATGGGCGCGGAGGTCGTGCTGGCCGCCGACGACGAGCCAGGGCTGTGCGGGATTCGCGATGCCATCGCCGCCGCCGGTGGGCGGGCACTCGTCGAACGGGTCGACCTGCTCGACCCGGGCGCAGTCGATCGGCTCGGCGCCGCGCACGACTGCGTGGACATCCTGGTGAACAATGCCGCTCCGGATCAGCGCCTGATGCCGGCGCTGGAGGCGGACGAACGGCTCTGGCGCGACATGTTCGGGTTGAACCTGTGGACTCCGCTTGCGCTGTGCAGGCGCATCGGCCTGGCGATGATCGACCGCCGCGGCGGCTGCATCGTCAATGTCACGTCCATCGCCGCGCGCAATCCGACCCCGCTGGTGGCGCCCTATGCGTGCAGCAAGGCGGCGCTGGAGATCCTGACCCGCGTCCTGGCGCTGGAACTGGGTCCGCATGGCATCCGCTGCAACGCAGTCGCGCCGTCGCTGGTGCCGACGCAGCGCACCCGCGCGGTGTTCGAGAACACCGCGTTCGTGCAGGCGGTGGCCGCGGGCACGCCGCTGCGGCGCCTGGCGACGCCTTCGGACATCGCCGGAGCGGTCGCGTGGCTGGCGTCGGATGCCGCCGCGTTCGTGAACGGGCAGGTCGTCACCGTGGACGGTGGCGGCTACGCCGCCTCGCCGGCCACCTAGCGCGCCATGGCCTGCAGGTGATGGCGCATGGCGACAAAGGTGCCGTCCAACCCATCGGCATTCTCGCGCCCCAGCAGCACCATGCCCGGCCGGCAGGCGCGCTCGAGCGCGTCTCGTGTTCCCGGGTCGAGATCTCCAAGCCGATCCGGCGCAGCCTCGCTGTCGATCCGCCGGGCGGCCGCATCGAGCCAGGCCGGGTTTACCGGCAGTTCGAAGAACGCGCCGATCCGCGCAAGCGTCTCGTGCGGCTGCCCGACCAGATCCTCGTAGCGCACCGGCAGGTAGCGCGCCGGATCGATACGCGCCAGCGCGCGCATGCCACGCGCGAGCATCCAGCTCCAGTACTCGCCGAAGCGCGGAATCGAGGGCATGCCCGAGGTCAGCCGCCGCACCACGGGATCCGTATCGGGATCGATCGGCACGGCGAACGTGCGCCGGATCTCCTCCGCATCCGGCGGATCGAGCTGCCACGATGCGAACAGCGCGATGTAGCGGTGCGCGCGCAGCGACAGCGCGACGCTCGGCCCATGGCGATGGATGTGGACGTACCTCGCGCCCGGAAAGTGGCTCTCGTAGCGGCCGAGCAGCTCGATCGAGGTACCGGATCGCTCGATCCATCCGGCAGCCCGGCCGAGCCTTCGCGCCAGCCAGTCGAACAGGGCCCGGTAGTGCTCGCGCATGGCCCGGCGCGGGTATGTGGCGATCTCCGCGAGCACCGCCTCGCACAACGCAGGCGTGTCTCCGCCCAGGTTGGTCAGGGCGATGTTCAGCCCGGGCAACGGCCGGTAGTCGCGCAGCTTGGCCGGGATCTCGCGCGAGAAGCCGGGCGCGCCGCGCGCGGTAAGAACGTCGTTGCGCACCCCGATGACGTCATTGATGATCGGCGAGCGCATCAGGCGCTCGGAGAATTCCGCACCGGTGCACGCGCCGGGCTGGAACTCGCCCTCCCTGTCGATCACGGAGAAGAACTCCGACAGCACCAGCACGTCGGGATGCTCCGCGAGCATCTCGGACAACAGCGTCGAGCCGCAACGGCCCGTGCCAACCACGAATCGATACATTGCCTGCCCCCGTTCCGCCCAACCGCGCGTTGCCCGCGGACTGTAGCGCGCCTACCCGCCAGATTCGAGACAAGAACATGAGCGACGACGATTGCAGCCGGGCGTGGACCGGCTTCTGCCGGCGGCTGGAAGCGGCCGGACACCGGATCCTCGAGACCGAGGGCGTGAAGACGCCGCGCGAGCGCGCCGAGACGCTGCGCTATCTCGTGCGCGAGTTGCGCTCAGCGCTGGAATGGGACGTTGAGCTGGCCGACCCGATGTTTCCGCACTTCCTGCGCCTGGACGAGACAGGTTCCGGGCCTTCGGCCGCGCCGAACCTGGACAACTGGTACCTCGCCGCGCGGGTCGACGCCGCGGCCGAATACCGGATCACGGCCGACTTCAGCGCCATCAACGGCGCCACCTTCTCGATCCACGCCGACGACTGGGCCCTGCACGGCAGCGCCGATCTCGGCGAGTTCGAACTCGGCCCGGGAGGCCGGTTCGAACTCCGGTTGGGGTCACAGGCGCAGCCCGGCAATTGGATGCGCCTGGTCCCCGGCGCCACCTTCATCGCCATCCGGCTGTACTACTACGACTGGACGCGCTTCGAGCCCACCCCAATCCGCATCGAGCGGATCGGCAGCCTGGGCGAAACGCCCGCGCCCATCGAGCCGGCCGCGCTCGCCGCACGGCTTGGCAGGGCCGCGTCGTGGGTGGAAGAGCGGCCATACCTGTGGCCGCTGCGCAAGAAGCAGCAGTACGCGAGCACGCCGCTGAATACGTTGCGCCCGCCCTTCCTGAACCCCGGCACCAACGACGTCATCCAGTTCGGTGGCGGACGGTTCGGATTCGGCGAGGACGAGGCGCTGCTGGTCGAGACCGAGGTACCGCAGGCGCGGCAGTGGAGTTTCCAGCTCTACACCCTGCCGTGGTGGGAGCCCGTGGACATCACCAACCGGGTCACGTCGTTGAACGGCACGCAGGTCCACGTCGACGCGGACGGCCGCGTGCGCATCGTACTGGCGCATCGCGACCCCGGGGTGCAGAACTGGCTGGACACCGCGAGCATCCGCGAGGGCGCGCTGCAGTACCGCTGGATCTGGTCGCGCACGTCCCCGGCGCCGTCGGCGCGGCTGCTCAGGCTGGACCAAATCCGCGCGCACCTGCCCGCCGATACCCCCGCATTCGGCCCCGGCGACCGCCGCAGGCAAATCGATTCCCGACGCGCCTACTTCGCACGCCGCATGCGCTACTGAATTCCGGGTAGACCATGGCTTCGCGGCGCCAGGCAGTCCCAGCACGCGCACGGCGCCCGTGGGCCGTTGCCCGCCGCGCGTCAAGCGCCGACCTATTTCTCCCGGGCGCCGATGTAGTCGTGCGCGGTGAGCGGGGCGATTTTCGTCACCCCGCCGTCCACCGGCAGCAGAACGCCGGTGACGAAGCGGGCTTCGTCGCTCGCCAGGAACAGCGCGGCCGCGGCCACGTCCCACGCATCCCCCTCGATGCCCAGGGGCGTCACCTTGCGCCGGGCCTCGCGCGAGGCGGCGTCGAGCACGCCGCGCTCGAACAGGTCCACGACCATCGGCGTGAAGATGTGCCCCGGCGCAACGGTATTGACGCGAATGCCGTCGCGCCCGAGCGAGATTGCCAGCTCCTGCGTCAGCGAGTTCAGCGCCGCCTTGGAGCCGGCGTAGGCGATCGAGCCCGAGGAAATCAGGCTCGCGACCGAGGAGATGTTCACGATGGCACCGCCGCCGGCCGCCGCCATGTGCGGTACGGAATGCTTGGACATCAGCACGGCGCTCTTCAAGTTGACGTCCATCGTGCGCTGCCAGGCCGCTTCGTCCAGCGCGTCCACCCGCTGCGGGGCGCCGCTGATGCCGACGTTGTTCACCAGGATGTCCAGGCGGCCGTAGCGTGCCACGGTGGCGGCAACGACGCCCGCGCACGCCTGCCCCTCGGTGACGTCCGCGGCATGGACGAAGGCGTCGCCGCCGTCCGCGACGATGAGGGCGCGGGTTTCCTCGGCACGCCCGGGTTCGCGATCCACGAGACAGATCTTCGCACCCTCGCGCGCGAAGGTGCAGGCGATCGCCTTGCCGGTGCCGAAGCCCGAGCCTTGCGATCCGGCGCCCGTCACGATGGCGACCCGGCCGGCGAGTCGGTTCCAGAATCGGGTGGGCTTGGGCATGCGTGGGATCCTCGATGGTTGTGCTTCAGGGGATTTTCGCTCGACTCGGGTGCGCGCCGCCCCTTACGGAAGCCAGCCCGCCGTGAAGCCGATGAACTGGCCGGTGATCGGCATGGCACGCTGCGACGCGATGAGCGATACCAGCGCGCCCATCTCGTCCTGGCGACCCAGGCGGCGCAACGGCACCTGGGTCCGGATGACTTTCTGCAATCCGGCGCTGTCCCGCAATCGCTCGTCGGAGAAATAGGTGTCGCTCTTGAAGAAATTGGGGCCGATGGCGTTCACCTGGATGTTGAACGGACCGAGTTCCTTCGCCAGCGACGCGGCCATGGAGGTCGCGGCCGTCCGCCCGGCGCCGTAGATCAGGCCATCCGCGGACGGCCGGGCCGCCATCGCCGAGGTGATGAAGATCATGGCGCCCGCCTCGCGCGCCTTCATCTGCGGCGCCAGCATCTTCGCCAACGTGAACGGCACGACCAGGAGCGCCTCCAGGCCGCTTCGCAGCCCCTCGACGGTGGCGTCGTCGAACGCGGTCCGGCTCGGCTTGATGTAGTCGTTGGAGACGAGCACGTCGACGCGGCCCGTGTCGGCGAGGATCCGGCCCGCCGCCGCGACTATGTCCGCGTCCGGGAGCACCACCCAGCCCGGATGATCGGCAGCGAATGCGGCCCGAACCGCCGCGTCCGCGAACGACTGATCGTGGGCCGCGATTCGAAAGCCGTCGGCGGCCAGCGCCTCGACCGAACCGGGGCCCGCGTACTGGGTGACGTTGGTGACGAGCGCGACGCGCCCGGTCGGGTCGGACATGGCGATTCTCCGGAAAACGAGGTTGCGCCGCGGACCGGCGCTCAACCGGCCGGTACATCCCGCATGATATCGCCCTCGATGCGCGGATCGGCAACCATGCGCTCCGCAGCGGGCAGCAGCCAGGCGAACGCGTGGCGCCAGTCCGCGTCGTGCCAGGGGTCGCCGAAGCGTCCCTGGCATATCAGCCGGGTCTGCCATCCGCCGGCGACCGCGCGTACATAGCGCCCGCAGTCGTCGCCGGGATCGGGCAGCATGACCTCCTCGCCCGCCGCCAGCGCGGACAGCAGGCCGTGCACGAAATCGTGCGCGGTCACACCGTGGACGGAAAATCTCAGGATCTTCGAATGACGTTGCGACGGGGGAATGACGATCCCCGCAACCGCCGGCAACGCGCTGCCGGCCAGCGGATCCCGCGGGTCCCAGCGCCGCTGCGCGAGCAGCGCTTCTGCGGATCCGGCGACGAGCCAACGCTCGTGCTCGCGCGCGTCATGCGCGAAGCCGGCCTCCACGAGCAGATCGCGCCAGTCCCTCTTCGCCATCGCGATCGCGCGCCGCAGGCCCTCGATCCGGCCGACGCTCGCCTTCATCGCCGCCAGACGCAGCCGGTCGTAGGCCGACGGATCCGTACCCCAATGCTCGATGGCGGCGCCGCACTCCTGCTCCAGCATGTGCCGGGCCTCCCGGCGCTCTTCCGGCGCAAAGACGAGTCGGAGGCGCTGCTCGGCGGCTTCGCTCAGGGGAACAACCCCGGCACCTGCGCTGCTCACGGCTAGCGCAGAAGCTGCATGGTGCCGTGGGCGATTGCGGCGTCGCCGAAGCGGGCCGCGTACGCGGTATTGATCGCTTCGGTCTGGAAGTTCGTTTCGTTGATCAGGAACACGAACAGCCCCCATACGATGTCGCGCCGGTAGCATTCGAACGCTTCCTCGAACCCCGGGGGGTTCTCCAGGCCGTGCGCCCGCAGGCAGTCGAGATAATGCATCAGCAGCGGCCGTTCCCAGGCGGCCCGGTCGGCAATGTCGAGCGCACAGATGATGTGGTAGGTCACCTCGTGGAACCACGGTGCCTGGTTCACCATCATGTCGAAGAAACCCGGCGACCCGTCGGGCTGGATGTACAGGTTGCCGAGGTGGGTGTCGCCGTCGAGCAGCGTGCGTGGATGGTTTTCGTGAAACCGCGCGAGACTGCGCAAGCCGTCGCGCAGGCGCTCGCCGTCGTGCAGGCGCACAGAAACGGCCGCGCCACGCGGCGATTCGATGAAATGCCGCCATCGCTGCGGTGCCATGTAGTAGTCGATATATTCCACCGAGGCGTCGCTGACGAGGTTCTTCTCCACCCACTCGAAACGGCCACCCGGGCGGAACGCGTCGCTGTCCCAAAGCTCGACATGGTAGCGTGCCATGGCGTCGAGCCGGCGGGCCACCTGCTCGAACCGCTGAGGCCTCAGCGCATGGCAGAACTCGACGCCGTCGCGCTTGAGATCCTCGATGATGATGAGCGACTGGTAGGCGTCGGGTGCGGGATCTCGGCCGGCGTAGTAGCAGATTGGCGAAGGCAGAGTGACGAAGGGTTGAATGTCGCGATAGAAACGCATTTCGCGGTGATACAGCGCCTTCATTCGCACGCTGTGGTCCTCGAACCCCCCTTTGACGATGAAGGTCGCGGGGAGCCCGTAGCGCTGGCCATTGGCGTCATACTGCGCGCGCACCCGGATTTTGGTCGAGGTGCCGCGAATCACATCCTCTATGCGCGCATCGGTCACACGCGTGCCGGGAAAGCGAAAATCAAACGCCTCGGTGAGCCAGCCCGCCGTAATCTGCTCGGGGCGGGTGGGAAGCGCCATGTCGCTCATGACGACCTGCGCACTGTCGCGGTTCGATTTCAATTGAGATCCTCCGGTTTGGAAGGGACACGGGGTTGCATCATGGCGCCGCAGTGCGCGATTGCGTCATCGGGCCCACCCCGCAGGGGGTACGATCACGATTGAACCTTGTGCCATGCAGGCCCGGCTTTTGTGCGGCGCAGCGGCGCAGCGATTCGATTCTGCGGCACGGGCATGGGTTGCATCGGGCGGTCATGCGTTGACGGCGGCAGGTTTCATAATATAGTTGAAATTGCAAAGCGAGCCCGTCGTTCAGCGCCGCCGGCATGGCGGGATGACTTGGGAGAGTCGATGCGATGACCCACGCTTACACCGTCCCGGCGCACGTCCCGTCCGAACGTGTGGTCGATTTCGATTTCTGGCGTCTCCCCGAAGGGGAGTCGGACGCATTCGGCCACTATGAACGGCTGCGCACGGCCGGCACGCCGGAAATCGTCTGGTCGCCCTACAACGGCGGACACTGGATTTTCTGCGGGTTCCAGGCGGTGCGCGAGGGTTATCAGAACTACGGGTTGTTTACGTCCACGGGCGACAGCATCCCACCCGTACCAGGGGAAAAGGTCGTCCTGATACCCAACAGCCTCGACCCCCCCGAACATACACCCTATCGGAATCTGCTGAACCCGCTGTTCTCGCCCGCGCAAATGGCAAGGTTGCAGCCCCGCGTGCGTTCAACCGCCGTCGCGCTGATCGACGGGATCGCGAGTGCCGGGCAGTGCGATTTCGCCGCGGACTACGCGATGAAGTATCCGACCAGCCTGCTGGTATACGTCGTCGGGCTGCCCGAGTCCATGCTGCCGACGTTCCTGCAGTGGGAACATACGTTCTTTCGCTCGACCTCGCTCGAAGAGCGCGCCGCCGCGCAGGCGAACATCGTCGGCTACCTGAACGAATACGTGAATGCGCAGGCGGCCAACCCGGGCGAGGGCATCATCGGCACGCTGCTGCGCACGAAACTGCCTGACGGCCGATTGATGACCCCCGGCGAGGTGGCCCGGGTCGCGCATCTGTTCTTCCTCGCGGGCCTCGACACCGTACCCAACACGCTGTCGTTCATCTTTCACCATTTGACCCGGTATCCGCGGCTGCAGGCCGAACTGCACGAACATCCGGATCGGATCCCGCAATACACGTTGGAGTTCCTGCGGCTGTACTCGGTCGCCGCGCTGGCGCGGACGGTGCGCGAGGACGTCGAGTTCCGGGGCGTCAGGCTGCAGGCCGGCGATCGCGTTCTGCTGCCGACCATGATGGCCAATCACGATGCCAGCGAATTCCCCAATCCGCTCGAGATCGACATCCAGCGTGAGAACAAGGCGTTCATCACCTTCGGGGCGGGGCCGCATCGTTGCATCGGCTCGCACCTTGCGCGCCAGGAGATCGACGTGACGCTCGAGGAATGGTTCAAACGCATCGGACGATTCGAACTCGCGCCGGGCGCGGCAGTGAAGTCGGCGCTCGGCAATACGCTGGGGATGTATTCGCTGCCGCTGGTCTGGAAGCCGAATTGACCAACCTGCGACACCGACCGATCAGCCACGCCATGAACGATGCAGTGAAGCAAAGGCAGGGAACCTACGGCGCCGGCATCTACCGGCGCGCCATTCGCGTCCTGACCTCGGCCGGCACCGCGCGGGCCGACATGGAGGACGACGAACACCGCTATGGGGCGATCATCCGCCACGATGGCAGGCGCGTGACCGCGGCGGAAGGCGTGCCGATCCGAACGCCATGGACGCTGTGCGCAGGCGCGGCGGCCAAGCTCGCGGCGCTCGCCGGGATGGAACTGTCCGAGAATCCCGTAGGCGCGCATGCGTTTACGGACAGCCTCGTGCAATGCACACACATGTTCGACATGGCCGCGCTCGCGATTGCGCATGCAGCGCGCGGCACGCCGGAACGGCGCTACGACATCGCAATCGGCATCGATGACTGGGCCGCGCCGCTCACCGCGCGCCTGCGCCGCGACGGCACGGACGTGCTCGAATGGATTATTTCGAACGGCGCGATCACCGCGCCCGCGAAATTCGCTGGCTGCAACCTGAAGCGCCTGAACGATTGGGCCCCGACGATGGCCGCCGGCATCGACGACTACGAGGCATTCGTCGTCCTGCGTCGCGCAATCTATATATCGAGTGCGCGCTCGCTCGACCTGGAGAGCTTTCCCAACGCGGCAAGCATACCGGGTGTCGATCGCGTCCTGGGTGCGTGCGCGGTGTACCAGCCGTCAGTGGCGCCGCTCGCAGCCCGCGTCGGGGGAACCCGTCGCGATTTCACCGATCGACCCGAAGCGCTGCTTGCCGATCTCGCCTGACGCCTGTCCTGAGCCTGGCGGACCTGCCGTGTCTCGGCGGATCCGGTTCCGTAGCGCGCTGCCGAACACGGCGGCGAAGTCCCGTGCAGGTGCACTCGGCGCCGTCTGATTTTCTGTCTCGGTAAAGTGCATTGCGATGCCCGCACGCCGTGCGTGCGCGCGCGGAGGCGGGTCGCGAGCCGCGGGGCGTGCCGCGGGCGTACAATGGGTACGGCATGCTCCACCCAGCACCGATTCCGCGATTCCGGCTCCTGCCGTGGCTGCTAGCCGCGGCGATGTTGACCGCGTGTTCGCGCAACGACCCGCTCGCCGGGATCGGACGCGCAGCGCAATCCGGCAACCCCGCTGCGCAGTTCGAGTACGCACAGACGTTGTTCGAACAACCTGGCCGCGAGCGTGACGCCGCGGACTGGCTGTTGCGTTCGGCGCACGCCGGCCACGCGGATGCCCAGCATGAGCTCGGCCTGTCGTACCTCGACGGCCGTGGCGTGGCCAAGGATCCGAAGGCCGGCATCGCGTGGCTGGAGCGGGCGGCGCTCAACGGCGCCGACGGTGCCGCCAACGACCTGGCCTGGGTGCTTGCCACCCACCGGGAACCGCGCCTTCGCGACGGTGCCCGCGCGGTTGCCATCATGGAACCCCGGGTTCGAGACCGCATTTTCGTCGACGCGGCGGAGTTCGACACGCTTGCCGCCGCGTACGCGCGCGTCGGACGGTACCCGGAGGCCACGCGGACCCAGGCACGTGCGATCGCGATGACCGCCCGCGACACGGACGACGATCCGGAAGAGCTGGCACCGATGAAGCAGCGCATGGAGCGGTACGCGCGGCGCAAGTCGTGGTCGGAGTAGGCCGGGGAGTACAGGGATGAACGAGCCGGACCAGTTGCGCATCGACACCGGGCAGGGGATCGATATCGTCGTCGACATCGCCGGCGTGGGCGCGCGCAGTTTCGCGTTCATCGTCGACTGGCATATTCGCGTGCTGCTGGCCGCGGCGTGGCCGCTCGCCTTCTACGCGGCGATTTGGGCCGGAGTCGCCCTGGAAATCGACAGCCCGTCCGTTGCGTGGATTGCCTTTTCACCCGCCGCCGCGGTCTACCTCCTCTACCACCCGATTGTGGAAACGTGGAACGGCGGGCACACGCCCGGCAAGCGCATGGCCGGCATCCGGGTGGTCGGAGCGGACGGCCGGGATGCCGGAGCGGGCAGGCATCTGCTGCGCAACGTTTTCCGACTGCTGGACGGCCTGCCCGCGTTCTATTGCCTGGGAATCGCCTGCTGCCTGTTCGATCGGCATCAGCGGCGGATAGGGGATTTCGCCGCTGACACGCTGCTGGTCTACGAGACCGCGAAAGCGCAGGACATCTTGCGCACTGCGGAATTCAAAGGCGAACTGGTGCCTGCCGACGTCGATCGAATCGCGTTGCTGCGCGAACTCGCGGCACGATGGTCCGCGATGGAGCCAGACCACCGCCGCGCGCTTGCACGGCGCGCGCTGCGCGCCGACGCCGACACCAACGCCGGCGATGACGTCCTGTTGCAGAGGTTGCGCGATGCAATCGCCCGCCACGAGTGAACCGACCGGCGCGGATGCAACCCTGCGCGCCTGGCTCGCGGCGCGCAGGGACCGCTGGACCCGCCTTGCCCGGTGGGTCGCATCGCGCGACCAGCGCGGCGCCGAATCGATCGACGACGTCATGGGGGCGGTGACCGACTACACCGGCCTGGCCGGCGATACCGCGCTGGCGCAGGCAGTGCTACCGCGGCAGTCGGAACTCCTCGTCCACCTGCAGGCGCTGATGGCCCGGGCGGCCGGTCAGCTGATGCGCGAGCCGGCCAGCCCTGGCGTCGCAACGCTGCGGCTGCTGACCATCCGGGTCGCGGCCGCGGTGGCCGGCATGAAGCCGCAGATTGTCTTCGCGGTGGCGTTCTTCCTGGGATCCGCCGCCTGCGGCGCGGGACTCGTCATGCGCTTTCCCGAACTCGCCGCCCTGTTCGCGTCGGAACGGATGATAGAGGAGGTTCAAGGCGGCCGGCTTTGGACTGACGACCTGCTCAACGTAGTACCGTCCTCACTCCTGTCGATTGGAATATTCACCAACAATATCGCCGTCACGTTGTTCACGTTCGCACTCGGCGCCTTGTACGGGCTCGGTACGATGTACATCCTGGGCACCAACGGCCTGATGCTCGGCGGCGTTTTCGCGTTCACCTGGCGCCATGACATGGCCGACGAACTGTTTAGCTTCATCGTCGCGCATGGCCCGGTCGAACTCAGCATCGTGTGCGTTGCCGGCGCTGCCGGAATGCTGATCGGCGAAGCGCTCGCGCGGCCCGGCCTGCGCAGCCGGTCGGCGGCGTTCAACGATGCCGCGACGCGGGCCGGGACGGTCATGGCACTGTGCGTTCCGTTCCTGGTCGGCGCGGGACTGATCGAGGGTTTCGTATCGCCCGACGACGCCTATTCGCTCCAGAGCCGGGTCACGATCGGTGTCTGCTACGAGATCCTGTTCCTGATCGCGCTCACCGGCGGGCAGCGCCTTTACACGCGGCGCCGGTGACGCAAGGTCGCGTACCGTTCGCGAAGGCGCAGATCGATCAGGTCCGGCTTCGCGGTCACCACGACCGCGCCCATGCGCTCCGCGCGGCGGTGGACCGCCTCGCGGAGGCGTTCGAGTTCAAGCGCCGCGAGGGTGTCGAACGGATCGCGCCAGGAGACGGCTTTCTGTCGCGCGATGTTTTGCACGTCGATGTCGGCAATGCCCGCTATCAATGCCAGGTGTCGCGGGACGAGCACGCGAACCGCATCGGCCAGCGCCTCGGATTGCCCGCCCAACCCGGGGTCGGAAAGGATGACCACCAGGGCGCGATTCTGCAGCAGGTGCCGGGCGGCCAGGACCGCGGGAAGGAAGCTCGTCTCCTGCTCCAGGGTACGGGTCTGCCCCAGAATCGCGCCCACCCGGCGCACGCCGGCCATGCCGGCGCACGGTCGCGCCCGCAGCAACGGCCGATCGGCAAACGTCAGGATGCCTACGGCGTCGCCCAGCGCCGATGCGCTTTCGGCCAGGCGGGCCGCGGCGTTGATGTACCTGTTCAGCCTCGAGATCTCACCGGCAGGCAGGCCGCTGCGCCGGCCGCAGTCGAGCAGCAGAAGCAGGTCCAGGCGCTGCTCCTCGCGGTGGATGCGTACCTGCGGCCTGCCGGTGCGTGCGCTGGCCTTCCAGTCAATCGTGCGCAGCGGATCTCCGGGTGTGTACTCGCGCAGGCCGATCAGCTCCAGGCCTGCTCCGGCAACCCGGGCCGGGGCCGGTCCGGCCGCGCCACCCGCGAGGTGCCCACTGCGTTCGCAGCGGAAATCGGGCACCACTTCCACGGTGCGCATCGGGTCCAGTCTGTGCTCCCACCACGCCAGTCCAAAACGGCCGAGCGTCCGCACGTGAGTCGCGCCCCAAAGGCCGACCCCGAGTTCCAGCGGGGTCGCTGCGATCTCATGGGACTGTGCATCCCGTGGCGGAACCTCAGTGTCAATCAACCGCACTTTCCCGGACCAGCGCGGTGGCAGCACCTGGAACGCCTGCACGCGTACCCGCACGCGGCCGCGGTTTCTCACCACCATGCAAGCCGCACTGCTGCGGCCCAGCCAGGCGCGGGCGGGGGCCTCCAGGGTGACGTCGACGCCGCTGCGCGGCAGTGCGCGGGATTCGGCCGCCAGCGCGAGCACCAGCGCCGCCGCCAGGGCCGGCCACGCGAACGCCGCTGCGCCGATGGACGTCCACTGCGCCGCAATGCCCAGCGTACAGACCAGGCCCACCCAGGCATACGCGCGGCCCGTGAGGTGCGAGCGCATCAGCCGCGCGGAACCTCGGTCTGCGCCAGCACGTCGGCGACGACGGCGGCCGGATCCACCCCGTCGAGAATCGCTTCCGGCGCGAGCACTAGCCGGTGCGGCACAACCCGCGTCGCCACGGATTTGATGTCGTCGGGCGAGACGAAACCTCGACCGTCGATCGCCGCGGCGGCGCGGGCACAGCGCACCAGCGCCAATACGCCACGGGTCGACAATCCAAGGCTCACCCGTCCATGGCGCCGGCTCGCCTCGGCGATTCGCAGCGCGTAGTCGTACACGGCATCGACGACACCGACCGCTGCCGCCTGTTCACGCGCGGCCGCGACCAAACCGTGATCGACGGGTTCGATGGCGTCTACGCGTTGCTGATAGGTCTGGTTCGGCTTGTCGTAATGCGCCAACACCGCGAGTTCGGATTCGCGTGGCGGATAGGGCATGTTCACCAGGAGCAGGAAGCGATCCAGCTGCGATTCGGGAAGGGGGTAGGTGCCCTCGAACTCGTGCGGGTTCTGGGTGGCGATGATCATGAAGTCCGCGCAAAGCGGATACACCGTGCGGTCGATGGCGATGGCGCGCTCCTCCATCGCCTGCAGCATCGCCGACTGCGTCTTTGGACCCGTTCGATTGAGTTCGTCGACCAGGACGACATCGCCGAACAATGGGCCGCGCCGAAGCGTGAAACCGCCGGTTGCCGCGTCCAGTACGTGTACGCCGGTCAGGTCTGCCGGCATCAGGTCCGCGGTGCACTGCACGCGTTCGAACTGACCGCCGATGCAGCGGGCAAAGGCGCGGGCAAGCAGCGTCTTGCCCAGGCCGGGGTAACCCTGCAGCAATACGTGCCCGCGCGCGATGAGCGCAGTCAGCATGGCATGCGCGACCGCCTCGACGCCAAAGGCGGTGGTACCGATCCGGCTGGTGATTTCCCGGTGCAAGGTCTCGGCTGGATTGCTCATGTTTCGGTTCGAAGCCTTCGGAGGTGATTGGCCAGTGCAACGAGGTCAGGTGACTGTCCCGTCGCGATCAGTCGCCGGGCGTCTTGCAGCGGATCCGCGCGCTCCGTCGCAGGGGCTATGCCGCGGGTGCGGTCGAAGTGGCCGATGAGCGCCGCGGCGGCCTGGGTCGAATCCAGACGGCGGGCGAGCAGACCGCCCACGCTGCGCACGAACCGCGTCGGGTCATCGCGCGCCGGCGGTTCCGGCGGGCCGAACCGATTGCCGTGGCCGGCGATCCACGCGATCCAGAATCCGACCAGGAACAACAGGGTCGCGTGCAGTCGCGGATCGCGATAGAAGGCCTTCGGATCGTAGAGCGCGCTCAATCCCTGATGCATGTCGTCGAAAACCACCTTACCGCCTGTGCCGACGAGAAATGCGGACAGGTTCGCGAGCAGGCGCGCGTTGTCTGCTTCGCCGAGCATGGCATTCGCAAACACGTTCGAATGCAGGAACACCACGATCCGTCCGGCGCCGGCACGCATCGTCCACAGCGCCGCGCCGGCGTCGTCGGCGTCGCGCAACAGCGCAACGGACAAGCCCGCCTTGTCGCCCGGCAACGGTGCCCGGCCATCGGAACTCCCGGCTTGCCTGACCGCGACCTCGCGGATGCCCGTCAGCCACGCATGCGCGCCGACCGGCCGCATCCGTTCGGTCCGATCCGATGGCGGGTCGGACAGACCGGGGAATTCGACGCCGGCCCCGCCCGCATCGCCGCCGTCGACGGGCAGTGGACTGCGGTCGGCTGGCGTGCATTGCGCGGTGTCCGACTCCGACCGGGACAGCCCGAGCGCATTTTCCAGCGCATCGGTCGACCGGCCGGCCGCCAACTGGCGCCAGGGCGGATCGTCGCGTTCGGCTATCAGGAACAGCACCGTGTTGCCGGACTCAATCCAGCGGCGCAGTGCCGTCCGCTCATCCAGGCGAGCGGGCGACAGCTGCGGCAGCGTCGCGATGAGCAGGTTGCCGGTCGGCGCGCCAAGGCGACCCAGGCTCGTGTACCGATCGCGCAGGCTCGCGGTCGGAACTCCCGCGCGCGCGAGCCAGGATCGCGCGGCATATGTGCCGCTCGGTCCGCGGTCCGCACTGTTCGGTCGCGACATGTACGCCGGTTCGATCTCGCCGGGCGTGACCAGCAGCGCGAGGACCAGGACAAGCGCGAGCAGCGCTCCGCCCAGTTGTGCGGCACGCTCGTTCATGCGGTGCCGAACGTTGCGCACACGTCTCGGGCCCGGCGCTCCAAGCGCAGCGCTTCCTCCGGCGACGGCCGCGCGCCGCCGTACAGCACAGGTTCTGCCCAGGCGACGAGTTCGTGCAGCATCTTCGCGGCGTCCGGATGGACCGCGCGCACCGCGCGCAACAGCTCGCCGTTCGTCGCAGCCTGCGGGTCGACCGGCACCACCGATGGAAACAGCGTATCGATGACGGCGCGCAGAAGCAGCGCGGGTTGTGCGGCAGCATCGGCGTGCCGGAACGCTTCCCAGTCCGGCGCCGGTCGCGACGCCCTGCCCCGCGGCACCGGCACGATGGGGCGGCCGCGCCAGCGCGGGAGCCAGCGCCAGCGCCAGCCCGCACGGGCTTCGTTCAATACGACGTACAGCGCCGCAACCACGACCAACACGGCTGCGCTGCGCAGCAACGCGGTGACGGCCCAATCTGGCAAAGTCAGGCTTTCGAGCAAGCGCATGATCCACGTCGCCCGTTGCCCCATCCGATCGCCGAATGCCTCGCGCAGCCATTCACGGATGCGTTCGACCAGGGTTCGCTTCGGAGGCGGCGCTTGCCAGGTTTCGGCGAGCACCTCGTCCAGGCCGGCGCGACCGGCGGGCTGTCGGACCGGCGACGAAGCCGCATCGGCGCTCAACTGCAATAGATCCCAATACCGGACGATGTCCATGTCCGGGCCCAGCGTGATCGCGCCCAGCCAAGCGAATCCGGCACCGGAACCCTGCGGGCACAGTCCTGCCCAGTCGTCGGGCAGCAGGGAGCCGGCGGCAACACTCTCGCGCATTTCGGTGCGGCATTGGAGCAGAACGTAATCGCCCTCGGATGCCGCCGCGGCCGTCGACGCGTTCGACACCGTCGCCACGACCAGTGCGCAGATGAGTGCAATCGCGGGCCAGCCTTTTGCCCCCGGCGAATCGCGACACCGTCCAGGTCCGCCTGGCCTCATCGCACTCAGCGCACCGCGTCGAGCTCGGCAAGGCGGCGTTCGAGATCGCCACCGTCGCGGCGCAGCGTCAGATCGTTCAACTGCACCAGCGAGATCGCGGTAAACCAAGGCATGACGACCGCGAGAACGGCAATCGTGAGCAGGTGATCGATCCAGCGCAGAATCAGATCGGTCTGCAGGGTCTTCAGGCTTTCTTCGGTGAACTCGAATCCTACGAACGACAGGACGATGGCGCCTTGCAGCAATTGGAAGGCCGTGGTGAGGGCATACGCCACGGTGATGACAATCGCCGTGCGCCAGAAATTGCCGCTCACGAGCGTGAAGCTTCGGCGCAGTGCGCGCAGCGGTCCCAGGCGATGCAGAACCACCAGATTGTAAGCCTGGCTGGCATAGGTGTACGCCACCACGATGGCGGTGCCGGCGATGGCGAACACCAGCACCGCAATCACCGGAGCGCTTGCCGGGGCGGCGGAACCACCGGACCGGACGGCCGCGGCGACGAATCCCAGGATTGCACCCGCGACCAGAACGATGAGCCCGAACATCAGGCCGACGGCGGCCACGCACAGCAGCGCGGCAATGGTGCGTCCGGCAGCGGTCCTGAGGGATTCGGCCGGCCCGGGATCCGCGCCGTCCGCGATCCCGTTCTGCCGTACCACGAGCGCGCTGATGAACAGCATGCCGAACAGCGCGACCAGGACAATGGAACCCGCGAATGCAAGCCAAGGGAACTGTCCGCCGGCGGCGCGCTCGATCTGGGGCTGCAGCAATTCGCCGCTCGCAATAGTCACAACGCCGACAAGGAGGGAAAACGGCCCGGCCTTGCGAAAGGTGGCGCGGAACAACTGCGTGCCGTGGTCCAGGGTCCGACCGATCCCGAGCGTTTTCGTCGCGTGCTTGTACAAGAGCTCCCCTCCCGAATCCCTGGTACGGCGTTGCCTGCACGATCAGCGAGCCCGCCCGGACGGAAGCGGTGCGTGCGCGCTAGCCTACGGCATGAGCGCGTATGGTGGGAATGCGGGAATACCTGATTTCGGCGTCAGGTGCCGTACAGCGCCCGGGCCCGGGGATGTCTGCAGGATGTGCGCCGAGATCTTCCCCGGCGAAGCGAACCCCTCCGTCAGGCGCAGGCGCCGAAGACCTTCGCCGGCACGCTCACGCCGTGGGAAATCGCTGCGCGAACACCGATGGATTGGTTCTCGCGCCTGGTCCGCGCCAAAACCGCAGCACCAGGTCCCTCAAGCCGAGCGGCCAGACCCGGCATGGCGCCGGCGCGCGCCAAGCGCCGCCAGCGGCGCCGCGAGCAGCATGAAGGCCGGCGGCAACGGCACCGCGGCCGGCAGGCGCTCGAGGACCAGGCCCGGCGTCGTGACGGTGAGATCGAAGGTGCCGGTATTGAAGAAGTCCGAGACGGCCCAGTTCTCGAACGGCCCGTGGACGTAGGCCCAGGTGCTCAGGGTGGCGACGTAGGTGAAGACCTCGTTGGTCGGCACCGTGACGAGGTCGATGAATTCCTGGTTGTAGTCCGCGGTGACGTAGCTGACCGCGAACGGGCTCGACGTGGCGTTGGCGAAGGCGGCTGCCCACGGGCCGCTGGTGGTGAGCCCGCCGAAGCGATCGAGCTCGGCACTAGCGTCGAACCAGTTGACGTTGCCGAGGCTGGACTGGGTGTCGACGCTCATGGCGACGCCGGCATACACCTGCCCGGGCTGGCTTGCCCCGCCATAGCTCGCGGCCAGCAGGCTGCCGTCGAGACCGAGTTCGAGCGTGAGCTGGGCCTGGGTGATCTCGGCGGGCGCGTGCACGATGAAGCTGAGGTTGAGCGTCGCCGTGCTGTTGGCCTCGACCCTGTTCAACGGGGGTGCGAAACCGGGCGAGTAGCCGCCGGCATGGCTGTAGCTACCGACGCTCGACTGCTTGAGCGCAGACACCAGCGACGAGCGCGCCCGCGCGCTGGCGCCGTCGTAGAGATCGACGCCCTCGTCGACGGTAAAGGCGTAGCCGCCCGGTCCGGCATCCGCGCCAGCCGTGGCCGAACCGGGGTCGCCATGCACGTGGCTGTCGGGACCATCGCTCGCGGATCCGTAGCTCGCGCCGGCCGTCACGTTCGAGAGCGGCGCGGCCTCGACCGCGACCCCGCCCAGCAGCATGGCAACGCCCACAGCGAGCCCGAAGTTTCTGCAGCCCATGATCCGTCCTCCTCAGGTGATCGGTGTCCCGCGTCCGGAAGCTATACCCGGTGCCGCGGGAAATCCGTGAACGGCGCCACACGGCGCGCATCACGACTCCATCGTGCGCGGGCCGCGCTTCTCACGCGCCTCCTGCGCGGACGCCGATTCGCCGGCGCTGATGAAGGCAGGTAGGGGCAGCGACGCCCGTGCCTCGAGGTGACGAGCGGCAGTGGCGCCACATCGAGCGCGCAACCATGAAGCGTAATCTTGACGGGCCCCGCACCCCAACCGCCCTGCCCCCGCCCCGCCGTTCGGCGTATCCTGTGGTGACCCTACGTCCTCACGGAATCCCGACCGATGCATGACCTGATCATCCGCGGCGCGCGCATCGTCGACGGCACCGGCGCGCCCGCGTTCATGGGCGATGTCGCCGTTGCCGGCGGACGGATCGTCGAAGTGACCCGCTCCGGACGCGATGCGCCGCCCGCCGCCGCCAGGCGCGTGGTCGACGCCGGCGGACGCCTGCTCACGCCGGGCTTCGTCGACATCCACACCCACTACGACGGCCAGGTGTGCTGGGACAAGCAGGTCACGCCCAGTGCCTGGCACGGCGTCACCACCGTCGTCACCGGCAACTGCGGCGTGGGCTTCGCGCCGGTGCGGCGCGGCGGCGAGCAGGCGCTGATCGACATCATGGAGAGCGTGGAGGACATCCCGGCCAAGGCCCTGGGCACCGGACTGCCGTGGAACTGGGAATCCTTCGCCGAGTACCTGGCCAGCATCGACACGCCCTACGCGGTGGACGTCGGCACGCAGGTGCCGCACGTGGCGGTGCGGTTGTACGTGATGGGCGAACGCGCCTACGGCGAGGCCACCGCGGACGACATCGCACGCATGGCGGCCGTTACGCGCGAGGCGCTCGATGCCGGGGCGCTCGGGTTCTCGACCTCGCGCTTCCACGGGCACCTGGACAAGCATGGGCGCGAAATCCCCGGCACGCACGCCGGCGCGGACGAGATGCTCGCCATCGGCGCGGCTATCGCCGGCAGTGCGCGCGGCACGATCGAACTGATCTCCGACCGCCTCACCGACCCGGCCGAGCAGGCCTGGATCGAGTCGCTGGCCCGCCTGACCGGGCGGCCGGTGACCATCCTGTGCGCGTCGGAGACCGGCCCCGAGCTGTGGGAGATGGCGGAGCGCCTGAACGCCGCGGGCCTGCGGATCCGGCCGCAGATCGGCGCCCGTACCTCCTCGGTGATCATGACGCTGGACGGCACGGTGAACCCGATGCGGCCGTACCCGTCGTACGGCGCGATCCGGCACCTGCCGGTGGAGGAACAGCGCCGGCAACTGTTGGATCCGCAGTTCCGCGCCCGCATCCTGGCGGACACGCCCAAGGTGGCGCGCTATGCCAGCACGGAACGCATGCTTTCGACCTGGGATCGGATGTACGTGCTGTCGCCGGCGCTGGACTACGAGCCGGGCTACGCGGATTCGCTGGCGGGAATTGCCGCCGCCAGGGGCATCCACGTGCGCGAAGCGCTGATGGACGCGATGGGCCATGGCCGGCCGCTGCTGTGGCTGTTCGGCGACTACCCCGGCAACCTGGAGCGCCAGCGCATCGGCATCGAGCATCCGCTCTCGGTGTTCGGCCTGGCCGACGGCGGCGCGCATTCCGGCTCGCTCGCCGACGCCAGCATGCCGACCTACATGCTCGCCTACATGTGCCGGGATCGGACCAAGGGACCGCGCATGTCGCTGGAGTTCGTGGTGCACAAGATGACCGCGGACGCGGCGCGCGTCTACGGCCTGAACGATCGCGGCGCAATCGCCCCCGGCCTGCGCGCCGATCTGAACCTCATCGACTACGACGCGCTCGCGTTGAACGATCCGTACGTCGCCTTCGACTTCCCGTCCGGTGCAAAGCGCATGGTCCAGTCCGCCCGCGGCTACGATCTCACGCTGTGCAACGGCATCGTGACCTACGAGCGCGGCACGCACACCGGGGCGATGCCGGGGCGGCTGCTGCGCTGAGCGACGCCCGGGCCACGCCCGCGCACCATCCGCAACGAACGGGAGCGGAACGACATGGAAATGAACGACCTGATCCTGGTGAGCGTGGACGACCACGTGGTCGAGCCACCGCACGTCTTCGAAGGCCGCGCGCCCGCACACATGGTGGATCGGATGCCGCGCATGGTGCACCGGGAGGACGGCACCGACGTGTGGCTGTTCGAGGATCGGGTGGTCACGAACATCGCGCTGAACGCGGTGGTCGGCCACCGCCGCGAGGACTACGCCGCCGAGCCGACCGGCTTCGACCAGATCCGCCGCGGCACCTGGGACATCGACGCCCGGATCGGCGACATGAACGTCAACGGCCAGCTCGCCGGGATGAACTTCCCGTCGTTCCTGGGCATGTCCGGCCAGTTCCTGCTCGCGAGCCGGGACAAGGAACTCGCGCTCGCGGTATGCCGGGCCTGGAACGACTGGCACATCGACGACTGGTGCGCCAAGCATCCCGGGCGGATGATCCCGCTGGCCATCGTGCCGCTGTGGGATCCGCAACTCGCCGCCGCAGAGGCCCGGCGCGTGGCCACCAAGGGCTGCCACGCGATCAGCTTCCCGCCGAACCCGTTCAAGGAGGGCCTGCCGAGCCTGCACGAAGCGGCCTGGGATCCGTTCTGGTCGGCGTGCACGGACAATGGCATCGTCGTCTGCCTGCATTTCGCCGACGCGCAGAGCGCGATCCCCTCGCCCGACTGCCCGATCGACACCTGGATCTCGAACATGCAGGTGTCGCTGTACATGACCGCCTCCGATCTGGTGTTCTCGCCGATCCTGCGCAAGTTCCGCGATATCCGCTTCGCGATGTCCGAAGGCAGCTGCGGCTGGGTGCCCTACTTCCTGGAACGCATCGACCAGGTCCACCACATCCACAGCACCTGGACGCGCCAGGACTTCGGCGACCGCCTGCCGAGCGAGGTGTTCCGCGAGCACGTGCAGACCTGCTTCATCCAGGACGCCACCGGCATCAAGAACCGGCACGACATCGGCGTGCACACCATGGCCTGGGAGTGCGACTACCCGCACGCCGACACGGTGTGGCCGAACTGCCCTGAAATCCTCTGGGAATCGATCAAGACCGTGCCCGACGACGAGATCGAACTCATCTGCCATCGCAACGCCATGCGCTGGTACTCCTTCGACCCATTCCGCCACATCGAACGTCGTGACGCCACGGTCGGCGCGCTGCGCGCGAAGGCGCACGCGATGGGCGTTGACCTCACCCCGATCGAGATGAAGGGCCGCGGCAAATGGGCCGGCGCCGATACCGGCCGACCGATCAGCTTCCAGGACGTCATGAACCAGCTCAAGGAGATGGGCATGACGAAGAACCAGACCGGGGAGAATCGGGCCGGGCAGCCTGGATAGTCGGGTCCGGCAATTCCTTGCGCCGCGTTCGGGCTCCGGGCGCAAGGGGAAAGACACGGCAGTACGCACGACATCGTCGCAACGGGGCAGGCGTGCCTTCAGGCGCGCCTGCGCGGCAATCGCGGCCGCGGCTCCGGGCCCTGCCCGTCGATATCGCTTCTAGCCTGCGCGTTCGATCTGGTAGATCGACGTGTAGAGGATGTCGGCCAGTTCATCCAGGATGGCCTTGCCGATCGGATCCCTGCCGCAGGCGTTGACCACGAATGCCACGCGATCCATCGCCAGCACGAGGAAGGTCAGTCTGAGCTGGGCGCGGGAACGGACCGATGCCGGCAGCCTGTCGAACAATCGGGTCAACTGGCCCGTCATGTTCATTGAAACGGGAATGGACTGCGCCGCCAGCCCAGGGTCGATGCTGGCGGCCTCCCAGTACGCCTCGCACAGGACATGCACGCGCCGCCACATGTCGAAATACTCCCCGACCCAGGCACGCATGGCCTTGCGTGACGGCGTACGGACCGCCTCCAGCTTGCGCAGTACCGCCAGCACCTCGCTCGTGAGCTGATCCTGCAGGATCGTCGCGAGCTCGGCCTTGCTCTTGAAATACCGATAGAAGGTGGTCGGCGTCGTGCCGGCCGCCTTGCAAATCCTGTCGATGCTCGTCATCCGATAGCCGGATTCCTGGAACAGCTCCTCGGCCGCCCAGATGAGCCGCTCGCGCGTGACGCGCCGGTGCTCTTCACGCAGGGAGCCGGCCTGGCTGCGCGGCGGCCTCCGCGCATCGCTGGGACTTCTCGAGGTGGGCACGCGCTTCGGCCTCCAGGTGTCGGCGCCGGACTCTAAGGTCATTCGCCCGCCGGTGCAACCGTTCGTCCGGCGGGCCAACCGCATCCACGACGATTCATTCACCTTCAAGCGTTAACGCCATTGTCGTTTCGATACGGGTTGACATTTTATGTGTCGTTGACTTCCAATTGATGAGACCATGAACGCCTGCGCCCGGCGGGGCGCAGCGCGCGGCCGGTGGGACCCGGCGCGAACGTTTCTTCATGCCAGCCGCGGCGTGCGACCGCACGCCGCGGCAAACCGGAGGGGAACCATGAGCTTTTCAGTCGGACCGCGCACACTGGCCGCGGGCATTGCCGGAGTTCTTCTGCATGCGCCACTCCAGGCAGGCGCGCAATCGCCCGAGGCGTCGGCCGCGAGCGCCGATGGCGGGATGGCGGAGATCATCGTGACCGCCCAGCGCCGCAGCGAGCGCATCGTCGACGTCCCGCTCACGGTCACGGCCCAGACCGGCGCGGACCTCGAACGCGCGGGCATCGCGGAAACCCGCGATCTTCCGACCGTGGTTCCGGGGCTCGTATTCGTCGGCCAGGGCGCCTGGGTCCAGCCGAACCTGCGCGGCGTGTCGACGACCATCACCGGCGCCGACAATCCGATCGCACTCTACCTGGACGGCGTCTACCAGCCCTCCCAGAACGGCATGATCTTCGACCTGCCGGACATCAGCCGCATCGAAGTATTGAAGGGCCCTCAGGGCACGCTTTTCGGCCGCAACGCCACCGGCGGCGCGATCCAGGTCATCACGGAAAAGCCGGATTTCACGCCTTCCGGTCGCATCAGCGCGTCCGGCGGTGTCTATACGGGCGGCTCGGCGCACACCTCCGGCGAGTACGCCGCCACCGCGTTCTTCACCGGCCCGCTGGTCGCCGATACCGTGGCCGGGAGCCTCACGCTCTCCTTCAAGAAGACCGACGGCTACCTGACCAACGTCCGCACGGACAAGCAGGACGGGGCCATCGAGTCGCACACCATCCGCGGCAAGCTGCTGATCCGACCGAGCGACCGCGTCGAGATCGTCGCCGCCGGGTACTACAGTCACCGTTCCGATCACATGACCGAGGCCGGGCTGCCGCGCAACGGCATCACCGCTGCTGCCGCCTATCCGGGCGCCATATTCGGCCGGGAACCGTGGCAGACCGCCTACGATTCTCCGCGGCCGGACTTCGTCGCCGACAACTACGGCGGCAGCGTCCGCGCCGACGTCGAGTTCGATTCCGGAACCCTGTCCTCGATCACCGGCTATTCGAAGCTCGAGGCGGACGAGGACGTCGACGTCGACATCGCATACGCGCCGGCCTGCCTGTTGACGTTCGGCTGCATTGCGTACCAGGTGACGACGCCGCAGGAAACCTTCTCGCAGGAAATCAATTTCGCGTCGAAGGAGTTCTTCGACCGCATCAGCCTCACCACCGGCGCATTCGCCTATATCGACCGCGGCGGCACCGGCGGCATCATCCAGGGTGGCATCCTGTCCTTCGATACCGTGGTCCACACAAACGCCTATGCGGGCTTCGCCGAGGCGAACATCCGAATCACGGACCGGCTGAGCGCCATCGCCGGCATTCGCTACAGTTGGGAGGGTAAGAAGGCGAAGGGTTCGTTCGATCCGCTGCCACGCGCCCGCTTCGTCGACGTGACGTTCAATTCGACCACCCCAAGGTTCTCGCTGCGCTATGCATTGAACGACTCCGCCAACGTCTACTTCACGTACAGCGAGGGCTTCAAGAGCGGCGTGACGCCGACCAACGTCTACAACGCGCCGGCGACCGCGCCCGAGACGATCGATTCATACGAAATCGGCGCAAAGCTCTCGACCGGCAGGTTGGCGCTGAACGCGGCTGCCTTCTACTACGACTACCGCGACAAGCAGGAGCAGTTCTTCGACGGCTTGGTGTCGTTCCCGCGAAATGCCGCATCGGCCGAGATCTACGGGTTCGAACTGGACGGCACCTGGGAAGTGACCGACGGCCTGCAGGCGCGGCTGGCGCTGAGCTACCTGCCGAAGGCCGAGTACGAGGAGTACACTTCCGCCATCGCCTTTGCGCCTCCGCTCACCGCTTTCGGCCTCACCCAGTACTCGCCGTTCGACGCCAGCGGAGTGCGCCTGAACAGCACGCCGGAGTTCACCGGCACGCTGGGTGCGACCTATACCAGGCACGTCGCAGGCGGCACCCTGGAAACGACGGGCTCGCTCTATTACTCGTCCGACTACCAGTGGGAAGTGACCGGCCGCGTGCGGACCGACAGCTACGCGCTACTCAACGTCCAGGCCGCCTATTCCCCCGACAACAGCAACTGGAAATTCGTGGCCTTCGCCAAGAACCTGACGAACAGCGAATACATCAACAGTGCCCTGCTCCCGGCTACTTCGGACATGGTCATGTTCGGCCCGCCGCGGCTGCTCGGCGTCCGGGTCGAGTACCAGTACTGATTGCGCGCGCCTGAGGCATGGTGCCTGCGAAGGAGGGGTTCCGATGATCCGCAAGCTGCACCACGCATTGACGCGCGCCGACTACATCCTCGAGGAGGATGGCAGCGTGCGCGTTCTCGAAGGCGACCAGTGGGGGCGGTTCGACGGCGCCGGCTACTGGCTGGAGGGTCCGCTGCGTTCCTGCGACCCGCAGATGTGCCGGTGGCTGGTCAGCGAGCTGGAGATGAACCGCTTCGCCACCACGCCTCCCGCGGCCGGCTGAGCAGCACCGGGCACTGGACTGGAGAAGCCGACCATGATCGAATCGACCGAGACACTGTCACCCACGGCGGAGGATCCGGCGCTGCGCCGTAGCCCGGGGACACCCTACCAGCGGATCCTCGATACGGACACGCGGCCGGTCCCGCCGGTCCTGCGCCTGGAGAAACCGGTCTACTACGGCAGCGCCGACATCCCGGTCGATCGCTACATCGACCGCTCATTCCACGAACGCGAGAAGGAGCGGATCTGGAAGAAGGTCTGGCAGATCGCCACGCGCGAGGAAAACATCCCCAATGTCGGGGATGTGGACCTGTACGAAGTCGCCGGCATCTCCATCATCGTCGTACGCGTAGCGCCGGACAGCATCAAGGCGTACTACAACGTGTGCCTGCACCAGGGCCGGGCACTCGTCGACCGGCCGTGCAACGTGTCCGAGCTGCGTTGCCAGTTCCACGGGTTCTCCTGGGGACTGGACGGCAAGAACCGCCGGATCTGCGGGCAGTGGGACTACCCGCAGATCGACAAGCGCCGGTTCAACCTGGGCGAGGTCCGCGTCGGCACCTGGGGAGGGTTCGTGTTCGTCAACATGGATCCGGATGCCGGATCGCTGGAGTCGTATCTGGGCGATCTCGATATGCATTTCGAGCGCTATCCGCTCGACCGGCGCTTCACCGCGGCGCGCGTGGCCAAGGTGATGCGCGGAAACTGGAAGACCGCCCAGGAAGCGTTCATGGAGTCGTTCCACACCATCGCTACGCATCCGCAGATCCTCGCCGGCACCGGCGAGGACAACACCCAGTACGACGGCTTCGAGAACTACGCCCGGGCCGTATCCCCGACCGGCGTACCGAGCCCGAACCTGCGCTGGAAGCCCACCGAGGAGCAAATCGCCGAGGCGAGCTTCAACACCGAGGACCCGACCTCCGGCCGCGGGCAGCGCGTGCCGGACGGAATGAGCTTCCGCGCGCGCGGCGCTCAGATGGCGCGCGAAAGGCTCAGGCCCGTGGTCGGCGACGGTATCGACGCGCTGTGCGACGCGGAGCTGATGGATTCGTTCTATTTCACCGTCTTCCCGAACTTTCATCCCTGGGCCGCCTACAACCACATCGCGTACCGATTCCTGCCGTACGAGGACGAGCACGAGATGTGCGTCATGGAAACCTGGCTGCTCGCACCCTACAAGGGCGAGCGCCCGCCGGCGGCACCATTGCGGCGGCTCGGGCCGGATGATTCCTACCTGCAGGCGCTCGAGCTCGGCACGCTGGCGCGGATTTTCCACCAGGACGAGGCGAACATCCCCCGGGTGCAGAAAGGCATGCACTCGCTGCGCATGTTCAAGCCCGGCGTGACGCTAGGGGTGTACCAGTACGGCAAGATCCGGCACTTCCACCGCCTTTACGATCGCTACATGGGCCTGTGAGCGCGAGGGTACGCGAATGAGCGCAAGCGATTTCGATCTGGTCGTCGTCGGTGCCGGCGGCGCCGGCCTCTGCGCCGCGGTAACCGCGGCCGAGCTCGGGTGCTCCGTGCTGGTCGTGGAGAGCGAGCAAAAGGTCGGCGGCTCCACCGGCCATTCCGACGGCGTCTTCAATGCAGCCGATACCAGCGTCCAGCGTGCGATCGGGCTCGAGGACTCGATCGACGAGTACATCGATTACTACATGACCCTGAACGCCTGGCGACAGCCGGCTTCGATGGTGCGGACCTTCTGCGAGAATGCGACGCCGACCCTTGAATGGCTGATTTCCCTCGGGGTCGAGATCCCCAAGCGCATCGTCAAGAAGCCCGAGGGTGCGGTTTACCCGACCGCGGTCGATGCTCCTGGCCTGTATGCCGCCGGCGTGGAGTACCCACCGCGGGGACATTGCCCGGTCGGTGGAGGCCAGTCCTACATCGATGTCCTGGAGAACCGCCGTGGCGTTCTGGGCGTCGAACTGGTCATGAATACGCGTGTGCGCAAGCTCCTGGTGGATGCGGGCCGGGTCACCGGCATCGAAGCGGACGGCCAGCGGATCCGGGCCCGTGCGGTCGCGCTCACCTGCGGCGGTTTCGGCCAGGACCTCGAGCTGGTCCGGGAGTACTTTCCGGACGCCTACAAGTCCGTCAGGCCGGGCGACCACCCGACGACCATCACCGCCCCCGGCAGTCGCGGCGATTCCATCCGCATGGGGCTGCAGGCCGGCGCGCACATCACCGGCGTGAACTGCGGCCTGCTCGGCAGCACCGCCTACGTCCGTCGGAAAGCGCTCAATGGTCATCCCGGCTTCCAGCCGACATCGCTCATATACGTCAACCGCGACGGCCTGCGTTTCACGGACGAGACGGCCCCGTACGCGGTCATGCCGGGGCTGATCAAGGCGGAAGGCTATGTCGTCTGGGGCATTTTCGACGAGGCGGCGCGACTGCGCTCGGATCCGACGAAAACCGGATACTCCAGGGGTTGGGATCCGGCATTCGTGCTCGATTGCGTGCAGTCCGGCGATTTTCACGCGGCGCCGACGCTCGACGAGCTTGCGCGCAAGTGCGGGATCGGCGCCGCAGCCCTGGCCACCCAGGTGCATTGCTACAACGAGGACCTGGCGCACGGCACCGATCGGATGTTCCTCCGCGACCTGAAGGGGCTGCATCCGATCGCCACGCCGCCCTTCTACGCGTTCGAATACCGCACCAGCGACGTGCAGCTCACCGGTGCCGGCGTGCGGATCGATACCGGGTGTCACGCGCTGGACCGGGCGGGCCGGATCATTCCGGGGTTGTTTGCCGCGGGAGAGAGTGGTGCCGGCGTGCTCGGCGAACGCTACGTCGGGGGCGGCAATTCGGTCGGCAACGCCCTGACCATGGGGCGCGTCGCGGGGCGCACCATCGCCCGCGAACTCAAGGATTAGCCTGAGCGCTCCCGGATACCGGGGGAGTCAAAATTCCGGAAGTTTCGCCTCAGGCCCGTCCAATACCCAGCCACGCTCCGCGGCCAGCGCCCGCAGCGATGCGATGCGCTCGCGCGTCAGCGGGTGGGAGCTCATGAACGCGGGCACGGCTTCGGCGCCGGGCGTGTCGGCACGTTCGAGCATCCGTTCGAAGAATGCGGTGGCGCCGCCCGCGTGCCCGTAGGCGGCCACGAGCATCGACAGTGCCTCGCGGTCGGCATCGCGTTCCTGCGCGCGGTTGAAGCTGAGCGCCGTCATCAGGCCGGCCCGGCCGAGCACGTCGCCGGCCACGTCGCTGCCGGTGGCGCCGGAGATCGCCGCCAGTCCCAGGCCGATCACCACGCCGCGGCCCAATGCGACGATCGGGTCGCGGTGGCGTACGTGCGCGATTTCGTGCGCCACCACCATCGCCAGCGCGTTCTCGCTGGGCACGTCCTGCATCAGGCCGCGGTAGACCATCACATGGCCGCCGACCGTTGCCATCGCGTTGACGACGTCGGCATCCACATAGTGCATCGTGATCCGCATGCCCGGCGGCAATGGCGAAGTTGCGCAGAGGCGATCGGCCAGGCGCTGCAGGTAACGGCCCTGCGGCGACTCCTTCGGCACCGACGCGGGGTAGCGATCCGCGATCTGCACTTCCAGATTGAATGGCACCAGCCGCGCCAGGTGGCCGATCCCGAAGGCGAGCACCGCCACGACCGCGACGATGACCACGGCCATGCCCACGGTGAGCTGCGCGAACTCCTTGAGCGGGTGCTCGGGCGTGACGTTGATGCCCTCGGGCGGCTTGGGGTTCGAGTACTCCACGATGCCGCGTCAGGACGCCGGCGGCCCCGAAGGTACGGCCGGAATGAGCGCCGTGCCGTAGGCGATTGCCTCCACGGACTGGATCGCGTTGCGCTGGCCCTTGTAGAGCGGCGCCGCCTCGAACTTGACGTTCATGACGACGTTCGCCCCGGCACCAGCCGCCTGTTCCTTCATGCGCAGCACCGCCTCGCGCCGGGCCCGGTCGATCAGCGATTCATATGACGTCTGCCGCCCGCCCACGATGTTGCGCAAACCGGCGACGAACACCTTGAAGAAGTCGACCGAGATGACCACGCTGCCGCACACCAGCATCGATTGCGGCGCAGGCGCGATCGCGGGCGGCACCCGGCTCTGGATGATGATGAGGCCGCGGTATTCGTCCTCCCGCGCGCGGATCGATCGGTAGTGGCTGCGTTCTGCCGCCTGCCCGAAACCGTACCCCGCCGCGAGCAGGGCCAGGAATACGACGAGTTCGAACATGGACGCCTACTCCAGCACCACGGCCGTGCCGTAGGCAAACAGTTCCGCCGCGCCCTGGCTGATCGAGGAGGTCGAAAAGCGCACGTTCAGCACCGCGTTGGCGCCGATGGCGCCGGCCTGCTTGACCATGCGATCGACGGCCTCCTGCCGGGATTCCTGCAGCAGCTCCGTGTAGCCCCTCAACTCTCCGCCGAAGATGTTCTTCAGCCCGGCCATGAGATCGCGGCCGATGTGCTTGGAGCGCACCGTACTGCCCTGCACGAGCCCCAGGTGCCGGACGATTTGCCTGCCGGGTACCACTTCAAGATTGCTGAGCAGCATTCGAACCTCCCTTCGTTATGCGAGAACCTGATGTGCGGCGGCGACGATGCCCGCCGCGTCCATCCCCAACTGCGCCGCGACGAAGCCGGGCGTGCCGAACGGCGGGAACACGTCCGGCACGCCGACCGGCACCACGCGCGCGCCTATGCCGTGGCGGCCGAGCGTCTCGCACACTGCCGAGTACAGGCCGCCGACGACGGAGTGATTCTCCGCCGTCACCAGGCGGCCGAAGCGCCGCGCGAGCGCGGCGACGCGCACGTCGTCGAACGGCTTGAGCGTCGACACCTGCAGCAGCTCGGCCTGGATGCCGGCGGCGGCGAGCTGCGCCGCCGCCTCCAGCGCCGCTTCGACCAGATGGCCGCTGGCGAGGATGCCCAGGTCGCGGCCCGTGCGCAGCGTGCGGGCGGCGCCGATCCCGAACGGCTCCGCGTCCGCGACCACCGGCGATGCGTCCGGGCGGAAGAACGGCTGGCGCAGGTAGACCGGGCCGCGGTACTCCAGAGCGGCTTCGAGCGCGCGGCCCGCCTCGAAGGCATCGCAGGGATCGAGGATCACCATGCCCGGCACGCTGCGCATGATGGCAATGTCGTCGATGCCGGTATGCGAGGGCCCGAACGACGCCAGGATGCCGGGAACGGCGCCGATGAGCTTCACGTCCGCGCGCGCCAGCGCGACCTGCATGACGGTGAAGTCCTGCGGCCGGCGGGTGGCGAAGGCGGAGAAGGTGGTCGCGACGACGGTGCAGCCGGCACGCGCCAGGCCGGCCGCGACCGAGACCAGGTTCTGCTCGGCCATGCCGACGTTGACGAAGCGCTCCGGAAACCGCGCCGCAAACGCGTGCATGTCGGTGTACTTCGACAGGTCCGCGCTCACGCCGACGATCTCCGGGCGGCGCTCTGCGGCGTGGATCAATGCCGATCCGAACGGACCCGCACCCGCCGCCATCCCCATCTGCCGGGCGGCGCCGCCCGGAGCCGTTTCGCCGCTCACGGCGCGCCTGCCACTTCACGCATGATCGTCTCCCAGTCCTCGCGGCCGACGCGCACGAAATGGGCGATGCCGCGCGCCATCAGCGTCGGCGAGCCGTGGCTCAGGCGCGTGTGGCACACCAGCGCCTTCGGCCGCGCCGCTTCGGCACGTGCCGCGTCCAGGGCCTGCAGCAGCGCCGGCAAATCGTTGCCGTCGACGTCCTGTGCCCACCAGCCGAAACTCTCGAACTTGCGCGCCACCGGCTCGACCTCCAGGCCCAGCGCGCCGTCGGCCTGGGTTCGATTCACGTCGATGACGTTCACCAGACCGGCGAGCCCGCGATCGGCAGCGAACATCGCCGCTTCCCAGGTCGAGCCTTCCTGCAATTCGCCGTCGGACATGTAGTTGAACACCCGCGCCGGCGACCCGCGCATGCGCAGACCGAGCGCCAGGCCGGCGGCGACGCCGAGCCCCTGGCCGAGCGAGCCGCCTGCGAATTCCACGCCCGGCAGGTGCCCCGGCTCGGCGCCGAGCGTGAGCGGGCTGCCGTCGGCGCCGTAGGTGCGCAGCATGTCGGCGTCCAGCAGGCCGAGCTCGGCGAGCGCCGCGTACAGGGCGATCGCGTAGTGGCCGACCGAGAGCAGGAAGCGGTCACGGTCCGGATCGTCGGGCCTGTCCGGCGCCAGCCGCATTTCGTGGAAGAACAGGGCCGCGAATACGTCCGCGCATTGCAGCCCCTGGCCGACGTAGCCCTCGCCCTTGCCCATCGCCTGCCGGATCACGTTCACGCGGATCCGGCGTGCATGCGCGGCGAGCCAATCGACATTCGTCATCCGTCTTCTCCTGTCCGCCGGACCATCATCGCGTCGCCGCGTGATCCATGAACCACCCCTACGTCGAGGCGGGGGCCCCC
>JBFXBD010000002.1:0-170369 GCA_050183625.1 Gammaproteobacteria bacterium
ATCCAAGCGCCAGAGCGCAAAGCGGCCATGCTGTCCGCGGGACCGGTTGTACTCTAGCCGGTTCAGGGTCCGTGTGCAGTTTCAAACCGAAACTGGGGGCTCGCAATGACGGGTGCGGTTCATGGATAGGAAGGATGCGCGCGGCGGAACTGCGCCGCGGTGACCTTCAGCACGATCCGCCGGCGGTGCGGATCCCCGGGCGGCAGGTCCGGGTGGTCGAAGTCGTCCGCTGGGTCGGTGGTCATCCCCAGGCGCGCGGCGGCACTGCGACCCGCCAGATTTTCGGGGGTCGTGTACGTCATCACGCATCCCACGCCCAATTCGTCGAACGCATGGCGCAATACCGCGACGCAGGCCTCGGTGGCGTAGCCGCCGCCCCAGAACGGCCGTGCGAAGCGCCAGGCGATCTCCATCGCCGGCAGCAGGTGCGCGACCGCGGGCAGGGTCAATCCGGCGAAGCCGATGAACGGCGCGACGCCGGGCGCTTCGACCGCGTACAGGCCGAAGCCGCGCGCCTGGAAGTAACCGTCCGCGCGCGCGGCGAAGGCGTCGGATTCGGCGCGGGTGAGCGGCGCGGGGTAGGCGGCCATCACCTGCGGATCGGCGTTCATGGCCGCGAACGGCGCCCGATCCGACAGCAGCCAGCGGCGCAGCAGCAGGCGCGCGGTGCGAAGTTCGTGGCGTGAGAGAAGCATGTTTCGAAAGTGTTTAGATCGCGGCGTTTGCACCGCATGCTATCCGCATCAGTCCCCAAACCGGTAGCCGACGCCGGTCTCGGTCTTGATGTAACGGGGGCAGGCCGGGTCCCGCTCGATCTTGCGCCGCAGATGGCCCATGTATATCCGCACATAGTGCGTACGATCCAGGTGCCCCGGCCCCCACACTTCGCGCACGATCTGGCGGTGCGTCAGGACCTTGCCGGCGCCCCGGGCGAGTACCGACAGCAGGCGGTACTCGATCGCCGTCAGGTGCACGGGCTGCCCGCGCAGGCTCACCGCGTGCCGAACTGGGTCGATCTCCAGATCGCCGAAAGTCATGAGCCCATCAGGCCCGGCCGGCTCGGCGCTCATCGCGGATCTACGCAGCGCGGCCCGCACTCGCGCCAGCAGCTCGGCGACTCCGAACGGCTTGGTGAGGTAGTCGTCGGCGCCCAGGTCGAGCGCACGCACCTTGTCGGCTTCGTCCCGGCGCGCGGAAAGCACGATGATCGGCAGCGTGCTCCAGCGACGCAGTTCGCCGATGAGTTCCAGGCCGTCGCGATCGGGCAGGCCCAGGTCGACGATGATGAGATCCGGTCGCCGCGTCGAGGCGCCAGTGAGGCCGTGTTTGGCGGTCTCGGCTTCGTCGACCGCCAGCCCTTCGGATTCCAGCGCGGTGCGCACGAAGCGGCGGATGTGCGGTTCGTCCTCGACCAGCAGGACGCGCGGTGCCGTGCCGGTCATGTTCCCGTCCCCGATTCGGATTCCACTGCCTGCGGATCGGGCAGGGCGGGAGGCGTGCCGAGCGGGAGCGTGAACGCGAAGCGCGCGCCGCCGGTGGGTTGGTTCTCGGCCCAGATCCTGCCGCCATGGGCGCTGACGATCGAGCGGCAGATTGCCAGTCCGAGCCCGACGCCGCGGATCGCGGACTCGCGCTCGCCGCGGGTGAATTTCTCGAAAATCGCTTCCAGGCGCGCCGGTGCGATTCCGGGGCCGTTGTCGGCGACGGCGACCTGAAGGTCCGACCCGGCGACGAAGGCCTCGATATTCACGCGGCTCCCCGGCGGGGTGTACTTGCCTGCGTTTTCCAGCAGGTTGCACAGCACGCGCTCGATGAGCACGCTGTCGAACTCCACCAGCGGCAGATCCGCCGCGAGATCCACGTTTACGTCGTGATGCGCCAGGACCGCGCGCCGCGCCGCGATCGAGGTACCGACGACTTCCTCGATCGGTTGCCACTGCTTGTCGAGCGTGACCTCGCCCGATTGCAGCCGCGCCATGTCGAGCAGATTGTCCACCAGTTCGACCATGCGCTGGGCTTCCTCGCGCATCGCTCCAGCAAGTTCTGCGCGGTCGGCGGCCGAGACCTGCGATGCCATCTGCAACGTGTCGGCCATGCCGACCAGTGCCGTCAGCGGCGTACGCAGGTCGTGCGACAGCGCCCCGAGCAGCGAGTTTCGAAGCCGTTCGGCCTCCATCCGCACGAGCGCCTGTTGCGCGACCTCCACGTAGTGCACGCGTTCCAGGGCAAGCGCGATCTGCGCGGCAAACGTCTCCAGCAGCCGGTACTGCTCGGGCAGGAATACCGCCTGCGCTTGTGCCGGCTGCAACGCCAGGACGCCGCGGATCCGCATCGGCGCCTTGAGGGGCAGGTAATGCACGACGGCGCCGGCGAGCGTGTTGGTCCCCAGGCCCGCGGCGTCGCCGTTGTCGAACACCCACTGGGCGATGCCGGCGTCGATGGAGGCGTTCGTCGCTGCGTCGGCGCGGTTCAGGACCAAGCGGTCGTTCAGGTCGGAGATGAACAGCCAGACCGATGCCTGGAACGTGCCCGACAGGTACCGGCGCGCGATCTCGACGATTTGCTCGTTGACCAGGGCCCCCGAGAGTTCACGTCCCATCTCGTACATCGCGCTCGAACGACGTTCGCGCAGCATCGCCACGCGCGCCTGGAAGCGCAGATTCGCGGTCAGGCTGCTCACCGTCAGCGCTACGCCCAGCATCACCGCGAAGGTAATCAGGTATTGGGTGTCGCTCACGGCGAATGACAACTGTGGCGGTACGAAGAAGAAATCGAAACTCAGCACCGCCAGCACCGAGGCCAGGATCCCGGGCCCGCGGCCGAACTGATATGCGGCGATCACCACCGCGAAGAAATACAGCATGACGATGTTGACGAGGTGCAGGTAGTTCGCCAGCGGCATGGCAACCAGCGTGGCGACGGCGCAAAGCAATGCTGCATACGCGTGGCGCGCGGTGTGCGGCTCATCCGCAGGCTCGAAGGCGAATCCGCCGGCCGGTTGGGCGGCATCGCGTGTCCTATCGCCGTTCTCGGTCGCGACGACAATGATGTCGATGTCGGTGGCGAGCGCGCTCAGTTCGTCGGAAATCGAAGGTCGCCACAGGTGCGACAGGCGCGATCGCCGGCTGCGCCCCATCACGATCCGAGCGGCATTGCGGCTACGGGCGTAGCCGGCGATGGCCGCCGCAATCGACTCGCCGGATAGAGTGGCGCTCTCCGCGCCGAGCGACTGCGCGAGCTTGAGCGACTCGAGCGCCCGGCGGCGCGCCGCGTCCGACGCGCGCTGCAGACGCGGGGTCTCCACGTACGTGGCGATCCAGTCAGCGCGCAGCGCCGCGGCCAGCCGGCTCGCATTGCGGACCACTTTTTCGGCCTCGTCATCCGGGCCGACGCACACCAGCAGGCGCTCCTTGCCTTGCCAGATGCTCTGGATGGCCTGGTCGGTCCGGTACTCCTGCATCTGGGCGTCGACTCGATCGGCCGTGCGTCGCAGCGAAAGCTCGCGCAGGGCGATGAGATTGCCCTTGCGGAAGAAATTCTGCACCGCCCGCCTGGCCTGCTCGGGGATGTAGACCTTGCCCTCCCTGAGCCGCAGGAGCAGTTCGTCCGGCGGCAGGTCGACGAGCACCACCTCGTCGGCGCGCTCGAACACGGTGTCGGGGAGCGTCTCGGCAACGCGGATGCCAGTAATCTGCCCGACGACGTCGTTCAGCGTCTCCAGGTGCTGGACATTGAGGGTGGTCCACACGTCGATGCCGGCGGTGAGCAGTTCCTCGACGTCCTGCCAGCGCTTCTCGTGGCGCGAACCCGGTACGTTGCTGTGCGCGAGCTCGTCCACGAGCAGTACCGCCGGGCTGCGTTCGAGCGCACGATCGAGGTCGAATTCCGCCAGCATCCGGTCGTGATAGCGGATTTCGCGTGGCGGCAGCCGTTCCAGCCCTTCGAGCAGGGCCTCGGTCTCGGCGCGCCGATGGGTCTCGACGATGCCGACTACGACCTCGAGCCCCTCGCGGCGCAGCGACTGTGCCGCCCCGAGCATCGCGAAGGTCTTGCCCACGCCGGCACACGCCCCGAAGAATATCTTCAACCGTCCGCGCCGGCGCTGCGCTTCCTCGCGTTGCACCCGTTCGAGCAGGGCGTCTGGGTCCGGGCGTTGGGGTGCCATACCGATGTGATGCGCGCCGCGGATCGGCCGTCAGCGGCTCAGCGTGTCCAGTGCGAGATTCAGACGCAGCACGTTCACGCGCGCCTCGCCCAGCACGCCCCACTGCGGCGGCTCGGTGTGTTCGGCTACCAGTGTGCGAACCCGCTCGGCGGGCAGGCCTCGGGCCTGCGCCACGCGTTCGACCTGCCATGCGGCAGCGGCCGGCGTGACGTGCGGATCCAGGCCGCTGCCCGAGCTGGTCACGAGATCCACGGGGACCGGGGCGGTGGCCTGCGGATGCGCGGCGCGCAGCGTCTCGATCCGCGCCTTGACCGCATCAGTGAGCGCCGGGTTCGTCGGCCCGAGATTTGAACCGCTGGACGCGCCCGCGTTGTACCCGTATGGCCCGGTCGCCGATGGCCGGCTCCAGAAATGGCCCTGTCCGGCGAATCCCTGGCCGACCAGCGCTGATCCGGCCACCTTGCCATCGCGCACGATCAGGCTGCCGTGCGCACGGTCCAAGAATGCCAGTTCCGAGATGCCCGTCACGAGCAGAGGATAGGCGACGCCGGTCACAAGCGTCAGCAGCACGAGCAGCGACAGGGCGGGACGCAGTTGCTTGAAGATCGACATGACGGTTCCTCCTTCAGACCAGACTGGTGGCGGCGAGCACCATGTCGATCGCCTTGATGCCTGGGAAAGGCAGCAGCACGCCTCCTACGCCGTAGAGCAGCAGGTTGTTGCGCAGCAGCACGGCGACGTTCATCGGCTTGTAGGCCGTGCCCTTCAAAGCAAGCGGGATGAGCGCGATGATGATGAGCGCGTTGAATATCACCGCCGACAGGATCGCCGAGGACGGGCTGGCCAGGTGCATGACGTCGAGCGCACCGAGCGCCGGAAAGGTGCCGGCGAACATCGCCGGGATGATGGCGAAGTACTTCGATATGTCGTTGGCGATGCTGAAGGTGGTCAGCGAGCCGCGGGTCATCAGCATCTGCTTGCCGATCTCCACCACCTCGATCAGTTTGGTCGGGTTGGAGTCGAGGTCCACCATGTTGCCGGCTTCCTTCGCCGCCTGCGTGCCGGTGTGCATCGCCACGGCGACGTCGGCCTGCGCGAGCGCGGGCGCATCGTTGGTCCCGTCGCCGGTCATCGCGACCAGCCGCCCCTGCGCTTGGTGTTCGCGGATCAGCTTGAGCTTGGCTTCCGGCGTCGCCTCGGCCAGGAAGTCATCGACCCCGGCCTCGGCGGCGATCGCGGCCGCCGTCAGCGGGTTGTCGCCGGTGATCATGATGGTGCGGATGCCCATCCGGCGCAGTTCGGCGAAGCGCTCCTTGATCCCGCCCTTGACGATGTCCTTGAGCTCGACGGCCCCGAGCACCCGCGCGCCGTCGGCGACCACGAGCGGAGTGGCGCCGCGGCGCGCGATACCCTCGACCGCGGCGGCGGTCTCCGCCGGGTAGCTGCCGCCGAGTGCCTCCACGTGCCTGCGCACGGCTTCCGCCGCGCCCTTGCGCACCTGCCGCTCGCCGATGTTGACGCCGCTCATGCGGGTGTGGGCGCTGAATGGGACGAAGGTGGCGCCGAGCGCCTGCAGATCGCGCTCTCGCAGCGCGTGCTTCTGCTTGGCCAGCACCACGATGCTGCGTCCTTCCGGGGTCTCGTCGGCGAGCGAGGCGAGCTGCGCCGCGTCGGCCAGGTCGCGCTCGTGGATGCCGGCCGCGGGCAGGAACTCGGCGGCCTGGCGATTGCCCAGGGTGATGGTGCCGGTCTTGTCCAGCAGCAGCACGTCGACGTCGCCGGCGGCCTCGATTGCCCGCCCCGACATGGCAATGACGTTGTGCTGCAGCATCCGGCCCATGCCGGCGATGCCGATCGCCGACAGCAGGGCGCCGATCGTGGTCGGGATGAGGCATACCAGCAGTGCCACCAGCACCGTGACGCCGACTGCCACGCCAGCGCCGGTGACGGCGACGGCGTACCGCGAGAACGGCAGCAGGGTTACGGTCGCGAACAGGAACACCAGCGTCATCGCCACGAGCAGGATGGTCAGGGCGATCTCGTTCGGCGTCTTCTGCCGCTTGGCGCCCTCGACCATGGCGATCATGCGGTCCAGGAACGCTTCGCCCGGGTTGACCGTGACGCGCACCACGATCCAGTCCGACAGCACCCGGGTGCCGCCGGTGACCGAGGAAAAATCGCCGCCCGCCTCGCGGATCACCGGCGCGGACTCGCCCGTGATCGCGCTTTCGTCCACCGACGCGACGCCTTCGATGACCTCGCCGTCGGCCGGAATGACATGGCCGGCCTGCACGAGCACGAATTCCCCGGCGCGCAGCTCGCTGGACTCGACCGTCCAGCAGCGGGCGCCCTTGTGGCCGGCTTCGAGCTTCATCGCCCAGGTCGACTGCTTGGCGCTGCGCAGTGCCGCGGCCTGCGCCTTGCTGCGGCCCTCCGCGAGTGCTTCTGCGAAGTTCGCGAACAGTACGGTGAACCACAGCCACAGGCTGATCGCGAAGATGAAGCCTGCCGGTGCCTCGCCGTGACCGCCCAGCGCCTGTACCCACAACAGCGTGGTCAGGATGCTGCCGACGTAAACCACGAACATCACCGGGTTGCGCATCTGCTCGGCCGGGGCCAGCTTGGCCAGGGCCGCGAGCAGCGCCGGCAGCACGAGGCGGGAATCGAACATCGAGAGTTTTCGGGTCTGGGAATCCATCGTAATCTCCTGTGACGCGGACGCGTTCAGCCCTGTACGGGCGCAACCATCTGCAGGTGCTCGACCACCGGTCCGAGCGCCAGCGCCGGGACGAACGTGAGCGCGCCGACGAGGAGCACCGTACCGACGAGCAGCAGTACGAACAGCGGGCCGTGCGTGGGCAACGAGCCGACGCTCTGTGCGGCGCGCTTCTTGGCCGCGAGCGAGCCGGCGATCGCCAGTACCGGGACGATGAGCGCATAGCGGCCGAACCACATCGCCGCGCCCAGCCACAGGTTGTAGAACGGATTGTTCGCGCCCAGTCCGGCAAACGCGCTGCCGTTGTTGTTGGACGCCGAAGAGAATGCGTACAGGACCTCGCTGAAGCCGTGTACGCCCGCATTGAAAATGGTCGCCCGCCCCGCATCCGTGGACAACGCCAACGCCGTGCCGAACAGGACCAGGAACGGAGTGATGAGGATGGTGAGCGAGGCCATCTTCATTTCGTAGGCCTCGATCTTCTTGCCGAGGTACTCGGGCGTGCGGCCGATCATCAGCCCGGCGATGAATACGGCGATGATGGCGAATACCAGCATGCCGTACAGGCCCGAGCCGACGCCGCCGAACACCACCTCGCCGAGCTGCATCAGCCACATCGGCACCAGCCCGCCGAGCGGGGTGAACGAGTCGTGCATCGAATTGACCGAGCCGTTGGACGCGGCCGTGGTCGCGGTGGCCCACAGCGCCGAATTGGCGATGCCGAAGCGCACTTCCTTGCCTTCCATGTTGCCGCCGGCCTGCATCGCGCCGGCGGCCTGGTCCACGCCGAGTGCGGCGAAGGCCGGATTGCCCTGTTGCTCGGACCAGGTGGCCGCAAGCGCGGTGGCGATGAAGATGATCGTCATGGCCGCGAGTACCGCCCAGCCCTGGCGGGTATCGCCAATCATCCGGCCGAAGGTGTAGCAGAGCGCCGCCGGAATGAGCAGGACGGCCAGCATCTCGAGGAAATTCGACAGCGGCGTCGGGTTCTCGAACGGATGAGCGGAATTGACGTTGAAATAGCCGCCGCCGTTGGTGCCGAGCTGCTTGATGGCGACCTGGGAGGCAACCGGCCCCATCGGCAGGATCTGCGCGCCTTCGGTGAGTTTTTCGATCACCCGGTTGCCCGCCGCGTCCATGACGGGGGCGCCGGCGTCGTCGACCTTGGGCTGTTCGTACTGTGCCGGCTCGACGAGCGTCGCGGTCCGGTACGGATCGAAGTTCTGCAACACGCCCTGGCTGACCAGCGCAAGCGCCAGGACCGTGGACAGCGGCAGCAGGATGTACAGCGTGCTGCGGGTCAGGTCGACCCAGAAATTGCCGATGTCCCGCGCCGTATGGCGCGCGAATCCGCGGATCAGCGCAACCACCACCGCCATGCCGGTCGCCGCGGAGAGGAAGTTCTGTACCCCCAGTCCCAGCATCTGGGTGAGGTAGCTCATGGTCGTCTCGCCGCCGTAGCCCTGCCAGTTGGTGTTGGTGGCGAAGCTCACCGCGGTGTTGAACGAGGAATCCGGGCTCACGGCCGGGAGCGCCGCCGGGTTCAGCGGCAGCAGGCCCTGCAGCCGTTGCAGGCCGTAGACGGCGAGAAAGCCGGCGACGTTGAACACGAGCAGGGCGCCTGCATAGCGTTGCCAGGGCATGCCGGCCTGCGGATCGATGCCGCAGATCCGGTAGATGAAGCGTTCGACCGGCGCGAACACCCGTACGGCGCGCGATTCTCCCGCATAGATGCCGGCCATGTACGCGCCCAGGGGCTTCGCGCACGCGAGCAGCACCGTCAAGTACAGAACGAACTGGATCCAGGCATGTGTGCTCACGAGAACCACTCCGGCTTGAGCAACGCGACCAGAAGATACAGGAGCAGCCCGGCCGCGACGGCGCCGCTCAGCAGGTGCAGCCAGCTCACGGCTTGCGCTCCAGCCGATCGCACAGCACCACCAGGCCGGCGGTGAGGGCGATGAAGCCGAGCGTGACGAGCAGGTAGAACACGTCCATCGAAGACCTCCACCCGGCGCGGGGGATCCGCGTTTCGATGGGGCAAGCTTAGGATTGGTGCCGTAAAAACGGGGTAAAAAAAGTCAGGCGCCCAAGCCTTCGCCGGGCCTGGGTTGTGAGGGATTGATTTTCGTCAATCGCGGCGCCTGAACATCTCCCGGGACATGCGACCGGGACGCTCGGCGCCGGCTTCGCGAGCCGCCGATCGGCGTTGGCCCACGGGGCTGACTTGGCGCTATAGGTACCGCTCGCGCAGCAGGCGCTTGTAGAGCTTGCCGTTGTCCTGGCGTGGCAGGCGGTCCTCGAAGGCGATCGTGCGCGGGCATTTCACGTGCGAAAGCCGCGCACGGCAGAATTCCTGGATGTCCTGCGCCATCGCCGGGCCGGCCCGTGCCGGATCGGTGAGTTCCACGCAGGCGTGCACCGCCTCGCCGAAGTCTGCATCGGGGATCCCGAACACGGCCGCGTCGGCGATCGCCGGGTGGCCGAGCAGGCAGTTCTCGATTTCCTGCGGGTAGATGTTGACGCCGCCGGAGATGATCATGAAGTCGCGCCGGTCGGTCAGGTAGAGATAGCCCTCCGCGTCCAGGTGGCCGACGTCGCCGAGCGTCGCCCAGCCGCGCTCGTTGAAGGCGCGCGCCGTCTTGCCGGGGTCGTTGTGGTAGCGGAAGGACGGCCCGCCCGCGAAGTAGATGTAGCCGTTCTCGCCGGGGCCGAGTTCACGGCCGTCCTCGCCGAGGATGTGCACCGAGCCGGTGGCGGCGCGGCCGACCGAGCCCTCGTGCGCAAGCCATTCCTGGCTGGTGATGCGGCAGGCGCCGCAGGACTCGGTGCCTGCGTAGTACTCGTGGATGATCGGCCCCCACCACTGGATCATCTGCTTCTTCACCTCGCGCGGGCAGGGTGCGGCGGCGTGGATCGCGACGCGGTGCGAGGACAGGTCGTGGCGCGCGCGGATCTCCGGCGCCAGGCGCAGCAGGCGGATGAACATGGTCGGCACCCACTGCGAGGTGGTCACGCGATACCGTTCGATCGCCGCGAGCGCCTGCCCGGCATCGAACTTCTCCATGATCACCGCGGTGGCGCCGAGCCAGCCGCAGACGATCGTGTAGCGCAGCGGCGCGGCGTGGTAGAGCGGGGCGGTGCTGAGATAAATCGTGTCCGCACCCATGCCGTACACCTCGACGCAGGACTTCACGGTCACGGGCGGATTGTGGCGCGGCCCGACCTGCGCGGTGACCACGCCCTTGGGGCGGCCGGTGGTGCCCGAGGAGTAGAGCATGTCGACCCCGCCCGCTTCATCCTGGATTGGCGCGGCGGGCTGAGCGTCGCGCAACGCGCAGTAGTCCTCGAACCCCTCCACGGCACCGTCCACGCACAGCCAGGATTCGACCGGCGTGGAATGCCCGGGCAGTGCGCGCGCCACGTCCATGCGCGCAGCCGAGGCCAGGAGCAGCCGCGCGCCGCTGTCGGCCAGGATGTAGGCCACCTCGGCGGCCGCCAGGTGCGAGGCGATCGGCGTGAAATACAGCCCCGCCCGCTGCGCGCCCCAGACGATTTCCATGAAGCGCGGGTGGTTCTCCATGAACATCGCGATGTGATCCCCGGTGCGCAGGCCGCGTGCGCGCAGCAGCCGGGCGCACTGGTTCGAACGCCGGTCCAGATCGGCGTAGGTCACGATCTCGCCCGAGCCGGCCATGATGCAGGCGGGCTTGCCGGGCGTGCGCGCGGCGTGGATGGCGATGTGCTCGGGCTGGGTCATGCGGTGCGATCGGTTCGGGCCGGGTTGCCCCGCGGGGATGGCGGGCAGTGGCCGGCTATTGTGCGCAGGCGCCCGGCGCCGCGCAAAGATGGGCGAGGCGTCGCGTCAGCCAGCCGAAGCCGATGCGTTCCTGCTCCAGGCGCAGTCCGGGCTGGATGCGGTCCAGGCGCAGATCGTCGTAGAGCGCGGCTTCGGCGGCGCCGAGCCGGGCGAGATCGTGGCGCACCGGTTCGGGCTCGGTCCCCCATTGAGCACGGTGCGCGAGCAGCGTTTCGCGATCCATCAGCAACGACGCCGCGCGCGGGAAATGTACGCGCAATGCGTCCAGGATGGCGAAGCCGTGGGTGTCGATGTCGCCCCAGTAGTGAAGTTCGCGGCCCTGCAACCAGCGCGCGGCGGCAAGCGACTCCCAGCCGTAGCCCGCGCCGAAGATGACCATCGCACCGGCGAGCGGCGGAAACCCCAGGAAGTTGGTCTCGTTCTCGGTGATGAACACCCGTGCCGCCGGCAGCGCGAGGGCGGCGAAGCTCGCCGCGTCCAGGGTCATGTCGGGCAGCCCCCGGCCATCGGGCAGCGGGTTCAGGGCCGGATCCAGCGGCCGGAAGCGGATCCGGGCGGGCTTGTCCAGAAACCCGTACCGACGCGCGAATTGCGCCGCGCCGGTGGCCCGGGTATCGACGGCCGACGGCGGCAGCGCCAGGTCCAGCCATTCGGCCAGCACGCCGCGGTGCGCTTCGATGAACTTGCTGTCCACGCCCGGCGTGTCCACCTGGCGCAGGTAGACGCCCGGGCGCGGATGCGCCTGCACCCAGGCGACCACCGCGAGCAGCCGATCGAAGCGCCCGGCTAGCTCCAGCGCCTGCAGCGGGCGCTTCAGCAGCCAGGGGCGCAGCGCCGGCTGCGCGGCCACGGCGCGGCGCCAGAGTGCCTCGAAGTGCTGCGCCGCCGGCGTCTGGCCGATGAAGGCCAGGGCCAGCGGCAACGAGTCGATCCACGCCGCCGCCGGCAGCCGCTGCACGCCCTGGACGCGGTGGTTGCGATCGCGCCATTCGATACGGACCTGCGGCGTGCCGGCGATCTCGCGGACCCATCCCCGCACCGCGTCGAAACGATCGGACAGATCGGCCGCGCCGGGCGCTTTCAGCGTCAGGCGCAACGGCCAGTCGATGCCTTCCGTGACACAGGCGCGCAGCAGATCGCCGCGCTCCCACAGCCTTCGGACCTGCGCGCGCAGATCCGAAGGCGTGGTCCAGTTCACGGCCCGGCTCCGGCCATGGCGGCTTTCTGCGCCCGGTACTCCTCGATGGTCAGGCAGCGCAGGCGCGAATCGCGCCCGCCTTCGTTGTGCACGAAGCCGACGCCGGCCACGAACGGCTCGATGATGTGGATCTTCTGCAGCGGCGTGACGATCAGCAGTTGCAGGTTGAGCTGCTCGAACAGGCGCAGGCCGTACTGGGCCGACTCGTCCGAGCCGCGCCCGAACGCCTCGTCGATGACCACGAAGCGGAACGAGCGCGATCGCACTTCGCTCCACTTCAAGCCGAACTGGTAGGCCAGGCTCGCGGCCAGCACCGTGTAGGCCAGCTTCTCCTTCTGCCCGCCGGACTTGCCGCCCGAGTCCGAGTAGTGCTCGTGCTCGGCGCCGTCGGCGCGCCAGCGTTCGCTGGCCGAGAACAGGAACGCGTTGCGCACGTCGGTGACCTTCGCCGTCCAGCGCCGGTCGTTGTCCGTCAGGCCCTCGCGGCCGCGGAAACGGTCGATGATCGCCTTGACCTGCAGGAACTTGGCCTCCGAATACTGCTCGTCCGCCGAGCCGGTCAGCGCGCCCTCGGTGCAGGCGCGCAGATCCTGCTGAAAATCGCGGATTTCGGCATCCGGGCTCGGCTGCGCGAGCAACTTGATGTAGCGGCCCGGGTTGTAGTCGATCGCCTGCAGCGAGCGGTTGATGAGATCCACGCGCTCGCGGATGGTGTCCTTCTCGCGCGCGAGCTGGGCGTTGAAGTTCGCGATCTCGTTGATGGTGTTGACGTTCAGCAGATCCTTGAAGCGCGCCTCGAAGCGCGGCAGGTCGTCGCGCTGCAATCCGTCCAGCATGCGCCCGTATTCGCCGAGCGCCGCCAGGCTCGCGTCCATCTCGACCGTTTCGGCCTTGAACTCCTCCTTGAAGCCGCGCATGGCGTTGACGATGCGCTCGGTGAGCCGCGACAGGCGCTTGTCATCGGCGTCGATCCGTTCCTGCAACCACTTGCGGACTTCCTGCTCGCGGTTGTCGCAGGATTCCACCGACAACTGATGCTCGCCGAGCGCTTCCGCGCGCCACGCCGCCAGGCGCTCGCCATCCGCCGCGGACAGCGCCACGGCGTCCTGGTCGGCCCGCGCCTGGGCGCGCAGCGCCTGGGCGGCCTCGGTCCTGCTCTTGATTTCGCCGCGCCTGCCGAGGGACTCGGCCAGCTGCTGCTCCGCTTCGGCGAGCCGCTCGCGCGCGGCCTGCAACTGCCGGCCCAGCTCCTGCAAGGTGTCCGACGCGGATTCCAGGCGCGCGCGCTCTTCGGCCAGCGCGGCGATCTCCCGGGCCAGGATCGCCCAGTCGATCTCGGCGAAGCGGGTGAACTCCTCCAGACGGGCGAGCGCGTCCAGTTGCCCCTGCAACTGCTGGCGCGAGTGCTGCAATTGGCTCATGCGCCGGCCGAGCGCGGCCAGTTCGTCCTCCAGGCGCGTGCGGCTGTCGCGCAGCGCGCGCAGTTTCTCGGCGTTGCTCCAGCCCAGCACGTAGCGGCTGCGGTCATCGATGCGGCTGCGGTCGTCCTTCTCGTGGCGCCCGGCCGGATCCTTGATCTGGCCGGCGCGCGTGAGCGCCCTGGCTTCGCGCCGGAACTGCTCGGCGCTGTCGCAGCAGGCCACGTCGAAGCGGGCACGCAGTTCGTGTTCCAGCCACTCGTAGTGCGGCGAGTCGGGCTTGATTTGCAGCTTGCGCACCAGCGACTGCGGGTGCAGGCCGGTTCCGGGCGCCGACTTGCGCGGCCGCACGTGGAAGTAAACCAGGCGCGCGCCCAGATGCTGGCGATCCACCCATTCGGCCACCGCGCGGTAGTGGGCGTCGGGCACCAGCAGCGACAGGCCGAAGCCCCGCAGCAGGCGTTCCGCCGCGCCTTCCCAGTCGCGCGCGTCCTCGCGCACCTGGAGGATCTCGCCGGCGAAGGGCAGGTCGTCCTCGGCAATGGACAGCGCCGCGCACAGCGCGGCGCGGATGCGCACCTGCGCGGCATCGATGTTGCTCCGGCGCCGCTCCAGGCTCTCGATCTCCCCGGCCAGCGCGGCGTGCTGCTCGCGGCCCTTGCGGAAGGCGAAGTCCTCTTCGCGCTCCCGGTTGCCGAGATCGGCGATTTGTTCGCGCAGCGACTCGGCGCGCGCGCCGATCGCGTGCCGCTGGGCGAGGAAGGCCGTCTCGTCGTCGGGCGGCGATTCCCCGATACGGGCGAGCAGGGCGGCGTGGCGCCCGGCTTTCTCCTGCCGGTCGGATTTGTCGATTTCCTTGCGCCGGATCTCGGCGGCCAGTTGCTCGAGCCGGTCGCCGCCGTTGTCGCGCAGCGCGCGTTCCAGTTCGCCCGCCTCGGTGCGCCCGGCGTCGCGCTGCGCGGCCAGGCGTGCGATCTGCGCCTCGACGCGGGCTGAGTCCTGCGCCAGCAGTGCCAGGCGCCGGTCGAGCAGTTCGCCCTTGAGCCCGGCGAACCATGCATGCAGCGCCTCGCGCCCGTCGCGATGGACCTGGATCTGCGCGGCGAGCGTGGCGTGGCGGGCGCCGTCGGCCACCAGCGGGGCGAGCAGCTCGACCTGGCGCTTGGCCTTGAGCACCGCCTGGTGGGCGCGGTCCAGATCGTCGAAATGACCGATCAGCGCCTCGATGCGGCTGCGCACGTCGAAGGGCTCGAGCATGTGGGTGCGGACGAAGTCGGTGAGATTGCCCACCGACTTCATCGACACGGTCTGGTGGAACAGTTCCAGCGCCTGCTCGTGCTCGATGCCGAAGCGGCGCCGGAACCAGGCGCCGTAGGGCGGGAAGCTGTCGAACAGTTCGCAGCCCGCGGCGCGCAGGCGCTTGCGCAGGGCGGCGACGTCGGTGCCGAAGCCGGAGAAGTCCGCGGCGATGCCCAGCGACCGCTCGGCGGCGACGAACAGGCGGGCCGGCTGGCCCTGCGGATCCTTGAGCCAGAATACCTGGGCGAGCGTCACCGCCTGGTCGTAGCCCTCATTGCGGAACTCGGCCAGGATGACGCTGTAGCTGGTCGCGTCGCGCAGGGCCACCGCGCGCGCGCTGCCGGTCACCTCGTTGCGCTCGCTCTTGTAGTGGCCGAGTACGTAGGAGCGCAGCGTGCGCTCGCGGGCGTCCGCGCCGGCGGCCCTGTTGTAGGCCACGCGCTGCGCCGGCACCAGCAGGGTGGTGACGGCATCGACCAGCGTGGACTTGCCCGAGCCGATGTCGCCGGTGAGCAGGCCGTTGCGGCCGTCCAGTGCGAGGGTCCAGATGCGCCCGTCGAAGGTGCCCCAGTTGAGCACTTCGAGCCGGGCGAGGCGGAACCCCACCCGGCGGTCGTCGCCGACGAAATCCAGCGCCAGCGTCGGCGGATCACGCATCGGCCGATCCCCGGGCTTGCGCCGCGCCCGCGACGCCGGCGAGCGCCGTGCGATAGACCTCCAGGCGGGCGTCGAACTCCGCCAGCCATTGCGCATCGACGAAGGCCTTCAGGATGCGCCGCACCTCGTAGTGGCCGCGATCGGCGGGCTGGCCGCTGCCGGCGGCGGGCTTGAGCCGGCGCAGAAAGCCCAGGTCGACGACCTTGGCGATGGTCGAGTCCACCTGGTCGACGAGCCGTGCCTCGTTCGTGCCGTCGGGCAGGAACACCCGCATCAACTCGGCAATCTCCTCGCGCTGGAGCACCAGGCGCGTGTCGCCGCCGCCGGCATCGAACTCCGCCATGCGCCGGCGCAGCAGCGCGAGCAGCAGGCTCACCGGGTAGGACAGCGGCCGGCGCGCGATAAGCCGCGGCAGCCGCGGCGCGCCCTCGGACTCGTCCGCATCCGGGCGGCCCTTGAGGAAGGCGTAGCCCTCGGCTTCGTCGATCACGAGATCCAGCAGCAACAGCGAGGCGTGGTCGCGCACCCGGGCCTGCAGGCGCAGCAGGTGTGCCCACAGGCGCTCGTCGTCCTCGCGATAAAGCACGCCCTTGAGCAGGTGCACCATGAGCTGCGACAGCTCGGGCACGGGCGGCGCGGCGCCGGATGACGGTTCGATGTCGGCCTCTTCGTGCGCGGCGTCGTTCACGGCTGCGGTCCCCGCCTTCGATGCGTTCAGCGGGTGAAGATCACGCGCGGCAGCCGCGCCGCGCGCATCACCGGCAGGCCGGCGGCATCCTGCGCCTGCCAGCGGATGGTCTCCTGCGCGGCTTCGTCGACGACGGCACGCAGGCCGTCCGCCATCGCGCCGGCGTCCCCGGCGTGCGCCAGTTCCAGCCAGGCCACGAGCTCGGCCAGGCCCTGCCGCAGCGGCGTCCGATCGAGCAGATCGTGCAGGCTGATCTGCTTCTCGCGTCGCAGCGCGCGCAGCAGCGCGGCGCGCAGTCGCGCCTTGTCCACCACTACTTGATCGAACAGGCGCGCGGTGTCGATGTCGTCTTCGCCGGCCAGCGGCACGATGCCGGCCAGGCGCGGCTTGACGTTCGGCGTGAACAGCGGCCGCTCCAGGGGCAGTTCGATGTCCGCGCCCATGGCGTCGATCGCGAAGGGGCTGCCGGCCGGCGCGGCCTCGCGCAGCGCCAGCGCCTTGGTCTCGATGCCGCGCAGCAGGTCCAGGATGCGGCGGTTCTCCAGGAACGCCCGATCGTCCAGGAAGCGCCGCAACTGCTGCGACAGTTGCGCCACGGTGCGCTGGGTGTGCTCGCCGGCCTCCAGCCAGTCGTGGTGGACGCGGCGGGTACGCGGGTCCGGCTCGAGCTCGGTCACGGCGGGCAGGGCGAGCACGCGATCCAGGCGCTCGGAGAGTTCCTCCTGCCGGCGGCTGGACATCAGGAAGTCCCAGAAGGCGCGGAAGCTGCGGCCCTGGTCCGAGTCGCCGATCGCGTCGCGCTCGCCCATGATGTCGTCGAGCAGTGCGCCCTTGGCGCCTTCCCAGAGCGCGATCTTCTCGCGCACGCGCCGGTCGAGCTGGCGGAAGTTGTGCTCCACCTCGCGGAAGTCGGCCAGCAGCTCGCGCGCCACCTGCTGGAACTGCTGGAAGCGATCCTTGATGGCGGTGTCGTCCAGCAGCGGCGCCTCGCCCGCCTCGGCCCGGGCGAGCTCGGCGTCGAGCCGTGCGCGCTTCTCGCGCAGCGCCTCGATGCGCCTGGCGGGGTCCATCTCGGTGCCGGCGTCGATCTGCTCCAGCAGCGCGAACAGCGTCAGCAGCCGCGACTCGGTGCCGACGAACGGCCGCTCGGTCAGCGACACCAGCCAGGCGATGGCCTTCTCGGTGGCCGGGGTCAGGTCGAACTGCGCCTCGTCCGTGCCGGGCTTGTAGAACTTGCGCAGCCAGCCCTTGTCCGGCGCCGCCCAGTCATTCAGGTACTCGTGCGCGCCCTTGGGGTAGATCTCCGCGCCGAGCTGTTCGCGCAGCCCGTAGAGTTCGTCCTCCAGCGCCTCGGCGAGATCCGCCTCGCTCATCAGCCGCACGTTCGGCGCCACGAACACCCGGTGCAGGAAGCTCGCCGCCAGCGGCGCATGCGGCGAGGCCAGCATCCGCCAGGCCGGGTGCCGGTCGCGCAGGGCGGCGAGGGTGGCGTGGTCCATGATTGGGGTGCAGTGGTCCGGATCGGCCGAGGGCGGTGGCGAAAAGGATAACGGGTGGAATCGGCTTCGGCATCAGCAGCGAGGATTCGAGCGATTGACGCCACGAGCCATCGTCGTCGCTTCGCTGCGCCATCCATGAACCGCGCCGCGTCATTGCGAGGAGCGAAGCGACGAAGCAATCCACGCGCTGCCGGTGGCATCGAGGCCGCGTGGGTCGCTTCGCGTGCGCTCGCGACGACGAAGGGGAGGATCATCGGTACAATCTGCCCGGCCCAGGCCCGGTTCGGCCCGGCCCGGCAATGGCGGGTGCGGTGCCCGGAATCCCGCTATGCAGGCAAAAAAAAGCCAAGCACAGGCCTGGCTTTCAAGGGAATTGGTGGAGCGGAGGAGGATCGAACTCCCGACCTTCGCATTGCGAACGCGACGCTCTCCCAGCTGAGCTACCGCCCCACGCGTGGGCGCGCATTCTACCCGCTTGCGGGCCGGGCGCCAAACGCGGATTGGTGCGGGCGGGGCGGGCGCCTGTCGGCCGCGCACGCCGCGCTGTTAGAATCCCGGCAGGAGCGAATGATGGCCGAACCGCAGCGCGAAGCGCGTCCACCCCCGTTTCCGGCCCTGGAGCGGCGCCGCTTCGACACCCTGCAGGTCAATCTCGGCTATCGCTGCAACCAGGCCTGTACCCACTGCCACGTCGACGCCGGCCCCAAGCGCACCGAGGCGATGGACGGGGCCACGGTCGATCTGGTCCTGCAGGTCCTGGAGCGGCACCGCGTCGGCACCCTCGACCTCACCGGCGGCGCGCCGGAACTGAACCCGCATTTCCGGCCCCTGGCCGCCGCCGCGCGCGGGCTCGGGGCGCGGGTCATCGACCGATGCAACCTCACCGTGCTCGGAGAGCCCGGGCAGGAAGGCACCGCCGCCTTCCTGGCCGCGCAACGCATCGACATCGTCGCCTCGCTGCCCTGCTACCTGGAGGGCAATGTCGATGCCCAGCGCGGCAAGGGCGTCTACGCCGCGAGCATTCGCACTTTGGCGCAGCTCAATGCCCTTGGCTACGGCGATCCAGGCTCGGGCCTGACGCTGGATCTGGTCTTCAACCCGCAGGGTCCGGTGCTGCCTCCGGCGCAGGCGGCGCTGGAAGAGGACTACCGGCGCGAACTGCGCGATCGCTTCGGCCTGCGCTTCAACCGCCTGCTGGTGCTGTGCAACATGCCGATCAACCGCTTTCGCCATGTGCTCGAATCGCGCGGCGGGCTGGATGCCTACCTCGCGCTGCTGCACGGCGCGCATCGTCCCGAGAACCTCGGCCAGGTGATGTGCCGCTCGCTGATAAGCGTCGACTGGCGCGGGTACCTGTACGACTGCGACTTCAACCAGATGCTGGACCTGCCCCCGCCCGGCGCCGGGCAGCGTGCGCATCTGTCCGATCTGCTCCAGGCCAGCCCCGTGGGGCGGCCGATTGCCGTGGCCGATCACTGCTGGGGATGCACGGCCGGCCAGGGTTCAAGCTGCGGCGGCGCGCTCGCGGCCGCGTGATGCCCGTGGACGCGCCCACGACCCACGCCCGGCCATCGCTCCTGCAGGTGCGCGGCCTCACGGTGCGGGTCGGCACCGCCGCGGTGGTGGACGGCCTGGACTTCGACATCGACCGCGGCGAGACCTTCGTCCTGGTGGGCGAATCCGGCTGCGGCAAGTCGATGACCGCGCTGGCGCTGATGCGGCTGCTGCCGCACGCGGCATCGGTCGCCGCGGGTACGGTCAGGCTTGGCGGGGAGGAACTGCTCCAGCTCCCGGAGCGTGCAATGCGCGACGTGCGTGGCCGGCGCGTGGCGATGATCTTCCAGGAGCCGCAGACCTCGCTGAACCCGGTGCTCAGCGTGCAGGCGCAGATCGCCGAGGTGCTCGCGCGCCACCTCGGCCTGGGTGCCCGCGCCGCCCGTACCCGCGTGGTCGACCTGCTCGCGGCGGTGGGGATCCCGGATCCGCAGCGGCGCGCGGACGAGTATCCGCACCAGCTTTCCGGAGGCATGAAGCAGCGGGTGATGATCGCCATGGCCCTGGCCGGCGAGCCCGACCTGCTGATCGCCGACGAGCCCACCACCGCGCTGGACGTCACCATCCAGGCCCAGGTGCTGGACCTGCTGCGCGGATTGCAGCGCAGGACCGGGATGGCGATGCTGCTCATCACCCACGATCTGGGCGTGGTGCGCGAGATGGCCGATCGGGTCGGGGTGATGTACGCGGGGCAGATCGTCGAGTCCGCGCCCGCGGCGACGTTCTTCGCCGATCCGCTGCACCCGTACTCGCGCAAGCTGTTCGATTCCCTGCCGGCCGGTGCCAAGCGCGATCGGCCGCTGGCGGTGATCCGCGGCATGGTGCCGCCGGCCGGCACGCCCTGGCGCGGGTGCCGGTTCGCGGCGCGCTGCGACTACGCCATCGCCCTGTGCGAAGGCGAGCCGCCGCGCCCGAACGAGGTGCACGGCCACCGCCTCGCACGCTGTCACATGCACGATCCTGCGCATGCCGCCGTGGGCTTCCCCGAGCCGGCCGCGCCTGCGCACCCGGCGCGGGCCGCGGCGGCGCGGGCCGACACGCCGCTGCTGGAGGTCGAGGCGCTGCAGGTCCACTTCCCGATCCATCGCGGGGTGTTCCGGCGCGTCGCCGGGCACGTCTACGCCGTGGATGGCGTCTCGCTCGCGATCCCCGCCGGCCGCACGCTGGCCCTGGTCGGGGAGTCCGGCTGCGGCAAGACCACCGCCGGCAAGGGCATCCTGCGCCTGCTGCCGCCCACCGGCGGGCGGGTGCGGTTCGACGGGACCGACCTGGCGAGCCTGGACGCGGCGCGCCTGCGCGCGCACCGGCGCGACATGCAGTTCATCTTCCAGGATCCGTATTCATCGATGAATCCGCGCATGATGGTCTGCGACATCGTCACCGAGGGCATGGTGGCCCAGGGCATCGGCGCGGACCGCGACGAGCGCTACGCGCGCGCGCGCGAACTGCTCCAGCAGGTCGGGTTGTCCGCCGAGGCGATGCAGCGCTACCCGCACGAGTTTTCCGGCGGCCAGCGCCAGCGCATCTGCATCGCGCGCGCGCTCGCGGTACAGCCGCGGCTCATCGTCTGCGACGAGCCGACCAGCGCCCTGGACGTCTCCGTGCAGGCGCAGATCCTGAACCTGCTCAAGGATCTCCAGGACAGGCTCGGGATCGCCTACCTGTTCATCACCCACAACCTCGCGGTGGTGGAGTACCTCGCGCACCGGATTGCGGTGATGTACCTGGGCCGCATCGTCGAGGAGGGCGACGTTGGCCAGGTGATGCGCGCCCCGCGCCACCCCTACACGCGCGCGCTGCTGTCGGCGGTGCCGGTGGTGGACGCCACCTCCGAGCGCGAAATCATCCGCCTGCCGGGCGACCTGCCCTCGCCGTCTGCGCCGCCGGCAGGGTGCCATTTCCACCCGCGCTGCCCGCAGGCGTTCGCGCCGTGCCGGCAGAGCTATCCTGCGCCGGCCGCGTTCGGCCACGGCCACACGGCGGCCTGCCACCTGTATGCGCAGGCCCCGGCGGGCGGGGCGGCGCAAGGCGCCTGAGCGGCGCGACAGACCAGGGAGCCGATACGATGGATCTCGCCGGAGTTGACCTGCTGCTCGATGCATTGAAGTTCGCCGCCACCAAGCACGTCAACCAACGCCGCAAGGATGCCGGCGCGACGCCCTACATCAACCATCCCATCGGCCTCGCGCACGTGCTGGTGACGGAGGCCGGCATCGACGATCCCACCGTCATCGCGGCGGCGATCCTGCACGACACGATCGAGGACACCGACACCACGCCCGAGGAACTCGAGGCGGCGTTCGGCGCCGCGGTGCGTGCCATCGTCGAGGAAGTCACGGACGACAAGTCCAAGCGCAAGGAGGAGCGCAAGCGCCTGCAGGTGCTGCACGCGGCGCACGCGAGCCGCGGTGCGCGCCTGGTCAAGCTCGCGGACAAGATCTGCAACCTGCGCGACATCGTCGCGGCGCCGCCCGCGAACTGGGACCTGGCTCGCCGGCGCGAGTACTTCGACTGGGCCAGGTCGGTGGTCGATGCGCTGCGCGGCACGCACGACGGCCTCGAGCGCATCTTCGACGAGACCTATCGCGCCCGTCCCTGACGCACGCGAGCCGCGCCCGGCGCGGTCGCTTCGACCCCGCACCCCGCCGGCGCCAGGGGTGCGCACCGCGGTCCACTCTGGCACACTGCGCGCCCCGCGCCGCGCGCCTGCCCCGGGCACCTGCTCGCCATGTCCAGTGCCCGAACCCGTATCCTGCAGGACGAGTTGCGCACGCTGCTTGCGATCGGCTACCCGCTGATTGCCAACAACCTGCTCACCTACGGCATGCACGTGGCCGCCGCGCTGATGGCGGGCTGGCTCGGCCCGCAGAGCCTGGCGGCGGTCGCGATCGGCGGCAACGCCTGGACGCCGCTGCTGCTGTTCGGCATCGGTGCGCTCACCGTCATCACCGCCAGCACCGCGCAGCACGCCGGCGCCGGGCGCCAGGACCGGATCGGCGCGGTATTGCGCCAGGGGCTGTGGCTCGCGCTCGGGCTGGGCGTCGCGCTCGCGCTGCTCACCCGCAACCTGCACCTGTTCCTGCGCGTGCTCGACCTGGAGCCGCAGGTGTTCACGCTCGCGCGCGGCTACCTGGAGGCGCTCGCCTGGGGCGCACCCGGGCTTTGCCTGTACAACGCGCTGCGCTACGTCAGCGAGGGGTTGGGGCGCACGCGGCCGATCATGATCATCGGCGGTTTCAGCTTCTGCACCGACATCCTGCTGACCTACGGGCTGATGTTCGGCAAGTTCGGCCTGCCGGCCCTGGGCGTGGTCGGCTGCGGCTGGGCGAGCGCGATCTCGATGTGGCTCATGGCCGGCGCCATCGGAGTCTGGATCGCGCGCTCCGGCGCCTACCGCGGCATCGCCCCGTTCGCGCGCTGGGAGTGGCCGGATCCGGCCGTGCTGATGCAAATGCTGCGCGTGGGTGCGCCCAGCGGCGTGACGGTCTTCCTGGAGGCGGCGCTGTTCGGCGGCGCGGCGCTGCTGCTCGCCTGGATGGGTACCGCGGCGGCGGCCGCGCACCAGATTGCGCTCAACTACGCCGGGCTCATGTTCATGGTGCCGATGGGGCTGGCATTCGCCACCACGGTGCGGGTCGGGCACGCGATCGGCGCCGGGGATCGCGCGCACGCGCGCAGCGTCGGCTTCCTGGGCATGGGGCTCGCCGCGGCGTTCATGCTGGTCTCGGGGCTGGCGATGCTGGCCTTCGGGCCGTACATCATCGGCTGGTACACGGACGATGCCGAGGTCACGCGCATCGCCCGGTCGTTGATCCTGGTCGCGGCCGCGTTCCAGCTCTTCGACGGCCTGCAGGTGGCGGCGAACTGCGCGTTGCGCGGGCTCAAGGACACGCGCGTACCGATGCTGCTCACGCTCGCCGCGTACTGGGGCGTGGGCTTTCCCACGGCGTGGTGGCTCGGCGTGGTGCGCGATGGCGGCCCGGCGCTCGTGTGGGTCGGCTTGAGCGCGGGCCTGGCCGCGGCGGCGGCGCTGCTCGGTGCGCGCTTTGCCGCCATCACGCGCGCCGCGCCGGCCTGAGCGCGCGGTTCAGCGCGTGGCGGTGCGCAGGGTGACGAACTCCTCGGCCGCGGTCGGGTGGATGCCGATGGTCGAGTCGAACACCGCCTTGGTCGCGCCGGCGCGGATCGCCACCGCCAGGCCCTGGATGATCTCGCCGGCGTCGGCGCCGAGCATGTGGGCCGCGACGACCCGATCGGTCCGGCCGTCCACGAGCAGTTTCATGAAGGTCTTCTCGCCGCGGCCGGTGAGGGTATGGCGCAGCGGCGTGAAGGTCGAGGTGAACACCGACATTTGCGGGTAGCGGGCGCGTGCCTGCGCCTCGGTCGGGCCGACGGTGGCGATGTTCGGCTGGCTGAACACCGCGGTGGGGGTGTATTCATAGTCGACCTCGGTCTCCTGGCCGCCGTAGACGCGCCGGGCGAAGGCCATCGCCTCGGCGAGCGCGACCGGCGTGAGGTTCATGCGATCGGTGACGTCGCCGATCGCGTACACCGATGCCGCGCTGCTGCGGTACTCACGGTCCACGACGATCGCGCCGGAAGCCCCGGTGCGCACGCCGGCAGTCTCCAGCCCCAGGTCGTCCACGTTCGGCAGCCGCCCGATCGCGCTCATCACGGCGTCGGCGTGGATCGCACGGCCGTCGGCCAGGTGCAGCACCAGGCCCTGGCCGGCGCGCTCGATGCGCTCCGGTTGCGCGCCGAACTCAAGGCCGATGCCCTCGCGGCGCATTTCCCGCGCCAGGCCCGTGCGCAGTTCGTCGTCGAAGCCGCGCAGGAAGGGATCGCCGCGATGGACCAGGGTGGTTCGCACGCCCAGGCCGTGGAAGATGCCGGCGAATTCCACCGCGATGTAGCCGCCGCCGACGATCACGATCCGCGCCGGCAGGCGCTCCAGGTGGAAGGCGTCGTCGGAGGTGATGGCGAGTTCGCCGCCGGGGATTGCCAGGGGCCGGGGCCGGCCGCCGGTGGCCACGAGCAGGCGTTCGGCTCTGAGGCGCCGGCCACCGACTTCGACCGCCTGCGGCCCGTCCAGGCGCGCGCGGCCGGCGACGATCGTCACACCGGCTCCGGACAGCAGGCGCTCGTAGATGCCGTTCAGGCGCTGGATCTCGGCGTCCTTGTTCGCGCGCAGCGTCGGCCAGTCGAACGAGAGTGCTTCGGCGCGCCAGCCGTAGCCGCGGGCATCGTGCAGATCCGCGCCCGCATGTGCTGCGTAGGTGAACAGCTTCTTCGGGATGCATCCGGCGTTGACGCAGGTGCCGCCGGGCGCGCCGGATTCCACGATGGCCACCCGGGCGCCGAAACCCGCGGCCATGCGCGCCGCGCGCACGCCGCCGGAGCCGGCGCCGATGACGAGCAGATCGAAGTCGAACATGGGTTGTCCCGCGGTTTCAGGCAGCGCCGATGCTGCGCAGTTCGGCAGCGCGAAAGCTGCGGCAGCCGCGCACGTAGCGCGCCAGCCCGCGCGCGGCGAATCCCTCGGTGCTCCAGGGGGCGTCGTCGACCTGGTCGAGGCGGTGCTCCGGCACCACGTACACCGCCGCCCGGGCCAGCCCGCCGATGCAGTGCACCTGTACCGCGATGCGGTCGTACAGATCGGCCTCGAAGCGGTGGATCAACTCCAGTGCCAGGGGCGACAGCCCGCGGTACAGCACGCCGTCCACGCTCGCGCCCGGCGCCGGCACGATGCCGGGATACGGTTGCCCGCGCATGCGGTAACGCGCGTAGCCGGGCAGGCGCGCCGGCTCGGCCGGCCAGCGGCTGCCGGTCAGCGCCTCCATCAACTCGCCGAAGATGAGCGTGCCGTAGGCGAAGACGCAGCCGTCCATGCCGGGCGGGTCCGCGACGATCAGGCCGCGTCGTCGCCGCCGCTGGGGCGGAACTGCTGGCGCAGGTAGTTGCAGAAGTGATGGCAGGCGTCGGTCGCGGTGAATACGCCGGCGAGCTTGCCCCGGCGGGTGACCAGCACCGAGCCGATGTGGCGCGCGGCCATGACGGCGAGCACGTTGTCGAGGGCTTCCTCCAGGTCCACGACGTACGGGTCGGGCGTGTGCACCTCGCGCACGTTGACTTCGGCGTCCACGTCGGCACCCGGCCGGGCCGCCCGTGCGACCAGCAGATCGCGTTGCGACACCACGCCCACGAGCTTGTCGCCCTCGGTGACCGGCAGGTGGCGGATCGCGTGCGCGCGCATCAGTGCGTCCGCATCGGCCAGCGGTGCGTCGACGTCGATGGAGTACGGGAACGGGGTCATGGCGACCTTGATCGGCGGTATGAATTTCAAGTGCGGATCCTTTGTGTGGACGGGCCGGCCTGCACGGCGGCGCGTGCGCGTTCTCCCGTGCCGACTGTAGCGCCCCGGCACCGATCCGACAATGGCGAACCCGGCGCGCCGATTGACCGTACCCATGGCGGTTCGGCATCCTGCCCGGCCGATGAGCCCGCCTGCCGGGAGGGGCGCGGCGCCTTTGCCAACCAGGGAGCACGAAATGGCCGGTTCCAGCCTGTTTGCGTTGATCGACGACATCAGCACCCTGCTCGACGACGTGGCCGTGTTGACCAAGGTCGCGGCCAAGAAGACCGCCGGCGTCCTGGGCGACGACCTGGCGCTCAATGCGCAGCAGGTCTCCGGCGTTCACACCGATCGGGAACTGCCGGTGGTGTGGGCGGTGGCGAAGGGGTCGATGGTGAACAAGGCGATCCTCGTGCCCGCGGCACTGGCGATCAGCGCCGTCGCACCCTGGCTGGTGACGCCGTTGCTGATGCTGGGGGGCCTCTACCTCTGTTACGAAGGCGTGGAGAAGCTCGCGCACCGCTTCCTGCACAGCGCCGCCGAGGACGAAGCGCACCACGCCGAGCTGGTGCACGCGGTCAACGACGAGGCGGTCGACCTGGTCGCTTTCGAGCGCGAGAAGATTCGCGGTGCGATCCGCACCGATTTCGTGCTGTCGGCGGAGATCATCGTGATCGCGCTGGGCAGCGTCGCCACGCAGCCGTTCCTGACCCGGGTCAGCGTGCTGGTGGGCATCGCCCTCATCATGACGGTGGGCGTGTACGGGCTGGTCGGGGCGATCGTCAAGCTGGACGACGCCGGGCTGTATCTCGCTGCCCGCCAGGGCGGCGGGGCCGCGGCGCGCGCGCTGCGCGCATTCGGCCGCGGGCTGCTCGCGTTCGCGCCCTGGCTGATGAAGGCGCTGTCGGTGGCCGGGACCGCGGCGATGTTCCTGGTCGGCGGCAGCATCCTGGTCCATGGCCTGCCGCCGGTGCACCATGCGATCGAAGCGCTGCTGCACGGCCCGGCGTGGTGGAGCGGCGTCGCCGGCATGGTCGCCGATGCGGTCGTCGGCATCGTCGGCGGCGCCATCGCGCTGGCGCTGGTGATGCTCGCCGCGAAGCTGTTCCGGCGTAAGCCGGCCTGAGCGCCGGCGCGCGGGATCAGCGCCCGGGCAGCGACTGTTCCGTGTCCGACCATGGATGGAAACTCGTCTGCGCCATCAGCGCGGGCATGTTCGCGGCGACATCCTCGGGCGTCAGTTGCGGGTCACCGAAGCCGTCCGTCTCGCCGATCCGGTAGCGTCGGACCTGGCCGGCGGAGGCCGCGAGCAGTTCCCCATTCAGCGTGCAGGATTGGTGCACCAGCCATGCAGCGACCGGCGCGACGAGGTGCGGCGGCAGGCTGCCGAGCATCCAGTCCCTGGTCGGGCCGTCGGGGATGGCGTCCGTCACCATCCGGGTGCCGGCGCCCGGCGCGAGCATGTTCACCCTCACCCGGGTCGCGGCGGCCTCGGTCGCCAGGCAGCGCGTGAACGCGAACACCGCGCCTTTGGCGGCGGCGTATCCGCTCCAGTGCGGCAACCCGAGAATCGACGAGGATGTGGTATTCAGCAGGCGCCCTGCGTCGGAAGCGAGCAGGTACGGCCAGGCCGCCTGGCACATCGCCACGGTTCCGAAGAAATGCACGTCCATCAGGCGCCGGAATGTTTCCATTCGGGTCTGATCGAACGGTGCCGGTGCGGCGATGCCGGCGTTGTTGACGAGGATGTCCAGAGCGCCGAAGGCGTCGAGCGCGGCGGCGACGATCGAACGCGCACCGTCCTCGGTGGCGACCGACGCGACATTGGCGATCGCCCTCCCGCCTGCCGCGCGGATCTCCCCGGCGACCTGTTCGGCGGGCGCGGGCGAAGCGCCGCTGCCGTCGGTGGCCACGCCGTAGTCGTTCACCACGACGGCTGCGCCACGCGCGGCGAGCAGCAGGGCATGCGCGCGACCGATGCCCCGGCCGGCGCCGGTGACGATCGCGACACGGCCATTGAATTCGAGCATGTGTATTCCTCCGGTTTCGTGGACTGGCGACGGCGTGCGCGCCCACGGCGCGGCCCGGCCGTGGGAACGCGCTGTGGTAGATTGCGGCCATGGTCTCCTCCAGGTCCCGCGCGCCGGCAAAAAAACGCGTCATGCGCTCCGCTGCCCGCGGCGCAGCACCGACACCGCGCGCGCTGATCCGGCAGGCGCGTGCAGCGTTGGCACGCGCGCGCCTTCACTATGGCCACGGTACCACCACGGCGCTGGAGGATGCGCGCTTCCTGGTGCTGCACGCACTCGGCCTTCCTGTCGACGCCGACGGCGGCACCCTCGACGAGCCGTGTTCGCCGGCGGCGGCGCAAGCCGCGCGTGCGCTCGTGCGGCGGCGGATCGCCACCCGCGCCCCGGCGGCCTATCTCGCCGGCCGGATGTGGTTCGCGGGGCTCGAGTTCGAGGTCGACGAGCGGGTGCTGGTGCCGCGCTCGCCAATCGCGGAGGTGATCGAGAGCGGCTTTTCGCCATGGATCGATCCGGATCGGGTGCGCCGCGTCCTCGATATCGGCACGGGCAGCGGATGCATCGCGATCGCGTCGGCGGTGGCGTTGCCGTGGGTGCACGCGGACGCCACCGATCTGTCGCAGGCTGCGCTCGAAGTTGCGGCGGCGAATGTCCGGCGGCACCGCGTCGGCGCGCGCGTGAAGTTGCATCGGGCCGACCTGTTCCCGCCCGGCCGGCATCGCTATGACGTCATCGTCAGTAATCCGCCGTACGTGCGCGCGGCCGTGATGCGGCGCTTTCCCGCTGAATACCGCCATGAGCCGCGCATGGCCTTCGATGGCGGCCGCGACGGGCTGGATCTCGTGCGGCGGATCGTCGACGGCGCCGCCCGCCACCTCACGCCCGAGGGCATCCTGGTCGTCGAAGTCGGTGCCGGGAGCGCCGCGCTGGAGGCCGCCTATCCCGGCCTGCCATTCACTTGGCTGGAATTCCAGCGCGGCGGCGAGGGCGTGTTCGTGCTCCGGCGCCGGGACCTGGAGCCGCACGCTTGAGCATTGCCGCGCAGGAGGGACGAAGGCGATGACGGACGGATCGAAGCTCGAGCGGGTGACACAGGCGCGCCTGCGCCTGCGCGAACGCTACATGAGCCGGCACGGCCGGCAAGCGGACGCCGGCGCGCCGCAGGGCAGCGGCCCGGTGAACCGCCACGGCATGCCGAAGCTGCCGGTCGGACAGACCGAAACCCGCAAGTGGCCGGTGCTGGACCTGGGCGAGCAGCCGCGCATCGAGGCCGCGGACTGGACGCTCAGGCTCGACGGCGCGTGCGAGAACCCGCTGCTGCTGACCTGGCAGGATTTCATGCGCCTGCCCCAGGCCGAGGACGTGAGCGATTTTCACTGCGTCACCACCTGGTCGAAGTTCGACATGCGCTGGCGCGGAGTGCGCTTTGCGGACCTGGCCGAACTCGCGGCCTGCCGGGAGGACGCGCGCCACGTCATGTTCCACGCCTTCGACGGCTACACGACGAACGTGTCGCTGGACGACGCGATGGCGCCCGACGTGCTTCTCGTCCACACCTGGGAGGGCGCGCCGCTGCCGCGCGAGCACGGCGGGCCGGTGCGGGTGATCACGCCGCGCCTGTATGCCTGGAAGGGCGCGAAGTGGGTGAGCCGGATCGAGTTCATGCGCGTGGACAGCCCGGGCTTCTGGGAGCAGCGCGGGTACTCCAACAGCGCCGATCCCTGGGCCGACGATCGCTACTCGTAAGGCCGGGCGCGGCGCCGCGCACGGCGCGTCATCCGCACGCGCGAAACTTCAAAGCAGGCTTTCCGCGAGCACCTGCATGGCCTGCCGGCCGCCGGCGTAGACCTGGACGATCATCGTGTCGACATGGCCCCGCGCCGCGGCTTCACGCCAGGGCGCGAGGCGCTCGCGGATGCGTGCCGCCGGCCCGGCCAGCGCGCAGGCGTCCACGAGCGCGTCCGGCACCGCCGCTATCGCTTCCGCGCGCCGACCGGCCAGGAACAGTTCCTGAATCCGCGCGGCCGCATCCGCGTAGCCCAGGCGCCGGGCGTAGTCGTTGTAGAAGTTCTTTGCCCGTGCGCCCATGCCGCCGATGTAGAAACCGAAGAACTGCTTGATCGAATCGCGACAGGCGGCGACGTCATCGCCCAGGGCGACGGCGACGAACGGGCACATGGCGAAGTCCGCCGGCGATCGCCGGTAGCCGGCGGCGGCGAACCCGGCGTCCAGATCGGCCCGGAACAGATCGAAGCGGGTCGGATCCATCCACACCGGGATGAGGCCGTCGGCCAGTTCGGCCGCCGTGCGCACGCCGGCCGGCGCAATTGCCGCGGTGTAGATGGGGATCTTCGGTGCGGCCGGCAGGATGCTGCGCAGCGCCTTGCCCAGGCCGCTGGCGCCGGCGCCGGCATAAGGGAGCTGGTAGTACTCGCCCGAGAAGTTCACCGGCGCGTCGCGTTCGAAGATCTTCCTCAGCACGGTGATGTACTCGCGCATGCGCGTGAGCGGCTTGCCGAACGGCACGCCGTGCCAGCCTTCCACGACCTGCGGGCCCGATGGCCCCAGGCCCAGGATGAAGCGTCCGCCGGAGAGCATGTCCAGCGACATCGCGCTCATCGCCGTGCAGGCCGGCGTACGCGCCGGCACCTGCAGGATGGCGGTACCGACCTTGATGCGCGAGGTGCGGGCCAGGAACCAGGCCGCCGGCGTGAGCGCGTCGCCGCCGTAGGCTTCCGAGGTCCATACCGAATCGAAGCCGAGTTCCTCGGCGGCAACGACTTCGCCGAGCGCGGCGGCGAGGCGATCCGGGGCATATCCAGGGACGTAGCCGAGCTTCATCGTGATCTCCATGCGGCGGTGCCTGCGCGTCGTCTGGCAGGCGCGGGTGGAACCGGTGAGAATGCGGGCAATGGCGGCGGCCGCCGCCGGGCCGGGGGAACTGACAGGATGAGATTCGCCTGCTTCGTACACCAGGGAGCGCCCAGGGTCGGCATTGTACGCGAGCAATCGCTGCTGCCCGCGCCTGCCGCATGGGGCGACCTGACCGACATCGTCCGCGGCGGCGCGGCGGCGCTGCAGGCGGCCGGCGCGCTGCTCGGCTCGGCGCGCGCGGAGGCGGTGTCGCTCGCCTCGGCGCGCCTGCTGGCGCCGCTCACCCGCCTGCGCCGCGATGTCCTGTGCGTGGGCTGGAACTACATCGAGCATTTCGAGGAGGGGCGCGGGCTGCGCAACGACGAGGACAAGCAGCGCCCGGAGCACCCGACCTTCTTCACCAAGGGGCCGGACGTGCTCATCGGCCCGAACGACGACATCGGCTGGGATCCGCAGCTCTCGGATCGCTGGGACTACGAGGCCGAGCTCGCGCTGGTCATCGGCCGCGATGGCCGCGGCATCCCGCGCGCGCGCGGCTACGAGCACGTGTGGGGCTACTGCATGGCCAACGACGTCTCCCAGCGCGACCTGCAGCGCCGCCACGGCGGGCAGTGGCTCAAGGGCAAGAGCATCGACGGCAGCATGCCGCTGGGGCCCTGGCTGGTGACCGCGGACGAGGTCGATCCGGCCAATGTGCAGGTGGAGTGCTTCGTCAACGGCGAACGGCGCCAGAGCGCGTCCACGGCGCAGATGGCGTTTCCGATCCCGCACCTGCTGGAGGAGTTGTCCTTCGGCATGACGCTGCGCGCCGGCGACCTGTTTATCACCGGCACGCCGAGCGGGGTGGGGTTCGCGCGCAATCCGCCGCTGTGGCTGCGGGCGGGCGACGAGATCGTCACCCGCGGCAGCGGCATCGGCGAGTTGCGCAACCGGCTGGTCCCGGCCGACCTGCACGGCTACGCATGACCGCGGCCGGCAACGCCAATCCGAGGAGACAATGGACATGAACCTGACCGCAATCATCCTGGTGCTGCTGGCCTTCGTGGTGCTTTTCAAGGCCGCGCGCAGCGTTCCGCAGGGCTTCGAATGGACGGTGGAACGCTTCGGCCAGTACCGGCGCACCCTGGCGCCCGGCCTGGGCATCATCATCCCGTTCATCGACCGCATCGGCCGCAAGGTGAACATGATGGAGCAGGTGCTCGACGTGCCCTCCCAGGAGGTGATCACCAAGGACAACGCCGTGGTCAAGGTGGACGGCATCGTGTTCTTCCAGGTCCTGGACGCGGTACGCGCCGCCTACGAGGTCAGCGCCCTGGAGTACGCCATCCTGAACCTCACCATGACCAACCTGCGTACCGTGCTCGGCTCCATGGACCTGGACGAGTCGCTCTCCAAGCGCGATGAAATCAACTCCCGGCTGCTGTTGGTCATCGACCAGGCCACCCATGCCTGGGGCGTGAAGGTGACCCGGGTGGAGATCAAGGACATCACCCCGCCGCACGATCTGGTCGAGTCCATGGCCCGGCAGATGAAGGCCGAGCGCGAGAAGCGCGCCGCGATCCTGGAGGCCGAGGGCGCGCGCCAGTCGGCGATCCTCAAGGCCGAGGGCGAGAAGCAGTCCGCGGTGCTGGAGGCCGAGGGGCGGCGCGAGGCGGCGTTTCGGGACGCGGAGGCCCGCGAGCGGCTCGCGGAAGCCGAGGCCAAGGCGGCACGGATGGTGTCGGAGGCCATCGCTGCCGGCAACGTGCAGGCGGTGAATTACTTCGTGGCGCAGAAGTACGTCGAGGCGCTGCACTCGATCGGCATCGCCCCGAACCAGAAAATCATCTTCCTGCCGATGGAAACCGCCGGCGTGCTCGGCAGCCTGGGCGGCATCGCCGAGCTGGCCAAGGCCGCGTTCGCGCGCGAGGGGGCGCGGTCGTGAGCGACATGCTCGCCGCCCTGCAGTACTGGCACTGGCTGATACTGGGCCTGCTGCTGCTGGTGGCCGAGGCGTTCGTCCCCGGGGCTTCGTTCCTGTGGTTCGGCGCCTCGGCGCTGTGCGTGGGCATCGTGCTGATCGCGCTGCCGGGGCTGCCGGTGCCGGTGCAGCTCGCGCTGTTCGCCGTGCTCGCCTTCGCCAGCATCGCCGCCTGGCGTGCGTGGAAGCGTTCGCACCCTGAAGCGAGCACCCATCCCGATCTGAACCGCCGCGGCCGGCAGTACATCGGCCGGCGCTTCACGCTGACCGAGCCGCTGCGCGACGGGCACTGCCAGCTTCATGTGGACGACACGGTCTGGCGCGCGCAGTCCAGCGTGGCGAGCGTGCCGGCCGGCGTGCAGGTCGAGGTGGTCGCGATCGAAGGTGCGACACTCTTGATCGAGCCGGTGGAAAGGGTGTAGAGGCGGCCGGAAAAACGGGAAAAGGCCAAAAACACCTGTTTTACGGGGCTCGGAAGTTTGTTAATGTGGCGCCGCCGCCGGGAAAACCGGCGATCGACCAACTACTTTCGAGGGGAGTGTATGGCCAACGCAAAGAGCAAGCCGAAGAAATCCAAGTCGCCGATCACGGCGAAGCAGACCAAGTCGCAGATCCTCGCCACCATCGCTGAATCCAGCGGCGTGGCGAAGAAGGACGTCGCAGCCGCCGTCGAAGGGCTCGCGGACGTCGTCCGCCGCAGCCTGGTCAAGGGCGGCGTCGGTGAAGTCACCCTTCCGGGGCTCGGCCTGAAGCTGCGTGCAGTCATGAAGCCGGCCACCAAGGCGCGCAAGGGCGTCAACCCGTTTACCGGCCAGGAGATCACGATCAAGGCCAAGCCTGCACGTCTGGACGTGCGCGCGCGTGCCCTGAAGGTTCTCAAGGACGCCGTCGCGGGCAAGAAATAAGCTACTCGCTGGTCACCTTCTCCAGGTTTGCGGCGGGATCACCTCCCGCCAGCGCGCCCATCGCCCATGCGACATGCCGCCAGCCGGCATGTGCATGGGCGATTTCATTTCCGGGGTACGCCGCCGGCGTCAGCGCGGCTGCGCCTCGCGCGGCATGAAGCCCAGCCCCTTGGTCCAGGTGCCGGAAAGCTGTTCTTCGTCCATCTTCATGGTCTTCATGCCCGCTTCGAGTTCGGCGTGACTGACCTTGCCGTCGCGGTCGGTATCGAGTTCGGCGAAGTGATCGCGCATCCAGGGCTGGAAGCCCACGAAGCGGTCGCCGAGCTTGTATTCCTTCACTTCCGTCATGCTGATGCCGCCGTCCTGGTCGGCATCGGATTGCTTCATGATGTCGGTCCACGGCATGAAGCCGGTGGCGCCGGCGACGCCCGGAAAGGACACGGCTGCGGCGGCGAACAGCATCGCGCGCACGGCGCGCAGTGTGATCTGGTTGGCTTTCATCGTCTGATTGCTCCGGTTTTTTCGGGGTGGGCGAGCCCGCCGCATGGGCGGCACGCGATGCGTGGCACGCTGCCGCGCGGACCGCGGCTACTCGCCCGCCGTACCAGTGGCAACGCGCGTGCCACCGCCATGCCGGCGCTGAAATCTCGCGTAGAACCAGCCGATCCGGGCAGGACGCGACGTCATCGGGCTGCGGGCGCCGGCTGTGCGCTGCAAATCGCGGCGGCCGGCCACCAATATTCGTGGAAGTCGTGCAGCGCACGCAGCCATCGTGGCGGCTGCGTGTGTGCCGCGGGCAGGAAACAGGGACCCGCGGGCTCGCCGTCCCGCGGGTACGGGGCGGCTGTCTACCAGTCGTTGACGATGGTGGTGTCTTCGGTTTCGACGCCGGCGCTCTTGAGCGCGTCGTAGGCGCTGCGTACCGACTTGCGGCGCTGGCGCAGCACGCTCATGGTCGTCTCGCCGGCGTTCTCGGACTTGCACTTGCGGATCTCGCGATCGATGGATCGCAGATCCTCGCGCAGGACTTTCGTGATCTGAAAAGCGGCAGGGTAGGGCAGCTGGATGGGCGGTTCTGTCTGCATGGTGCTCGTCTCCGGGAGGGCAGGGGAAACCCGATGCCGGCCGTATCGGCCGCGCCCGCCGGAAGTTGAGCAGCCCGGCCGCCGGTTGCCTCAGCCCAGCCCGATGATGCCCTCTGCTGCCAGGCGGTCGATTTCCTCGCTGCCGTAATCGAAGTCGGCCAGGACCTGGCGCGTGTGCTGGCCGGTCAGGCAGGCGTCCCCGGCGCGGGTGCCGGAGCGCGAGAACCGCACCAGCGGCGCGAGCCGGGGGATTGCATCCAGGATCGGATGGTGCGCGGCGGTCACCAGGCCGCATTGTTCGCCGACGTCGCCGGGTTCCATGTAGCGCGCCTCCACGGGGCCGCGCGCGGCGACCACGCAGGCCACGTCCGCGGCACGCAGATCCGTTTCCCACTGCGCCGCCGGGCGGGTGCGGAAAATGCGCGCCAGCGCCTGTGCGAGACCGGCGTCGTGGTCGCGCCGCGCCTCCGGCGTGGCGAAGCGCGGATCGGCATCGAGCCGCTCGCAGCCCGCGAGTGCATCGGCGAGGCGGCGCCACTCACGCGGCGACGGCGCGGCCAGGAATACCCACTCGTCGCTTGCCTCGTAGAGCCGGTACAGCGCGCTGAAACCGTACAGGCCTGCATCCGCGGTCGGCGGGGCGGGCGCGCCGGCGTACTCGACCGTCACCTCGGAGATCGCGTGCGCGACGCTCGAGAGCATGGTCGTCAACTGGTGCTGGCCGCCCGCGCCGCGGCTGCGCGCCACCAGGCCCAGGAGCATCGCGGTGGCCGCCGTGATGGCGGACAGCCCGTCGGAGTTGCCCACGCCCATCACCGCATCGGCCAGTTGCATGGCGGTCGGCTTGGCCTGCTCGACCGGCAGTACGCCGTCCGGGATCAGCGGCCCGGCGTTGCGCCAGGCCAACCCGGCGCCGGCGCCGATCGTCGGTGCGAACGCCGGCCGATGCCCGTAAGGGCCGTCTTCGCCGTAGCCGGGCGAGGCGTGGTAGATGAGGCGCGGATTCAGCGCACACAGCGTTTCGGCGTCCAGGCCCAGGCGCCGTGCCGCGCCGGCGCGGAACGACTGCAGGACGATGTCCGCCCGGGCGATGATCCGGTGGGCGATGGCACGGCCCGCGGGCGTGGCGAGATCCACTGCGAGCGACTCCTTGCCCTGCAGTGCCTTCAGACCGGCGATTTCCGGGAACGGTAGCATCGTGCGCTGCGGATCGCCGTCGAGCTGCTCGAGCTTGATCACGCGCGCGCCCAGCTCGGCCAGGAGCGTGGCGCCGTACGGCGCGGCATAGTAGGTGCCGAGTTCGACGACCGTGACTCCGGCGAGCGGCAGCGCGCCGGCCTGCGGGTCGGGCACTTCCCGATGCGCCGGCGCGGGTCCGCGCGTTTCGGCGCGCAGCGCCGCGTCGTGTTCCCCCAGGCGCGGCGCCGGCCGGTCGACGACTGCCGGCGTGCCGTACAGGTGCGCAATCGGGCCCGGCGAGCGGATCGGCCCCAGGTCCCGATCCACGCGTTCGCTGACCATCGCGTTGAAGCGCATCTGCGGGTGATCGAGTACTTCGGCGTCGCGCCGGAACTGCTCGCCCCAGACGTTCGGATCACGGTCGAAGTCGGCCAGCCACTCGGCCGCGGTCTTCGAGCGCACGATCTCCAGCAGCTTCTCCCAGTACTGCACGCGCTGCGCCACGTCGTCGAAGTCCGGCAGCGTCTTCCACTGCGGATCGTCGAACATCCACTCCAGGTCGAACATCTTCATCATGGCCCGGAACAGGCGCTGGGTGGTCTGCGAGAACTGCAGCCAGCGGCCGTCGCGCGTCTGCGCAATCAGCAGCCGGAACGACAGCCCGCCGGTGGGGATGCCGTTCACCACGCGCGGCACGGCAGCGAAGCTGTCCGGGTAGCGCTTGGCGACGACGCGGGTGAACCACTGGAAGGTGTCGTGCACGGTCAGGCCCTGCACCAGCGAAGTCTCCACCCGCTGGCCGGCGCCGCTGCGCTCGCGTTCGTACAACGCGGCCAGGATCCCCTGCAGGGCGAGCTGGCTCGCCGGATAGGACGCATAGGCCGCCGAGCAGAAGCTTGGCCCCGGGCGCCGGGTGAGTTCGGTCAGGCTCCAGTACACGCCGAGCTTCGCGGCGACGATGCCTTCGTAGCCCTGCAACCCGGCGAGCGGGCCCTGGCGGCCGAAGCCGGTAATCGACGCATGTACCAGGCGCGGGTTCGCGCTCGCAAGCTGCTCGTAACCCAGGCCGAGGCGCTCGGCGACGCCGGGCCGGAAGGTCTCGATCGTCACGTCCGCCGTGGCGGCGAGCGCCACGGCGGCCTGCCGGTCCGCGTCGGCGTGCAGGTCCAGTTGCAGGCTGCGCTTGCCGCGGGCCCAGAACGGCCAGGCCGGTTGGCCGCGCAGTGCGCTGCCCCCGGGTGGCTCGACGTGGATCACGTCGGCGCCGAAGTCGGCCAGCACCTGGCTCACCTGTGCGCCGGTGCGCTGGTTCGAGAAGTCGATGACGCGCAGGCCCGCCAGGGCCGATCCCATGCTCATGCCTGATATCCCCCTTGCGGCGCTGCCGCCCGGCACCGGCATCGTAGCCCAATGATTGCCGCCACGGTCTATGCGGGCGCGGCGAGGTCCAGCACCGCGCGTGCGTTGGCGGTGGTGATCGCGGCGAGCGCGACCGGATCCTCCCCGCGCAGTTGCGCCAGCGCGGCGAGCACCTCGGGCAGGTACGCCGGGCTGTTGCGGCAACCGTGGTGCGCGGCCGGCGTGAGATCCGGGGCGTCGGTCTCCAGAACGATCGCCTGGATCGGCAGCGTGCGCGCCAATGCGTGCAGGCGCCGCGAGCGCGCGTAGGTGAGCATGCCGCCGAAGCCGAGCCGGAAGCCGAGATCCGCATAGCGCCGGCCCTGGTCGGCGCTGCCGTTGAAGGCATGCGCGATGCCGCCACGCACGCGCATCCGCGCCAGCACCGCCAGTGCCGCGTCGTGCGCCTTGCGCACGTGCAGCACCGCCGGCAGGCCGGCCTCGCGCGCCACGTCGAGCTGGGCTTCGAACAGGCGCTGCTGGCGCGCGCGGTCCAGCCCGTCGACCGCGTAGTCCAGGCCGATCTCGCCTACCGCCGCCGGGCGCCGCGCATCGATGGCCGCGCGCAATGCGTCGACGTCGGCGTCGGCGTGCAGGTGCAGATGTACCGGGTGCAGTCCGAGCGCGGCGTGAAGACCGGGCGCGGCGGCGCACAGCGCCTCCAGGCGCGCCCAGCCGGCGCGATGGATACCCGGCACGAGGATGTCGGTGACGCCGGCCGCGCGCGCCGCGGCCGCGACCTCGGCCCGATCCGGGTCGAAGTCCTCGACGTCGAGGTGGCAGTGGGTATCGAACAGCATCGTGGCCGTGGCTCGCGCAGCGCATGATAGGATGCCGCCCGGCGCGCGGCCAGACGCGCCGCCACTGCCCGTCGGTACGACCATGTCCACCACCACGCCCTACGTACCGGAATTGATCGACCTGGAACGCCGCTTCGCGGGCGTACGCCGGCTGTACGGAGCGAAGGCCTTCGCGCGCATCGCGGCCGCGCGCGTGTGCATCGTCGGCGTGGGCGGTGTCGGCTCCTGGTGCGCCGAGGCGCTTGCGCGCAGCGGCGTCGGCGCGCTGGTCCTGGTGGATCTCGACATCGTGGTGGAGTCGAACGTGAACCGCCAGCTCCAGGCGCTGAGCGCCGAGATCGGCCGGCCGAAGGTCGAAGTGCTCGCCGAGCGGATCGCCGGCATCAATCCGCATTGCGCGGTGCGCGCGCTGGAGGATCGGATCGACAGTCGCAACGTCCAGGCACTGCTCACGCCGGACCTGGATTTCGTCGTCGACTGCGCGGACAACTTCCACGCCAAGGCGGCAATCATCGCCCACTGCAAGCGCAGCCGGATCCGCATCGTCACCATCGGCGGTGCGGGCGGCGTGTCCGATCCGCTGCTGATCCGCGCCGCCGATCTCACCCGCACGGTGCAGGATCCGCTGCTCGCCAAGACCCGCAAGCATCTGCGCGGGCACTATGGCTACACGCGCAATCCGCAGCGCCGCTTCGAGGTGCCGGCGGTGTTCTCCGCTGAACAGCCGCGCTATCCCACCGCCGACGGCGGCCTGTCGCTCGCCCCGCCCCCAGATGCCGCGCTGCGCGGCCTGGGCTGCGCCACCGGCGTGGGCTCGGCGATGCCGGTCACCGCCACCTTCGCCATGGTGGCCGCCGCGCACGTGTTGCGAAAGCTCGCCACCCCGGCCGCGGACTGAGCCGGGCGTCAGATCGGGTCGCGCCCCTGCGCACGCAGCGCCTCGGGGGAGTCCACGTCGCGCAGTACGCTGTCGGCCGGCATCGGCACTTCGCATATCGCGCCCGGGTAGGCATCCAGCAGCGCGCGCGCGCCGACGTCGCCGGTCAGGCCCATGACCTCCGGGAAGTGCGTACGTGCGAACAGCACGGGATTGCCGCGCCGCCCGCCATGCACCGGGACGCAGATCCCGCGGTGTTCCGCGGGCGCGAAGGCGCCGATGAGCCGATCGATGTCGGCGGGATCGGTCCAGGGCATGTCCGCCAGGCACACCAGCACGCCATCGGCCGCCGCCGGCAATGCGGCGATGCCGCGCCGCAGGGAGGTGCTCATGCCGGAGCCGAAATCGGGATTGTCGACGAAGCCGACTGCCAGCCCGTCGAGCGCGGAGCGGATCGCATCTGCCTCGTGCCCGGTCACCACCAGCACCGGCCGCGCCTGCGAGGCCAGCAGCGCGCGCACCGTGCGCCGGATCATCGGTTCGCCGTCGATCGTCGCCAGCAGCTTGTTCGCGCCGCGCATGCGCGTGGAGCGGCCCGCGGCGAGCACGATCGCGGCGACGGACGCGGCCTGCTCCACGGGCGGCTCGCGCGAACCCTGGGCACCCGTGCGCGCGCCGGCCACGCGCGCACCCTTGATATAGCCGCCGGCGCCCATGCGCATGATGTCCTCGCGCGTGGGCGGCACGCCGGCCAGCACTCGTTCGAGCACCCAGTCGAAGCCGTTTGGCGCCGGCGAACGCGCGCAGCCCGGCAGGCAGATCACCGCGGTCGCGCCGGCCATGCGGCCATAGACCAGCAGGTTGCCGGGCTCGACCGGCATGCCAAGGTGCACGATCTCCCCGCCGGCGCGGACGATGCCTGCCGGCACCACGTCGCGCCGGTCGGCGGTGGCGGACGCCCCGGAGACCAGGATCGGATCGCAGTGCGCCGCGTGCAGCCCGGCGAGCGCGGCGGCGACGGCCTCGGCGTCGTGCGCGCAGCGGCGCTCGATCGTGACCCGGCTGCCATAGCGCGCCAGGCGCGCGTCCAGGGTTCGGCGCGTCCGGTCGAGCAGGCCTTCGGAGGTGCCGGCGAGCTCGGTCTGCAGGAACCCGACCGCCGCCGGTTGAAATGGCGCGACGCGGATCCGTTCCGGGACGTTCGCGGCGGCGCGCTCGGCGGCTTCGACGACGGCCGCGGCAACCCCATAGGGAATGATCTTCACCGTCGCCACGAGCTGGCGGGCCTGCACCACCTGGAACGGCGGCAGCGCGGCGACGGTCACTGATTCGTCGACCAGGTTGATTCGATCGAGCCAGTCGCGTGCGTAGACCAGCAGGCCGCCGTGCTCGGCGTACAGGTTGGTCCGGCCCGTGAAGGGGGCGTGGGCGAACACGCCGGCGGCGCACAACGCGTGCGCGATGCGGCCGGCGGCGGCATCCTCGCCGAGGTCGGCGTCCTCCAGCCGGGCGGCGACGACCTGCATGCAGCCGGCGGCGGCGAGCGCCGCGACGTCCGCGGCCGACAGCAGCCGGCCCTTCTTGAACGACACGCTGCCGGCCTTGAGCGAGTGGGCCAGGATGGCGCCTTGCGCGTCGTGGATGGGGATGGAGCCGAACCGCACGCGGGCCTTACTTGCAGAGCGCGAGCGCGAGCGTGCGCCCGAGCCATACCGCCGCCAGGCACAGCACGACGTTGGCGCCGATATTGGCCAGCGCGAAGCCGGCTTCGCCGTTGCGCCACAGGTTCACCGTCTCGTTGCCGAAGCTGGAAAACGTGGTGAAGCCACCCAGCAGCCCGACGAACACCAGCGCACGTGCCTCGGCACCGAACGCAGCGCGGCTGTCGGCGAGTTGCGCAAGCGAGCCGATGAGCAGGCAGCCGATGACGTTCACCGCCAGGGTGCCGAGCGGGAAATCGCTGCGCCCGATCCATTGCTGGACCCAGCCACCGACCAGGAAGCGGGCAATCGAGCCGGCGAAGCCCCCCACGCCGACGAGCAGAATCTGCATCATGCGCCCACTATAACCGCAGCGGCGCGCGCGCCGTCAGCGCGGGACCAGCGGTGCGATCGCAATCGCGCGCGCGGTGCCGCCGGTCTCGTCGGCAATGGCCGCGCGCGCACGCCTGGCGATGACGCGACCAGCGTCCAGGGGCGCGACTTCGCGCAGCGCGCCGATCATGTCGCGGGTGATTGTGTCCAGGCGCGGCCGCACCTCGTGCTGCAGATCGGGCACCGGGCCCGGCGCCGGGGGACGGCGGCGCCAGCGCTCGAACAGGTCCCGCTGTACCGCCTTGCTGGCATCGATCTGGGCCTGGAGGAAGTCCGCGGCCAGCCCCCCGTCCAGGCCGGCGGCGCGCGCCTGCCCGAGCGTGCGTTCCAGCAGCAGGCGCTCGCGGTCCGGATCGTCGATCGGCGCGCCAGCCACCCACTTGGCGCGCGCCACTTCGGGCGCCAGCGCCAGGCGCGCGTCCACCAGTGCCAGCAGGCGATCGATACGCGCGAGATCCGCGGCGGCGGGCGCGGGCGGCACGCGGGCGCATCCCGCGAGGGTACACAGGGCGGCGAACAGCACGAACAGCGTCCGCCGCATGGACGGGGCGATCAGTCCGCGCCCGCCGCGATGCCGGCCTGGACCTGCGCGATGGCGTCGTCGACGAGCGCGATCGCCTTGCGTCGATGTCCTTCCTTGTCGTGCCTGGCGATCTGCAACTGGTGCCGGGCCTGTTTCAGATGCATGAGCGCCGACTCCATGTGTCCCTGCCGGCCCCAGGCGACCCCGGTGCCGAATACGAGCGCGATCGCCGCGGCTGCAGCCGCGACCGTGGAAACTCTCATGTTCCGATCCCCCATCGGCCCCTGGAAATGCTGCGCGGCGTGCGCGGGCCGTGGCCGCACGCCTGGCGAAACCCATCCCCGCCCGCATCGGGCTGCGGATTGCATCCGGGCAAGGAACCCGGCAACGGCGCCGCGGCGCCCGTCAGGCGGGCGCGGCGAGTGCCCCACGTTCCGCGGCGGCCTGCAGGTTGGCCAGCCCGGTTTCGAAATCCGGACCGACCATCCGCTCCATGTCCATGAACACGCTTACGACCTTGGCCATGAACGGCTGCGGACCCTCCATCGCCCAGGTGACGAAGGTGCCGCCGTCGCGCGCGTCGAGCGTGAACTCGGCGGTATTGCGGGCCTGCATCGGCCGCAGGAAGTCCAGCTTGATGCGCACGCGCGCGCCGGGAACCGCCTCAAGAATCTCCATGCGCCCCTGGCCGACTTTCGCGCCGTTCCAGCCGTAGACCGCGCCGACTCCGGCCTGCGGCCCTTCGTAGCTGCGCTGCATCGCCGGATCCCGGTGCTCCCAGGGCGACCACTGCGTCCAGCGGTGGAAGTCCTCGATCAGCGCGTACACCGCCTCCGGCGCCGCGCGCACCTGGATCGAGCGCTGCAGCCGGAACCGGTCCGGCCGCCGCGCGGCGATCACGAGCACGGCGGCAATTGCGCCGAGCAGTCCCAGGAACAGGATTTTCCACATAGCTCACTCCCTGCTTGATGGATACGTTCTACGGGGTGGCGCGCCGGCGCTTCCCAAGCTCAATTATAAATAACTGACCGCAGAGTACCGACGGTACTTATCGTCGCCGGCCGTCGGGTCGGTGAGGTTGCAATCCTCGATTCGAAACGCTCGTCAGCGGATTGACCAATTGAAGACCAGTCTAATCGAGTCCCGGATGCACCGTACGTGAGGCTCGGTTGGAGCCCGCATCCCGGTTGCTTACCGCCGCGGATTGCGAGCGAGAGGCCCGCGCCCGATTCGCGCGGAGCTTGCCACGCTTCTTGGCCGGGCCGCGCGGACGTTAGGGATCGGGTTTGCGCGCCTCATTGCCCGACGCGTCGCCGGCGGCGGCGCGGCCGTGCGCCCGCCGGCGCTCGGCTTCGAGATCCGAGTCGACCTCAATCCCGATCATGGTCAATGCCACCTGCAGGCGTGCGCTGCCCAGGGCGGTGATCCAGCCGCGCTGGCGCGCTTCCAGCAGCAGGATGTCGATCTCGCGGATCGTTGCCGCGAGCGTTTCGCGCGCCGTGTGGCGCAACTCGGCGCTGCCCGCGTCGATGGACAGGACGCAATCGGCGATGACGCCGGCGGCATCGCGGAAACTGCACGCCCAGGCACCGGAGCTCCCTGCCGGATGACGCGCCGCGAGTGCCTCCGCGTCGAGCCGGAAGCGGGCCGCGAATTCGTGCAGTCGGGAATGCAATCGGCGCACAGGCATGGGCACCTCTTACGTAACCTGGAACTCGCCGTGACGAAAGATGCATGAGACAGCGGTGCGCGCGCTTCAGATCCCGTGCGCGGGCCGGCGGCCGGACGGCGCCGAGCCGATGCTGATGGCCGAAGTGTAAAATTCTGTTTCAGCGAAGCAATGGCCGAGAGCGCTCCAGGCCGCGTATTTGCGTACGGCTTCGCAGGAATGGCACGGGGCGAGCGCCGCCGCGTCAGCCGCGAACGTCCGCGCGCGCACTGCGGGCGCCGGGCGGCGCCTGCGAATTCTTCAGCGCGAGCGCCTCGATGAGCCCGTCGATGCCGCCGCGTTCGACCTCGGCCGCGAACGAACTGCGATAGGTGGTCACCAGGCTCACGCCCTCGACCGATACGTCGTAGACCTTCCAGCCATCCGCGGTGCGATACATCATGTAGTCCAGGGCGACGGGCGGCGCGTCCGGCGCGGTCACGCGGGTCTTCACGCGCACGATGTCGCCCGCCCTGTCGGTCGGCGCCGCGACCTCCACGGTACGCCCGACGCACTGCGACAAAGCACCCGAATAGGTGCGTACCAGCAATTGCCTGAACCCGCTCACCAGCGCCGAGCGCTGGGCCTCATCCGCGCGATGCCAGTAGCGGCCGAGTGCCAGCAGCGTCATTTTCTGAAAGTCGAAGTGGGGCAGGACCTTCTCTTCGATCAACGCCAGCGTGCGCACCGCATCGCCGCTGCGCAGTGCCGGGTCGGCGCTGACGATCCCGATGACCTCGCGGGTCGTATCGCGAATCAGTGCATCGGGTGCGATTGCAGCGGCGAGGCTGCCGCTCATGATCACGCAGGCGAGCATCGCGGCCAGGCGCCGCGGCCGCCGATGCGCGATTGTGCATGGCTGGCGCGTAGTTTCATTGTCGTTCGATTTCATGGCGATACCTCTCGATCCGGTTCCCGGGACGGGCGCGCCCGGCGATCTGCGCCGGACGCGCCCTCGACCGCGCAGGGCTCAGCCCTCGGGCGCGGTTTTCTTCGCCGGCGACTTCGGTGCCGCCGATGCCGGTTCGGCGGCAGCGACGAACTCCTTCTGATCGACCACGCCGTCGCGGTTGCGATCGATCTCGGCGAAGTGATTCGCCAGCGACGGGTTCTCCATCGCCTCGTTCTTGCTGATGTAGCCGTCGCCGTTCAGGTCCGCCTGCGTGAACGTCATCGGCGCCGCGGTCTCGGCGGCGGCCGCGGACGGGATCCACGCGCAAACAGCGGTGAGGGTCAGCACCGGAAGGGTCAACGAAAGTGTCGATATGGTCTTGTGCTTCATGATCATGCTCCTCGTGCTCGGGGCGGCATATGCGGCCGCGTTTCGCCGCGAACCGGGTACAAGAACCCTGCCATGCACAAGGATTCCCGGACTAATCTCCTCAATTCAGGTGCTTGGCGCTTGCGGCGCGATGTGCCGGCAGTCCGCTTGCGCAGCGCATCGGCCACGGTCATGGCCGATTCCCGGGCCAAGCTGCTGATCCCGCCGCACGACGCGGGTGCGGCGCATTCGACACAGGTGCCTGCCCGTGCCGGCGGGCGCATGATCCGTCCGCACATTGCGCGACAACGTCTCGAGGTTCGGCCATGAATGCGCTGCGTGGTTCCTGCCTGCACCATTGGCTGTTCGTGATGCCGTTGCTCGTCGCGCTGCCGCTGGCGGCCGCTCTCGTGGATGCCACGCTCGCCGTGGACAGGCTCGGCCAAGCGAGCCGCGGCACCGTGCTCGAGGCCGTGCGGATGTCGCAGGCCGCGCAGCGCCTGTCGGAGAATCTCTCGGCGCTGGAACGCAACGCACGCCAGTACCAGTTGATTCCGGATCAGCAACTGCGCGTAATCTACGAGTCGCGCCGGGCGGAACTGCAGCGGGCGGCGCTCGATCTCGAAGCCGGCGCGGACGCTGGATTGCGCGAGGCCCTGCGGCGCCTGCTTGACGACGAAGCCCGGCTGCATGCGAGCGTAGCGCGCGCGGTGTCCGTGCGAGGCGCGGCTTCGGTTCCCGGTGCGCGCTTCGAGGTCCTGGCCGCGCTCTCGCGGCCGGTGTACGGACGTACGGCTGTCGCCGTCGAACGGCGTGCGCAGGCATTGCGCGACACGGCAGGAACGGTGCAGCGGCGGCTCGTGCGCCAGGCACTGGCCGTGATTCCGGCCGCACTGGGCGCTGCGCTGCTCGCGTCCTGGGTCATCGGCCGCCCGTTGCGACGGGTGGATCGGGCCATCCGCAACCTGGGGCTCGGGCAGCTGGACGCGCCGGTCCAAGTACGTGGGCCGCGCGACATCGAGGCGATTGGCATCGCGTTGGAATGGCTGCGCGCCCGGATGGTCCAGGCGCGCGCGCAGCAGGAACGTGCGCTGCAGCACGTCTCGCACGAACTCAAGGCGCCGCTCGCCTCGGTGCGCGAAGGCGCGCAGCTCCTGAACGACGGAGCGGCCGGCCCGTTGTCGCACGCCCAACTCGAAATCGTCCGCATTCTCTGCGCCGGCAGCCAACGGCTGCAGCAGCGCGTTGCCGCGATCTGCGCCTTCGATCGCTGCGTCCACTCCGTGCCCGAGGAAGGAATGCGCGAGCTGCGCCTGGACCGGATCGTCGACGATGTCCTGTCCGCTCAGGCGATGTCGGTCCGCACGCGCGGACTGGCGACCTGCTGCGACCTCGCACCCGCGCGCGTGCGCGGCGATCCCGAAGCCATTCGCATAGCGGTGGAGAACCTGGTTTCCAATGCGGTGAAATACTCGCCCAGCGGCGGAACGATCCGCCTCGCCACGCGCGAGATAGGGCGTTGCGCGGAGTTCGAACTCTGTGACGAAGGCCCCGGAATCGCGCCCGCCGAACGCGACAGAATCTTCGAACCGTACTTCCGGGGCAGTGCTGCCCTGCAACTGGCCGTCGAGGGCTGGGGATTGGGCCTGGCCATCGTCGAGGAGTATGTACGTTCACACCACGGCACCATCGAAGTCCTGCCGGGTGGTCCGGGCGCGCATCTGCGCATGCGCCTGCCGCGCTCGGCGCGGCCGTGGCCTTGACGATCGTCGTCGCCGCGGGTTGTGCCCGCGCTCCGGTGCCGGCCGCGGCCTGCGTTCCGATCGCGACGCCGGCCGCCGCCTGCGAGGCGGCTCCGGTGCCGGCCGCGTTGCTGGCGTCGATCGCGAGACTGCGGGAGGTGCTGCCGCAGGCACATTGGTCCGCCGAGATACAGGCCGCGCAGGCCGCGTATGCAGCCGTGCCGGACGAGCGAGCCACGCTGGATCTCGCCCTGCTGCTGGCGCTCGCGCCGGCGCCCTCCGGAGATCCGGCGCGTGCCCGCGTTCTGCTGGAGAGTATCGCCGGGACCGACACCGGTGGCGACTTCCTCTGGCTCCTGTCGGCGCTTGGCGCGGCGCGCGCCGAGGCCGAGGATCGGGCGATGCGCCTGTCGCGTTCCCTGGACGGCGCACGGCAGCGCAGCGCCGCGTTGCAGCGCCGTCTGGAGGCGATCACGGAAATCGAAAATCAGATCATCGAGCGCGACAGGCGCAGCCGGAGCGTGCCGGAGCATGAGCCCGCCGACGGTCCTGCTGGTCGATGACGACGCCGGGTTGCTGCACCTGCTCGGCATCCGCCTGCGCGGTGCCGGTTACGCAGTGGAAACGGCAACTTCGGCGGATGCGGCCCTGCCGCTGTTGGCGTCCGGTCGTGTACAGGTGCTGGTCACCGATTTGCGCATGCCCGGTATCGACGGCATGGAACTGTTCAATCTGGCACACGCGCGCGAGCCGGCGCTGCCGATCATCGTCCTGACCGCGCACGGGACCATCGCCGACGCTGCCGCTGCGACCCGCCGCGGTGTGTTCGCCTACCTCACCAAGCCGTTCGACGGGCAGGAACTTGTCGACTGGGTCGAGCGGGCGTTGCGCGTGGGTGCGCCCGAGCCGGAACCCGGCCACGACGACTGGGCCAGCGCGATCCTCACGCGCAGCGCCGCGATGCAGGAGATGCTCGGCCGCGCGTACCGCATCGCCCGTACCGACGTGAACGTGCTCATCCAAAGCGAGAGCGGCACCGGCAAGGAACTGCTGGCGCGGGCTATCCACCTCGCCAGCCGGCGCGCGGACCGGCCGTTCGTGGCGGTGAATTGCGCCGCGTTCACCGAATCGCTGCTGGAGTCCGAATTGTTCGGGCACGTTCGCGGCGCGTTCACCGGCGCGACGCGCGACCACGAGGGCCTGTTCCGCACGGCACACGGTGGCACGCTGTTCCTGGACGAGATAGGCGACATGGCGGCCGGCGCGCAGGCTCACCTGCTGCGCGCGGTGCAGGAAAAGGAAGTGCGCCGGATCGGCGCGACGGCGCCGGTGCCGGCGGACGTGCGGATCGTGTGCGCGACGCACCGCGACCTGGAGGCCGAGGTTGTCGCCGGGCGCTTTCGCGAGGACCTGTACTACCGGCTCGATGTCGCGCGCCTGGAACTGCCGCCGCTACGCGATCGCCGCGAGGACATCCCGCTGCTGGCCGCGCACTTCCTGCAATCGTGCACGGCGGCCGCGGAACGGCCGGTCGCCGGGTTCGGCGCCGGAGCGATGGAACTGTTGATTGCCGCGCCCTGGCCGGGCAACGTGCGCAAGCTGCGCAACGTGGTGGAGCAGTGCGCGGCGCTGGCGACCGCGCCACTCGTAACGGCGGAGCTGGTACGGACGGTACTGCGCGGCGCGGGCAGCGGCATCCTCACCTACACCCAGGCGCACGCGCAGTTCGAACGCGAATATCTCATGCGCCTGATGTCGACCACCGCGGGCAACGTCAGCCAGGCCGCGCGCCTGGCCGGCCGCGAGCGCAGTCGGTTCTACCGCCTGCTGCGCCGGCACGCGCTCGTGCCCGAGCGCTTCCGCACGCCGGGCACGTAGGACGCGATGCAGGTCGATTGCGCATCCGTGCACGCGAGGAAATGCATCGACCTGTGCGTCGCGGAGCCCGAGTCAGCCGTGCCATCTCGTCACGGCGCTCCCGGCGTCGGCGCGGGTACCGTGTCGGGCGGCGCTGGGTCGGGAGGAGTCGAATCGGGACGAGCGGGCGGCGCATCGTCCTGGGGGAGCATCGACTGCGGCGAGGAGCCCGGATAGCTACTCGGACCATCACTCGGCGCCGGCGCCTGGTCGGGCGGCGCGGCCGATTGACCACTGCCCGAGGAATCGGTTGTCCCGGAGGCAGCGGAAGACTCCGCTTCGTCGCCGCTTTGGAATGGCGCATTGTTCTGGTTGCAACCGGACAATGGCGTCAGCGTCGCGATGCAGAGTACGAATGGCACAATCTTGTATGCTTGGTTGCGCATGGCGTTTTCTCCTTGCGTGATCACTTTTCGAATCCATCCGGATGTTCGAGTCAGCTGCCGCGGTACATGTAGTCGGCCAGCGCCGGGCTCGGCTTGCCATCGACCAGCAGGCCGTGATCGCGTTGGTAGGCGCGAATTCCCGCGCGCGTATCGGCGTTCGCTTCGCCATTGGCGGGACCGCGGTAATAGCCCAGCGACTGAAGCCGGGACTGGATCCACGCGATCAGTGCTCCACGATCGCCGGCGGTTTCGCCGTAGCCGTTGCGCCACGGTGGATCGCCGGCATTCAATTGACCTGGCGACGTCACTGCGCCGGCCAGCCCGCCGGCCACGGCGCCGATGGCCGCACCTGCGGCTGGCGCGCCGGTCACCGCGCCGATCGCCGCACCCGCACCTGCGCCGAGCCCGGCGCCGCTCAAGGTACGGTCGGCCGGCGTCGTGCCGCAGCCGACCAGCGCGCCGGCCACGATCGCCAGCGTGAGGAATCGGTTGTTCATGACACACCTCCTTCGCGCTCAACTGACATGCAGGCGCGGATGTCGTAGTTCGGGTAACTTCGTCGCAGACCGCAAACAAGATCCCTGCCACTTGCCGCGCGGCGTGATTTTCTGCATGAAAACACGCGGATGCAGTAACTTTCGGCGCATTCATGCGGGGCACGGGGTGCGGCGCCCTGGCCGCACGTGGCGCCTTGCATCGACCCAGGCCCTTGATAGAACGGCGCCGGCGGGGTGCGGCGCGAGCGACACACCGGTGCACGGGCCGACGGTGCCGGTGCCGCGGGCCACGGGTTGGCGGTTTCGGCCTTGCGCAGGCGTGCTCAGCCAGGCGAAGGCAGCGGATAGTAGTAGCCGAAGCAGGCCGGGCAGAGCGCGTGGCTGACGTCGCGCGGCGGGCGTCGCACCCATTCAGGCACCCAGTCCCAGCGCTCGGTCCGGAACACGTCCTGGATGCGCCGGCAGTGTGCGCACTGGTAGATGAACCCGGTGCGGCCCCGGTACAGCCCCGAATCCGGCACGCCGGCGCGGCGCGAGAGCGGATCGTGCGGGTGCTGCACCAGAAGTGAATTGACAATCAGCAGGCCTGTGCCGGCGCCGAGCGGGTAGACGATCTGGCGGAATCGACGCAGCACGCTGTCGCTGGAGCATTCGTAGTCGTACTGCCAGGGGATCCGCCGGTCCAGGCATCCCTGCAGTCCATCCTGCACGAACTCGCGCAGGACGGCCGGTACCGCGTCCATGAGCCGTGCACCGATGCCGAAGCGTTCCGAAATCGCCGGTTCGCCGCCGTTGTCACGCGCGAAGTCGAACCAGGCCCGGTTGAAACCCGCCAGGGTCAGGTCCGGCCAAAGCGCGTACACCGCGCCGTGCTGGGCATCGAGCCGCTGCAGGTCGAAATCGCGCAGCAGCGGCGCAAACTCGGGTTGAAGGAGGTGCATCGCGAGGATGGCGGAACCAACGGCTGGTACGGCGGTGTCTAGGAAGATACGCGCCGGACGCGGTCGGTGTCCACGAGTTCGTCGTCCTGCAGGCCGAGGAAAATCGGCGGTGACTGAATGCGGTGGATATTCATCTTCGCATTGAACACGTCGCGCGACAGGCCGTGCTTGTCGATGGCCTGCAGGCGCGTGACGCCCCAGCGATCGGCGCGTTCGCGCGGGCCGGTGAGGTAGCATCGAATCGAATCGATTTCCCCGCCGGCCAGCCGCAGCCCGCGCAGATCGGCCAGGCTGTCCTGCAGTCGGGCGATGAACCCGCGTGCGTCCACTTCCCGCCCCGGGAATTCCCGTCCGTGTTGGTCCGGCACCCGGGTGCGGAAATCGCCGACGAGGATCTGCCCCGGCTGTGCCTGTTCCACGATCCGGGCCAGTTCAATCGTCACGTCGCCGACGACGTAGCTGTACTCGGTGGGTTGCAGCGCCTCGTACTGGCGGAATTCATAGCCGCCGCCGATGTGGAAGGCGCTCTTGAGCGTCGGCACCGTGCCCGCCGCCGTCGAGCGCGCATGCGCCAGGCCATTGTCGGCGAGCGTGAACTGCATCAGGTGGTAGAGATTCAGGTTGGCGTCGGCCCCCGCGTCGCGGTTCCAGACGTAGAAGCCGTCGCCGGTGGAGGAACGGGCGAAGTCCACGTGCATGCGCGTGCGGGCGAGCCGGGCCTGCGCGGAATTGAGCGAATAGGCCAGGCTGTTGAGCTGGGTCATCTGCGCCACGGGTTCGAACAGCGAGAACCGCGAGATGTCGATGAGGAACACGGCGCGATCCTCGACGTAGCCGATGCTGTGGCGCAGGACGAGGTCGTCGATGGCCGTGAGAACCGCGCCGGTAAGCGCGCCCGGATGGGGGACGGGGATCAGCACCGGCGTTGTTTCCAGCAGGCGCGCGGCGAATTGCATGAAATCGTGCGTGACGCAGCGGCTGCCCTTGACCATTTCGGCAAGGAACCGGCCGGACGATACCCCGCCCAGGGCGCGGTCACCGACGCGGCGGGCATACGGCGCGGGCACGATCCGGCGCGAGGCGACGAACCCGCCGATCGAATAGTGCGGCACGCAGAGCAGATCCACGCCCTGTTCGGTCGGCCGCCACAGCAGCAGGACGTTGCGGCCGAGGTCCCACTGCCGGCGCAGCGCGAGTTGCAGCACATCCAGGTTTTCGCGTTCCTCACGGCCGTCGTCATCGGCCGGGCGGGGCACACCTTCGAAGGCGATCGGGGAGGTGAGTTCGCTGGGGTCGGGCGGTTGCATCGGTACTCTGCCCTGCGGCCGGCGCGTGCGGTCCGCGCTACGAAATATATAAGGCGCCGCACGGAACGGATCAAGCCGCCGGGCCTCGCAGGCGGGAAAACCCGATGCGCCCGCCGCGGGGGCGGCGTCGAACCGCGTCGAATTCGTCCTCGCGAATGGCCATCGGATTGTCGGTTTCGTGCGCCAGTCGGCATGCTTCGCGCAGCCGGCGGTCGCAGGATCGGCCTCCAACGCCCGGCGATCCGCGTTCGGGCGGGGCCGCGCCGCACGGGCCTGGAGCGGCGGATCGGCATAACCGCACGGCCCAGGAGGGAATTCGTCAAATTCACCCGACATACAGTGTCGGGCCTCATGGTCATAATCCACGCGCATCGGCAGGAGGTTGTTACGTTCCGCATGCCCATCCGCGTTTTGATCGCAGACGATCACGCCATCGTTCTCGAGGGCCTGCGTGCGACACTGGCGTCGACGGCCGATATCCATATCGTCGCCCAGGTCAGGAACGGCCTGGAAGTCGTGCGCCGCGCGGGCGAACTGCGCCCGGACGTGGTGATGATGGAAGTCGTGTTGCCGGAATTGAACGGCATCGACGCCACGCAGGCGATCCGCAAGACATGCCCGTCCAGCCGGGTGGTGATCCTGTCGATACATTCCGGCGGCGAGTACGTCTACCGTGCCCTGCGCGCGGGCGCGGACGGCTATGTCGTCAAGGACGCCGAGCCGGCGGAAATTGCCGGGGCGATTCGCGCGGTGCACTCGGGCCGGCGCTACCTGAGCGGGGGCGTCACCGACTTCATCATCGAGGACATCGTCTCCGGCGAGGAGATGCGCAGCCCGCTGGAGAAGCTCAGCGTGCGCGAGCGGCAGATCCTGCAACTCGTGGTCGAGAGCCGGACCAGCGCCGACGTCGCCAGGCTGCTGGCGATATCCGTCAAGACCGTGGACACCTACCGCAGCCGGCTGATGGGCAAGCTCGGCGTGAAGGATGTCCAGGGGATGGTGAAATTCGCCATCCGCTACGGGCTGACCTCGCCGTGGTGACCGCGCACGCAGGAAGCACGGGCAGGCCATCGTGGGGGCGCGACGGGCCATGATGGTGAGCGCGCTGATCGCCGCGCTTGGCGTGCTCGCCGTGGTCGCGGTGGCGGGCTGGCTGCGCGGCCGGCGCGCGATTGCCGCGGCCCGGGAAGCCGAGCAGAGGTACCGCGGGCTGCTCGAATCCGCGCCGGATGCCATGGTCATCGTCGACCGCAATGGCGACATCGCCCTGGTGAACGCGCAGACCGAAAAGCTGTTCGGCCATCGCCGCGAAGAGCTCATCGGCCGCAAGGTGGAGGTGCTGGTGCCGGAGCGCTTCCGCAACCGGCATCCGGCCTACCGGGTCGCTTTCCACGCGGCACCCAGGGTGCGGGCGATGGGGGCGGGGCTGGAACTGCACGGCCTGCGCAAGGACGGCACCGAGTTCCCGGTCGAAATCAGCCTGAGCCCGTTGCAGACCGGCCAGGGGCTGCTGGTGTCGAGTTCCATCCGCGACATCACCGACCGCCGGCGCTTTCAGCGCGAGCTGTCGGAGAAGAACGCCGAGCTTCAACTCGCGGTGGACGCCAAGAACCGCTTCTTGGCGACCATGTCGCACGAGCTGCGTACCCCGCTCAATGCCATCATCGGCTTCACCGGGACGCTGCTCATGCGCCTGCCCGGGCCGCTGCTGCCGGCACAGGAGAAGCAGCTCGCCACCGTGCAGACGAGCGCACGCCACCTGCTGTCGCTCATCAACGACCTGCTGGATCTGGCGCGGATCGATTCGGGCAAGATCGTGCTGAACCCGGAACCGGTGTCCTTCAATGCCCTGGTCGAGGAGGTGTCGGCGTCGCTGCGGCCGCAGGCCGAGCGCAAGGGGCTGGGTTTCGGGATCGCCCTGCCGGCCGAGGATCTGGTCGTGCACACCGACCGTCGCGCCCTGTCACAAATCGTCATCAACCTCGTCAACAACGCGACCAAGTTCACCGACCACGGTCGGGTCGATCTGGTCCTGCACCGCGTGCAGGACGACGGCCGCGGCTGGTGCGAGATCCAGGTGCGCGACACCGGGCGCGGGATCCGCGAGGAGGACGCGCACAAGCTGTTCCAGGCCTTTTCGCAGCTCGACGACTCCTCCACGCGCAGCCACGAAGGCACCGGCCTGGGCCTGCACCTGTCGCAGCGGCTGGCGGGCCTGCTCGGCGGCAGGATCGACTGCCGTTCCCGGTTCGGGGAGGGCAGTACGTTCACGCTACGCGTACCGGATGGTTGAGCCGTGTCCCGCATCCTCGTCATCGAAGACAACGATGCCAACCTCGAGTTGATGAAGTACCTGCTCGAAGTTTTCGGTCACGAGGTCGTCATTGCACGCGACGGCGAGACCGGCCTTGCGCTGGCCTTGAAGGGTGACGCCGACCTCATCGTCTGCGACGTGCACCTGCCGAAGATGGACGGCGTGGCGATCGCCCGGCGCCTGAAGGCCGACCCCGAGCGTCGCGGTGCGCCGCTCATCGCGGTCACGGCCCTGGCCATGGTCGGGGACCGCGAACGCCTGCTGGCCGCGGGATTCGACGGCTACATCGCCAAGCCGATCGAGCCGGAGGCGTTCGCGCGCCAGATCGGCGCCCTGTTGCCCGTGGGCGCGGGCGCGCAACCGGTGGCGATGTCCCCGCCGGTGGCGGGAGCGGCTGATGAGGCGCAGGGCGCCGCACCGTACTCCGCACGCGTGCTGGTGGTTGACGATTCGACCGTCAACGGCGAACTCATGCGCGCGACGCTGGAGCCCTTCGGATACCAGCTCGAACTCGTGTCCGGGGTCTCGCAGGCGCTGGAAAGAATGCGTTCGACCCATTTCGATCTGGTGCTTTCCGACGTGCACATGCCGGGCCAGACCGGCCATGCGCTGCTGCGGGCCGCGAAGGCCGATCCGGCGCTGCGCGGGGTACCGATCATGCTGCTCACCTCCTCGGCGTGGTCGGCGGCCGAGCGCGATGCTGCGCTCGATCAAGGTGCGGCGAGCTACCTGGTCCGGCCGATGCCGCCCACGGCGCTGCTGCGCGCGGTCGAGGCAAGCCTGCGCGCCGCCGTCGGGACCGCGCCCGAGCCGGCGCAGGCGCGGGATCCGCGCGCGGGCGCGGACGCAGACGAATGAGGCGATGACGATGCCCGTCGTGCTGCCGGTCGCGATCGCCGTCATCTCGGTCGTGGTCGGCGTGGCGGGGGAAGTGGCAATCGAGCGCGTCGGCCGCGCCGACGTGCCGGACGGCGCACTGCTGCTCGCGCACGCGACGGTCGCGTTCGCGGTGGCAGCCGGGCTCGCGCTGGCGGCGGCGGTCCGGTCGCTGTTGCGCGGGCGCGGGAGCGCGGGGGAGGCACCGGCAACGCACTTCGGCCGCGTGCCGCCGGTTCCGGAGGCGGCCGAGCTGCGCGGATACGGCCGGCGGCTGGAAGATCACGATGGCAACCGTGCCGGCGCGCGCGTCGTCCACATCGCCGCGCATCCGGCGCGGGCGGCGGAGCGTGATGCGCTGCTGGCCGACCTTGCCGATGCCGTCGAGCGTGAAAGACTGGTGCTGCACTACCAGCCGCAGGTGGACCTGCACAGCGGCCGGATCGTGGGCGTGGAGGCGCTGCTGCGCTGGCAGCATCCGCAGCGCGGGCTGATCGGGCCGGGTGCCTTCATTGAAATCGCCGAGGACAGCGGGCTCATCCTGCCGATCGGCGAGTGGGTGCTGGCGCGTGCCTGCTCCCAGGCCCGTGACTGGCAGGGCGCCGGATTGCCGCCGGTACCGGTGGCCGTGAACCTGTCCGCGCGCCAGTGCGCGCGCAGCGACGTCGTGGAAATGGTCGCCGGCATCCTGCGCACCACCGGGCTCGCGCCGCGCTACCTGGAACTTGAACTCACCGAGACCGTGGCGATGGCCGAGCCCGAACGGATGGTGCCGCTGCTGCGCGGGCTGCGGGACATGGGCGTGGCGCTGGCGATCGACGACTTCGGCACCGGCTATTCCAGCATGAGCTACCTGCAGCGATTCCCGGTGGACAAGCTCAAGCTGGATCTGTCGTTCGTGCGCGGGATCGTCGTCGAGCCCGAGAGCCTGGTGATTGCCGAGAGCATCATCGCGCTCGCGCACGCGCTGCGCCTGCGCGTGGTGGCCGAAGGGGTCGAAACGCAGGCCCAGCTCGCGCTGCTGGCCGCGCGCGGCTGCGACCAGATGCAGGGTTATTTCTTCAGCCGACCGGTGCCGGCGGACGAAGTCGCACGCCTGCTCGCCGAAGACCGGCACATCCCGCGCGAGACCATGGGGCGCGCGGGCAGCCGGCCGGCGGTGCTGGTGCTGGACGACGATCCGGGCGTCGTCGAACTGGTGCGTGCGGCTTCGGCGGGCGCCGAATACGTGCTGCACGAAGCCACCCGGGTCGCGGATGCCTTCGAGATCCTGGCGCGTACGGAGATCGCCGTCGTGCTGTGCGACGAGCGCATGCCGGGCATGCGCGGGGTGGAATTCCTCAGCCGCGTGCGGACGATGCACCCGCGCACGGTGCGCGTGCTGATGAGCGCGTACGAAGACTTCGACGCGGCGCGCTCGGCCATCAACCGCGGTGCCATCTACAAGTTCATCGGCAAGCCGTGGTCGCCGGAGGAACTGCGCGGCGTGTTGGACGAAGCACTGTATCGAAGCCGCGGGCGGGCGCGGGGTTGAACGCGGCCGGTTGGCCGCGGATCGGTGCCGCGACGGGCGCGATCAGGCCGGATGCCGCGCGCTGCGCGCGTGGCGGGACGCCAGCAGGCGCCCGGTCGCTGCCTGGGTGCACAGGCACGCCGACAGCGCCGCGGCAAGTGCCAGGGACAGGTTCAGGTGCGGCAGGGTGGCGGCAAACGTCGCGCAGAAGGCCAGGAACGAGAACATGCCCGTGGCCATGGCCCTGAGCAGCAGCGCGGTCAGTGCGTGGCCGCCGGACCGGTGCGTGAACACCGCGAGGATCGTGCCCAGCACCGGGAACACCGCCAGCACGCCGCTCCAGCGGCTGCCGGCCACCGCAGCCAGCGCGGTGGAGGCCAGGGTGATCGCGGCGCCCGCGACCATTCGCAATGCGATCTCCAGGTTGCCGATCGATCGCGGAGCGCTGGACAGCGCGGTCCGCGGAAACAGGCGCGGGGACAACCCGAGCGACGCAGCGCCGATCGCCAGGCTGAGCAGCGGCGCATCCGGCACGTGTTGCAGCACGATGGCGGCGCCCAGCCATGCGGTCAGCCCCGCGGACAGTGCCAGCGGCCAGCCGACGCGCATGGCCGCGTGCGCATAGGCGAGGCTGAAGGCCATGGAAGCGAACGCCGCGCTCACCGCGGCCCACGACGCGTCGGCGCCGAAGGCCGGGCCGTTCTCGATCGCGAGCAGCACCAGCACCGGGCCGGTCACGACCGGCAGGCCGGACAGCCAGCCGGCCGCCGTCGGCCCGAATATCCGGCCGGCCACCGACACCAGCAGCAGGAACGCAGGAACCAGGACGATCTTGACCGCCAGCATCCCTGCACCCGGCTCAGGTGCGCGCCGTCAGGCGGCGCGGAACCGTGCGAAGCGCGTGCCCGGGATGGTCAATGGCTCGGGGCGTTCGACGCTGGGCAATGGCTGGCATCCACGGCGACTATACGTTCGCGCCGTCCGGATTGGCAAACGCGCAGGGCCTGGAGAATCTGCGCGCGGATGTCGCAGGGCAGGGAAAGCGGAGGCCGCCCGCCGCAACGGCGGCGGGCGGCTCGGTCATGAGCGGTGGCGGGTTGCCCCGCCGCCGCTGCGAACGGCGGTGTTGGGTCAGATACCCCAGAGCTTTGCGGCGTTGCCGCCGATGAACTTGGCGCCCGCCACCGGCCCGAGCTTCTCGTAGGTCTCCTTGAGCAGTTCTCCAGTGAAGCCGAACGTGCTCTCCGGGTGCGGATAGTCCGAGCACCACATGATGTTGTCCTCGCCGATGACGTCGACCAGGCGGATCGCGTTCGGGTCGACCATGAACGAGGCGTAGCACTGGTTGCGCCAGTAGTCGGTCGGCTTCTTGCTCAGCCTGGGCTTGAGCACGGTGCCGAACGTCGCGCAGATGTATTCCATGTCCGTCAGTACCTGCGCGACCCAGGTGGCGCCTCCCTCGTGGAACACCACCCGCAGGCCCGGGTGCCGATCCAGGACGCCGGAGAAGACCAGCGCGCCGAACAGGTTGCGGTAGGGGCACAGGTTCGCGGTCAGGTTGGCACCCATCGAGCCATTGCCGACGAAGACCTTGTAGGCCCCGGCGTGGAAGCTCAGCGGCAGCCCGGCTTCCTCGATCGCGGCCCACACCGGTTCCAGGTCCTTGCTGTTCCATCGCACGCCGGCTGGCGAGTGCGGCATCTGCACGGCCTTGTAGCCGAGCTGCTTGATCTTCTGCATGTAGTCGCGCGCCGCCTCCGGCTTGCGGAAGGCGGGCAGGATGGCGATGCCATGCATGCGTTTGGCGTAGGGCTTGAGGTACTCGACCAGCCATTCGTTGTAGACGTCGACGCAGGCCCAGTAGAGTTCCTTGTCCTCCAGGCCGTTCAGCGACTGGAACATGCCGTGGAAGATCATGGTCGCGTCGACGTTTTCGGCGTCCATGTCCTTGAGTTGCAGCGCCGGATCGAACTGCCCCTCGCGGCCGATGGTGATGCGGTCGCCCGTGCCGGGCGGAACCAGGTCGCGGCCTTCGGCCTTGAAGACGATCTTGTCCCCCTCGCGGTAGTAGACCGGGGCCTTGTCCTTCCACTTGGCGGGCAGGCGCTCCTCGAACAGGTGGTTCGCTTCCATGTTGTGGTTGTCGGAGGAGACGATACGAACCCCTGCGGGCGGCTTCCAGCTGTTTTTCGGAGCCGTGCGATCCACGGGTAATGGAAGTTCTGCCAGTTGCATGTGCGTTTTCCTCGTCTGTGGTGGCCAGCGGACACGGCGCCATCGGGCGTGCCGCAAGCATCGCTGGAGCACGCCGGCGCATATTGACCTGGGTCAAGGGGCCGCGGCCGCGACGCGGCGGTCGGCATGCGGCCGCGATTGCGGGGTTGCGGCATCGTCGTTCGGAACACGTCGCCCGCCGACGCGGTGGTATCCGAGAAGCAGTGCTTATGGCCTTGGTTTGTCGAATCAATTGGACCGGCGGCGCGTGCGGTTCCTACACTGCAACCGCTGCCGATGTACGCAGGACCGGCCCGGAGCCGGTGAAGGCGGCACGGTGTTCACCCGACGACAGGAGATGACGAAATGGCATCGAAGGCGAGGGCCAACGCGAAATCGAAGGTGCAGCCGCAGGCCGGTGGAATCGATATCGGTCTGTCGGTTCAGGATCGCAGGAACATTGCGCAGGGACTGTCGCGCCTGCTGGCGGACAGCTACACCCTTTACCTGATGACGCACAATTATCATTGGAACGTCACCGGGCCGATGTTCAACACGCTGCACCTGATGTTCCAGGGCCAGTACACCGAGCAGTGGAACGCCCTGGACCTCATCGCCGAGCGCATCCGCGCGCTGGGCTATCCGGCGCCTGGAACCTACGGGGAGTTCGCCCGGCTGGCGTCGATCGAGGAATCCGAGGGCGTGCCCAAGGCGATGGACATGGTCCGCAACCTCGTCACGGCGCAGGAGGCGACCGCGCGCACCGCGCGCGAACTGTTTCCGACCGTCAGCGCGGCGAACGACCAGCCCACGGCGGACCTGCTGACGCAACGCATGGAAGTCCACGAAAAGACCGCATGGATGCTGCGCAGCCTGCTGGAGGACTGAGCGCAGGTACGGGTTCGGCCCGGTTCGCGGCAGCGGCGAACCGGGCCTTGGAAGTGCGGTGGCTGGAACCAATCTCCGTGCATCCGCGACGCAGGGATGCAGGCATCACCCTGCCGACGCCCGGGGGCGGTAGCGCGCCATGATCAGCATCGCGCCGGCGACCAGCGCCGCGAAGGTGGCGAAGGCCGCATCGTAGCTGCCGGTGCGATCGTAGATCCGCCCGGCGAAGACCGGCCCGAAGGCGCTGACGTTCATCACCACGTAGGCCAGCCCCACGGCCTGCCCGAATGCGGCGATGCCGAACTGGGCCGCCATCGTCGCGCCCAGGATCGGCTGCACGGCGCCGGAGGCGAACCCGCACAGGGCCGCACCCAGCATCAGTGCGAGCCAGGATTTCGAACCGAGCAGGACGAGCATCGCGCAGATGAACACGCTGCCGGCGAGCCAGTACATCGTCCGGTGCGCGATCCGGTCCGAGAGCGCTCCGCAGAGGATCTTGCCGGCTGCCATCGCGCCGGACAGCACCGGCAGCAGCAGCGCCGCGCGCGCGGCGGAGAATTGCTGGTCGCGTGCGTGCGCGACCAGATTGATCTGGATCCCGACCGAAGCGAGGGTCAGCACGGCGATCGCCACGGCGGGTACCCAGAAGCCCGCCGTTCCAAGGATGCGTGGGATCGTCCATCCATGGTGCGCCGCCGGTGCGCCAGCAGGGGCGCGGGCATGCGCCGCCGGCGCCGGCGGTTCGCGCGCGAGCACGGCCGCCACCAGCGGGACGAAAATCAGCAGCGTGGCGCCGGCGAACCATTGCAATCCGACGCGCCAGCCGTGTGCCGTCGCCAGGGCCGTCATCAGTGGCGGGACGATCACCCCCCCCACGGACGAGCCGAGCGATACCACCCCGATGGCCAGGCCGCGGCGCTCGTCGAACCAGCGAGTCGCCAGCGTCATCGCCGTGAGCGCGCCGGCCAGCAGCGAGGCGGGCGCTATCGTCAGGCAGTAGACGAGGACGATTTGCCATACCGACTGCGCGCGGGACGCGAGCGCCAGGCCCGCGCCGAGCAGGCCCAGCCCGATCAGTACCAGGCGGCGGATCGGAACGCGATCGACGAGGCGGCCGCAGATCGGCGCGTAGCACGCGGTGGCGATCTGGCAGGCGAAGGTCACCAGCAGCACGTCGGCCCGCGCGGCGTGGAACGTCTCGGACCAGGGCACCACGAGCACGGCGGTGCCGTAGAGCAGGAATCCGAGCGAGAGGCCCTGGTACGCGACCGCGCAGAGCACCACGTTCCATCCGTGCGACCCGCCGGCCGGGGGCGTTCCGGGCGCGGAGGTCATGCGGAACCGGCGTTTGCGCGCACGGGCGATGCCGCCCCGGGGAAGGGGTGCGGCGCGGTCAGGGGGATCATGCGTCCAACGCTATCACGGGCTCGGTCTCTGCGATACGACGCGGCGTACGGCCGGCGGCCGTTACCCGGCCAGCCGGATGCGGATGCGCCCACGGCCGTCGTCCGGCATCCGCAGGTGTTGCCGGACTCGGCACAGGGCGGGCGGCAGGGGGATCCGGGGCCGTGCGGCGCGATCTACACTGCGGTGTCGAACACACCCCCAACACGAGGCGGAGGAAAACACAGATGTCGGACTTCAAGTGCATTCTGTATCGCGTGACGGACAAGGTCGCGCACATCACCCTGAACAAGCCCGAGTCGCGCAACGCGCTCAGCCTCGCGCTGCGCGCCGAGGTGGTCGCGGCGCTGAAGATGGCCGAGCGCGACGACGATGCCTCGATCGTGCTGATCGACGGCGCGGGCCCGGTGTTCTGCAGCGGCTACGATCTGAAGGGCTACAACGCGCCGGAGGGCGGCTTCGTCTCGGAGAAGCTGTTCGACACCTGGACCGATCAGTTCGCCCGCAGCTGCATCAAGGACTGGCTCACGATCTGGGATCTGCTCAAGCCGGTGGTGTGCAAGGTGCAGGGCGCGTGCCTGGCCGGCGGCACCGAGCTGATGTCGATGTGCGACATCGTCTTCGCCGCCGACAACGCCCGGCTGGGCTATCCGCCCACGCGCGGCATGTCCTCGCCGGATACGAGCTTCTTCCCGTGGAAGATGTCGATGGCGCAGGCGAAGTACATGCAACTCACCGGCGCGAGCATCAGCGGCAGGCAGGCCGCCGAGTGGGGCTGGATCGCCAAGAGCTTCCCCGCCGATCGACTCGATGCGGAGGTTGCCAAGGAGGTCAAGGCGCTGTCGACGATCCTTCCGGATCTCCTGGCGGTGAACAAGGGCGCGCTGAACGAGACCTACGAGATGATGGGGTTCAAGAACGCGCTGAATTCCGGCGTGCACTGGCACGTCATGAGCAATGCCCGGGTGCGTCCGAATGCCAAGCTGTTCCAGAAGGTGCAGGCCGAGAAGGGGCTCAAGGAAGCGCTGCGCTGGCGCGACGAGGCGTTCAACGAGATCGACTTCAAGGGCTGATTGACTTGCGGCCGTCCGCGGCGGTCGTCCGGCCGTCGCGGATGGTCCGCATCGCGGGCGCCGCCCGGCCGCCCGCGGTTGCAGGTCACGCCAGGCCGAAGCGCCGGGCGTAGTCCGCGAACAATTCGGCCACTTCGCCCGCCTGCAGCCCGAAGGGTTCAAGCGAATAGGGATAGCGACCGTAGCGGTCGGCGCGATGTGCCGGATCGTCCAGCCACGCGCGGGCGGCGGCCTCGAATTGCGGGGTCAGCGGCTGGTCGCACGCGGCGTAGATCCTGCGCAGTACCGCAAGCGGGTCCCGGGCGAGATCCGGGAATTTCAGGTGCACGATGCGCGGATCGTCGACCATGGGATCGGCGAGCACGCGGTCGATCCCGGCGCGCGTGGCCTGCAGGTAGCCGGCGGCGAACTGCTTCCAGTCCACGCTGCCGTTGGTCAGCGCGTTGTACAGCACCGCCGAGATCGCCAGCGTGGAACGGTGCACCTCGACCGGATCCCGGTGCGGCCACACGCACGTCGCATCGGGGAACTCGGCGAACAGCTCCTTGAGCTGGAACTGGTGCGCGCAGCCCTTCACGACCCAGCGCCGCGCGGGCAGGTTCCACTGCAACTGCTGCATGAACAGCTTCTGGAACGCATAGCAGCCGCTCGGATCGGCGGTATCGCCCAGGCTCGCGATCGGCAGCGTGGGAATGCGGAACAGCAGCGTCGGGTAGGTGTTCTGCAGATCGATGCTGTGGATTTCCTCGTCTTCGATCGGGACGTGGATGCCCTCGTCGAAGTAGGGGTGCATCGCGAACATGCCCGGGGTGTAGTCGCACCAGCTGTCGAACTCGCGCCGCGCGGCTTCCAGCCGGCCCCTGGCGACCGGCATTTCGCCCGGCGGCGGCGAGGGCTGGTGGGTTTCCCAGAACACCGGCACCCGGTTGGCCGGGTCCTGCGCCAGCAGCGAGTGCAGCAGCGTCGTGCCGGTGCGCGAATAGCCGATGATGAAGATCGGCCGATCGATCCGCTCCTGCGCGATCGCCGGGATGCGCCGGCGGTCGGCTTCCAGCAGTACCCGGGTGACGACGACCTGGATGATCTGCCGGCGTGCCACCAGGATCTGCTCCGGCGACAGGTTGCCGTGCTCGTTCATCCACCCGGTGAAGCGCGCCAGGCGCTCGCGGAAGCCGGCGTCGAGCAGGCCGAAGTAGCCGGTCTGGAAGCCGGCCGCGCGGATGATTTCCTCGCAGTCCAGTCGCGTGGTCATGGTCGCATCGGTCCGGACGTTCTGCGGGGCGGGTGGCCGATCAACCCAGGCCGAGCTTGGTGTTGTCCCAGTTCAGCACCCGTTCGTCGGGGGTGAATTTTACGATCCCGTGCAGCGCGGTCTGATAGACGGCGCGGGTTTCCGATGGCATCGCCGATCGCGAAGTGCGGTACTTCGCGTACTTGCGATCCATCTCCGCGGAATAGCGCCTGGACATTTCCGGATCGAGATCGACGATTTCGCAGCGGCCGGTCAGGTGCACCGCGCGCAGCTTGGCCCAGTACTCGCCGTCCTCGACCAGGAAGCTCGCGCGCGGATCGTTCTTGATGCGCACCAGCTTCTTGCCGCGGGTGCCGATGTAGATGGCGCGGTCCAGGCAGACGTACCAGATGGGCATGGCGATCGGCACGCCGTCGCGCCGCAGCGTGGTGAAGATGCCGGTGTGGCCGTCCTCGACGAACTTCCACACCTCGTCCGGCGTCATGCGCACGGACGGCTTCTTGGCGGGTGCTTCAGGGGTGCTCATGCGGGTTCCTGTCCGGTTGCGTTCGGTGGGACCGGGATCCTACACGCAAACGGGGCTGGCCGGAGACCGTGTGCGCCGGGCGGTGCCGTCGGCTAGCCGTTGGCGGCCTTCACCGTCGGAAACTGCCTGGCGATGTCGGCCATGGTCGGCGTGCGGCCGGGAGGCGCCGGAGGAATGCCGCCGACGTTGCGCAATTCGGTCAGGTCGACGTGCGTCGCCTTCGCCCGCAGCGCGCCCACGGTGCAGTTCGCGCGGCCACCGAGCCTGGCGATCGGGTCGACGTTCAGCGCCCGCATCGCCGTCAGGTGGGTGATCTTCTCGATTTCCTCGTCGGTGCAGCCGGCCGCCTGGAAATCCGCCCAGAGCTGCTCGGGCGACTTGGGCCAGGTGATGTCCGCGTGCGGGTAGTCGTTCTCGAAGGTGATGGTGTCGATGCCGACTTCGTGGCGGTGCTTGAGCCCGGTGCGGTCGACGATGAAGCAGCTGAAGAAGCGCTTGCGGAAATACTCGCTGGGCTTGACGCCGCCGAAGTCGGTGTTGCGGGTCCACGGGCCGTGGTTCTCGAACACCTGGTCGGCGCGTTCGAGAAAATACGGGATCCAGCCGATCCCGCCCTCGGACAGCACGATCTTCATGTTCGGGAACCGGCGCACCGAGTGCGACCAGAGCCATTCGGACGCGGTCATGAAGGAGCTGATCCCGACCTGCGACAGGTACGAATCCACCGGCGAATCCAGCGAGGCCAGCGGCGCGGCGCCGATGTGCAGGCACATCGCGACGTTCTCCTCCTGGCAGGCGGCGAACAGCGGATCCCAGGCCTGGGTGTGCACGCTCGGCAGGCCAAGCTGCTGCGGCAGGCCGATGAAAGTCACCGCGGTCGCGCCCTTGCGGGCGACCCGGCGCACTTCCTCCGCGCACAGATTCGGATCCCACATCGGCAGTTGCGCCAGCGGGATGAACCGGCCCGGATGGGCGCCGCACCACTCGTCGATGTGCCAGTCGTTGTAGGCCTTCAGGCAGGCCAGGGAGAGTTCCTTGTCCTGCGCCCGGGTCCAGATCTCGCCGGCGAAGCCGGTGAAGCTGCCGAAGCACAGCGCCGAGAGCACGCCGTTGACGTTCATGTCGTCCACGCGGGCGTTGACTTCCCAGCAGCCCTTGCGGATCTGGTCGTAGCTGTCGGGCTCGAAGCCCAGTTCCTCGCGCGGCCGGCCGGCGACGGCGTTCAGCGCGAAGTTCGTGACGCGGGTGCCCTCGAAGGTCCAGTACGCGCCCTCGCTGCCGTGGCTGTCGACGAACCTGGGCGCGCGGTCCTGCCAGCGGGCGGGCAGGGTGCGATCGAAGATGCCGGGCGGCTCGATGATGTGGTCGTCGACGCTGACGATCACCATGTCGTTCATCTGCATGGGGGTGCTCCGTGGCGTGGATGCCGGCGCGAAAGCGGCGCCGCGCGGTGCCGGGCAATCTAGGCCCAAGCCCGGCGACTGTCCAGACGCGCAGGCGCTGCGGCGCCGGGATGGCGCGGGGTCACTGCAGGATGCCGGCGGTGACCTCGTCCGGCGACAGCAGCCGGATCGGCACCGGCTCCACCGCCCAGATGTCCCGGCAGTACTCGCGGATCGTACGATCGGAGGAAAACCGGCCGCAGCGCGCGGTATTCAGGATCGACATCGCCGTCCAGCGCTCCGGGTCCCGGTAGGTGGCGTCGGCCCGGGCCTGGCAGTCGACGTAGGCGCCGAAGTCCGCCAGCACCTTGTACGGGTCGTGCGCGATCAGGGATTGCACCAGCGGCACGAACACGGATCGATCCCCGCGCGAGAAGTAGCCGTCGTAGATGAGATCGATCGCCTCGCGCAGCAGCGGATCGGCGGCGTAGCGGTCGTAGGGGCGGTAGCCGAGCGCGTCGAGTGCGGCGACCTGCTCGGCGGTCAGCCCGAACAGGAAGAAGTTCTCCGCGCCGACCTGATCGCGGATCTCGATGTTCGCGCCGTCCAGCGTGCCGATGGTCAGGGCGCCGTTGAGCGCGAACTTCATGTTGCCGGTACCCGAGGCCTCCTTGCCGGCGGTGGAGATCTGCTCGGAGAGTTCGGCCGCGGGGTAGATGCGCTGGCTGGTGCTGACGTTGAAGTTCGCAATGAACACCACCCGCATCCGCTCGCGGACCGCCGGATCGCGGTTCACGATCTCGGCGATGGAATTGACGAGCTGGATGATGAGCTTGGCCATGGCGTAGCCCGGCGCGGCCTTGCCGCCGAAGATGAAGGTGCGCGGCGGCGGATCCCAGCGCCGATCGAGCTTGAGCCGCAGGTAGTGCGCCACCACGTTCAATGCGTTCAGGTGCTGGCGCTTGTATTCGTGGAAGCGCTTGACCTGGACGTCGAACATCGAGTCCGGGTCCACCTGCACCCCGGCCTGGTCGCGCATCAGCGCGCACAGCGCGGCCTTGTTCGCGCGCTTGGCCGCGCGCCACTGCGCCTGGAAACCGGCATCCGTCGCCAGCGGCTCGAGCCGGCGCAACTGCTCCAGATCGGTCACCCAGCCCTCGCCGATCGCCGCGCTGACCAGGGCCGTGAGCCGCGGATTGCCGAGCACCATCCAGCGCCTGGGGGTGACGCCGTTGGTCTTGTTGCTGAACTTCTCCGGCCACAGGGCGTAGAAGTCGCGCAGCACGTCGCGCTCCAGCAGGTCGGTGTGCAGTTCGGCCACGCCGTTGATGGCGTGGCTGCCGACGCAGGCCAGGTGCGCCATGCGCACGGATCGCCCGCCGTGCTCGTCGATGAGCGAGAGCCGGGCGATGCGGTCCGGCTCGTGCAGGAATTCGATGCGCGCGTCGTCGAGGAATCGGGCGTTGATCTCGTAGATGATCTCCAGGTGCCGGGGCAGGTGGCGGCCGAACATTTCCAGCGGCCATTGCTCCAGCGCCTCCGGCAGCAGGGTGTGGTTGGTGTAGGAGAACGTCGCGCGGGTGATGCGCCACGCCTGCTCCCAGGGCAGATCCTCCTCGTCGACCAGCAGCCGCATCAGTTCGGCGATGGCGACGGCGGGATGGGTGTCGTTCAACTGCACCGCGAACTTCTCGTGGAAGCGCTCGATCGGGATGCGCTGGCCGCGCATGACGCGCAGCATGTCGCGCAGCGAGCAGGCGACGAAGAAGTACTGCTGCTCCAGGCGCAGCTGCTTGCCGCGCGGCGGCTCGTCGTTCGGGTAGAGCACCTTGGTCAGGTTCTCCGAGACGATCTTGCGCTCGACCGCGCCGTAGTAGTCGCCGCGGTTGAAGATCTCGAAGTCGAAGGACTCCGGCGCCTCCGCCCGCCACAGCCGCAGGGTGTTGGCGGTATTGTTGCGGTAGCCCAGGACCGGCGTGTCGTACGGGATCCCGATCACGGTCTGGTCCGGATGCCACTGCACGCGGTGCCGGCCCGCGGCATCGCGGAAATGCCGGGTCCGGCCGCCGAGGCCGACCTCGACCGCCCACTCCGGCCGCGGCAGATCCCACGGCGAGCCGAAGCGCAGCCACTTGTCGGTGCGCTCGACCTGGCGCCGGTCGACGATCGCCTGCTCGAAGATGCCGTATTCGTAGCGGATGCCGTAGCCGATCGCCGGGATACGCAGCGTCGCCAGCGAGTCCAGGAAGCACGCTGCCAGCCGCCCCAGGCCGCCATTGCCCAGCCCGGGTTCCTCCTCGCTCTGCAGCAGGGCGTCGAAGTCCAGGCCCAGGTCGGACACGGCGCGGGCGACATCGTCGAGGATCCCCAGGTTGACCAGGTTGTTGCCCAGGTGCGGGCCCATGAGGAATTCGGCCGACAGGTAGGCGACGGTGCGCGATCCGCAGCGCGTGTACTCCGCGGCGGTGCTGATCCAGCGGTGCAGGAGCCGGTCGCGCACCAGATGCGCCAGCGCGAGGTAGTAGTCGCGCCGGGTGGCGAGCGCCGGGAACTTGCCCTGCATGAACAACAGCTTTTCGAGGAAATCGCGCTTGATCTCCTCCACTGCCGGGCCTGCGCCCGCGCGCCCGTCCTGGCTCATCGTCGCCGACATGTCCGCCCCTCCCTACGTTCCGACCGGCGTTCCGCCGCAAGATCCGTGCGTACCCGGCCGGCGCCGGCCGCGCCGCGGCACGCGTGCGGTATGTGTCGGAAGCAATGGGGAAAATCGCGGCAGGCGCGATCGCGGGCGCGGTCCGCGTGGTTGGCTGGCCGCGCCCGTGCGGCGCAATCCGGGTGCAGTGCGCACCGTTGCGGTGCGCCGGATCGATCAGCCGAGCACGACCAGCAGGTCCTTGGCGTCCACTGTTTCACCCACCCGGGCGACGATCTCCACGACGCGGGCGTCACGATCCACGCGTACGCTGGCCTCCATCTTCATCGCCTCCAGCGTCAGCAGGATGTCGCCGCGCGCGACCTGCGCGCCGGCCGTGACCGCTACGGTCGCCACCGTGCCGGGCATCGGCGCGGCGACGTGGTTGGGATCGGCCGGATCGGCCTTGCGCCGCGGCGGGCGCAGCACGACGTGGTCCCGATCGGCGACCTTGACCGAGCGCGGCTGGCCGTTCAGTTCGAAGAACACCGTGCGGGTGCCGTCGTCGTGCGCGTCGCTCATGGCGACGAAGCGGATGATGAGCGTCTTGCCGCGCTCGATGTCGACCGCGAACTCCTGGCCCGGATCCATGCCGTAGAAGAACACGGGCGTCGGCAGCGCGCTCACGCCGCCGAAGCGGTCGAAACCGTGCATGAACTCGGTGAAGACCTTCGGGTACATCAGCCAGGAGGCGAACTCGAACTCGTCGATGGCGTGACCGGCCGCGGCCTCGGCCTGCGCGCGCTCGCGGTCGAGATCGGCCGGCGCCATGCGCTCGCCGGGCCGCACGGCAAGCGCCGGTTCGCCCTTCAGCACCTTGCGCTGCAAGTCCGGCGGGAAGCCGCCATGCGGCTGGCCGAGATCGCCGCGGAAGAACGAGACGACCGACTCCGGGAACGCGATCTCGGCGTCCGGATCGAGCACGCGCTCGCGCGTGAGGCCGCCGGCGACCATCGCAAGCGCCATGTCGCCGACCACCTTGGAGGTCGGCGTCACCTTGACGATGTCGCCGAACATCGCGTTCACGTCGGCGTAGGCGCGGGCCACCTCGGGCCAGCGGTTCGCCTCGATGCCCAGTGCCAGCGCCTGCTCGCGCAGGTTGGTGAACTGCCCGCCGGGCATCCCGTGCACGTAGACCTCCGAGGCGCCCGCGCGCAGGTCGCTCTCGAACGCGCCGTAGCAGCGCCGCACCTGTTCCCAGTAGCCCGACAGCACGCGCAGCGCATCCGGATCGATCAGCGGGTCGTTCGGGCCGTGGCGCAGTGCCTCGACGATGGCGCCCAGGTTCGGTTGCGAGGTCAGCCCGCTCATCGCGTCGATCGCGCCGTCGACGGCGTCGGCGCCGGATTCGAGGGCCGCCAGCCCGCTCGCCGCCGCCGCGCCGCTGGTGGCGGGGGTGTGGATGTGCACGGGCCGCCGGGTCTCCTCCTTGATCGCGCGCACCCGCGCGCGCGCCGCCGCCGGCCGGCACAGCCCGGCCATGTCCTTGATGCCGATGACGTGCGTGCCTGCCGCCGCCAGCGCGCGCGCCATGGACACGTAGTAGGGCAGATCGTACTTGCGCTCGGCCGGATCGGACAGGTTGCCGGTGTAGCAGATGGCCGCCTCCAGCAGCCGGCCCGACTCCAGCACCGCGTCCATTGCGACGCGCATGTTCTCGACCCAGTTCAGCGAGTCGAACACCCTGAACACGTCGATGCCGCCGGCGGCCGCCTGGCGCACGAAGTGTCGGACCACGTTGTCGGGGTAGTTCGTGTATCCCACCGCGTTGGAGGATCGCAGCAGCATCTGCAGCAGCAGGTTCGGCACCCGCTCGCGCAGCAGCGCCAGGCGTTCCCAGGGACATTCCCGCAGGTAGCGCATCGCGACGTCGAAGGTGGCTCCGCCCCAGCACTCCAGCGAGAACAGGCCCGGCGCCAGGCGCGCGTAGTGCGGTGCGATCGCGACCATGTCCCGGGTGCGCACGCGCGTGGCGAGCAGCGACTGGTGCGCGTCGCGCATCGTGGTGTCGGTCAGCAGCGTGCGCGTCTGCGCCAGCATCCAGCGCGCGAATGCTTGCGGCCCGAGCGAATCCAGCAACTGCTTCGTGCCCGGCGGCGGATCGCCGGCCGGCAGCCGCGGCAGCCGGGGCTCGGCGTGGCTGGACGGGCGCGCGCGGCCCTGGACCTCCGGATTGCCGTTCACGGTGACGTCGGCGACGTAGTTCAGCAGCCGCGTGGCACGGTCGCGCTTGCGCGGGTAGAGCAGCAGCTCGGGCGTGTCGTCGATGAAGCGCGTGGTGTAGTCCGCGGCCAGGAATCGCGGATGGGTGATCAACTGGTCCAGGAAGCGCAGGTTGGTGACCACGCCGCGGATCCGGAACTCCCACAGCGCCCGGTGCATGCGCGCGATCGCGTGCTCCGGCGTCGGTGCCCAGGCCGTCACCTTCACCAGCAGCGAGTCGTAGGAGCGCGTGATCACGGCGCCGGCGTAGGCCGTGCCCGCATCCAGGCGGATGCCGAAGCCGGCCGGGCTGCGATAGGCGGTGATGTGGCCGTAGTCCGGGACGAAGCTGTTCTCCGGATCCTCGGTGGTGACCCGGCATTGCAGTGCGTGCGCACCGAGCCGGATCTGCGCCTGCGCCGGCACGCCGCTGTCGGCGTCGCCGATGCGCCCGCCCTGGGCGATCAGGATCTGGGCGCGGACGATGTCGATGCCGGTCACGGCCTCGGTCACCGTGTGCTCGACCTGCACGCGCGGGTTCACCTCGATGAAGTAGAAGCGCCCGGTGTCGGCATCCTGCAGGAATTCCACCGTGCCGGCGTTGCAGTATTGCGCGGCGCGGCCGATCGCGAGCGCGGCATCGCAGATTGCGCCGCGCTGGGCATCGTCCAGGTACGGGGCCGGCGCGCGCTCGACGACCTTCTGGTTGCGGCGCTGGACCGAGCAATCGCGCTCGAACAGGTGCACGAGCTGGCCGTGCATGTCGCCGAGCAGTTGCACCTCGACGTGGCGGGCGCGGCGCACGAGCTTTTCCAGGTACACCTCGTCGTTGCCGAACGCGGCCAGGGCCTCGCGCCGGGCAGCCGCCACGGCGCCCGCCAGCTCATGCTCGGATTCCACCACCCGCATCCCGCGGCCGCCGCCGCCCCAGCTCGCCTTGAGCATGAGCGGGTAGCCCACGGCCTGCGCGAGCGCGGCGATGGCGGCGGGATCGGCCGGCAGCGGCGGCGTCGCGGGCATCACCGGCACGCCAGCCGAGACGGCGAGTTCGCGCGCCAGCACCTTGTTGCCCATGCGGCGCATGGTCTGCGGCGTCGGCCCGACGAAGACGATGCCGGCATCCGCGCAGGCCTGGGCGAAGTCGGGGTTCTCGGACAGGAAGCCGTAGCCGGGATGGATCGCATCCACCCGCGCCTCGCGTGCGACGCGGATGATGTCCTCGATGTCCAGGTAGGCGGCGACCGGACTCTTTCCCGCGCCGACCCGGTAGCCCTCGTCGGCCTTCATCCGGTGCAGCGAGAAGCGGTCCTCGTCGGAATAGATTGCGACGGTGCGGATGCCAAGCTCGGTGGCCGCGCGCATGGTGCGGATGGCGATTTCGCCGCGATTGGCGATGAGCAGGCTGCGGATCGGATGGGCCATGGATCACCTCCAGTGGGCGGCGGTGCGGGCGCGTTCGGTGATGGCGGTCCATTGCCCGGCGGCAATCGCGGCGCGCGGCGCCACCCAGCTGCTGCCGACCGCGGCAACGTTTCCCAGCCGCAGGAAGGCCGGTGCGTTGTCCGGCGAAATGCCGCCGGTGGGGCAGAACAGGACGTCGGCGAACGGACCGTGCCAGGCTTCCAGCATGGCGATGCCGCCGGCCTGCGCAGCCGGGAAGAACTTGAAGCAGTCCAGGCCACGCTCGCGGCCGAGCAGGATCTCCGAGGCGGTCTGCACGCCCGGCAGCAGCGGCATCGCGTGGGCTTCGGCTGCATCGAGCAGGGCGGGCGTGATGCCGGGGCTGACGCAGAACTGCACACCCAGGCGTGCCATGCGGGCGATGTCCGCGGCGCCGGTCACCGTCCCGGCACCGACCACCCAGCCGCGCGGTGCCGAGACCAGCGCGGCGATGGCCGCGTCCGCCGCCGCGGTCCGCAGCGTGACCTCGATGACCGGCAGGCCGCCGGCAACCAGGGCCCGCGCCAGCGGCAGGGCCTGCGTGGCATCGTCGATCACCACCACCGGGATGGCCGGGGCCAGGCGCAGCCAGCGCGCCAGGGCATTGGCTGCGTCAGGGGTATGCATGGCGGGATTCCTCCACGGCCGTGAACGGCACGGACTCGAAGGTCACCGCGCCTTCCTCCGCGGATCGCGCGTGCGTGCGCGCGGCCGCGAACAGTTCGCGGCCGGTGCCGAAGTCGCTGCCGGCGGCCCGCACCGGCGCGCGCCCGGCGAGCGTTGCGGCGTCCACGTGCAGGTCCAGCCGCCTGCGATCCGCGTCCACGCAGACGATGTCGCCGTCGCGCACCCGGGCCAGCGGCCCGCCGGTGCCGCTCTCGGGCGTGACGTGGATCGCCGCCGGCACCTTGCCCGAGGCGCCCGACATGCGGCCATCGGTGACCAGCGCGACGCGGTGGCCGCGATCCATGAGCACGCCCAGGGCCGGCGTGAGCTTGTGCAACTCGGGCATGCCATTGGCCCGCGGGCCCTGCCCGCGCAGCACGACGACCACGTCGCGATCCAGGCGGCCGCGCTCGAAAGCGGCGAGCACCTCGTCCTGTGATTCGAACACCGCCGCGGGAGCCTGCACCGTGCGGTGCGCGGGGGCCACCGCCGAGACCTTGATCACCGCGCGGCCGAGGTTGCCGCTCAGCAGGCGGATGCCGCCTTCGCTGTCGAACGGATCCTGCGCCGGGCGCAGGATGTCGCGATCCAGCGGCGCGGGCGGCGCGTCGCGCCAGGCGAGCGTTTCGCCGTCCAGGTACGGCTCGCGGCGGTAGGCCGCGAGCGTATCGCCCGCCATGGTCGCGACCGTGCCATCGATGAGGCCGGCATCGATCAACGTGCCGATCACGAACCCCAGCCCGCCGGCGGCGTGGAACTGGTTGACGTCGGCCGCGCCGTTCGGATAGACGCGGGCGATGAGCGGGGTGGCCGCGGAAAGATCGGCGAAGTCCTGCCAGTCGATCAGGATCCCGGCCGTGCGCGCCACGGCGACCAGGTGGATGGTGTGATTGGTCGAGCCGCCGGTGGCGAGCAGGCCGACGATGGCATTGACGATCGTGCGCTCGTCGACGATCGAGGCGATCGGCCGGTACGCGCCGCCGAGCGCGGTGGCGCCCAGCGCCATGCGGGCGGCTTCGGCGGTCAGCGCCTGGCGCAGCGCCGTGCCGGGCGGCACGAACGCGCTGCCGGGCACGTGCAGCCCCATGACCTCCATCAGCATCTGGTTGCTGTTGGCGGTGCCGTAGAACGTGCAGGTACCGGGCGCGTGATAGGACGCCGACTCCGCTGCCAGGAGCCCGGCACGATCGATCCTGCCTTCGGCGTACAGGGCGCGGATCCGCGCCTTCTCGCGGTTGGCGATGCCGCTGGGCATCGGTCCGGCGGGGACGAAGACGAACGGCAGGTGCCCGAACGCGAGCGCGCCGATCAGCATCCCGGGAACGATCTTGTCGCACACGCCCAGGCACAGGGCGGCATCGAACATGTCGTGCGCGAGCGCGATCGCCGTCGCCTGGGCGATGACGTCGCGGCTGAACAGGGACAGCTCCATGCCGGCCCGGCCCTGGGTCACGCCGTCGCACATGGCCGGCACGCCGCCGGCAAACTGCGCCACCGCGCCGCAATCGGCGGCGGCGGACTTGATGACCTCGGGATAGTCGCGCAGCGGCTGGTGCGCGGAAAGCATGTCGTTGTAGGCCGAGACGATGCCCAGGTTGGGCTGGCTGCCGGCGGCCAGCAGGTGCTTGTCGTCGCTGCCGCAGGCGGCGAATCCGTGCGCGAGGTTGCCGCAGGACAGGCGTGTACGGCGCGGGCCGGATCCGGCCGCCGCGCGCATGCGCTCCAGGTAGGCGCCGCGGGTGGGACGGCTGCGCTCGACGATGCGTTCGGTGACGCGCGCGACGGTCGGGTTCATCGCTGTGCCTCCTTTCATGCCGGTACCATTGGGCGGGCGCGGGGCTTCATGGCGAGAAATGCACCTCGATCGGGGCGCGGTCCTGGTGCAGGAGCCAGGATACGGGCAGCGCCGGCGTTGCCGGCCGGGCGCGGGCGGCGGCATAGACCGCCTGCTTGGCGCCGCCCTGGAAGACCAGCAGGATCGCGCGCGCGTCGGTGAGCGCGGACAGCGTCAGGCTCAGCCGCGCTCCACGCCCCGGCGCCGGCGCCACGGCGACGCAGGCCGGGCCGACGCGCGCCTGCAATGCGCTGCCCGCAGCCTGCCCCGGAAACAGCGAGGCGACATGACCGTCCTCGCCCATGCCGAGCAGGACCACGTCGAACGGCCGCGGCACGACGGCAAGCGCCGCGCTCACCGCGCGCACCGCATCCTCCGGTGCCGCGGTCGGGCGATACAGGCCGGTGAATGCGGCGGCCGCGGCGGCACCGTGGAGCAGGCGCTCGCGCACCAGCGTTTCGTTGCTGTCCGCGTGCCCCGGCGCGACCCAGCGCTCGTCGCTGAGTGCAATCCGCACCCGCGGCCAGTCCAGCGCGGACAGCGCCAGGCGGTCGAAGATCGGTCCCGGCGTACGGCCGCCCGGCACGACCAGGCTCGCCGCCGCCCGCAGCGCCAGCGCGTCGCGCAGGCGTGCCGCAATCGCATCGGCGACCGCGCCGGCCAGTTCCGCGGCATCGCGGTAGCGCGATTCGCGCGCCGGGTGCCGGGGTGGGACGGCATCAGAAGTCGTCGTCATGCCAGGTCCTGCCGTCGCGCTCGATCAGTGCCACCGCGGTCGTCGGACCGGAACTGCCCGCGGCGTACCCCTTCACCGGCATGGAGGTCAGATCCCAGCCGCTCAGGATCCCGTCCGTCCAGCGCCAGGCGGCCTCGAGTTCGTCGCCACGCATGAACAGCGACGGATTGCCGCGCAGCACGTCGAGCAGGAGCCGCTCGTAGGCGTCCGGAATGCCGGTGCCGAACGCATCGGCGAAGCTCAGGTTCAGCGGCGCTTGGCGCAGCTTCGTCTCGCCTGGGCCGGGCAGCTTGTTCAGCATGTGCAGGCGCACGGACTCGTCGGGTTGCAGCCGCAGCACGAGCCGGTTCGGCTGCTGCGATTGCGCCGTGCGCGGATAGATCGCGTGCGGCGGCGCGCGAAAACTCACCACCACCTCGGAACAGCGGTGCGCGAGCCGCTTGCCGCTGCGCAGGTAGAACGGCACGCCGCTCCAGCGCCAGTTGTCGATCCCGGTGCGCACGGCGACGAAGGTCTCGGTGCGGCTCGGCCCCGCCGCATCCGGCTCGTCGGCATAGCCGGGGACCTTGTCGCCGAGCACGACGCCTTCGCGATACTGCCCGCGCACGGTCGATTGCAGGCAGGCTTCGCCGGCGATCGGCAGCAGCGCCTTGAGCACCTTTACCTTCTCGTCGCGGATGGCATCGGCATCCAGGGAGTTCGGCGGCTCCATCGCCGTCAGGCACAGCAGCTGGAGCATGTGGTTCTGCACCATGTCGCGCAGCGTGCCGGCGGCGTCGTAGAAGGCCCAGCGCCCGCCCACGCCGACGGTCTCGGCGACCGTGATCTGGACGTGGTCGATATGGGTGCGGTTCCACAGCGGCTCGAACAGCGAGTTGGCGAACCGCAGCACCATCAGGTTCTGCACCGTTTCCTTGCCCAGGTAGTGATCGATGCGATAGATCTGGTCCTCCGCGAAGCCGCGCCGCACCTCGGCATTGATCGCGCGCGAGGATTGCAGGTCGTGCCCGATCGGCTTTTCCAGCACCAGCCGGGTATCGGCGTGCACCAGGCCGCTTTCGGACAGATGCCGGGCCACCGGGCCGAACAGCGCCGGCGGCGTCGCCAGGTAGAACACCCGCACCTTGAAGCCTTCGTTGCCGAGCTGGCCTGCCAGCGGCGCGTAGGCTTGCGCGTCCGCGGCGTCGAACTGCAGCGTGTCCAGGCGCGCCGCGAAGCGCTCCCAGACCTCGGCGGAGAAATCCTCCGGGCGCATGGACGACTTGCACGCGGCCTGGACCTGCGCGAGGTAGGATTCGCGCGTGGTCGCCCTGCGCATCACCGCCAGGATGCGCCCGGGCGTGCCCAGGCGCCCCTGGCGATCCAGGTGATACAGCGCCGGCAGCAGCTTGCGGCGCGCCAGATCCCCGGCGCCGCCAAACACGACCATCTCGAACGGTTCGGTGACGTCCCGGCTGGCCATGACACCCTCCACGCTGCGCGCGTTCGGCCGCTGTCCGCTGCCGGCCTGCGGCAAGTCTGGCACGCGAATGTTTCGCCGGCGACCGGTCGAGGCCGCTCCGTTCCCCGGCCGCGCATGCCGGCGGGCATCCCTGCAAGAACCGTGCTTCGATCGTTCGCGGCTGCGCGTGCCGTGCCTGCGGCGATCGCCGCAGGCCGCCTGCGGCGCGCGGGCGTGCAGACGTGCAGGCCGGATCTGCGGCATTTTCGCGCACGGCGGCTTCGGCACCGCGCGCCATGGCGCTGCCCGGCGCGCGCTCGGGGTGCGCGGATCCGGGTACGCGCGCCATAACGGCGCGGTCGACACCGCGGCCGCGAATTCCCGCCCGCGCAAAGTCCGGTGCAGGCGTGTGCACGGAATGTGCATCGATCCTGGCGGCGGGCCGAACGCCCGGAGCGAGTGCATCCGGGTCGATAGCGAGGCTGACGATGGAAATGCTGATCGAGCTGCTGGCGCTGACCGGCGTCGTGACCCTGGCCGCCTTCCTGGATGCGTTGCATCCGCCGCGACTGGCGCGCGGCTTCAGGCTTCGAGGTGCGCCGCCACCGCCGCGTGATCGCAAGTCGCTGGCACGGATCGCGGCGTTCGCCGGGCGTCGCCGGTCGATGCTCCGTGTCCGGGCGCGACGGACGGCACCGGCGCGCCGCGCCGCCTGAGCCGGCAGGATCGGATTCGATGCGCCCGCCGGCGCGGCGGCGCCGGCGCACGCGTGCGGCCGTGCCGGAATGCCCCGCGGTGCATCGCCAGCGTAAAACGTGACGGCGGTGGTGGATCGGCGCGCGGTTCGACGGAGCGCGCCGCCGGTACGGTTACGATCGCGCACCGGGAGGCCGGCCGCCGGTTCTACGGCGCCACCGTCGTGCGGCAGGGATCGGCCAGTCGGGCATGTCATGCGCGCTTGGTTCGCCATCTTCGTGGCCGTGTTCGCAATCTCGAACCCGGCGCGGGCACTCGTCATCGAATCGCCGTTCGCGGGCGCCTACAACGCGCTCGAAATCGGCGAGCCGCCGGGCGGGATCGGAGACCTCGGCGGCCTGGCGTTCGTTCCCGGCGATCCGCACACGCTGCTGGTCGGCGGCCGTGCCGCCGGGCCGCTGGCGGCGGTGTACGCGGTCGGCGTCGCACGCGACGCTGCCGGGCACATCGTCGGCTACTCCGGACCGCCGGTGCTGCGTTCGAGCGCCGCGGGGGTGACCGGCGGCATCGACGGCGGGCTGGCGTTCGGGCCGGGCGGCGTGCTGTTCTACACCACCTACCGCGACAATCAGCTCGGCCAGATCGAGCCGGGCAGCACGGCGCCGGATCGCCTGATCGATCTGACCACCCTGGGCGTGCTGCGTTCGACCGGTTCGCTGCAGTTCGTGCCTCCCGGCTTCGGCGGCGCGGGACGGTTGAAAATCCTGTCGTTCACCCGCGGCCTCTGGTACGACGCCACGGTGGCGGCCGATGGTGCAGGCACCTTCGACGTCGCCCTGAGCGGCGTGGAACTGTTCATCGGCGGCGGGCCCGAAGGCGTGGTCTATGTCGGCGCGGGCAATCCGGGCTTCGACCGCGACGCCATCCTGGTCAGCGAATGGAGCAACGGCCGCGTCGTGTCCTACGACATCGACGCCAACGGCGATCCGATCCTGGAGACGCAACGCATCTTCATCTCCGCGCTGAGCAACGCGCAGGGAGCCGCGATCGACCCGTTGACCGGCGATTTCCTGTTCTCGAAATACGCCGGGGACGACCGGGGCGTCGTGGTGGTCGGCGGCTTCGCGCCGCCGAGCGCCGTGCCCGTTCCCGCCGCGCTCTGGCTGTTGCTGGCACCGATCGGCGCCCTGGCGGCCGCCAGGCGCAGGCCGTAGCCGGGTCGCGGCACGGCATCCGGGGCGCCCCCGTCCGCGTGCCGATCCATGCCGGGTGGCATCGGCAATGCCTGCGGCGCCGCCGGTGCGGCTTTCGCGTCGCGCGGGCGATTGCCTACACTGGCGGGCGATCGGGGAACGGGCGGGGGAGGACAGGATGCACTTGCTGGTATTGATCGCCGGCATCGGGCTGGCGCTGTTCCTGTTGTTGCGCCGGCCTCCGGCCGCACCCGTTGCGCGGCCGACGGCTGCCGGCGAAACCCCGGTCGATACCGCGCTCGCGCCTGCGGCGGCGCCGTTGTCGCGCACCGTCGCCTTCGTGGCCAAGGGCAAGGTGTTCTGCGGCGGTCCCGGGCGGCCGGTCGGCGAGGTGCACAGCCCGCATGTGCAGGCCGTGGCGGATCGACTGGAGCGCTCGCGTGCACTGCACGGCTGGAAGGAGGGCACGACCTTCGGCGTCCGTGCCTACGGGCGCGAGCGCGGCGCCGCGACCGACGCCGCGCCGCTGCAGGCGACCGCCGTGCAGTTCGTCGAGCCGCAGCGGTTGCTGTATTTCCTGCGCGATGCATCCACCGGCGGACTGTTCGAGCTCAACCTGGCCGACGGCGTCGAGCGCCGGCTGCTGCATCGCCAGAACCTGCTGCTGGACGACCTGCGCGTGGACATGGCACGCGGCCGGCTCCTGGCGTCCCAGGCCACCGCGCAGGGCGCGGCGAACATCGTCGCGATGAGCCTGGAGGGCGACGATGCGCGCGAGCTGACCGGAGGAGACACGGTGGATGCGGCGCCGGCATTCGTGCCCGGCAAGCCCGGCATGGTGCTGTTCCAGTCCTCGGGGATCGCCCGCTCGCCGCAGGGTCATGTCCTGGCGCTCGGGCCGGCGTCGATCCAGCTCCTGGACCAGGAGCGTGCGGAACTCTCGTCCGTGGTCGAGCATGCGCATTTCGATTGCCTGCAACCGCGCGTGGACACCGCCGGCAACCTGCTCTACATCCGCCGGCCCTACGAACCCGGGCGCTACCGGCCGGCAGACCTGCTGGCGGACGCGGCAATGTTCCCGTTCCGGTTGATCCGGGCGGTCTTCCACTACCTCAACTTCTTCTCGCTCATGTATTCGCGCAAGCCGCTGACGAGCGCGTCGGGCGCGCCATACGAAGCCGACCTGAAGGACATCCTGCTCAAGGGGCGGCGCATCGATGCGCACCGCGCCTTGCGCCGCCGCGCGCTGGTCGGCGGGGTGCCGTCGCTGGTGCCGGCGTCCTGGCAGCTCGTGAGCCGCGACGAGCGCGGCGGCGAGCGCGTGCTGGCGAGCCATGTCGTCGGCTTCGACATCGCTGCCGACGGCACGGTGCTGTTCTCCAACGGCAACGGCGTCTTTGCGATCGATGCCGGCGGCGTGCAGGTCGTATTGCGCGATCGCCTGGTGGGCGAGATCGCGGCGATCTGAGCCGGCGGCCGGCGCCGCGCCTCAGTGCGCGCCCGCCGGGCGCGGCGGCGCGAGCTTGAACGCGACCAGCAGCGGCACCACGACCACCGACGTGATCGTGACCAGCATGTAGGCATCGATCAGCGACCACATCAGCGCCTGGCGCCCGACCTCGTTCGCCATGAGCGCGATGGCCGTCGGATCCGTGCCCTGCATGTGCAGCGCGGAGACGTATTCGTCCACGCGCGGATTGACCGCGGTGACTTCGGCGCCCAGATGCTGCCATGCCACCTGCGTATGGCGCGTGGACAGCGCCACCGTCACGGCGACGCCGATCGAGCCTCCGGCGCTGCGCACCAGGCTGAAGATGCCGGAGGCGTCCGCGTATTGGTCCCGGCCGAGCGTGGAGTAGGCCGCGACGCTGGTCCCGACCATCGCGAACGCCGCCGCGAAGCCCTGCACCACGCCTGGCAGGATGAATGCCCAGGCATCGGCGTCGGGCGTGAGGCGGGTCATCATGAACTGGCCGAACGCGAACACCACCACGCCGAAGGTCATCGATGCACGCGGGTCGATGCGTGCCGCGGTGCGCCCGACCGCGAGCATGCCCACGATCAGCGCCAGGCCGCGTGGCGCCATGAGGTTGCCTGCGTGGTCCGGCGTGTAGCCGATGAGCGTCTGCAGCAGGAACGCATTCATCACCATGCCGCCCATCATGCCGAAGTTCAGCAGCGGCGATGCCAGGCACGCGATCGTGTAGTTGCGGTTCAGGAAGATGCGCGGGCTGAACACGAGCGTGCCGCGGCTGCGGGCCGCATGCACCGCGAACGCTGCCACGCCGGCGACGGCCAGCGCGGCGGCGAGCCGGATTTCGCCGGATTCGAACCAGTCCAGGTGGTTGCCGCGGTCCAGCGCGTATTGCAGGCCGCCCACGGCGAGCGCGATCCACGCGAATCCGAGCCAGTCCATGCCTCGCGGCCGGGCGGGCGTGTCCGGCACGTGCCACCACGCGCAGGCGATTGCGATCGCGCCGATCGGCAGGTTGATGAAGAACGTCCAGCGCCAGTCCGCGGTCTGGACCAGCCAGCCGCCGAGCGACGGGCCCAGCACCGGGCCGAGCATGGTGCCGATGCCGGCCAGCGCCATGGCGCGGCCGCGCTGCTCGATCGGGTAGATGCCCATGACGATGGTCTGGGACAGCGGTTGCAGCGCGGCGCCGGCCACCCCCTGCAGCAGGCGATACAGCACGAGCTGGTCGACGTTCTGCGCCAGGCCGCAGGCCAGCGAGGTGAGGACGAAGCCGCCGGTGGCCGCGACCAGGCACATGCGCTGGCCGATCCGGTCGATGAAGTAGCCCGCCAGGGGCATGAAGATCGCCGAGGCGACGATGTAGCTGGTCAGCACCCAGCTGATTTCGTCCGTGGTCGCTCCGAGCTGCCCCTGCATCTGCGGCAGCGCGACGTTGACGATGGTCGTATCCACCGTCTGCATCATCGACGAGGTCATCACCGCGACCATCGCCAGCGCCCGGCTGTGGCGGGACGCGGTTGCATGCGCGGCGGTGGTGGCGTGGGTGCTCATGTCGGGCGCGTCGATGTCCGGCAGTGTCGATGCGCCGCGCAGCGCCTCCCGGCCCGCAGTTGCCGGCAGCCGGGGCCGGGCCCGGACGCGGGCGTCGACAGTATCGCCGCCGGCGCGCGAGCCGTCCATGCGGCGCGGCGCTGGACGCCTCTGCGTCGCGTGTGGTGAGCTATCGGCGTCCGCAACGGAGGATTGACGATGCAGAACGTCGAGTGCGCCGCGTTCGCGGCCGGCGGATGCCCGGGATGCACGCGCGTGCGGCGGCCATGAGCGCGCGCGTCGAACGCTCGTACTGCCGGATCTGCTCCGGCCTGTGCGGCATGCAGGTGACGATCGAGAACGATCGGATCGCCGCCGTCCGCGGCGATCGCGCCCATCCGCTGTCGCGCGGCTTCGCCTGCATCAAGGGGCTGCAGGCGGCCGAGGCGCATCATGGGCCGCGGCGGCTCCTGCATCCACTCAGGCGCCGGGCCGACGGCAGCTTCGAGCGCGTTGCGCTGCCGACCGCGCTGGACGAGATCGCCGCGCGGCTCGATGCGATCCTGCGCCGCGACGGCCCGGGTGCGCTCGCCGCCTACCGCGGCACGATCAACGTCTACAGCGCGGCGTCCTCGCAGATGCTGGCGGACTGGCTGCGCTCGCTCGGCTCGGACGCCTACTACACGACGATGTCGATCGATCAGTCCGCCAAGTGGGTGACGTTCGAACGGCTGGGCGGCTGGATGGCGCCGCGGCATTCGATCGACGGCGCGGACGTGATGCTGCTGGCCGGCAACAATCCGCTGGTGTCGGTGAGCGGGCCGGGGCTGGCGCACGATCCGGTACGCACGCTCGCGGCGGCCCGGGCGCGCGGGATGAAGCTCATCGTGATCGATCCGCGCCGCACCGAGACCGCCCGGCACGCGGACCTGTTCCTGCAGCCGGTGCCGGGCCAGGACGCCGTGCTGGCCGCCGGCCTGCTGAACCTCATCCTCGCCGAGGGCTGGCACGATCGGCCTTTCTGCGCGCGCTTCGTGGACGGGCTCGAAGCATTGCAGGCCGCGGTGTCCGCGTTCACCCCGGCGTTGGTCGAGGCCCGCAGCGGCGTGCCGGCGGCGCAGTTGCAAGCGGCGGCGCGGATGTTCGCGCACGGTGACGGCAGCCGCCGCCTGCGCGGCCCGGCGCACGCCGGTACCGGCGTGACCATGGGCCCGCACTGCAACCTGGCCGATCACCTCTACGAATGCCTGAACGTGATCTGCGGCCGCTATCTGCGCGCCGGCGAGCCGGTGGCCAACCCCGGCCTGATGACGCCGCCGGGCATGCCGGTGCGCGAGGGCGTCTGGCCGCCCGCGCGGTCCTGGGAGCGGGGCTGGAAAAGCCGCATCGGCGGCTACGGCATGCTGTTCGGCGAGCGCATGACCGCCGAACTCGCAGACGAAATCCTCACTCCCGGCCCGGGCCGGATCCGGGCCCTGTTCGTCGACGGCGGCAATCCGGTGCCGACCATTCCGGATCGGGAGCGGGTCGCCGCCGCCTTTGCCGATCTGGAACTGCTGGTCACGATCGATCCGTTCATGACCGAGACCGCGCGGCTGTCGCACTACGTGCTGCCGCCGACCGCGTTCTACGAGCATGCCGACCTGCTGTGCGCGAAGCTCTACGAGACGGCGATCTTCGCCCGGCCCGTGGCCCAGTACACCCCGGCGCTGATGCCGCCGCCGGCCGGCTCGGACGTCGCCGACGACTGCGCCATGCTCTGGGGGATCGCGCAGCGGCTCGGCCGCACCGTGCGCTTCGACGGCGTGGATCTCGACATGCGCCGGCCGCCGTCGATGGACGATCTGCACGCGATCCTGATGCGCAATGGCCGGGTGTCGTTCCAGGCCGTGCGCGCGCGACGCGGGGAAATCGTCGATCTGCCGCCGGTGTTCGTCGAGGCGGCGGCGGACGGCGGCGGTCGTTTCGCGGTCGCGCCGGAGGACGTCCGCGCCGAGTTGGCGCAGATCGCGGCCGCGCCGCCGGCGGTGCACGTCGGATTCACGCATCTGCTCGTTTCACGGCGCATGCGCGAGGTCTCCAACACCATGTACCGGGATTTCGCCGCCATCCGCCGCCGGGTCCCGGTCAATCCGGCGCGCATGCATCCGGCGGACCTGTCGGCCCTGGGCCTGCGCGATGGCGATCGGATTACGCTGGTCTCGGCACACGGCCGCACCGGCGCGGTGGTGGCGGGCGACGATACGCTGCGGCCCGGCGTGGTCTCGCTGAGCCATGGCTGGGGCGGATTGCCGGGGGACGCGGGTGCCGCCGGGGAGGGCGCGGTGACGGCGCTGGTCAGTTCGACGCGCGAGCTGGCGCCGATCAACGCCATGCCGCGCCAGTCGGCGATCCCGATCCGCGTCGAGCGCGAAGCGCGCTAGCACGCCGCCGGCGGCGCCAAAACGAAAAAGGCGGCCGTTGCCGGCCGCCTTCTTGCAGGGGCGTGGTAGGCGCTTCAGCGCGGTGGCATGCGGATCGCGCCGTCCAGGCGGATGTTCTGGCCGTTGAAGTACGTGTTGCGGCACAGCTCCAGCACGAACGAGGCGAATTCCTCGGGCTTGCCCAGGCGCTTGGGGAACGGGACCGAGGACGAGAGAACTTCCAGCACCTTCGGCGGCACGCCCAGCATCGGCGGGGTGGCGAAGATCCCCGGCATGATGGAATTGCAGCGGATGCCCAGGTCCATGCAGTCGCGCGCGATCGGCAAAGCCAGGCCGTTGACGCCGGCCTTGCCCGAGCCGTAGCCGACCTGGCCGACCTGCGCGTCCTGCGCGGCGACCGATGCAGTCAGCGTGATCACGCCGCGCTCGCCGTCGTCCAGTGGCGGCAGGGCGGCCATGCCGAGCGCGGACAGCGAGGCCACGCGGTAGCTCGCGACCAGGATGCCCAGGATCGAATATTCGTAGTCGGCGGTGGAGAAGCGCTTGAACGTGCCGGATTCCTTGTCGCGGCTGACGGTCTTGCCGCCGCGCGAGGTCTGCGCGCAGTGCACCAGGATCCGTTCCTGGCCGTGCGCGGCGCGTGCCTTGGCGAAGCCGTCGACGACGCTCTGTTCGTCGGTCACGTTCACGGAACAGAAGACGCCGCCGATTTCGCGGGCGATTTCCTCGCCCTTCTCGGCATTCAAGTCGAAGATCGCGACCTTGGCGCCGGCGCCGGCCAGTGCGATCGCACTCGCCCGGCCCAGCCCGGAGGCGCCGCCGGTGACGACGGCGGGCGTGTCTTTGCTGATTTTCATTTCGTGTCTCGTCGATGGGATGAAGGGATGCGCAATGTCCGCGGCCGCAGGCTGCGGAACGAGCGCGACCGGGCCCCGCACTATAAGAGCCGGGGGCGGGCCTCAGCAAGGCGCGGCCGGGCGCGACACGGCGCACATTGCGCGTGCGCCGGGAATCCGGCGGTGTCGCGCGGTGCCCGGGCTGTGCTATAGATCGAAGCGATGACCGCGCGTTCGCGCGGCCGATTCCCGGGCATCGGGATGAGTGCCATCAGACGGGTCCGCCGCCGGCGGCCGGAAAGGAGACCGCCGTGCAGTACCGCATCTTCCGCCCTTTCATCGCCTTCGCACTGGCCGGCGCGTGCGCGCTTCCGGCCGCCGCCGCCAGCGTCTCGGGGGCAGCCCGCATCACCGGCACCCACCTGGCGGGTGATCCGGTGGACATCCCGCTCACGGACGGCACCGACCCGGTGGCCATCTCGCGCACCGAGACCGTCACCGGCGCTGCCACGGGCACGATCCTCGGCAGCGTCCGCGTCAACGGCAGTGCCGACGGCGAGTTCGACCTGTTCGCCTTCGGCCAGCGCGCGTCGGCCAACGAGGCTTCGTTCCAGTACGAAGGGACCTACACCAACCAGACCGGCGAGGCGCGATCGTTCGTGATGAACTTCGTAATCGCCTCCGGCCAGCTCCGAGCCCGCATCTTCGAGCCCGCGTTCCTGCCGGACGACCGCTACCGGGCCGGGTACGCGATCGACATCCGCATCGACGGGCAGAGCGCCTTTTCCAGCGGCGCGGATCTACGCCACGGCGGCGCGCTGAGCGTGACAGGCACCGATCTCGGCGGGGTGCTCAGCCACGATCCGGGCGCGCCCGAGTCCTGGAGCTACGACTGGCTCGGCTATGCCGGCGTGCTGGACCTCGGCGTCCTGGCGCCGGACCAGACCGTGACCATCGGCTACGACGCGAGCGTGTATGCGCTGTTCGCCGGCGAAAGCTGCGGCGCCAACTGCGGCTCGGTGACCGCCCGCATCGGCGATCCGTTCGCCGTCGATGGCGCCAATCTGATCGGCGCGCCGGATCAGTTCATTCCCGCGGTGCCGCTGCCGGCCGCCGCGGTCCTGCTGGCGCCGGCAATCGCGCTGCTGGGAACGTTGCGCCGCCGCGCCTGAGCCTGGCGTGATTCGCCCGGGCGACCCGGCGTTCCGTGCCGTGGCGACGCCCGGTCTTTGAATCCGGTCTCCGGCGCGCATCGGCCGGGCCGCTTGGGCGGCCCGGATCGCGTGCGTATACTTCGGCCCCTTCCACGAATCGACAGGTGCCGACAATCATGACCTCGCCCAGTGACGCCGCCCTCATCGATGCCAAGGGCCTGGAGGCCTGGCTTTCCAATCAATTTCCCGGCGGCGGTCCGTTGCGACTGGAGCGGATCGGCGAGGGAACCGGCATCGCCAATGCGCTGTTCCGCGTTCGCTGGGGCGAACACGACATGGTGCTGCGCCGGCCGCCTGCGACCAAGGTGACCGAAAGCGCGGGCGATACGATGCGCGAGCGCCGCCTGCTGGCGGCCTTCGCCGGCAGCCGGGTGCGCCATCCGCCGCTGATTGCCGCCTGCGAGGACAGCGCCGCGATCGGCACGCCGTTCATTCTCATGCAGCGCGTCGAGGGTTTCACGGCGATCGATCCCTTGCCGCCGCCGTTCGATAACGACAAGCAGGCGCGCCACGGCTTCGGCATGGAGATCGTCGATGCGCTCGCCGAACTCGGCACCTTCGACTGGCAGGCGGCGGGCCTGGCCGGGTTCGGCAAGCCGGACGGATTCCTGGCCCGCCAGGTCGACCGCTGGCTCTGGCAGCTCGGCACCTACAAGATCCGCGAACTCGCCGATCTGGACCCCCTCGTGCAATGGCTGCGGCGTGAACTGCCGCCGCCGGGGCCGGTCGGGGTGATGCATGGCGACTACAGCATGTACAACGTCATGTTCGCGCCCGGCGCGCCGGCGCGCCTGGCGGCGATCGTCGACTGGGACACCGCCACGATCGGCGAGCCGCTCATGGACCTGGGCCACCTGCTGGCCCGCTGGGACCAGGCCGGCGAGCCCCCCACGGCACTCGGGTCGAACGACATCAAGGATCGCGAAGGCCTGCCCACCCGCGCCGAACTCGCCCGCCGCTACGGCGAGCGCACCGGATTCGACCTCAGCCACCTGCGCTACTACCAGGTGGTGTCGCTCTACAAGCTCGGGGTGATCATGGAAGGCCATTACGCCCGGGCCGTGCAGCGCAAGGCCCCGGACGCGGAGCGCTTCAAGGACGCCGCGCCCGACCTGCTGCGCGACGCGCTGCGCATCGCCCGCGGCGAGCGCGAGTAGCCGCGGCCGGCCTGGCGCGCGCGCCAGGCCGGCATCGTTGCCGTTCTGCGGACGGTGCACGCTCCACGCACCGGATCTGCGAGCCGCGTCGGCTTTCTCCGTTCCCGCGCGCCGCTAGGCTTGCTCATGTCGGTTGCGGCCGGAGTCCTTTGTCGAACCGGGGCGCGTGCCGGCGGTCCAATCGGACAGCCCCCGCAGCCGACGGCCGGTCGTGAGCGATCGGTCCCGGGGCCGGCGCGGTTCGCGCCGGTGCCGGCTTGCACCGAGGGACCGTCAGCGCATGCCGCAAGTCATCCGTATCGCAGTCGTCAGGGACGGCCAGCAGGGCAGCGCCCGGACGTTTCGCAAGGGTGCGATCCGCATCGGCCGCGACCCGGCCAACGACCTGGTGGTCGGGGATCGTTTCGTTTCCCGGCGCCACGGTGAGATCCGCCTGTCATCCGAAGGGGTGGTCTACGAAAGCTGCGCCACGACGAATGCGACCGCGGTCCTGCGCGGGGGCGTGGTCATCCCGGTGGACGCGACCTCGGGTGGCCGCGTGCATCTGGCCGACGGCGACGAACTGCTGTTCGGCAGCGGCGGAAACCGGATCCACCTGCAGATCCGCTTGATCCAGGAAGGCGATTCCGGCACCACGCGGCCGTCCGCACTGGAATTCGACGTCGGCAACAGCATCGACGTCACGCTCGCCGAGGTGGTGGAGCGCCTGTCGGCCAGTTTCGACCGTATCGCGCTGCTGGCCCTGCACGAGCACGCCAGCAGCCTGGCACCCGAAGACGACGAGGCCACGCTCATGGCCCGGTTCTCGGCCACGGTGCTGCGGGTATTCGGCCAGGCGAACAACGTGTCGATTTTCGAGGGTGGACCGGCGCCGGGCGAGTTCCGGCTGGTCTATTCCAGCGACCGCACCGGCCGCTCGCCGGTGGTCGCGCTCTCGCGCACCGTGCGCGACCGCGTCCTCGACCGGCGCGAGGCGCTGACCTTCACCGCCAACGACGCCGGATTCGATCTGTCGCAGAGCCTGAAGGTCCACGACGTCCAGGCCGGGATGTGCGCGCCGATGTGGAACGGCAGCGCGATCACCGGGCTGGTGCAGGTCGATCGACGTGGCACCGCGGTCGGGGGTTTCGACCGGCGCGATCTCGAAGTCCTGGTGGTGCTCGCCAAGCAGCTCGTGCTCGCGCTGCAGAACGCGCGCTTGCAGGCCGGCTTGCGCTCGACGGTGCGCGATCTGCGCAAGGCCCAGTCCGAGATGGAGAAGCTGGCGTTCTTCGATCCGCTGACCGGCCTGGCGAACCGCCGCCTGCTGCGCGATCGGCTCGACCAGGCCGTGCGTGGCGCGCAACGCGGCGGGCAGAACGTGGCGCTGATGTACCTGGATCTGGATAACTTCAAGCACGTCAACGATGCGCTCGGCCACGATGCCGGCGATGCGTTGCTGCGGCGCGTCGCCGCGGCGCTGAAGTCCTGCGTCCGGGCCCAGGACACCGTGGCACGCATCGGCGGGGACGAGTTCGCCATCGTCCTCGCGGACGTGAACGGTGCCGAAGGCGCGCGCACCGTGGCGCAGAAGATCCTGGAGATGCTGCGCGCACCCATCGCATTGGCCGGCCGCGACGTCGTCGCCGGTACCAGCATCGGCATCAGCCTGGCGCCCCAGGATGCAGGAGACGCCGGCGATCTGCTGCGCAACGCGGATGCGGCGATGTATCGCGCGAAGAAGCACGGGCGCGGGCATTTCCAGTTCCACAGCGGCGACATGAACGAGCGCAGTGCCGAGCAGTTGCGCCTGGAGGGCGAACTGCGCGGGGCGCTGGCGCGCGGGGAGTTCGTGCCGCATTTCCAGCCGATCATCGCCCTGGCCGATGGCCGCATCGCCGGCGTGGAAACCCTGGTGCGTTGGGAGCATCCCGGGCGCGGCACGCTCGGCCCACGCGAATTCCTGCCCGCCGCGGAACAAATCGGCCTGGGCGGCGACATTGCCGCCCGCGTGCTCGCCGATGCATGCGCGGTCATGCGCCGCCTGCAAGGCGCCGATCCGGCGAGGCTGAGACTGTCCGTGAACCTGTCGGCTCGGCAGTTGCGGCGCGAAGGCCTGCCCGAATTGCTCGGCGCCGGCCTGCGCGAATGCGGAATCGAACCCGCGTGCCTGGAGCTGGACATCTCCGAACGCGTGCTGGCGGACAACCCCGAGGGCGGCGTGGCCCGCATTCGCGAATTGAAGAACCTGGGCGTGCGGCTGGCGGTGGACGACTTCGGCGCCGGCTTTTCGTCCCTGGGGCTGCTCAGGCGCGTGGAGATCGACACCCTGAAGCTCGACGGTTCGTTCGTCGCCGGGATCCCGGCCGACCCGGCGGCGGCGCAAGTCGCGGCGGCGGCCATCGCCATGGCCCACACGCTGCGCATGGCGGTGGTGGCCAAGAACGTGGAGAGCCAAGCCCAGGCCGCGTTCCTGCGTGAGGCCGGCTGCGACTTCGCGCAGGGCTACCTGTATGCGGAAGCCCTTTGCGAATCGGCCCTGCAGGACTGGCTGCGCGCCACGGCGCCGTCCGGCGGTTGAGCCGCTGCCGGCGCGCCGCGTTCAGCGCGTGGCCGCGCCGGCCTCCTCGAAGGCAATCTCCAGCGCATCCAGGAAGCGCTCCAGATCGGCGCGCGTCATCGCATCGGAAAGGTTGATGCGGGTGCCGGTGATGTAGAAGCCCTGGCTGAGCAGCGAGAAGGCGACATTGCGCACGTGCGCGAAATTCGAGCACAGCGCGTCGCGATGATCGTTCACCGGGCGATCCATGTAGTGCAGGCCGGTGAAATGCTGCACGCCGGTGATCTGCAATGCCACGCCGCGGCGGCGGGCACGCGCGGCGATGCCGGCGCGCAGATCCTCGCCCATCCGCCCCAGCCGCTCGTACACGGGGGGCGTCAGGGCATCCATCTGCGCGATGCCGGCGGCCATCGACAGCGGATGACCGTTCCAGGTGCCGCTGTGGTAGACCGGCGGCACCCCGCCGCGGGTTTCCAGCAGTGCCATCACATCGGCCCGGCCGCCGAACACGCCCATCGGCATGCTGCCGCCGATCAGCTTGCCGGAGGCGAACAGGTCCGCCTGCACGCCGTAGTAGGCCTGCGCACCGCCGTACGCCACCCCGATGCTGACCATCTCGTCGAACACGAGCAGTGCGCCGTGGCGATCGCACAGCGTGCGCAGGCGCTGCAGGAAGCCGGGCCCGGGGACGATGCAGCCGGCGGCGCTCTGGATCGGCTCGACGATGATCGCGGCGAGCCGCGGGCCGTGCGCAGCCAGGCGCCGCTCGCATTCGTCCGCATCGTTGAACGGCAGGTAGACGACTTCGTCGCGAACCGAGGGTGACACGCCCAGGCTGACCGGATCGTCCTCGGTGCCCGGCCACGGCGTGCACACGTTCAGCCCCGGGCCCGAGCACATCATGTCGTGCATGCCGTGGTAGCTGCCTTCCATGCGCGCGAACAGCGTGCGGCGGGTGAACGCACGCGCGAGCCGCAGCGCGAACATCGTCGCCTCGCCGCCGGAGGCGGTGAAGCGGATCCGTTCCAGCCCCGGGATGCGCGCGCACAGCCGTTCGGCGAGCTCGACCTCGCGCTCCTCCATGACCGCGAATCCCAGGCCGCGATCGAGTTGTTCCCGCACCGCCTGCATGACCAGCGGATGGGCGTGACCGAGCGGCAGGCCGCTGTGGCCGTTGGACAGGTCGAGCACCGCACGCCCGTCGACGTCGTGCAGATATGCGCCCGCGCCACGCTCGACGAACATCGGGTACTGCTGGAACGGCTGGCCGTTGCGGCTCAGGCCGTCCGGCAGCCGGGCGCGTGCGCGCGCGGCCAGCGCGCGGGATTTCGGGGTCGCATCGAGATAGCGGCGCGTGGCGCGCTGCATTCCGCTCTGGCTGTCGGTGTTCATGGCGGTGCTCCGGATCGGCCTGGGCCGGGTCGGCATCTGCCTGCCCGGTTCGTTCGGATTATGCACCGTCGCCGTGCCCCCTGCCGCGCCCTGCGGCCTTGCCGCCGCGGTTGGTACCTCGAAGCCGCGCCCGTATCATGCGCGGAACCGTCGCGATCGAAATGTGTGACCGCCAGCGCCCGGACACCGGCCCGGTCGCCCGATCCGCAATGCGCCGGTCCATCCAGTGCAGAGAGGTTGCAGATGGCCAGGAATGTGGACGGCGAGCCGCGGCTTCTCATCGACGGTGCGTTGCGCACGGCGCGCTCGGGTGCCGTTTTCCCCAACGTCGATCCGGCGACCGAGCAGGTCCTGGGCGAGACGGCCGATGCCGGTCCGGCCGAGGTGGACGCAGCCATGGCCGCGGCCCGGCGCGCGGCGGACGCGGGGCGCTGGGCAGCCGATCCGGCGCTGCGCCTGCGCTGCCTGCGGCAACTGCATGCGGCACTGGTCGAGGAGGAACAGGCATTCCGCGACATCGACACGGCCGAGGCCGGCCGGCCGCACGCCCGGACCGCGGGATCGATCGGCGCAAACATCGCCGCGCTGGCGAAGTGGATCGATCTGGCCGCGGGCTATGAGTACGAACAGCCACTGCCCGCGGGCGCCGGCCTCCTGCGGCGGGAACCATACGGCGTGGTCGCCGCCATCCTGACCTGGAACTGCGGGTTCTTCCTCAACATCGTCAAGGCCGGGCCGGCGCTGCTCGCGGGCAATACGCTGATCCTGCGTCCCGCGCCGGAGACGCCCTGGCAGACCACCCGCTTCGGCCGGCTGATCGCCGAGCGCACCGACATTCCGCCCGGCGTCGTCAACGTGGTCGCTTCCGCCAGCCCGCAGGTGGCGGTGGCGCTGACCACCGATCCGCGCGTGGACATGGTGACGCTGACCGGCTCGACGCAGGTTGCCCGGCAGGTCATGGCGCAGGCCTCGGCAACGTTGAAGAAGGTGCACCTGGAGGCCGGTGGCAAATCCGCGGCGCTTCTGCTCGACGACGCGGATTTCCCGGCCGCGATCGCCACCGTCGCCGGGATGTTGTGCAGCAACGCCGGGCAGACCTGCGCCGCGCTCACGCGCCTGTTGCTGCCGCGCTCGCGCTACGCCGAGGGCATCGAGATTGCGCGCGCGGCGATGAGCACGATCCGCTGCGGCGATCCCTGGGATCCGGGGACCGGGCAGGGCCCGCAGATCAGCGCGCGGCATCGCGATCGCGTCCTGGCCTATTTCGAACGGGCACGCGCCGAAGGCGCGCGGGTCGTGCTCGGCGGCGGCCGGCCTGCCGATCTGCCGCGCGGGTATTTCGTCGAGCCGACGCTGTTCGCCGACGTCGCCCCGCACTCCACCATCGCGCAGGAGGAGATCTTCGGTCCGGCGCTGGCGGTGACACCGTACGACGGCATCGACGATGCGGTGCGCATCGCCAACGATTCGATCTACGGGCTGTCCGGGGCGGTCTACGGGGCGGACGTCAACCGGGCGCTCGACGTCGCCCGGCGCCTGCGTACCGGGCAGGTCAGCGTCAACGGCGGGCAGGCGTTCGGAGTGGGTCCATTCGGCGGCTACAAGCAGAGCGGCATCGGCCGCGAGGGGGGCATCTGGGGCTTCGAGGAGTACCTGGAGACGAAGGCCATCGGCATGCCGCGATGACGGGCGACCATCGATGAGCCAGACCCTGGCGGGCAGAGCGGCCATCGTCACCGGCGCCGGCCGCGGCATCGGTCGCGCCACCGCGATGGCGCTCGCGCGGCTGGGCGCGAGCGTGCTGGTGAACGACTCCGGCGTCGCCAGCGACGGCAGCGATCCGGATGGCACCCTGGCGCAGGCGGTGGCCGCGGACATCCGCGGCGGGGGTGGCCGTGCAATCGCCAACGCCGACTCGGTGTCGGACCCGATGGGAGCCCAACGCATCGTCGCCGCCGCGGCGCAATCCTTCGGCGGTGTCGACATCCTCGTGAACAATGCCGGGCTGGCGGTCGCCGGTGCGATCGAGGACCTGGACCCGGCACTTTTCGATCGCGTCTGCGACAGCCACGTCAAGGGCACGTTCTACTGCATGCACTTCGCGGTTCCGCACATGCGCCGGCGCGGCTGGGGACGGATCGTGAACCTGGTTTCGCGCGCGGGCATCGTCGGCACGCCGGCCATGGCCGCCTACGGCGCGGGCAAGGGCGGGGTGTTCGGGCTCACCAACGTCGCCAGCCGGGAACTGGCCGGCAGCGGGATCACCGTCAACGCGGTCAACCCGTCCTCGACCGACACGCGCATGGTGGCCGAAGCAATCGAGTCCGCCCAGCGCGCGGGCGGGGAAGCGGCGCTGCGGGCCGAGAACCTGCGCCGGGCATTGCAGCGCCCCGAGGAGGTCGCGGTATTGATTGCGAGCCTGTGCACCGAGGCGGCGGGGCGCATCAACGGCCAGATCCTCTACGTCGCGCGCCGGGAAATCGGCCTGTTCCGGCCGCTGGCCCTGGAACGGACGGCGGACCGCGATGCCCCGTGGACCGTGGACGAGCTGGTCCGGACCCTGGGCGAGGTCGATTTCAACCCGTTGGATACGCCGTACGCGAACTGAAGCCGCGCGCCGCGAGCCGCCGCCGTGCCGTTCGAATTCGCGACCGCTTCACATCCGCGGCCTGCTCGGCACCGGTAATATGGCTGTTAAATAACGTGTCCACCATGCGCGCTGCCGGGCCGACCAATCGCCGGGTGCCCGGCGAGGCGCGATCCACCGGCGCGCGCCGTGCGCCAGACCGGCCCCGAAGAGGACGAACGACAAAATGAGATACGGAAGTCCGGGCTTCGCCTTCGCGGCGGCGATGACGATCATGCAGCCGGCGGCCGCCGCGGTGCTCTACGACGCGAGCCCGGACACCACCGGCGCCGAACAGGAGACCCTGGCGCTTTCCAATCGCGCGGCGTTCCAGAACTTCGTCGATCGGGTGACGTTCGCCACCGGCGTGCGGCTGACCGGCATGGCCATATTCACGATCGACCCGCTCGGCAAGGCAGCCGTGGACGTGACCGTCAGGATTTTTGCCGACGATGGCGGCCGGCCGGGTGCGCTGGTCGCGAAGTTCACCGAGACGCGCGATGCGCGCGACAAGCAGCATGCGACCTCGGATCCGGCATTCATCCGCGTCCATGCCACCTTTGCCGAGCCGGTGGAACTGCAGCCCGGCGACTACTGGTTCGGCATGTCGGGCACGAAGTTCGAACTCGGCCTGTTCGGCCTGAGCGCGCTCGATGACAACGGCATGTGGTTGATGAGCGGCGATTCGCCGAGATCCTTCCGGGCCAGCGGGGACATGCCGCTCATGCTCGAAGGGGAGATCCGGCCGCCAGCCTCGGTGCCGCTGCCGGCCTCCGCCTGGCTGCTGGCCGCGCCCGCCGGCGGATTGCTGGCGCGGCGGGTCCGCCCGCGGCGAGCGCGCCGGATCTGATCGCACCGGCATCGGTCCGTTTCAGCGCTCGATGTTGTACAGCACGTCGGCGCCGCTGCCGGCGCCCTGTTCCGCTTCCACGCTCCAGTGCGGCGTCACGTCGTAGCGCAGGCGGACCGTGTTGGTGCGATCCAGGACGCCGAGCGCGTAGCCGATGTACAGCCTGGGCGAGAGGTACTTGCCGACGTTCAGCGTCATCGACCGGGTGGTGGCGTCGCGATCCACGGACAGCTCGTCGAGATGCAACGCCGTGGCGACCTGGCGCGTGATCCGGTTCGCGCCGCTCAGTCCCAGCGAGGTGGCGGCCCCGAGCAGCGCGCGGCCGTCGGCTCCGGTCGTCTGCCGCAGGGAACGGCCCAGGACGAGATAGCTCAGGATCTCCGCGTCCGGGAGCCTGGGCGTGGAAGCCAGGGTGATGCTCGGGTCGCGTGCGCGGCCGGCAGCCTGGACTGCGACGGTGACGTCGCCGATCCGGCGCTCGGCGCGCGCCTGGATGGACGGGTCGTCGATCGGGCCGCCGGCGAATGACAGCCGCCCGCTCTGCAGCGCGAACTTGCGGCCGTAGGCGGAAAACTCGCCGTCCATGACGCGGATCTCCCCGGTCCCGGTGGTGGGCTTGTGCGGTTCGTCCACGGCGCGCAACTCGCCGCCCAGCCGGCCGGAAAACCCGCGCACGTCGAACCTCACGTCTTCGCCGAGGCGAATGCGCACGTCGCTGTTCAGCAGCATGGGCTCGCGCGGCGCGGCCGCGGGCGCGCCGTCGACGAGGATGATCGCATCCTCCGAGGGCGCAATCCGCGTGGCCAGCCTGCGCGGTGCGATCCGCGCCTTTGGAACGTCGACGGTGCCGGTGACCGTGGCCGCCCTGCCCGCGATGTCGAGCGTGATGTCCGGTGAGACCGTGGCCTGCAGTTCCGGCAGGTTGACTGCCTGGACGTTCTCGCCGTGTACCTGCACCCGGCCCGACCATGCGCGGGCGGCAGCCGGGGTGAGTACGCCGTCGAGCCGCAGCGTCCCCGGACCGGAACGCAATGCGCCGTGCAGCCGCAGGTCGCCGCCGCCGTCGCCCTGCAGGTGCAGGTCCAGGTCCTGGAGGCGAATGCCCAGGTCCAGCAGCGATGCGCTTTCGATAGCGAGCGCGGCGTATCCGCGCCATTGCATCTGCGCGGGCGTGCCCTCGACGCGCAGATCCGCGTGCAGGCGGCCCGCGCCGAGTTCGATGTCCGGCACCAGGGATGCATAGGCGGCCGAATCCTCGACGGACAGTTCCGCCCGCGCCTGCAGCGGCATATCCGCGAACGCCTGCGTTCCCAGGGCGGACAGCGGTGTGATCGCGGTCAGTTGGGCGCGGTCGCCGCTGCCTGTGAGCATGCCCAGGGTCATCGTCGCCTGCGATTGCGACGAGTCGATGCGCGCATCGATGCCGCGGTACGCGAGCGCCCAGGATTCGTCGGGCCGGATCTCGACCCGCAGCGTGCCCGGCGCGCTGGAGAACGCACCCTCCAGCGCCGCAATCGACGCGCCGCTGCCGCGTGCCGACAGGCGGCCGGAAATCGGGCCGTCGAGGTGGATCGGCGCGAGTGGCAGGCGGGCGGGGGACAGTGCGGATGCGGTCACTTGCGCGGACCAGTTCGCATCGCGCTCGCCGCGGCCACCGGCGCAGATCTCCGCGGCCTCATCGCGCCAGCACGACGTGGAAAGTTCGACGGTGGTCGCGCCGATCCGCAATCCGGCGGGTTCGATCAGGGCGAAGCGCCCGATCGGCGATCGGATCTCGCCGCCGCGCAGTTCGCCGGACCAGGTGCGCGCGTTGCCCCATGCGCCCTGGAACCGGAGATCGACGCGCGAATCGGCGATCGCCGCCGACAGCGACAGGCGATGCGCCTCGGTCCGGCCGTCCAGGTCCAGATCGAGCGTTTCAACGGTGCGTCCGCGCGCGCGCAGATTGCGCATCGAGACTCTGGCGCGGACCGGTCCGCGTTCACGCAGATCGACGTCGGCATCCAGGTGCGCGAGCGCATAGCCGCCGGTGTGCAGCCCCGTGGCCCGCAGCACGCCGCCGAGCGCGATTCCGGCGCCGTCGCGTTGCAGCCGGCCGCTGCCTTCCAGCGTGCCGGCCGCGCCGGGCAGTGCGGCGGCGAGATCCGGCACGGATATCTTCCATGCCTGCGCTGTCGGGGCGCCTGCGGCCGGGGCGATGGCGAGCATCGACCGTCCCAGGCGCGCGTCGAGCGACTCGACGCGGTAGCGGCCGCCGTGCCGCGATACGGAGGCGGCCGCGGACAGGGCCTGCCCGCGCAGTTCGCCTGCGGCACGGCGCAGGCGCGCCGAGAAGTCGGCGCCGTTGCCCTGAACGACGGCATCGAGATCGACACTGCCGGGCCAGCGGGCATCGAATACGGCGGGATTGAACCCGCGCGTGGAAATCGCCGCGTTCCAGGGCCGTCCGGCCAGGCCCGGATCGAACCTGCCGCTCGCATCGACGGCGCCGCTGCCGATGCGCAGGCGGGCGGCGTCGACGACGAATGCCGAGCCATCGCGGACCAGGGTCGCGGTCGCCTCGCCACGTGGCCAGCCCTCGGCTTGCAGGTCCATCCGGGTCCCGGCATGCAGGTCCCGCCCCTCCAGCGTCAGGTGCGCGCTGCCCTTGGGGCTGCGCAGGGGCGGGCGGGCGGCAGCCGCCAGTACGAGATCGTGCCAGCGCACGTTCAGCGACGCGCGGGCCGCCGGGTTCCAACCCAGGGTTCCCGAAGCCGAAAGCCCTCCATCGCCGATGGCCGCGTCGAGGGATTGCACCGTCAGCGACCCTCGATCGCCGTGCGCCTGCAGCCGCCACGTGCCGGCGAGAGGTTCGGGCCGCACGGTCGCGGCGCTGGCGTTCAGCCGGTAATCGTCCAGCGTTCCCTGCAGCGACCACTGCCCGTGCGCGGACTTCGCGGCGCTGCCGCTGGAAAGCGGCCAGCCGAGATCCTGCCAGCCGCCGCTCAGATCGAGCGCCGGCTGTCGATCCAGGTTCGCGATCGTGCCGGCGGCATGGATCCGCGTCGATCCGGGGCCGCGCAGTTCCAGGCTGTGCAGCGCCATCTGCCCGCGGATGTCGCCACCGACGTGGGCCTGGATCCGGACCGCATCCAGGGCCGCCCCCGTCGTGCGGATCTCCATCCGGCCCGTCATGCCGGTACCGGTGCCGGCCAGATCGATTCGGCCGTCGAGCGATTCGGCCATGTCCGACAGCGCCGCCGGCAGCGGCTGGGCGCCGGCGGTGCGCAGGACCGCCGTCCATGCCTGGCCGGCAATGTCCGCATGCCCTTCCAGATCCGCGACCAGCGGAACGCGCGTGCGCTGGCGCACGACGAGCCGTCCCGCCTGCAGTTCCAGCGAGCCCGAGCCCGCAGCGACGGGCGCGGCGGCCGCGCCATAATTCCACGCGATCTGCAACCGCGCGGACGGCGCGGCCGCAAGCAGTGCCGTGCCGTGGGCACCGAGGCTGCCGGACGCGCCGGCGACTTCGAGCGAGGGGATCCGCACCTGGCCGTCGCGGCCGATCTCGAACGCGACCGTCGCACGCTGGACGACGATCGCTTCGGAATGCCCGGCGCGCAGGACGCGCAACCGGTCCACGCGCGCCCGATCGACCGCGATCCGCACCGGCGGCGGCCGCAGGTCGGGCGTCGGCTGCGACGGCCTGGCCGGCAGGTCGAGCGTCGCATCGGCCAGATGCAGCCGTTCCAGGTGCACCGCCCGTGCGAACAGATCGCGCAACCGCAGGCGCAGCGTCACGGTCGCGGCCTGCAGCGCGAACGCTTCCGTCCGCAGGTGCAGATCGCGCATGGTGACCGTGCCCGCCAGGGTCCCGGACACCGCGGCGACGCTCGCGGTGCCAGGCACCGTCCTGAGCCCTGCCCCGAGCAGCCAGCGCGTGCCGGGCTCGGTTCCAACCAGCGCCAGCACGACGCCCGCGACCACGAACGTGATCGCCACGGCCGCAAGCGCGATGCGGCGCTTCACAGGTCCGGGCCTATCACGAGGTGCAGGCGCACCGGAACGTCGGGTTCGGAAATGCCGGCAGCGACGTCCAGGCGCACCGGGCCGATCGGGGATTGCCAGCGGATCCCGGCACCGACCGAGTGATGCAGCGGTGCCGGAGAATCGTCGAATGCATTGCCGGCGTCGGTAAACAGCGCGACGCCCCAGTTGCCGTGGATCCGCCTTTCGATCTCGACGCTGGCGGCCACGAGGTGGCGTCCGCCGACCACCTTTCCGGACGCGTCCCTGGGGCCGAGCGATTCGAAGGCGAACCCGCGCACGCTGGTATCCCCGCCCGCGAACAGGCGCAGGGTTGCAGGCAGCGCCTGGAACCGCGACACCGCGCTCGCCGCGACGTCCGCGCGCGTGATCAGGCGGGTGCGCGGCAGCAGGGTGCGCACGAGCTTGGCGCCCAGGCGGATCTGCATGAAGGAAACGTCCGACAGCAGGGCGTCGTCGGCGGCGGCCAGCTCCACGGTCAAGCGGCGTCCGTCGCCGCTGCCCGCGGCCCCGTCGTTCCACGTCCGTCGAAGCTGCAGGCGCGGCACGAGCAGGCGGCTGGTGCCGTCGTCGCGTGCAACGTCGAAGTTCTCGACCATGAAATCCAGCGAGGCGTTTGCGCGCCAGTGGCCAATCACCGTGCTGTACGATGGCCCGACCTGAAACCGGCGGCTGTGCGCCGAATCGGTCTGTTCCGCGATGACCGCGGCCGAAAGCGTGATCGCGTCACGGCTAGGATCGCCCACGGGCAGGACGTAGCGCGCATCGGCGCCGAACAGCGCCTGCGACACGCGTGCATCCGCGAACAGGCGATGGCCGCGATCGTTCACATAGCGTCTTTCCCATCCGGCGCGGGCGCGCGGGCCGGTATCGGTGCCGAAGCCCAGGCCGGCCGAGTACCGGTTGCGCGGACGGGGCCGCAGGGTGACCGTCACCGGCACTTCGCCCGGTGTCGCATCCGTGCGCCTGGGATCCACCGTCACGGTCTCGAAATAGTCGGAGTCCATCAGCGCCCTTTGCGTCGCCAGCAGTTCGGATTCCAGGAACGCATCGCCCGCGGAAAAGGTCGCGAAGCGGCGGATCAGATCCGCGCGGATGACGGTCTCGGGGATCGCCAGGGTGCCGAAGCGATAGCGTGGGCCCGTTTGCACGTGCAGGCGGATGTCTGCCGCCCGCCGCCGGACGTCGACCTCAATCGCGCTGGCCGTGAAGCGTGCGTCGAAGTATCCGCGCGCCGAAGCGGTACGCTCCAGTTCGGCCCTGGCTTCGCGGTAGGCGAGATGATCGAGCCTGTCGCCCGCGTGCAGGGGCAATGCGGCCACGATTGCGGTGAGCGCCGGATCGGCCGGCTCCCCGCGCACCTCGATATCGACATCCCGGAGCAGGACGGGAGGGCCCGGATCCACGGTGTAGCGTGCCACCCACCGCGCGCCATCGCGAATCAGATTGGTTTGGATCGACGGTTCGTAGAATCCGCGCGCCTGCAGCACCCGTTCGATCTCGGCCCGGGCGCGCCGGTGCAGGGCCTGGATCCTCGCTTCCGATGCGTCGTTGCGTTCTTCGGCGATGCTCAGATTGTCGCGCAGTTGAGCGGCAAGGTCGGATGAGGATGCCTGGATTTCGACTTCGACGCGGTCTTCCGGTGTGGCGCACTGCGCCGCTGGTGCCACGGAGATCGATGCGAATATGGCGGCGCGCGCCAGCCGCAGGTGCCACCGGTTCGTCATCGCGGTACGTTTATTCGAAGTTCTTTTCGAGCGGCTGCCTGCGCGCGGTCGGTGACCTGCGCCTGTTTTTCAATGGACAGTCGCGCGGGGGCGGGAGTTCACCCGCGTCGCGGTACTGCCGCCGCCGCGCGGCGGCCGGCGGACGTCACGCGCGCGCGGCGAACCGGCTGATCGCGCTCAGGCGCCGTGCGGCGCCCATCGAAGAGGGATCGTCGTCCGCGACCACGGCGGGTGCGGACGAGGCGGGTGCGCTCGTCGCCGCACGCAGGAACGAATCCACCCACCAGAAGACGTCGCGGCGCTGAATCTGCCTGCGCATGCGGCCCATGCGCCGGCGTCGCTCTTCGGCCGGCATGGCGATCGCACGATGCAGCGCGTCCGCCGTGCCTTCGATGTCGAACGGGTTCACCAGCAGCGCGCCGTTGCGAAGCTGCGCCGCGGCGCCGGCGAATTCGCTCAGGATCAGCACGCAGTCCTCCTCGATGCTGCACGTGCAGTATTCCTTCGCAACGAGGTTCATGCCGTCCTTCAGCGGCGTGACCAGGCCGATGCCGGCGGCACGGTAGTACGCGAGCAGATCGGTGGTTTCCAGGCTGCGAAAGACGTAATGGATCGGGATCCAGCCGCCGGGTTCGGAGAACTCCCCGTTGATCCGGCTCACGAGTTGCTCGATCTGGGTCCGCAGCTGGTGGTAGGAGGGAATGTTCTCCCTGCTCGGCACGACCACCTGGATGAGCGTGACGCGATGCCGCAATTCGGGATGACGGTGAAGCAGATCCTGGAACGCGAGCAGTCGCAGCGGGATGCCCTTGGAATAATCCAGGCGGTCGACACCCAGGACCAGTTCGCAGTTCTGCAGTTGCGCACGCAGCGATGCCGCGCGCTGTTCAACCTCGGCAGCGGCCGCGCCACGGGCGTAGCCGGCGAAGTCGACGCCGATGGGAAAATGCCCGACCCGCATCTGCCGCGAACCGACCCGCAGGTCGAGCACCTGGCCCTGGCCAGAGACCGAGGAATCCTTCAATAGCGCGCGGACGCATTGCAGGAAATTGCGCCTGTCGCGCCGGGTCTGGAAGCCGACGAGATCGAACTCCGCCAGCGCGGCCAGGATCGACTGCCGCCACGGCATCTTCATGAACAGATCCGGCGGCGGGAAGGGTACGTGCAGGAAGAACGCCGTGCGCGACTGCACGCCCGCTCGTCGCAGTTCCGAGGCCACGTTCATGAGATGGTAGTCGTGTACCCAGACGAGGTCGTCCGGCGCCGCCTGCTCCGCGATCGTTCGTGCGAATCGCCGGTTGACCGCGAGGTAGGAGTTCCAGTAGGAGGCTTCGAAGTTGCAGTAGGAAGGCATGTCGTGGAACAGGGGCCAGACGATCTCATTGGAGAAGCCCATGTAGAACTTCTGCACTTCCTCCTCCGAGAGCGCCACCGCCGTGACGTCGAAGCCGCAGTCCTGGCCCGCCCGATCCAGGCACTCTTCCAGGCCCGGGGTGTCCACGGTGGCGCCGTGCCAGCCGATCCACGAACCGCCGCGTGCGCGCAGGACCGGCAGGAGCGCCGTGATCAACCCGCCGCTCGCGGGGGCCGCCTCGCAGCGACCGTCCGTGCCGCGATTGACGACGAAGGGGAGCCGGTTGGATACCACGAGAAGCCGGGGGGTGTCTGGCGAGTCGTGCATGGTCACCTCCGACGGTACGATTGCGGCGGCGGGGCCGCGCGATGACCCGCGTGCGGGCGGTGGGGCGCCGCGCGCTGTGCGGCCGGCGGGAACGCCGGTAAGATATTGCGCAAAAGTATACACCGGGCGCGCGCCGGATCGATACGCGCACCGGATCGCAGGCGGAGCGCTACGATGCGTAGGACTCGACTATTGGCGCCGTCCGGGCACATGGCACCGGGCCTGAACACGGTACGGGTCGAGTCGTTCTTCGCGGGTGTGCGTGACGGCGAATCCCGCGTCCTGATGCTCGACTACGATGGGACGCTCGCGCCGTTTCGCGCGCGTCCGCAGAACGCATTGCCCTATCCGGGCGTCGTCGAGCTCATCGACGAAATCATGCGGCGCACCGACACGCAGGTCGCGATCGTCAGCGGGCGCTGGATCAGGGATCTGGTCGGATTGCTGCGATTGCGCAAGCCGCCGGAGATCTGGGGGACGCACGGGCGCGAGCACCTGGCCGCCGACGGGACCTACCGTATCGAACCGTTGTCGCAGGCGGCGCAATCGGGATTGCTGCGCATCGACGTCTGGGAGCACGACATCCGTGCACTCGGCGGGCGCGTGGAACGCAAGCCGGCGAGCATGGCCGTGCACTGGAGGGGCCTGTCCGATACCCGGGCCGGGAACATCAGGGCGCTCGTCCGGGAGCGTTGGGATGCGATGACGGAACACACCGAGCTGGTGATTCGGGATTTCAACGGCGGCATCGAAATTCTCGCCCGCGGCTTCGACAAATCGGTGGCGGTGGATTCGATGCTCGCGCGCGCCGGGCCGGGTTGCGTGGCCGCCTATCTCGGCGACGACCACACCGACGACGACGCCATGCGTGCGATCCGCACGCGCGGTATCGGCGTGCTGGTCGGACGCTCGTTCAGGCCGTCGCCGGCCGAGGCGTGGGTCCGTCCGCCGCACGGCGTCCGCGGATTCCTGCAGCGCTGGCTGAGCGCGTGCAGGGCCGGCTGAAGTGCGCGACGGGTCGTGCCGGCCGGCGCGGCCCGTCGTACCGGGGCGCTATTTGCGCTTGCCCCGCGCGGGCGGTTTGCGTGCTTCCTCGAGATCCTTCTGCAGCGTCTCGATCATCTGGTTCTTCTGCTCGACCGATGCGTTCAAGTCGCGGATCGACGCCTGCAGCTTGTTGTTCTGGTCCTGTGCGGCAGCCAGGTCGGATTGCAGCTTGTCGCGCTCCTGCGCGCTCGCCTGGAGTTCGGCACCGAGCGAATCGATGCGCTTGTGCAGGTCGGGAGGCCAATAGTCGCAGCCCGAAAGCGCCACGGCGGCCGGAACTATCAATGCGAGTCGCAGTGCGCGGATACGATGGTGCGTGAGCATGGAACCCTCCTTGCCTTTCGGTTGTCGGTGTCGCCGGGGCAGCCTCGCAGGCGCAACGGATCGCGAAAGGGCTGCGCATGCACGTAAAAAAAGTATTGTGCAATACTATAGTTAACCGGCGCCTGGAATGAAAGCGACGGTCGCGCCGGCTCCCGTGACGCAGACCGGTGCGCGGGGGCGAAGGCCGGCGTCGTCAGGCCGCATTGCGCGTGGCGGTGCCGTCCAGGAACGCGTTCGCCAGTGCCTTGTACAACGGCACGGGGCAGATGAGCCGCGACACGCCCATCGCGAGAAACGCGGTGGCGAGCAACGGGAGTACCAGCGCATGGTCGTCGACCATCTCCATGACCACGACCGCGCCCGTCAATGGTGCCTGCGTGACGCCCGAGAAGTATCCGACCATGCCCAGCACGGCCATCGTGGCGACCGAGACGTACGGGAGCAGCGGAGCCAGGTTGGAACCGATGCCGCTGCCGATCGCGAGCGAGGGGGAGAATATGCCGCCGGGAATGCCGGTCAGGTAGGACGCCAGCGTCGCCAGCCACTTCAACAGTGGAAACAACGGGCCAGGCCCCGCCTCGCCGGCGACCAGCATTCTTGCCTGTTCGTATCCGGTGCCGAAGCTGGTGCCGCCGGACACGGCGCCGATCAGCGCAATCAGGAGCACCGGAACGAGCACGGCCTTGACCGGGTTGGCGCGCCTGGCGGGGGCGAGGCGGCGTTCCAATCCGAGCAGGGCGCGGCTGAACAGGCCGCCCGCAAGCCCGCCGATCACGGCGCATACCGGGATCGCCAGGCAGGATTTCACGTCGTGGATATGGGCGGTCGATACGCCGAAGTATGCGTAGTTGCCGAGCAGTCCCGTGCTCACGGCGCCGGCGATCACGACCGCGGTGATGACCGTCCCGGTGGTGCGTTCCTCGAACGACCGTGCCAGTTCCTCCACCACGAAGACGATGCCGGCGATGGGTGTGTTGAATGCGGCCGCGAGCCCGGCGGCCGCACCGGCCAGCACCAGTCCACGGCGCAGGTATTCGCTCGGAAAGCGTCCCAGGCGCCCGATGGACGCGAGGATCGCCGCGCCGATGTGTACGGTCGGCCCTTCGCGACCGATGGAGGCGCCCGACATCAGGCCGGCCACGGTCAGGACCATTTTCGCCACCGCAATCCGAATCGAGAGAATGCGCCGCCGCAGCACGGGATCCTGGATGGCCAGGGCGGCGATGGCCTGCGGGATGCCGCTGCCGCCGGCCTCCGGAAGATAGCGGCGCGTCAACCACGCCACGACGAGAATTCCGGCAGGCGCGATCAGCGGCGCGGCGATGGGCCAACGCTGCACGAGGCCGGCGTGGAATCCGATCGCGATATCGCACGCATGGGCGAATGCGGTGGCCGCCAGCCCCACGGCGACGGCACCGAGCCAGAAGACGCCGCGGGTTTTCCAGCTTCGGAGGGAAAGCAGTCTGCGCATGGGTTCGGCGAGTCTCGGTACGGCCGGCATCGGGCGCGCCATTGTCGCACGCGAGGTCGCGCGCCGGTGATCGGAACTCCGGCAGGCGTCGCAGTTCGGTGCGATCGCGATCGGATCGGCAGCGCCACGAACGGCGTCTGATCCAGGCAGCGATGGCAGGCGTCCGGTTTCGGCAGGTGACCAAGTCCTTCGGGACCACGCCCGTCCTGCGCGGCGTCGACATCGAATTCGGCGCGGGGCGGTTTACGGTCGTGGTCGGGCCATCCGGATGCGGCAAGTCCACGCTGCTCAGGTTGATCGCGGGCCTGGACGAGCCGACGGCCGGGCGGATCGAGATCGATGGCGTCGACGCCGGCCCGGTGCCGCCCGGCCGACGCGGCGTGGCGATGGTGTTCCAGTCCTATGCGCTGTACCCGCATATGACCGTGAGGGACAACCTCGCCTTCGGCCTGCGCACCGCCGGTGCCCGCGGGGCGCAGGTCGATGCCCGCGTGCACGAGGTTGCGGACAAGCTCGGCATCCGCGGCTTGCTCGATCGCAAGCCCGCCGCACTGTCCGGCGGGCAACGCCAGCGCGTGGCCATAGGCAGGGCACTCGTGCGCCGTCCGCGGGTGTTCCTGTTCGACGAACCGCTCTCCAACCTGGATCCCGCGCTCCGTGCCCGGACACGGGTGGAGATCCTCAACCTGCATCGCGAACTCGGCACGACGATGATCTACGTGACCCACGACCAGACCGAGGCCATGACCCTGGCGCAGGATCTCGTCGTGCTCAACGGCGGGCGCGTCGAGCAGGTCGGGGCGCCGAACGATCTGTACGACGCGCCGTGCAACACCTTCGTCGCCGGCTTCCTGGGCTCGCCGGGCATGAATTTCATCGATTGCACTCTCGTCCAGGCGCGCGCGGATTCGGCCACGGTGGCACTGATCGACGGCGCGCGGGTCGAGGTCGCGGTCGACGTGCGCGCGCTGCGCGACGGGGACCGCGTGACCCTGGGCATACGTCCGGAACACCTCGCCCTGGGACGGCACGGGGATCTGCGCGGGATCGTGAATGCCGTCGAACGCCTCGGCAGCGAAACCCAGTACTACCTGGAGTCGCCGGCGGCGCCGGGGCGGCTGCTGTCGGCACGCGCCGTTGGCCGCCCGGCGTTGCGCGCGGGCGATTCGCTGGACCTGACGATCGCCGCCGCCGATGCGCACCTGTTCGACCGCGAAGGCCGGGCATTGCCGCGGATCGGCGGTAAGCGGCGTCAGTGTCCGTCGCCAACGCCGGAGCCGCCCTGAGCCATGGACGGCGCTGCGTTCGGCCGGGATTCGCGCGCGGCCGGCCGATCCTCGGGTTCGGCACCCGGACGCGCGGGCATGCGCGATCGCCGTTGCGGCCTCGGTCTGGCGATCGCCACCCTGGCCGCGTTCTGCCTGCCCTTTGCGGCACCGGCGGTGGATCTGGTCATCGCGTGCAGCGCGGTCGGCACCGAACGGGCGCTGTGCGCCGGTGCGGCGTCGGCGTGGGCACGCGACCGCGGGCACCGGGTGAGCGTCGTCAGCACGCCCGATTCCGCGACCGAACGCCTGGCCGTGTACCAGCAGATCCTGGCCGCGGCTTCGCCGGAAGTCGACGTGCTGCAGATCGATCTCGTCTGGCCCGGCTTGCTGGCGCGGCACCTGATCGATCTCGCGCCCTATGCGGGGCAGGCACCCGATGCGTACCTTCCGGCGTTGGTGCGCAGCAATACCGTCGATGGACGCCTGGTCGCGCTGCCCTGGTTCGTCGACGTGGGATTGCTGTATTACCGTAGCGATCTCCTGCGCCGGCACCGCCAGCCCGTACCGTCCACGTGGCAGGAACTCACCGACACCGCCGCACGCATCCAGCAGGCCGAGCGCGCGGCGGGACGATCCCGGTTCTGGGGCTTCGTCTGGCAGGGCAGGGCATACGAGGGCCTCACCTGCAATGCGCTGGAGTGGATCGCGAGCCATGGGGCCGGCGAACTGGTGGCGCAGGATGGCTCGTTGTCCGTCGACGTGCGCCGCGCCGCGGCCGTGCTGCGGCGTGCCGCAGGCTGGATCGGCTCGATCAGTCCGCCGGGCACGCTGAATTATGCCGAAGAGGAGTCGCGCGCGATCTTCCAGTCGGGCGATGCGCTGTTCATGCGCAACTGGCCCTATGCGTACGCATTGATGAACGCGGCCGGCAGCCCGGTGGCCGGACGGGTCGGGATCGCAGCCCTGCCCGCCGGAGCGCCTGGAGGCCGGCGCGCGGGAACGCTCGGCGGGCAGCAACTGGCGGTCTCGCGCTATTCGCGCCATCCGCGCGAGGCCGCCGAACTGGTGTTGTACCTGACCGGCGCGGCGGAACAGATGCGCCGGGCGCGCGCTGGGGGGTTCAATCCGACCCGCGAGGTGCTGTACGCGGACGCAGGCCTGGCTGCATCCAGCCCGGTGTACCCGGTGCTGCGATCGGCATTGCGCGAGGCCATCGCCCGCCCCGCGGCTTCGACCGGCGCGCGCTACAACCAGGTCAGTGCGCTGTTCTGGACCCGGGTGCACGCAGCGCTGTCCGGCGACGAACCCGCCGGGCAGGCGCTCGAGCGGTTGCACTGGCGGCTGGAGGGACTGCGCAGGGGGGGCAAGTGGTGAACGCAGGACGCAGCGGTGGACTGGCGCGGCAACGCGCGGCCGCCGCGCGCGTCGCGCTTTTGCCGGTGCTGATCGTGCTGGGCGCGGTCGCACTCTGGCCGCTGCTGCGGACCGTGTGGTTCGCCTTCACCGACGCCAACCTGGCGGATCCGGCGCACTGGCGGTTCGTCGGCCTGGAGAACTTCCTGGTTCGCTACGACGGCCGCTGGTACGGGCTGCTGGTCGATCCGGACTGGTGGCGCGCGGTCCGCAATACGCTGGTCTTCACCACCGCGTCCGTGGCACTGGAAACCGTGCTGGGCTTGATCGTCGCCTTGTGCCTGCATTGCGAATTCCGCGGGCGGGGCCTGGTGCGCGCGGCAATCCTCATTCCGTGGGCGATCCCCGCGATCGTGTCGGCGAAGATGTGGGGCTGGATGCTCAACGACCAGTTCGGCATCGTCAATGGCGTGCTCCTGCGGCTCGGGATCCTGTCCGAGCCGGTCGCCTGGACGACGGATCCGGCGCTGGCGATGCTGACGGTCGTGCTCGTCGATGCATGGAAGACCACCCCGTTCATGGCGCTGTTGATCCTCGCGGCCCTGCAGAGCGTCCCGCGCGAGTTGTACGAGGCGGCGCGCCTGGACGGCGTCGGGCCGGTGCAGGCTTTTCGCAGCATCACCCTGCCGCTCATACGCCCGGCCGTGATCGTCGCCGTGACGTTCCGGACCCTGGACGCGCTGCGGGTGTTCGACCTCATCTATGTCCTCACTCCAGGCAGTCCGCGCACCGCCAGCATGTCGGTGTTCGCGCGCCAGCAGTTGGTGGACTTCCAGCAGGTCGGGTACGGATCGGCGGCTTCCACGCTGCTGCTGCTGTGCGCCGCCGCGGCCTGCGCGCTGATCCTCGGGGCGAACCGGGACCGTCCCGGTCCGCGGGCCTAGCCCATGCGCGGGCCGCTGGCACGATGGGCGTTCGGCGCACTCCTGTGCGCCATCGTCGCGTTTGCCGCGTTGCCATTCGCCTACGCCGCGCTTGCCTCGCTGGCGTCCGACGGGCTGGCGGCCGGGCGCGTGGACTCGATGGTGCGCTGGTCGCTCGACAACTACCGCGCGATCTTCGCCGGGCAGCCGTTCGGCCGCAGCCTGCTGAATTCGGTCGTCGTGGCCGGGGCAACGACGATCCTGTCGCTTGCGTTGTCGTGCGGCGCGGCGTACGCGCTTGGGCGGGTCGAGTTGCGCGGCCGCGGGTTGCTGCTGTTCACGCTGCTCGGCGCCTCGATGCTGCCCCAGGTCGCCGTGCTGTCGGGGATGTTCGAGCTGGTGCGCAGTCTTGGCCTGTACAATCGCCTCGGCGCGCTGTCGCTGGCGTACCTGTCCTTCACGGTGCCGTTCACCGCCTGGACGCTGACGGCCTTCATGCGCGAAATCCCGCGCGAGATCGAGGAAGCGGCGATCATGGACGGTGCCTCGCCGCCGGTCGTGGTGGTGCGGATCCTGCTGCCGCTCATCGGCCCGGCGGTCGCCGCCACCGGGCTGCTCGGGTTCATCGCCGCCTGGAACGAGTTCCTGTTCGCGCTCACGTTCACGTTCTCCGAGCAGCAGCGCACGGTGCCGGTGGCGATCGCGATGATTTCCGGCTCGAGCGCGTATGAGCTGCCCTGGGGGCCCATGATGGCGGCATGCGTCATCGTCACCCTTCCGCTCGTCGGGCTCGCGGTGGTTTTCCAGCGCCGGATCGTTTCCGGCCTGACCCGCGGCGCCGTCAAGGGGTAGCGACCGCGGCCCGCACGATGTGGCCGCCGTTCACCCCGAGGCGCGCACCGCGGCCCGGGCCTCGTCGGCGACGCGGAAGGGCGGCGCGCTTCCATCCTTGGCGTAGCCGGGGAAGACGGTCAGGTGCGGGTAGGGGATCTCGATGCCGGCGGCGTCGAACGCTGCCTTCAGGCGCTTGAGATATTCCCGGCGCACGTTCCACTGCTCCAGGGCACGTACCTTGAACCGGCAGCGCACGAGGACCGCCGAGTCGGCCCACTGCTCCACGCCGGCAACCTCGATATCCTCGATGATCCTGGGCTCGAAGGCCGGATCGGCGCGCAGGGCGGCGCCGGTCTCGCGCATGACGCCGATGACGGCGTCGATGTCCTCCTTGTACGCGACACCGATGTCCATCAGCGCGAAGGCGAATCCCCGGCTCATGTTGGTCACGGTCGTGATGAGGCTGTTCGGCACGTAGTGCACGTTTCCGGAATAGTCGCGCAAGCGCACGAAGCGCAGGGTCACTTCCTCGACCAGCCCGCCCTTGCCGCCGACCTCGACGACGTCGCCCTGGTGGATCTGATCTTCGAGAAGGATGAACAGGCCGTTGAAGAAGTCCTTGACCAGGCTCTGGGCGCCGAAGCCGATGGCGACGCCGACCACGCCGGCTGCACCCAGGATCGGCGCGATGGCGATGCCCAGCTCGGACAGCACCAGCATGCCGGCGACGGCGGCGACGATGACGCTCGCACCGTAGCGGAATACCCGCCCGAGCGTCTCGATCCGGCGCGACTGCTCGATGTCGCGCGCGGAGCGTTGCACGAATATCCGCAAGCCGCGAATGACCCTGTGGCTCGCGAAATGCACCGTCCACGCCAGCGCGAGGATGACCGCGATGCGGCCCGCAACGAGGAAGAGCGCGGCGAAATCGTAGGTGCGGATCCAGGCTGGCAGTTCCATGGCGATTCTCCTCGCGGTGGCGGCGGGTGTCAGTTGCCTTGCGAATCGAGCCAGTCGGCCAGGCCGCGCAGCGGGATCTCCAGCCACGCGGGCCTGTACTCGAGCTCGTAGCGGATTTCGTACAGCGCCTTCTGCGCGACGAACAGCCGCAGCAACCGTTCGAAATCCATGGCATCGGCCGGGACGGACCCGACGTCTTCGGTCGCGGCGCGGTAGCCGGCGAGGAAGGCCCGGGTGGTCTCGGCCTCCCAATGCGCGACCAGCGGCAGCAGCGCCGCGTAGTCGCCCGGGCGATCCTCGACCGCATCCTTCAGCGCGGCGAACGCGGCGTAGTTGAAGGAGCGCAGCATGGCCGCGACGTCCTTGAGTGGCGAATGCTTCTCGCGCCGCTCCTGCAAGGTGCGGGTCGGCTCGCCTTCGAAATCGGTAATGAGATAGTCGTTGCCGACGATCAGGACCTGGCCCAGGTGCATGTCGCCGTGGTAGCGCGACAAGGCGAAAGCGGGCTCCACCGCCCCGGCCGCGGCGATGCAGGCCTGCAGTCGCGGGCGCAGCGCGAGCAGCCGCGCCAGCAGCGGCTGCGCGGCGGCGTCGAGCTGCTGCGTCGTGGACGTCAGCCGCGCGAAGGTGTCGTCGGCTTCGGCGCCGGCCGTCGATACCCAGCGCGCGAGATGGACCCGCGACGCCTTTTCCGGCCGGAACGCGGGGTCGGGGCAATCCAGCGCCAGGGCGCGGTGCAGGGCGCCGATGCGTTCGCCGAGCCGGGAGATCTGGTTCGTGAACGCCGCGTGCACGGTCGCCGGCGGTTGCTCGCGCGCCTCCTCGATGAATCGGGTCAGGTAGTCGACCGTGGCATGCCACGCATCGCCCTGGTTCTCCACGTACTTCTGCAGCAGTGCCAGCGTCCCGGTGCGACCGTCAGGAAACTCGATTTCCACCGCCCCGGCCACCGGGACGACATTGCCCGCCCTGACGACCTCGGTCAGGTGGCGCCCCATCTCGAACTCCGGATTGGTGCCGCTCTGGATGCGCCGGTAGGCCTTCAGGAACAGCCGCTCGCCGATATACACGGCGGTGTTGCTCTGTTCGAGCGAGGGGTGCCGGACCTCGGCTTCGTCGACCCCGGCGGCGAGATCGGCGAATGCCGAGGTCGAGATGAAGCGCACCTTGGCGCCGGTCAGCGACAACTCCAGGTGCTCGCCCATGGCCCGCACGAGTGCCCGGCAGAACTCGGGCGTACCGAACGCGCCGTACAGGATTCCCTCGCGTGCCCGCTGGCGCACACGTGCGAGCGTCCAGGCGCCCAGCGTGCGGATCGAGTCGTCGTTCTCGCCGCTCCAGGCGACCGCCAGGGGCAGGAAATAGCACTGGGTGGGCCCACCCGCCGGCTCGACATCGAAGGTGGACAGCAGCCAGGCGCCGTGCGCGGTGCGCCATTCGCCCTCGGAGGTACATTCCACGCGCTGAATCGGCCGGCCCTTGGCGGCGTACCAGCGCTTGGACTCGATATAGGGCGCCAGGACGTCGCGCGAGAACTGCTCGCGTGTGCGCGATGCCATCGCCCGGTGCGCCGAGGACGCGGCATCCTCGCGGGCGAACAGTGTGCGCATCCCTTCGATGAGGACCAGGACCGGCAGTTCGCGCCGCGGCAGTACTTCCTCGTGCCAGTGCGGGACGTCCACGTTCTGCGCGAGCCGGAAGAAGAAGTATCCGTAGGGCGGCAGCGTCAGCAGGTAAGGCAGCTCGCCGATCGGCGGGAAGGCATTGCGCCAGGTCAGCTCCACGGGCACGTGGCCCCGGAACCGGGCCAGGTTCAGCTCGACGGCCTGCGGCATGTGCGACAGGTTCGCCACGCACAGGATGATCTCGTCGCGATACTCGCGGGTATAGGCGAGGATCTTGCGATTGCCCGGCTCGAGGAATGAAATGTTGCCGCGCCCGAAGGCGGCGTAGCGCTTGCGCACCGCGATGAGCCGCTTGACGGCGTTCAGCAGGCTCGAAGGGCTGCGCTGCTGGGCCTCGACGTTGACCGCCTCGTAACCGAACACGGCGTCCATGTGCGGTGGCAGGTACAGGCGCTGCGGGTCGGCGCGCGAGAAGCCCGCGTTGCGATCCGGGCTCCACTGCATCGGGGTCCGCACGCCGTTGCGATCGCCCAGGAAGATGTTGTCGCCCATGCCGATCTCGTCGCCGTAGTAGAGGATGGGCGACCCCGGCAGGGTGAGCAGGAGGAACGTCATCAGCTCGATCTTGCCGCGGTTGTTGTCCAGCAGGGGCGCGAGCCGGCGGCGGATGCCGATGTTCAGCCGCATGCGCGGGTCGACCGCATAGGTGCGGTACATGTAGTCGCGCTCGCGGTCCGTCACCATCTCCAGCGTCAGTTCGTCGTGGTTGCGCAGGAAGATCGCCCACTGGCAGTTCTCCGGGATGTCGGGCGTCTGCCGCAGGATGTCGATGACCGGGTGGCGGTCCTCCTGCGCGAGTGCCACGTACATCCGCGGCATGAGCGGAAAGTGGTACGCCATGTGGCACTCGTCGCCGCCGCCGAAATACTCGCGCACATCCTCCGGCCACTGATTGGCCTCGGCCAGGAGCATGCGGTTGCCGTAGTGCTGGTCGATCACCTCGCGCATCTGACGTATGACAGCGTGCGTCTCGGGAAGGTTCTCGTTGGTCGTCCCGTCGCGCTCGCACAGGTAGGGAATGGCGTCGAGCCGCAACCCGTCGATGCCCATGTCGAGCCAATAGCGCATCGTCCGGATGACGGCCTTGACGACCTGCGGATTGTTGAAGTTCAGGTCCGGCTGGTGCGCGAAGAATCGATGCCAGTAGTACGACTGGGCGACGTCGTCCCACGCCCAGTTGGATTTCTCCGAGTCGGTGAAGATGACCCGCGTGTCCGCCCATTGCTTGGCGGTCTGGCTCCAGACGTAGTAGTCGCGCTTGCGCGAATCCCGCGGGGCCCGGCGCGCCGACTGGAACCACGGGTGCTGGTCGGAGGTGTGATTGATGACGAGTTCGGTGATGACGCGCATTCCGCGCTCGTGCGCTTCGCGGACGAACTCGCGCACGTCCTGGACCGTGCCGTAGGCGGGATGCACGCCGCGATAGTCCGATATGTCGTAGCCGTCGTCCCGCATCGGCGAGGGGTAGAACGGCAGGAGCCAGAGCGTATTGACGCCCAGGTCCTGGAGATAGTCCAACTTGTGGATCGCGCCCTGGAAGTCGCCGATGCCGTCGTTGTCGGCGTCGAAGAACGCCTTGACGTGGAACTCGTAGATGATGGCGTCCTTGTACCAGAGCGGATCGTCGGAAAGCGGGATTGGATTCGATGAGGCCATGTCCATGCTCGCGTGCAATTGTCCGATTCGGTGCCGCGCCTCGGCCGCCAATAATATTTGCACAAAAGGAAACGAGCCTCAACGAGGCGGACGAGGCTGCATCGCACGTCGATGTGGCCGACGCGCGGCGCGAAGCGGGGGTGCTAGGACCGCCCGGGAGTCTCCACGCGCCGGAACCGCCTGGGCGCCTGGTCCAGCAAACGTGACATCACCCTGATGAGCGCGCGCAGATCCGTGGGCGAGAGCCGTTCGAGCAGCGCGGGCAGCAGGCCGCGGATGAAATCCACGCGCGCGCGCGATTTCTGTTCGCCCGCGGCAGTGAGCTTCAGCAGCGTGCGGCGCCGGTCCTGCGGATCGGAGGCACGCTCGATGAATCCGCTGCGGTGCAGGTCGCGGATGAGGTTGCTCACCGTGGACATGTGCAGCCCGAGCCATTCGGCATAGGCGCCGACGGTCAGTCCCGGGCGTTCCCGCAGCAGCAGGAGCAGGCGCAGGTGCGGCGCGGGAACGTCAGTCATGGTTTCAATTTCGCGCTGGTGGCTGCGGACGGCGGCGATTACCTCGCGCAGCAGTCGTTGCGCCTGCAGTTCGAGCGCGAGACGACCCGAGGCGGGTTTGCGGGGCGATGCAAGCCTTTTCCGTGCGGCGGTTCTTTTCATGAAAATTCATGTCCTGCGGCCCGGCCCGACTCGGCGGTTCCGTGGGCGGCGACAGCCGGCCAGGGATGTCCGCGATTCGGCGGGGCGGCGCGTTCGTGGCGGCTTGGCGCCGCATTGTAAGGGATTCGCACATTGTTTATCGTCCGACCCATGCAACGGGAACCTGCCGCTGACGGCGCGGGGCCGGGCGCTGCCGTAGTCGTGCCGGCATTGTCGGACGAAGCGGTCGACCACGTCCGTGTAGCCGCTCGCGTTTTCGAGGAGTCCGCGCTTTCGCGCGGCTACCTGTTCATGCTGGTGATGTCGAGCGCCATCGCCACGCTCGGGTTGCTGCTGTCCTCGCCCGCGGTCATCATCGGCGCCATGCTCGTGTCGCCGCTCATGGCGCCGATCGTGGGCATGGGATTCTCGCTTTGCCTGGTGGATTTCGAGGAATTCAAGCGCAGCCTGTCCGCGCTCGTCGTCGGCTGCGCGATGGCGGTGGCCGTTGCCTTCGCGATCGTCTACGCCTCGCCGCTGAACCTGGTCACGCCGGAGATCCTGGCGCGCACCCGCCCGAACTTCTTCGATCTGCTGGTCGCGGTGTTCTCCGGGCTGGCCGGCGGATACGCGGTCATCCGCCACCGGGGCGAGTTGATGGTCGGCGTCGCGATTGCCACGGCACTGATGCCGCCGCTCGCCGCGATCGGCTTCGGGCTCGCGATCGGCAGCGGCGCGATCGCGCGCGGGGCCCTGCTGCTGTTCATGACCAACCTGCTGGCGATTGCGCTGTCGGTGGCGGTGCTGGCGCGGCTGATGGGGTTCGGAACGCGCCAGGGGCACCGTCACGTCCTGTGGGAGGCGGTGGTGCTGGTAGCGGTGTTCGCGGCGCTGTCCGCGCCATTGCTGGTGTCGTTGAAGCGGTTCGCGTTCGAGGGCGTCACGACGGCTGCGGTGAAGCGGACGATGGACGAGTACCTGGCGGGGATCGGCGCCCATGCCACGCAGGTGAACGTGTCGTTCGCCGAGGATGACACCGTCGGCGTGAGCGCCATCGTGCTCGCGCGCGAGTTGGACGACGGGCTGGAGCGCGAACTGGCCCGGCGCCTGGGCGATGGCGTCGGGCGCCCGGTCAAGGTGGGGATCGAGCAGGTGCGGTCGGGGTCGGACGAAGCGCTGGAGCGCCGGCGCCTGGAGGAAATCGCCCGCACGCTGGTGCCGCCACCGTCGCCCGTGCCGCCCGCGCCGGCGCCGCGCACCTTCGCCGACCGGTTGGCCGAGCGGGCAGGGAAGTTTCCCGTGGTCGTGGAGGTGGACGAGTCCGGTCGACGGGCATTGCTGCTGGAACGAGCGCACGCCCGGCAGACGGTCGCCGGGCTGCGGGCCCTGGAATCGGCGCTTCAGGCCGAATTCGGCGACGATGCGGTCACGGTCGTTCCGGCGGCGCGATCGGTCCCGGCCGTTCCCTTCGCGCAAGGCTCCGCGGAACTCGACGCGCGCGGGCTCGCCGTGGCGGAGGATGTCCGCTGGCTCCTGGAGCGCTGGCATGTCGCGCGCGTTCGCGTCGTCGGCCATGCCAGCGCAGCGGGATCGAACAGCGCATACGACAATCGATCGCTCGCCCGTCGCCGCGCGGAAGCGTTGGCCGGTTGGCTTTCCCAGGCGGGCATCGGCGCCGAGGTGGCCTACGAATTCGACCGCCGCGCGCAGGTGCCGGAGGAGCGGCAGCAGGGCAGCGAGAGACTCATGCGGGTGGACATCGAGCCGTTGACCGGCCCGGAGCCGATCGACGCGGGGAGTTCCGAAGCCGGGCCGGCGCCACCGTCCGCGCCGCCCGCCGGCACTTGAACCGCGGCCGGCGGGCAGCGGTGCATTCATCCGCTGTCCGCCGCAGGCGATGCACGCCGGCTCACGGCGTATCGATCCGCCACCCCGCGCTCGCCTGCAATGCCCGCACCAGGTCAGGGCGGTGGATGTCATCGCGGGCGCGCAGGGCAAGCGCGAGCACCGCCGGCAGGTTCAATGCCGCGCCACGCACCCGGGCGGCCCGATAGTCGGTTTCGAATTCCGGCGGCACGCGCAGCGTCCAGTTTTCGCGGTTCACCTCGCCCGGCACGTTGTAGATGGCCTGCAGACCGAACAGATCGGCAAAGAAAACCAGCACGTGGCGCGCCGGGCTCAGGAACAGATCGGCCAGCTTGGCGTGCGCGAGGCGGTGCGGGTCCGCGGCGAGCGCATCTGCCAGCGGCCCCGGGTCCCGGGGGCGCAGGCGGCGCGCGAGATACGCTGCCTGCCGGCGTCCTTCGGCGCCACCTGTCCACGCCGTGGCCAGTCGCCAGATCGGCGCAGTGTCGTGGTTGCCGACCATGACCCAGTCCTGGGGCTGCGCGTTCTCGCTGCGGTAGCCATCGGCGGGATCGTCCAGGTTCGCCTTCTGCGTCACCCGGAAGCGGCCCAGGCCGTGCCGCTCGCGCACGCGCCGCAGGGGCAGTGGCTCGGTGGACAGCACCTCGCAGAGGATGTCGTCGCGGCGGCGGCCGTGCGCCCGAGCGAGGTCCATCAGTGCGTCGAACACGAGCGCGTAGCGGTCCTCCTGCGCCGGTTCCAGGTTCCGGAGCCAGTCGTCGGCGTAGCGCGGTCGATCGCGGTTGATTTGCCGTGCGGTCGCAATCGCGTGGCGCGCCAGGTCGGGATGATCGGGAAGATCCGGCGCGGAAAACAGCCGGGCACCGTTGCGCACCGCGTGGTAGGGGTCCGGGTCGTCCGCGCGGTAGACCCAGGGGCAGACCAGTCCGTGCGGGTGATCCAGGCGCAGGCCGTCGAACTCCGCCAGCATCTTTCCCAGCCGCTCGGCGATGAATGCCAGCCCCGGGCCCGGTGCGCCGCGGGCATCGACCAGGTACCGGGGATCGAGGACCGGGTAGCTCCAGGGCTGGCCGCGCGGATTCGTGCGGCTCGGCGGCGCACCCATCCAGTACCCGGGCAGCAGCAGATTCCTCCGGCTCCAGGCGTCGCGCCGCGACAGCCCGGCCTGCACGTCGCCATAGATGCGAAGCCCCAGCGCCTGCATGTCGTTGCGGAACGCGCGATGCTGCTCCAGCAGGATGTACTGGATGACTGCGTAGCGCCGGATGCCGCCGCCGTAGCGGGCCGTGGCTGCGGCGAGGTCGATGGCGTCCGGCGCCGGCGGTTGCATTCCGGCAGCGTCGAAGGGGGGGCGTTCCGGCGCCGCCAGGTCCCTGGCGTCGCCGCCCAGCGCCTGGAAGATCGCGTCATCGCGCAGCCAGCGCTGCGATTTCCATAGCTCGGCCGTGCCGGCCAGAAGCCGCCGGGCCGCGGCATCGCCGCGCGCGACGGACTCGCCGAATCGCCGGTCGATTTCGGCCGTCGCGCCCGCGTAGGCACCCGCGACGTACTCGTGGCAGACCGTGCGGCGGTCGCCGTTCGGGTTGCGGTCCACGATGCGGCGCAGCGTGTCCGGCGAAAGCAGTCCGCCCCATGCCGGATCGCACGCCAGCGCGCCGAGATCCAGCGACAGATCGCTACGCGAGAAGACCGTGCCGTCGTAGGGCGACGGATTGACCGGCGAGGTCTGCCCCTGCGGCCCCAGCAGCAGGCCCGTGAATCCCAGGCCGCGCGCGAACCGTGCCAGATCCCGGCCGCCGGCGCCGTACGGCGTGCCGCGCCCGGTGTCGAGCGGGGCCGGTGCCGGAAAGCTCGCGTCGTGCACCGAAAGGAGCAGGTCGTCCGTGCCCAGCAGGTGCAGCGCTTCGGTGATGGCCGGTTCGGGTTTGATACTCAACCTGCACTCCGCCGCAACGTGGGGCGCTGCGGGCGCGGTGCACCGCCGTACGGGCGGGCGCCATCGCCGGGAGGACGGGCGACATCATGCGCCCATGCGCGCCCGGAAGCAGCGTTCGAAATCGCGACGATAAAGGTTCATCACCTTGATGTCGAAGCAGGGCAGGATGTCGTGCGCGAGTTCGCAGTCGAGCAGGAACGAGAACGCAGCCTGCACGCAGGCTTCCGGCGCGACGCGGCCGCCGGTATAGCGCTGATAGTCGTCGCGGCTCATCGTCATTCGGTAGTCGCGGCTCGGGGCCGGGCCCGGCAGCCGGATGGCGAACAGCATCGGATCCCCCGCGCCCAGCCGGGTCACCTCCACGGCCTGGCGCGTGCGCGGTGTCGGCATGCGTCCACGCACGGTCCTGGCCGGCAGGCCATTGGCAACGATCGGGGAACTCTGGACGGGGTGGGTCGCCCTGCGCATGGACGTGCTCCGATTCACGCGCCGGTGCGACCGGCTGCGGGCCGTCGGCGCTTGCTGGGCACGCCTGCCGTCATTGGCGGACGTGGGATGTACCGCACGCTCCTCCGCCGGGACGGGCCGCGCGCGTGGGGGGGGAGGGATCGCGCCACGCGGCATCGCCCCGGACGGAGGAGCGCCGTTACGTCGAGCCCATCCGGGTGAGACTGGATGGACGGATGGCGATGATATCCGTACCCTGTGGGCGGATGCAGTCGTAGCGTTCGCGGAAGTCATGTCATGCAAATCGCTACATCCCCATGAGCACCCGCCACGAGCAGTTGCGGCCCGATTCCGCGGCGCCGACCTCGCCACCGCAGGCGGCAGCCGCGGCCCATCTGGCCGGCGTGGCGTGCGCGGCGCCCGGATCGCATCTCCTGCACCGCTACGCGCCGGCGTGCGCAATAGTCGATCCGCAGGGCGCCATCCTGTTCCTGGGCGGCGCGGTGGAGCGCTTCCTGTGCATGCCCGGGGGCGAACTCCCCCGCGATCTCGCCGATCTCGCGGATGATGGCCTGCGCGGGCGCCTGCTCGACGGCATCCGGCGGGCGCGGCACGATGGCTGCGTGGTCGAGATCGCAGGCGCGTGGGTCCGGCGCGAAGACGAATTCGTCGCGGTGGCAGTGGCAATCGAGCCGATGCGGCAGGGCGGGCACGGTGCCGAGGTCCTGCTGGTCACATTCGCCGAGGACGGCATGCGCGCGGAATCGATCCGGCCCGGAAACGGCGCCCCGCCGCCTCAGGCGTTGCGCGTACCCGATTCCACAGCCGAGGAGTCGCCACCGGCGCGGGCCAGGCTCGACAGCCTCGGCGCCGAGCTGTGTGACGCGCGCGCGGAACTGCAGCGGGTGCGGCGCGATCTGCAGATCGCGCGCGTGGACACCAAGCAGGATATCGCGCCGGATGGGTCGGGCCGCTCGCTGCGCTCGCTGCTCAAGGACATCGAGAGTTTCCTGGCGGGTACCGATCTGGCCGCGTTGTTCGTCGACCGCGAAGGCTGCGTGCGTTCCTACACCCCGGCCATGACGCGCATGCTGCGGCTGGATCCGGCCGACATCGGCCGGCCCTTCTCCGATCTGCCGGCGAGTTTCGCCGACGTACGCATGGCCGGCGACGTGCGCGCCGCGATCGAGCGCGGCACGATTTCGGCCGAGGAGATCCGCTCCGACGACGGGCGCTGGTTCATCCGCCGCATCGAGCCGTTCCAATCGCAGGCCGGCACGCACTCCGGCGCGATCGTCTATCTCACCGACATCACCCCGCATCGGCGCGCCTCGGAAGCCGAGTGCCGGCTGGCCGCCTTCGTGCGCGCCACGCCCGCGGCCGTCGTGCTGCTGGATCCGCAGGGCGTGATCCTGGAATGGAACGCCGGCGCCGCGCGCCTGTTCGGCATCGATGCTGCGCAGACCGTCGGCCGCGACGTACGTACCATCGTGCGGCCGGACACGTTGAAGGAACTCAACCGGCTGCTCGCCGCCATCGAGCGTGGCGAGGCCCTGAACGCCTACGAGCGCGTGCACTGGAACACGCGCGGGCAGCCGTTCCACCTGGCGTGGACCGCGGACCAGGTGCGCGATCCCGGCGGTACATACCTCGGGGTCCTCGCCGTCGGCACGGACGTGACCGACACCGCCCAGGTGGAGCAGCAGGTCGCGGCGCTGGCCGATGAACAGCGCCAGCGGATCGGCCGCGATCTGCACGACACGCTCGGCCAGCAACTCGCCGCGCTCGGGCTGATCGCGAGCGCGCTGGAGGGCGCACTTGCCGCCGGCGGGCAGGCGCAGCCGCTGGTCGAGCGCCTGGAGGACGGCGTCGAACTGGCCAAGAAGCAGTTGCGTACGATCGTGCGCGGCATCGCGCCCGTGGACATCGAGGCCAACAGCCTCGCGCACGCACTCGACGATCTGGCCGACTCGACCCGGCGCGATCACGGCATCGAATGCGTCGCGCGCTTCCAGGGCGGCGGCGCGCAGTTCGGCAACTTCACCGCGACGCAGATCTATCTCATTGCGCGCGAGGCGGTGCGCAATTGCGTCTCGCATGCCGGCGCGCGCCGGATAGACATCATCCTGGACCTGCGCGCACCGGCGCGGCTGGAGATCCGCGACGACGGCGCCGGCATCGACGAGATGGCCGGCGCCGCGGCGGGATTCGGGCTGCGGATCATGCGCCATCGATGCCGAATCCTGGGCGGCAACATGCACATCGACTCCGGCCCCGGGCAGGGCACTGCCGTGATCTGCGATCTGCCCGGCCTGGGCGATCCGTCGGCCGCCCGCGCCGGCGACTTCCAGGCGCCGCCATGAGCCTGATCGGGGAAGCGCCCGGCGCGCTGCCACCGTCGGCCGGTGAAGTCACGCGCGTGGTCATCGTCGACGATCACCCGCTGGTGCGCGATGGCCTGCGCATGATCATCGACGCCGAGCCCGGGATGACGGTCTGCGCCGATGCCGCGGACGCCGGCCAGGCGCGGCGGGTCATCCGGCAGAGCAACCCGCACGTGGCGGTGATCGACCTGTCCCTGCGCGGTGGCGGCAGCGGCCTGGATCTCGTCAAGTGGACGGCGCTGCGCCACCCCCAGACGCGGGTGGTGATCCTGTCCCTGCACGACGAGGAAATCTTCGGCGAGCGTGCGCTGCGGGCCGGCGCCGCCGGGTACGTGTGCAAGAGCCGGCCGGCGCGGACCATCCTGGCCGCCATCCGGCGCGTCACCATGAGTGAATTCTATTTCAGCAAGGAGCTGGTGCAGCGCGTGCTGCGCAACGCCGCCTCGGGAGTGCATGACGAACTCTCGGCGGTCGACCGGCTCTCGGACCGCGAGCTGGAAGTGTTCCGCTGCATCGGCGAGGGACTTACGACCAAGGAAATCGCCGCGACCCTGCACCTGAGCATCAGCACCGTCGATACCTACCGGGACCGGCTCAAGGTCAAGCTCGGTGCGCGCAACGGCGCGCAACTCGCCGCCGCCGCGACGCGCTGGACGCTCGAGCACTCCTGAGCTTCGGCAGCGCGCCTCAATCCGGGGAAATTGCCGGCGGCGCAGCAACTGTCGTCTGATACCGGCAGCCGCCCGGGTGGCGAAATCGGTAGACGCAAGAGAATTAAAATCTCTCGGCCTCGCGGCCGTGCGGGTTCGAGTCCCGCCCCGGCACCAGCCGCTTCGGCGGCTCAGGCGCGCCCTTGCCCCGGGTGCCGCGCCGGCGGCGCGAACAGCCGCTGTGCCGCGCCATACATCAGCGCCGCGACCGCAAGGTTGACGAGCAGCATCGTCGCCAGCGCCGGCTGCAGCGAGTCCCGCCCGCCGTAGGCGTCCGACAGGGCGCCGGCGATCGTGGGCCCGGCACCGACGCCGATCAGGCTGGTCAGCAGTTGCATCAGCGACATCGCCGTGCCGCGCATCTGCGCCGGCACGGCTCCCATCAGCATCGCGTACGCGGGCGGCGAGTAGCCGTGGGTCAGGAACACGAAGGCGACATAGCCGGCGATGGCCGCGCGCGCGCCGGGCAGGTAGAGCATGCACAGCCCGGCGCCGATGGCGGCCAGGGCGCTGATGGCCACGACCCATAGCGGCCAGCGTGGATCGTGCGGGGTAAGGCGATCGGCGAGCCAGCCCATGGCCGGGGCGCAGACCAGGCCGGCGGCACCGCCGGCCAGCCCCAGGATCGCGCCGACCTCCTTCAGATCCATGTGGTGCGTGCGGACGAAGAACGAGCCGATCCAGGCGCTGACGCTGAGCACGGTGGTGGCCAGCAGCACGCAGCCGCCGTAGAGCATCCACAGCGCCGGCGAACGGGCGATATGCGCGAGTGTCTGGCCGAGCGTGGGCGTGGCCGGGACGGTCGCATCCGGCGTCGGGTCCGTCGCCCCGCGCGCGGGGTCGCGCACCGTGGTGAACAGGATCGCGGCGAGTATCAGGCCGGGGATGCCGGCGACGAAGAAGGCGGTGCGCCAGCCGTACTCGGCCGCGATCCAGCCGCCGGCCTGGAACGACAGCGCCATGCCGATCGGCTGGCTGAGGTAGTAGATGCCGAAGGCGGTCGCGCGCCGCTGCGGCGGGTAGATGTCCGCGATCATCGGCAGTGCGGTCGGCGATGCGCCGGCCTCGGCCGCGCCGACGCCCATGCGCGCCAGCACCAGGGCCGGGTAGCTGCGTGCCAGCCCGCAGATCGCGGTGAGGCCGCTCCAAAGTACGAGGAGGGTAGCGAGCAGGTTGCGGCGGTTGATCCGATCGCTCAGGTAGCCGACAGGGATTCCGGCGAGCGCGAAGGCGACGCCGTAGGCCATCCCGGACAGCAGGCCCATCTGGGTATCCGACAGCCCGAACTCGGCCTTGACCGGCTCGATGACGATGATGGCGATGTTGCGATCGACCGCGTGGCAGGCGATCACCAGCGTCAGGACCCCGAGCACATAGGCTCGATAGCGCGGATGGTCGTACCGGCCGGATCCCGCGGCCACGTCCTGTGGTTGCATGGTTCCCCCCGCGCGCGAGTATAGCTGCACGGGCCGGCGCCACGGCTGTCGCGCCGTCGCCGTGATTTGGATAATGTGGCCGGCCTTCACCGCAGCGAGCCAGCGAGGTTCCCCATGCAGATAGCCCGGACCGATCTGTTCCGCCGGCAGGCCTATATCGAGGGCCGCTGGTGCGACGCCGACGACGGCCGCACCATGACGATCGCCGACCCGGCCAACGGCGCGCCGATCGGCACGGTGCCGGTGATGGGTGGCGCCGAGACGCGGCGCGCGATCCTCGCCGCGCGCGCGGCGCAGAAGTCCTGGGCGGCGCGCACCGCGAAGGACCGTGCCACGGTGCTGCGGCGCTGGTACGAGTTGCTGCTGGCGCACCAGGAGGATCTGGCCCGCATCCTGACCGCCGAGCAGGGCAAGCCGCTGGCCGAGGCGCGCGCGGAAATCGTGTATGGCGCCGGGTTCATCGACTGGTTCGCCGAGGAAGGCCGGCGGATCTACGGCGACACCATTCCACAGCATGCGGTCGACAAGCGCATCCTGGTGATCAAGCAGCCGATTGGCGTGTGCGCGGCGATCACGCCCTGGAATTTCCCGAATGCGATGATCACCCGCAAGGCCGGCCCGGCGCTCGCGGCCGGTTGCGCGATGGTCCTGAAGCCCGCGCCGCAGACGCCATTCTCGGCGCTCGCGCTGGCACTGCTGGGCGCCGAGGCCGGGATCCCGCCCGGCCTGTTCAGCGTCGTGACCGGCGCCGAGACCGCGATCGGCGCGGAGATGACCGCGAACCCGCTGGTCGCCAAGCTCACCTTCACCGGCTCCACCGAGGTCGGCCGGATCCTGATGCGCCAGAGCGCGGACACCATCAAGAAGCTGTCCCTGGAACTGGGCGGCAATGCGCCGTTCGTGGTGTTCGACGACGCGGATCTGGACTCGGCGGTCGAGGGCGCGATCGTTTCCAAGTTCCGCAATACCGGGCAGACCTGCGTATGCGCGAACCGGCTGTTCGTGCAGGACGCGGTCCATGACGCCTTTGCCGAGCGCCTCGCCGCCCGCGTTCAGGCCCTGAAGGTCGGCCACGGCCTGGAGGAGGGCGTGCAGCAGGGGCCCCTGATCGACACGCAGGCGCTGGCCAAGGTCGAGGAACACGTCGCCGACGTGATCGGCGGCGGCGGGCGCGCCGTCACCGGCGGGCGCCGTCATCGGCTCGGCGGCACCTACTACGAACCCACGGTGCTCGTCGGCGTCACGCCGGCGATGAAGGTATTCCGCGAGGAGACCTTCGGCCCGGTGGCGCCGATCATCCGCTTTCGCGACGAAGCCGAGGTCATCGAACTGGCCAACCGGACCGAGTTCGGACTGGCGGCGTATTTCTACAGCCGCGACATCGGCCGGGTGTTCCGCGTCGCCGAGGCGCTGGAGTACGGCATGGTGGGCGTCAACACCGGCCTCATCTCCACCGAGGTGGCCCCTTTCGGCGGCGTGAAGCAGTCCGGCCTGGGGCGCGAGGGGTCGAAGTACGGGATCGAGGAATACCTGGAGATGAAGTACGTCTGCCTGGGGGATCTGGAGCGCTGAACCCGTGCGCGTCGATCAGAACAGGTGCCCGAAGCGGGCGATGTAGTCCGCGAACGCGGATTCGACCTGCGCCTCGTCCAGGCCGAAATCGGCAAGCGCGTAGTGATGCTCGCCGTGCTTGCCGGCGGGATTGTCGCGGTCCCATGCCTGGATTGCGCCGGCCGTGTCCGGCGTGAATTCCGCGCCCGCGAAGGCGTAGATCCGCCGCACCGTGCCCGCGGCGTCCGCGACCACGTCGCGGAACGCCACGTCGAGGATGGCGGTGCCCGGATGCGCATCGCGGTAGCGCAGGCTCGACGCCACGGTGTGGGACAGGTTCGCCAGCCACAACCGCCCCAGGGCGAGGCGATCCACCGCATCGCTGTAGCGGCGGTGGATGAGATCGACGAGCTGCAGCATCGAGGCCACGCTCGCGGCCGGGTGCCGGTGCGTCTGCACCACCTTCGCGTCCGGGAACACGTCGAACAGCACGCCGAGGTTGGCCAGGTGCTCCCCGGCCTTGAGCAGCCAGCGCCGGCCCGGCGTGCCGCCGCGCTGCCATTGCAGGAATTGCAGCAGGCGGCGCAGATCCCGGTACATGGGCCGCTTGTCCGCGGCCTCGATCCAGGCCTGGTGCGCGGGCGTGTGCATGTCGTAGCACGGCACCAGGAAGCTCTTGAGCATGAGCAGTACTTCCTCCTCCGGCGCGAGCGGATCGAGCAGGTGCGCGGCGCCGGCGCCGCTGGTGTTGTGCTCCTCGGCATAGTCACGCGCGAGCGCGATGCGCCGGGCGCGCTCCCCGGCCGGATCGGCGTCGTCCGCCAGCGGCACCGGGAACATGGATTCCCACAGCAGCAGCACGTGCCAGCGCGGATCGGTGGCGATCACCCGCTGCAGCTTGGTGGTGCCGGTGCGCTGCAGGCCGGCGATGACCAGCGGGGCGGGAAGCGGTTCACGCTCGATCGCCGGATGGCGGGCGCAGTAGTCGTGCACCCGCAGGCGCGTGACCAGCGCCTGCACCAGCGTCAGGTGCTGGAACTCGCGCCCGCGCGCGGACAGGCGAGCTTCCTCGACCATCGAGCGCGCGAGCACCTCCAGCGGGGCACGGAAGTCCTCGTCGCCGAAGTCGGCCAGGCCGCACTGCGCGCGCGCCTCGGCAATCATGGCTTGTGGATCCAGGGTGCTCATGGTGGCGGACTCCATTGGGAGGGTGCGGCGGAACGATACCCCATGCGTCTGGCGAGGGAAATTGCAGGCGGCGGAGCGCCTGTCGTCTAATACCGCGAGCCGCCCGGGTGGCGAAATCGGTAGACGCAAGAGACTTAAAATCTCTCGGCCTCGCGGCCGTGCGGGTTCGAGTCCCGCCCCGGGCACCACGTTTGGCCCGCATGGCGGCGCACGCCATGTCGTGCCGCCCGGATGCCCCAGATGTGGCCGTGCTGTCCGACCGCCAACCAGGCAATTCCATCCCGCACACTGACTTCCGCAGTGAACCTTCAGTTGCGAGGAGAACACTTTGTATCACGCATGTTCGAACGTTTCCCGCAACGGACCGTGGTTGTATTGCCCCGCCGCGCAGACCGAGGCATCGAGGCGACCGAAGCGCGACAGCGCGGAGTCGACAGCCCGTTGCGCACCATCCACGGTGCCGACGTTTTCGGCACAGACCGCTGCGGTTCCAAGTGCGGCGACGATTCAGACGACGACCACGCCGCCGCCCTCGTGCGCGCACCGCCCCGGCGACCAGGATGACCTCGTTGGAGAGCACGCCGATGTCGCACCGTTGCCTGTCAGCGGCCGTGCGATGGATCGGAGTCCGTGGTACCGGCCTGTATGCCGTTGAGAAATTCGCGAATGCTGGCGGCGATCAGCGTCGGTTCCTCCCACGAGGCGAAATGGCCGCCGGCCGGGATCTCGACCCAATGGCGGATGTCGTGGCCGCGCTCGACGTATTCGCGCGGCCAGCGTCGCGGCGGGTGGCCGGGCAGATCCGGCGTCAGCGCGAAGCCAGAGGGCACGCGCAGCCGTTCCAGCGGCGTCATCGGCCGGTCCGAGTACTGGCGCTCGCGGTAGGCGCGCACCGACGACGGCCCGGTCTGCGTCACCCAGTAGAGCATGATGATGTCGAGCAGTTCGTCGCGGGTGTAGCGCGTCTCCAGGCGGCCGCCGCAGTCGCTCCAGGTGCGGTACTTCTCGACCAGCCAGGCCGCGAGCATGGCGGGGGAGTCGTTCAGCCCGACCGCCAGCGTCTGCGGCTTGGTGCGTTGCAGGTGCGCGTAGGCGCCTTCGTGGAGTTCCCAGCGTTGCGCCGCCTCGATGCAGTCGAGTTCGGCACGGCTCGGCGGCGGTGCCGGCGGTGCGAGCGAGGGCGCGGGAATGCCGGGCTCCAGCATGTGCAGTCCGATCACGGCCTCGGGATGCGCAAGCGCCATCCAGCTCATCACGAAGCAGCCGACGTCGGCGCCGTGGGTCGCATAGCGCGGGTAGGCAAGGTTCTCGGTCAGCAGGCGGTGCAGGACTTCCGCGGCGCGCATGTACCCGAACCCGGGGCGGGTCGGTGCGTCCGAGAAGCCGAAGCCGGGCAGCGAGGGGATGATCACGTCTAAGCCGTCGCCTTCTGCGTCGGCAAGAAGTCGACCGAGCCGGGTCATTTCCAGGAACGTGCCCGGCCAGCCGTGCAGCAGCACGATCGGCATCCGGGCCCGGCCCCCCGCGCGCATGTGCACGTAGTGGATGTGCATGCCGTCCACCTCCGCGCGGAAGTGGGCGAGTTCGTTCATCCGTGCCTCGCGCTCGCGCCAGCGGTAGCCGGTGCGCCAGTAGTCGACCAGATCGCGCAGGTAGCCGGTGTCGGTGCCGTAGTCCCAGCCCGCGCCTTCCAGCGCGCCGGGCCAGCGGGTCAGGGAAAGCCGCCGGTCAAGATCCTCGAGCACGGCATCGTCGACTGTAATGCGAAAAGCGGTTGGCGCATTCAGCATTCGGCACTCCTGTCCTCGCGGGCTCAGCGCAGCGCCGCGAAGCCGTCACGGCGGTACTCGGCGATGAGCCGTCGCGCCCAGGCCAGGTCGTCATCCGCCATGCGTGCCCGCACCGCTTCCAGGTCGATCCCGTAGACGCGCGCGGCATTGCGCCCGAGGATCTTGGCCTTGACCTGCGGCGTCAGCGGCGCGTAGCCGAACCGCTCGCACATCCAGTCCGGGATCCGGAAGCTGCGGAATGCGTCGATCAGCGGTTGGGACGAGCCGTACCAGATGCTGTCGCTGCCCCAGATGACGTTGTCCTCGCCCAGGTGCGCGATCAGCTTGCCGATGACGTGCGCCGCTTCGACCGGGCGCCGGATCACCGAGAACCAGGTCGATCCGAGTTCCGCGAAGACGTTTGCGCCGCGCCGCAGCCCCGCGCCGTGGAAGGACGTGATCAGCCGGTTGACGCCGATGTCCGCGGTCTCTTCGGTATAGGGCCCCTCGGGCGGTGCGCCGTGATGCGGGAACTCGTAGCCCGAGTGGTAGACGATGAAGTCCAGGTCGGGGAAGGCCCTGGCCGCGGGGCCGATGTCGCGCGGCGAGCCGTTGTCCACCAGCAGGCTGATGCCCTTGTGCGCGCAGATCCGCTTCACTCCGAGCGCGCGGGCGCGTTCGAGGAACGGAAGGCCGTGGATCTCGTCGTCGAGCATCCAGCCGCTCGACCAGCCGTCCGGGCCGATCCGGCCGGGCGTGTAGACCTTCCACGCGGCGGGCCGGTACGTCTCCACCCACCCGGCCATCGCATCGACCTCGCGCGGCTCGTCCGCATGCACGACGCAGTGATTAAGCAGCCGGCCTGATCCGCCGTAGCGCTCGATCAGCGCGCGCGACGCGGCGAGTTCGTCGTTGAACAGGTTGCGTGAATCGTCGAGCCCGGGACCCGAGGTCAGGATCGCCACGGCGACTTCCGTCTCCAGGAACACGTTGGCGACGTACTCGCCGACGTCGAAACGCACGAGATCGTCCATCTCCGTCCACCAGGCGGGCATCACCGCACGATACATGTCGAGCAGCGGTTCCCTGGGTACGGCGCGGGCGCCGTGCGGCGCCATGAAATGGGTCTGGACGTCGATGACGGGTTCGTCGCCCCGGAATGCCTGCGCGGCGTGCAGATCGTCGATCACCGCGTCCGGCGGCACGGCGTAGAAGTCCCCGTGCTCCGCGTTCAGGGCGCGCAGCCCGGCGGCCGTGGCGCTCGCCCGGTGCAGCGACTCGGGCCTCAACCGGTAGCGGCCGGCGGCCGTGCGGACGGCATCCCGTGCCCGGGCGATGACGCGCAGGTCCAGCTCGGACTGCGGCGGGGGCGCGAACTCGTCCGTGCTGAGCGGGCGCAGGAACGAGGCCGGATCGTCACCGTCGGCCATCGGAGGCATTCCACCGCACGGGAAGCGACACCACGCCCTGGAGCGTGAAGGGCTGGAAGTAGCCGACGGCGCCGTCCCGGGCCAGGCCGGGCAGCCGCTCGGCGAGCGCGCGCAGCGCCACGGCCGCATCCAGCCGCGCCAGCCGCGCGCCGACGCAGGTATGGATCCCGCGTCCGAACGCCAGGGTTTTCGTGCGCAGCCCGGCGAGGTCCCGGTCCAGGCGGAAGCGATCCGGCTCGTCCCACACGGCCTCGTCCCGGTTGGCCGATGCGATCAGGTTCTCGCACTTGGAGTTTTCGGGGATCTGCACGCCGTGCAGCGTCAGCGGCTCGGTGTTGGTCCTGAACGTGCCCATGACCGGCGAATCGAAACGCAGGCTCTCCTCGATCGCCACCTCCGCCAGGGCGGGATTGGCGCGCACCGCCTCCCACAGGCCGTTTTCCAGCAGGCGGTGGATGCAACTCCCCAGCAACAGGGAGGTCGTGTCCGTGCCGCCGACGAGCAGCAGCAGAGCGACGGGATGGATCTCCTCGTCCGTGAAGGGGCGCCCCTGCGGATGCCGGCCCTGGACGAAGATCGTGATCGCGTCCTGGGGGAGATCGGCCGGCGATTGCTCCTGCATGGCGCGGCGGCGCGCGAGCAGTTCGGAGAAGTAGCCGTAGATGGCCGTGCGCGCCTGGCCCTCCAGCGCCGAGCCCTCGTTGGCCCCCTTGATGAAGTCGTCGCTCCACTGGCGAAAGTCGTCATGCTTTTCAGGGTCGACGCCGAGCAGATCCGCGGCCACCGTCACGGGGTAGATGTGCGCGAACTCCTTCACCAGGTCGCAACGACCGCGCGCCGCGAATCGATCGATCAGGCCGTCGGCGATTTCCCGGCAGCGCGCCGCCATGCCCTCGATCCGACGCGGCTCGAAGATCGGCGTCACCAGGCGCCGGTAGATCGTATGCTCCGGCGGATCGGCGCGGATGCCGCCTTCCTCGAAATACTGCGGCATCTGCCCGTAGCGGCTCGACCAGAGCTGCCAGTGGCCGAGCATCGCCTCGACGTCTTCGTAGCGGCTGATCGTGAACAGCGGATGGTCATAGCCGTCGAACCGGTGCACCGGGCAGTGCGCGCGCAGCGCACGGTGGTGTGCGGGCGGATCCTCGCGCGCCGCGACGCTGAACGGATCATATTCCTGCGCCCGCCGCCGCTCGGCTTCGTCGTTGGTCGTCATGTTGCCTCCTGCTTCGTGCGGGCCCCGTCCGCCGTCCTCGCGCCCGGAATCAGGCCCGGACCCGGGCCTCGTCGTGCGTGCCGGGGCATCAGGCGCCCTCCGGCATTCTCAGCCGGGATGCGGGCCTGCCGTCCAGGCGCGCGTAGTCCGCGATGGACATCGGTCGCTCGCCGCCGGTCTCGGTGCGCAGCATCTCGCGCCGGAAACCGGCGTAGTCGTTGATTGCATAGTGCATGGTGCAGCGGTTGTCGAGCACGGCCAGCGTGCCACTGCGCCAGCGCAGGCGGCAGGTGAACTCCGGCCGCGTCGCGTGCGCATGGAGCCGCTTCAGGAGTTGCGCGCTTTCCTCCGCGTCCATGCCCTTGATCCGGACGCAGTAGTCGCCGGTGACGTAGAGGCAGCGCTCGCCGGTTTCCGGAAGAACGCGCACCAGCGGATGTTCCGTTTCGACGTCGAGGATCGCCTGGGTCCGCTCGCGGGCGGCGGCGTCGGCGGCAATCCCGGCGTGGAAGAGCGGGCGGTTGTCCTTGCCGGGCGAGCCGTCGGATTTTCCGAACACGCCCGAGGCGCTGTGGATCACGGTCAATCCATCGCACCTGGCGCGCAGATCCTCCGGCAACGCCGCGTAGGCCGCGGCGAGGCTTGTGAACATCGTATCCCCGCCATAGTCCGGCGCCTCGACGCAATACAGCAGGAAGGTCAGGGACGGTTCGGCGCGCGGGCTTTGATCCGAATGCCAGCGGTCGCCGACGTTGCGCACGGTCGACGGAACGTTCGCCTCCCGGACAATGCGGGAAACGTACGGATGACCCGGGAGGGGAACCGCCTGGGGCGGGATCGTCGGCTCCCCGAACAGGTGCGAGAACTGCCCGAGCGTGGTCGGGTCCAGTGTCTGCCCGCGAAAGAACAGCACCTTGTGCGCGAGGAAGGCGCGGCGGATTTCCGCCTGCACCTCCGGCCCGATCGGGCGCGATACGTCCACGCCGCCGATTTCGGCGCCAAGCGAACCGGCAGCGGGTTCGACATGCAGGTGCCGGTATCCGGAAAGATCGAAACGCATGGTGACTGGCCCTGTTCGCATCCATCGCCTGATGCTGCCGGCCGCGCCAGTATAGGGGGCACCGAGGATTCTCCGCACGCGGCGCGTCGTCACGTTCGTTCGTCCGGGCGCGCATGTCCGCGGCGAACGGGGTATCCCTTCATGCAGGCGCTGCCGGCGTGGCAACGCGCGGCATTCCGATTGACACTGCGCGATTCTGCATCAAGTATTGCCTTGGGCACGCTCGCATGCTGCTCGTGTCCGGCAGGGCATGGATCCAGGTGGCGTGTTGCACTTGCCCTCGATTCTCATGCAGTTCCGAAACAAGGCGGGGCAGGTATCGTGCAGACGGGGTTGCTGGCAGGAACAGGGCATATCGGGCCGCCGGGGCCCGGCATCACCGGCCTGTTCCGTCGCCAAGCCGGCGAGTGGCGATGCCTGCTGGACGACTTGCAGTGCTTCAACCTGTTCCCGTATCCGGCCGGCGGCGACATCATTCTCGCCGGCACGTCGCACGGCGTGTACCGCAGCGTGGATCGGGGCGTGACGTTTTCGCGCGCGGAGTTTCCGGACCCGGGCCGGGAGATCTGGTGCTTCCAGGTCGACGTGCGCGATGCGAACGTCGTCTATGCCGGGGCCGCACCGGCCGGTTTCTATCGCAGCGACGATCGCGGCGCGCATTGGATCCGTCTGCCCGATCCCGACGTCACCGTCCATTGCCCGAACGATTACTTCGGCGTGCGCGTCCTGCGCCTCTCGCAGAGCACGGACGGCTCGGAACTCTACGCGGCGCTGGAGATCAACGGCGCGCTGCGCTCGCGCGACGGCGGCCGGACCTGGGTCGACATCAGCCCCGGCCTGGTGCGGCTCGCCGCCGAACACCCGCACCTGCGCAGCATGGTCGCGCAGGATCGCAATTTCGCCGAAGGCATGCTGGATGCGCACGCCGTCGTCGCCGGTGAACCCGGCGCGGCCATCATCGCTTTGCGCATGGGCCTGTTCCGCACCGAGGACGGCGGCGCGACCTGGACCGACATGGAAGTGGGCCGCTTCTCGCCCAACACCTATGCGCGCGACCTGCGCGTCGTGCCCGGCGAACCGCGGACGTTGTATGCCGCGATCAGCGTCAGCGCGACGGGCGAACATGGCGCGCTGTACCGCAGCCGTGACGGCGGGTGCACCTGGGCGCGCTTCGGCGCGGTGCAGGCCGGCAGCACGGTGATGTCCATCGCGCTGCACCCGCGCGATCCGGCGCGGGTCTATTTCGGCGCCTCGGCGCACGGTGAGATTCGTGGCACTGCCGATGGCGGCGTGACCTGGCGCGATTTCAGCCTGCCGGCCGGCGTCGCGGGCGTCTACTGCGTCGCCTGCTGCTGATTCGCGTTCCTGCGCTTCGAACGGGTGAGCGACATCAACGCCGCCCGGGTCGCCGTCGACGGTGGCGGTGTCGGGTCGGGATTGGAGAGGATCGTCCAATGCGGGATTTCCAGCCGAGCGGATCGGTGGCCCGGATCCGGGCCGAGTTGAATCATCCCGTCGTGGACGCGGACGGCCATTGCATGGAATTCATGCCGATGGTGGTCGACATCGTGCGCGAGGTCGCCGGCGCCGACATGGCGCGGCGGGTCGAGCGGCTCACCGACGAGATGTTCAGCGGCACGGACGGCTACCTGCCGGTGCGGATGTTCTACGGCAATCCGGCGCGCAACACGCTGGATCGAATGACGGTCACCCTGCCGCGGCTGCAGTACCGGCGCATGGAGGAGATCGGCATCGACTTCGGCCTGGTCTATCCGAGCGTCGGCCTGGTGCTGCCGCGGCTGCCGGACGCCGAACTGCGCCGGGCGGCGATCCGGGCGATGAACCGCTACTACGCGGAGGTCTACCGCGAATACCGCGACCGGCTCGAGCCGGTCGCCATCCTGCCGACGTTCACGCCCGGTGAAGCGGTGGCCGAGCTGGACTACGTGGTCGGCGAACTCGGCTTGAAGGCCGTCGTGATGAGCGGCGTGGTGCCGCGCACGGTGCGCCCGAACGGCACGCGGGCGAACTGGATCGACACGCTCGGCCACGACAGCCTCTACGACTATGCGCCGCTCTGGCAGCGCTGCCAGGAATTGAAGGTCGCGCCGACGTTCCACGGCATCGGCTACGGCTGGGGCAGCCGGGTGTCGGACCGCAACTACGTCTACAACCACCTCGGCCAGTTCGCGGCAGCGCAGGAAGCCGTGTGCCGTTCGCTGTTCATGGCCGGCGTGCCGCGGCGGTTCCCGGGGCTGCGGTTCGCGTTCCTGGAGGGCGGCGTGGGCTGGGGCTGCCAGCTCTACTCGGACCTGCTCGGGCACTTCGCCAAGCGCAACCGGGAGGCGGTCAGGCAGTTCGACCCTGCGGAGATCGACCGGACGCTCGCCGTGGAACTGTTCCGCGAACACGCCACGGGCCGCCTGCGGGACTATGCCGCCGCGTTCTCCAGCCGCAACCTGCTCGAAGGCGGCCAGCCCGCCGGGGAACTGGGCATCGACGATTTCGCCGAGTCGCGCATCGAATGCGAACAGGACATCGTCGAGGTCTTCCGGCGCCAGTTCTTCTTCGGTTGCGAGGCCGACGATCCGATGAACGCCGTGGCCTTCGACACGCGCACCAACCCCAACGGCATCGCCTTGAATGCGATCTTCGCCTCCGACATCGGCCACTGGGACGTCACCGACATGCGCGAGGTATTGCCCGAGGTCTGGGAACTGGTCGAGCACGGCAGGCTATCCGTCCCGCAGGTGCGCGATTTCACCTGCAACCACACGCTGCGCATGCTCACGGACGTGAACCCGCGGTTCTTCGCCGGCACCGCCATCGAGGCGGCGGTGGAGCGCTGGCGCGCGGCGCCCGTGCAAGCCGCGGATTGAGCCGGCGAAGGCCACGGAATACGGGCGCGCGCGGGCCTGCGGAACGGCCGGTGCGCGATGCGCAGTACGATGAGTGGTCGTTGCTTTGCACCACGCGGCGGGCTGGCCTATCCTGCGGGACGACGCGGGAAGCCCCGAGGCAGCGATGGAATTTGAATTGTTCATCTCCGGCATCGGCGGCCAGGGCGTGCAACTGGTCGGCAAGGTGCTCGCGCTCGCGGCGACGGCGCAGGGCCGCTACGCGCAACTGACCGGCGAGTACGGCGGCAGCATGCGCGGAGGCAGCACCGTCGCCACCGTCGTCATCGGGGACGGCCGCCTGCACGCGCTGCCGGTGGTGCCCGAAGCCGGGGCCGCCATCGCGTTGCACCGGATGTATTGGGAGCCGGTCGAGCGCAAGCTGCGCCCGGGCTCGCTCGTCGTGTTCGATCCCGGCCCGGCGGCGGATCTTCCCGGCGGCCAGCGGCATCGGCTCATTCCCATCGCGGCGGCCGAAATCGCAGCCGGCCTCGGCAGTCCCCAGTCCGCCGGGCTGGTGATGCTGGGGGCGTTCAATGCGATCACGGGCCTGGTCGGCATCGAGCCCCTGGTGCAGGCCATGCAGTCGGCGCTGCCCCCGTACCGGCGCGCGCTCATCGAATCCAACGAACGCGCGCTGCGCGAAGGGGATCGGGTCGCGCCGCGGCTGGCGGCGGCGGTTGCGATCGGCATGCCCGCGGATGACGCGGGGGCGGGGCGGGTGGCGTCGTGAGCGTGCGGGCGTCGACCCGCGGGGCGCTCGTGATTGCCCAGGATCGCTGCAAGGGTTGCGAACTGTGCATCCCTGCCTGTCCGCCGCGCGTGCTGTCGATGTCGAGGGATCTCAACGCGATCGGCTACCGCTATCCTCTGCTGGCGCCGGGCTGCACTGCGTGCACGGCCTGCCAGCAGGTCTGCCCCGACTTCGTCTTCGAGGTCTACCGGCTGGAGCAGCCGGTCGTTCACGCGGATCGCGGAGCGTAGTTCGGCATGGCCCTGAAGCTCATGGAGGGTAGCGAGGCGATTGCCGAAGCGGCGATCCTGGCGGGCCTGAAGTTCTATGCGGGCTACCCGATGTCGCCGGCCACGGAATTGCTCGAACGCATGGCCGCCAGGCTCCCGCCGGCGGGCGGGGTGTGCATCAACGCCGACAGCGAGATCGAGGGCGTGAACATGGCGCTGGGCGCCGCGGTGACCGGCTTCCGCGCGGCGACCGGATCCTGCGGGCAGGGGCTGGCGCTGATGCAGGAGGCGATCGCCGAAGCGGCGCTGAACGAGACGCCGCTCGTAGTGTTCAACATGGCCCGCAACCAGCAGGATTATTTCCAGGCCACGCGCGGCGGCGGCTGGGGCGACTACCGTACGATCGCACTCGCGCCCAAGGACATCCCCGAAGCCGTCGAGCTCACCCAGCTCATCTTCCACCTGACGGACAAGTACCGCGTTCCGGGCATCCTGCTCGGCGACAACCTCCTCGCCCGCACGCAGGTCGGGGTCGATCTGCAGCCGCTGGAACTGCCGCCGCTGCCGCCGAAGGACTGGGCGCTCGACGGCTCGCTGGGCGGCACCGGCCGCTCGCGCGCCGTGTTCACGTTCGGCTACGGCAAGCACAATTCGCCGGGGCCGGGTCCGACCGGGCACTGGCAGAACATCGCGGAGAAGTTCGCCCGCATCGCCGCCGCGGAGCAGCGCTGGGAGGAGGGGTTCACCGAGGGTGCCGAGACCGTCGTCGTCGCCTTCGGCACCGGCGGCAAGTTCGTCGAGGCGGTGGTGCGGCGCATGCGCGAGGAGGGGATCCGCATCGGATACTTTCGTCCGATCACGCTCTGGCCCTTTCCGGGCGACGCGCTCGCGCGGGCCACCGCCGGCGCATCCAGGGTGCTCGTGTTCGAGCTGAACGCCGGGCAGATGATCGACGACGTGCGCCTGCACGTGGAGAACCGCCGTGCGGTACGGGCGATCGGCGGCATCAGCTTCGACGCCTCCGGCCTGAACCTCGGGCCGCTGATGGATGCGCCCACCATCCGCAGGCGCATCGACGCCGCGCTGCAAGGAGAACCGTCATGAGCGAAGCCGAGACCGCGCCGGTCGTGCCGACCGCGGCGCCGCCCGTCGCCGCCAGCCGGAAGGTGGCGCACTTCAAGCCGAACCTGCTGCAGAGCGAGGAGCATCACCTGTGCGCCGGCTGCGGCGAGCCGGTGGCGATCCGCCTCGCCCTGGAGGTGATCGAGGAACTCGGCATGCAGCAACGCACGATCTGCGTGCTCGGCCACGGTTGCTACGGCGGCTTCCTGGGGCTGATGGACCTGGACTGCACGCTGTGCCTGCACGGGCGTGCCCCGGCGACGGCCACCGGCATCAAGCGGATGCGGCCGGATCGCCTCGTGTGGACGCTGCAGGGCGACGGCGACATGGTGAGCGAGGGCCTGGCCGAGATCCTGCACGCCACGGCGCGCGCCGAGAACCTGGCCTGCATCCTGCTGAACAACGGCGTGTTCGGGGACACGGGCGGGCAGATGACGGCGACCACCGTGGTCGGCCAGCGCACCAAGAACACGCTCGAAGGGCGCGATGCCGGCTACCACGGATTCCCAATTCCGATCGCCACCCTGGTCGCGGCGCTGGAGGGCAGCGGCTACGTCGCCCGCGGCGCGGTGAACTCGGTGGCGGCGATCGCGCAGACCAAGCGCTTCATCCGCAGCGCCTTCGAGTGCGCACTGGCGGGCAAGGGCCTGAGCCTGGTCGAGATCCTCACGATGTGCCCCACCGGATGGTTCGTCCCCGCCGGCACCGGGCCCGAGTACATGATCGAATCGCTCGGCAAGGTCTATCCCTTCGGCGAGATGAAGGATTGGCGCACCCGGGCCTGAGGCGCGCGACGCGCTCGCCGCCACTGCGGAACCGATGAACGGCCCGGCCACGGTCGTCGATGCCGTCGCGCGGCACGCCGCGGAGCGCCCGTCGGCGATCGCGCTGTCGGGGGCGGGCCGGCAGTGGACGTACGGCGCGCTGCATGCCGACGCCGGTCGCCTCGCGCACGGGTTCTCGGCGGCCGGTGCCGGCCGCGGGCGGACCGTCGCGATCGTCTGCGGCAACCATCCGCTCGGCGCCGTCGCCTGGCTGGCCGCGATGCGGGCGGGTGCGACGCCGAGCATGGTCAACTCGCTGCTGCGTGCGCAGGAACTCGCCTTCATCCTCGGTCATCTCGCCCCGGTCGTCGTGGTCGCCGATGCGGCGCACCTGCCCGTCGTGCGCGAGGCGCTCGCCGCCGCCGGTCACGCGGCGGCGGTGGTGCTGCTCGACGGCACGGCCGACTTGCCGACGCTGGTCGAGTGGCTCTCGGGGGCAGGCTTCGAGGGGCCATTGCCCGAAGCCGGGGACGCGAGCGAGATCGCCTACACCTCGGGGACCACGTCGAATCCGAAAGGCGTCGTGCTGACGCACGCCGCGGTCCTGCACCGCGCCGCGCAGCAGCGTGCCGTGCTCGGGCTGGGGAGCGAGGACACCGCGCTCGCGGTCACGCCACTGTTCCACCAGTCCGGGATCCGCGATTGCGTGCTGCTGATGTGGCATTGCGGCGGCCATGCGGCGATCGCGCCGCGCTTCTCCGCGTCGTCGTTCTGGGGCCAGGCGATTGCGGCGGGCGCGACCTATACCTGCATGGTGGAGACCATGATCCTGCTGCTGGAGCAGCAGGCCCCGTCGAACAGCGAACGCGCGCATCGGATCCGCGTGGTGATGGGCGGAGGCGCGCCGGATGTCCGGGCGCGCGCTCAGGCGCGGTTCGGTTTCCAGGCCGTTCCAGGCTACGGCATGACCGAGTGCGGATTCCCGGTCGCCGTTCCGCCGGACCGTAGCGCGGACGATCTGCAGCCCTACCTCGCCGCGGCAAACGGTGCGTCCTTCGCCGGCTGGCCGGTCGGCGACAACCAGGTCCGCGTGATCGACGCGCACGGCCACGATGTGCCGGAAGGTGGCCAGGGCGAGATCCTGGTGCGCTCGAAGACACTGCTGCGGGAGTACTTCCGCAATCCCGAGGCGACCGCCGCTGCGCTGCGCGACGGCTGGCTGCACACGGGCGATCTCGGCATGCGCGGCGCGAACGGCTCGCTTTACTTCGTCGATCGCATCAAGGACGTGATCCGGCGCGGCGGCGAAAACATCGCCTCCAAGGAAATCGAAACCGTCATCCAGGCGCATCCGGATGTCGCGCGCGCGGTCGCCTATCCCGTGCCGGACCCGCTGTTCGGCCAGGAGGCGAAGGTCATCGTGATCGCGAGGCCGGGGGCGGCTCCGTCCGCCGCGGCGATCTGGGCGTGGTGCGACGCGCGCCTGGCGCGCTACAAGGTGCCGCGCTTCGTGGAGTTCCGCGACGCGATACCGACCTCGGGGTCCGGGCGCGCGCAGAAGCAGGCGCTGCGCGCAGAGCCGATCGAGGGTTTGGGCCGGACGTACGACCGCCGCGCCGAAGGCGGTTCCTGAGCCGCCGGTGCGTTCACGGATCGACGCGTGCGCTCGCGTGGCCGGCCACCACTGCCTCGTCGTGCTGGTTCACGGTGGTGACTTCCAGGTCCACGTGCGGCTGATCGCCCTCGGCGCGCACGGCCGCGACCCGTGCCCGGGCGATCAGCGTGTCGCCGGGCCAGACCTGGCGCAGGAAATTCACGCCGAAGCGTGTCAGGCGGCCGTCGCCGAGCCAGTCCGTGAGCATCCGGCCGGTCATGCCCATGGTCAGCATGCCGTGCGCGAAGACCGAGGGGTAGCCTGCCGCACGGGTGTTGTACACCTCGTCCGTGTGCTGGGGCGAGAAGTCACCGGAGGCGCCGGCATACAGGAGGATCTGCGCGCGCGCCAGATCGTCGGCGAGCAGTGTTTCGATGCCCGCGCCCGGCGACAGATCGCGTGCCCGCGGTGGCCGGGCAGGATAGTGCATCGGCAGATCCGGCAGTCGCCACGCCCGATCGGGCGCCGGTGCGGATGTCGTCGCCTGCTCCACGGTGTGTTCGGTGGAGACGCCGACCGTGGTGCAGGTCACGAGCAGGCGGTCGTTCTGGTCGAGGTAGTCGGTCAGCGTCTCGCGAAAGGCGAGCCGGCCCGAGCGTTTGCCATGCTTTTCCCAGGTTCTGCCGTGGCGCGTCACGCCGTGCAGGGTCATGCCCGGGCGCAGCGCCTGGTGGTACTCGAAGTGCGTCGCCGCGTGAAAGCTCGTGCCGCCGCCGGCGACGGGGGATGTCCCGTTCGCGGGCAGGCGGGCCGAGCCCCACCAGCGCTCGCCGACGCGCGGCCGGAAGGCAAAGCCGGCGTCGAAATGCAGCCCGGCCTCGGTGAAGGTCGGCGGCGCGATGATGCCGCCCAGGGGAGTGGCGGCGGCATAGTCGGGATCGACATAGATCGGATTCGGGTCGCCAATCGCGCGCGCGAACTGCAGGATGTGGCCGCATTCCACGGGGAACCTGCGGATGTCGAGCAGCGGCAGATCGTCCAGGCTCATGCGATTGATCCGGAGTGCGGGCCGGTGCAGATTAAGGGACCTGCGGCGCGAACGGCAACCGGCCGGTGCGCGGTGCCCGGATAGGAAGCGCGCACATGAGACACCTGGTTCATCGGATCCTCGATCTTGCCGCGGAAACTACCCCGAACCGGCTCGCCGTCACCTTCGGCGACGAGCGCCTGACGTTCGCGGAAGCGGACGCTCGGGCAAACCGCACCGCGCGTGCGTTGACGGCACTGGGCGTGCGCCCGGGGGACCGGATTTTGTTCTGGAGCGCCATCGGCCTGCGCTGCGTCGACGCATACTTTGGCACCCTGCGCGCCGGCGCGTGCTTCGTGCCCCTGAATCCGGAATTCTCGCCGGCGGAAGTCGAGCCGATCGTCGCCTACGTGCGGCCGGCGCTGCTGCTCGTGGACGGGCCGCGCATGGAAGCGGGCGAGGCGCTCGCGACGCGGCTGGGCCTGCCGCTCGCGGTCATGGGCACGGGCGGGCATGCGGTTCCGGGCGGCGACCTGGATGCGATCTGCGCGCGCATGTCGGAGGCAGCCCTCGAAGGCGTCGAAGTCGCCGACGAGGATCTGGAATCGATCTTCCTCACCAGCGGCAGCACCGGCCTGCCCAAGGGCGTGATGGTTCCGCATCGTGCGACCTGGTACCGCGCCATGCAGGCCAGTTCCTTTCCGGCGCCGGCCTGCGGCGGGCGCGGCGACGTGTCGATGTTTCCGCTGTTTCACTTCGCCGGGTGGGCCATGCTGCTCGGTGCGTGGGCCCACCGCAGGGCGGTGCACCTTACGTCCTCCGCGCACGCGCAGGCGCTGCTGGGGCTCGTGGAACGCTGGCAGGCAACCTACCTGTACGCGATCCCGGCCGTGTGGGAGCGCATCCTGGCCTGCCGGCGCAATTTCGATACGCGCTCGCTCGCGTACATCAACACCGGCACCTCGCGCGTGGAGCCGGATCTGATGCAGCGCCTGCAGGCACGGTTTCCGGGCGCGCGCAGCGCGATCATGTATGGCTCCACCGAGTTCGGCCGCGGGCTGGCCCTCGGCCACGACGACATCGATCGCAAGCCCTACAGCGTCGGCCTGCCGGCGCCGGGTGCGCAGGCCGGGATCGTGGACGGCGAATTGCGGCTGCGCGGCGAGACGCTGATGGCGGGGTACTTCGAATTGCCGGAGCAGACCGCCGACGTGCTGCGCGACGGCTGGTACTGCACGGGCGACCTCGCCGAGCGCGACGACGAGGGGTATTTCACCATCACCGGCCGGCGCAGGGAGATCATCCGCTCCGGCGGTGAAACGATTGCACCCACCGAAGTCGAGTCCGCGCTGGCCGATTGCCCCGGCGTGCGCGAGGTCGCCGTGGTCGGCCTGCCGGACTCGCACTGGGGCGAACTCGTGTGCGCGGCGGTCGTGCTCGAACCCGGCGCATCCGCGCCCGGCGTGGAGGATCTGCGCAGGCATGTCGGCGAGCGGCTCGCGGCGTTCAAGCATCCGCGCCGGGTGGCGGTCGTCGATGCACTCCCTCGCACCGCCGCGACCGGGCAGATCCAACGCTCCCGGATCCGCGACGACATCCTGGTCGCGGATGCCCGTGCGCCCGCGGCGAGGCACACGGGCGCGTAGGCCACCCGCGGATTCGCGCGGCCCGCCGCCTGGCCGAACGCGCGGTGCGGTCCCGGCAGCCACGCGTCCGGGTGGCGATGGCCGCTATGGCGACCTGCGGCCGCGTCGTCTAACCTGGGCCTTCCCCGCGCGCGGCACGTACGCGCGCACCGACGATCATTCCCGACTCGAGGACATTGTGCTCATGAACGAAAAACTGCGCATCGGCGTGATGGTGTCCGCCGGCGGCGGCCTGGCGAAGATCACCGATCGCGCGCGCAAGCACGCGCCCTACGGCTTCGCCCACTACTGGCTGGCGCAACCCTTCGGCGTCGACGTGCTGACCGCGCTGGCGCTGATTGCGCCGCACCTGCCCGAGGCCGAACTCGGCACGGCAGTCATTCCCATCTACGGCCGGCACCCGCTGACGCTGGCGATGCAGGCACTGACCACGCAGGCCGCCACTGGCGGGCGGCTGGCGCTGGGCATCGGCCTCTCGCACCAGTTCGTCATCGAGAACATCTTTGGAATGCCGTTCACACGCCCGGCGCGGCACATGCGCGAGTACGTATCGGCGCTCGCGCCGCTGCTGCGGCGGGAAAAGGTCGAATACGCCGGCGAGACCGTCCGGGTGAACACGGTGATGGGGCCGCTGGACGTGGGCGACGCCACGCCGCCGCGCCTGCTGCTTGCCGCCCTGGGGCCGGTGATGCTGGATATCGCAGGCCGCATGGCCGACGGCACGATTACCTGGATGACCGGTGCCAGGACGCTCGCATCCCACACCGTGCCGACGATCACGGCCGCGGCAAGGGCGGCGGGCCGGCCGGCGCCGCGCATCCTGGCCGGGCTGCCGGTGTGCGTCACTTCCGATGTCGATGCAGCGCGCAAGCTGGCCTCGGAGCAGCTTGCGGTCTATCGCAGCCTGCCGTTCTACCGCGCGATGATGGACCGCGAGGGCGCGGCCGATCCGGTGGACATCGCGCAGATCGGCGATCGCGCCGCATTGCAGGCACTCGTGCAGCGCCTGCGCGATGCGGGCGTCACAGACCTGCTGGCCAGCGTGGTCGGTCCGCCGGCGACCTGGACGCCGACGCTGGAGTCACTGGCCGAACTGAAGTAACGCTCGCGTCATTGCGAGGCCGCGCAGCGGCCGTGGCAATCCATGGGGACTTGCCGACATCGGCGCCGCATGGATCGCTTCGCTGCGCTCGCGATGACGCGGAGGGCGCGCCGTCATTGCGAGGCCGCGCAGCGGCTGCGGCAATCCACGCGGCCTTGCCGATATCGGCGCCGCATGGATTGCTTCGCTGCGCTCGCAATGACGAAGGGGCGGTTCATGGCCGCAATCGGCCGGGGAAACCCCGGTTCGGACTCGCGATGACGGCGCGGCGGTTGATGACCTCGATCAGCCGGAGCCAGGCCCGGATCGCGCTCCCAAGCAACCTGGACGAATGGATGGTGACGCATGGCATTGCATCTCTCGCTCGAGCACCTGACGGCCTGGGGGCTTGCCCCCCTGGAGTTCATCGACCTCGCCGCGGATCTCGGCTGCGAGGCGGTCAGCCTGTTCGTGCTGGCGCCCATGCCATCCGAGCCGGCGCCCGCATTCGTCGAGGATCGCGGATTGCTCAGGGCCTGCCGGCAACGGCTCGACGATCGCGGCGTCCGGCTCAATGCGCTGGAAGTCTTTCCCCTGGCGCAGGACACGCGGGTCGCGGACTTCGAGGCCGGGTTGGAAGCGGGTGCGGAACTCGGCGGGCGCATGGCCACCGTCATCGTCTTCGATCCGGACCGCGCGCGCGTGATCGATCGCCTGGGCGCCTTCGCTGAACTGGCGCGGCGGTTCGGGATCGTCGCGAACGTCGAGTTCATCGCGCGATCGGAACTGCGCTCGCTGCCGGATGCGATTTCGCTCGTCCGCGCGGTGGGAGCACCCGGCCTGGGCATCGTCGTGGACTCGCTGCACTGGACGCGCTCGGGCGGAACCGCCGCCCAGCTTGCGGCGCTGGATCCCGCCCTGCTCGGCCACGTCCAGTTCTGCGACGGCCCCGCGCAGATGGCGCTGGAACTGCAACTGGAGCACGAGGGCTTCCGGCAACGGCGGATCCCGGGGGAGGGCGAGTTCGCGCTCGCCGACTTCGTCGGCGCCCTGCCCGGGGGGCGCTTGATCGGCGTCGAGGTGCCGCTGGCGGATCTCGCACGCCGGGGCGTGCCGATCCAGGAGCGCGCGCGCCGCGCCGTCGCCGGCGCACGGCAGGTCCTGGAACGCGAGGGCTACGACCGCCAGGGCTGAAGCCCCTCGCGGCTGTTGAACGAGGGGCTTCTTCCTACAACAACCCCGGCCATTGATTTACTTTAGATGGCAAACCTAAAATTAGACCGGATCTTGTTATAGGATCCCGTCCGATGTACCGACCCGCTCCCGGCCGCTACGTCACCGTCACGACGGCCGGCGAGCCGTTCCAGGCCTTCGTGCCGGCGCCGCTGCCGCCGGAACCGCCGGTCGTGTGGCCGGCCGCACTGCGGCGGCGCTTCGATGCGGCGCTGGTGGCGCTCGGACGGCTGGACGCGGTCACCGCGTTGCTGCCCAATGCGGCGCTGCTGCTCTACAGCTTCGTGCGCAAGGAGGCGGTGCTGTCTTCGCAGATCGAGGGCACCCGGTCCTCGCTGGCGGACCTGTTGCTATACGAGATCGACGAGCAGCCGGGCGTACCGGTGGACGATGCCCGCGAGGTCAGCCGCTGCGTGGCGGCACTCGAACGTGGTTTGAAGAAGCTGCGCGGCGGGCTGCCGCTGTGCACCCGCCTGCTGTGCGAGATGCACAAGGTGCTGCTGATGCACCCCGGCGGCCGGGGCAAGACACCCGGCGAAGTGCGCCGTTCGCAGGTCTGGATCGGCGGCACGCGACCCGGCAACGCCGTCTACGTGCCGCCGCCGGCCGATGCGGTGCCGGAGTGCCTGGCGTCGCTCGAGCGCTTCCTCAACGACGACCCCGAGCCCGTGCCGCCGCTGATCAAGGCGGCGCTCGTGCACGTGCAGTTCGAGACCATCCACCCGTTTCTCGACGGCAACGGGCGCATCGGGCGCCTGCTGATCGTGCTGCAGCTGGTGGCCGACGGCGTACTGCGTGAGCCGATGTTGTATCCCAGCCTGTTCTTCAAGACCCATCGGGCGCTGTACTACGAACTGCTCAACGAGGTGCGCCTGCGCGGGGACTGGGAGCGCTGGCTCGACTTCTTCGCCGAGGGCATCGAGGCGAGCGCGACGCAGGGCGTGTCGACCGCGAATGCGTTGCTCGCGCTGGTCAACGCGGATCGCGATCGCATCGCCGGCCTGGGCCGGGCGGCGGCGTCGGCGTTGGCGGTACACCAGGCGCTGCAGCGCCAACCGATCGCCACCTCGGCCGCGCTGGTCAAGGCCACGCGGCTCACGCCGGCCACGGTCAACAAGTCGCTGGTGCACCTGGAGCGCATCGGCGTCGTGGGTGAAGTCACGAACCGGCAGCGTGGCCGCGTGTTCAGCTATCGCAGGTACGTCGAGCAACTGGCTGCCGAACTGGAGGCGCCCGCGTAAGCCGGTTCACCTTCCTGCACGGTGTGTGGGTGGCAGTCTTCGAGTCCGCTTCATGGGCCGAGACGGCCGCGCGCGCCGCGCCGTCGCCGGCGCACGGCAGGTCCTGGAATGCGAGGGGTACGACCGCCAGGGCTGACGCCCGTCGCGATTCGCGGGGAACGCCGACCGGCCGGGTTCGCCCGTCAGGCGTTCAATCCGCAGCCTCCGGCTGCCACGCGGCGGCGCGATCGTAGGCGTCGAGGATCCGATCGAGATAATGCTTCACCACCGGCCGCATGCCCGCGTGCGTGACGATCAGCGGCTGGTCGGCCTTCAGGCCTGAAATGGCGCGCGCGGCGACTTCCTCGGGCTTGAGGTAGAACGGCGCCTCCGGCGTGGGGATGCCCTCGCGCGCCGTGATCTGGGCCCCCGGCGTGACCTGGCGCGAACCGGACGGGTTTCCCATCGCCGTCTCGGTGGCCGCGGGCATCAGCAGCGAAACCTGGACCCCGTACTTCTGGGCTTCCGGGCGCAGTGCGAAGACGAGCGCGACCAGCGCCGCCTTCGCTGGGATGTAGGGCCCGTGATCGATCACCCAGTCCGGGGCGAGCGAGGTCTGCGAGCCGGTCAGCAGCAGGGTGCCCGTGCCGCGCTGCGCCATCGCCGGATAGAACGCCTGGATGCAGTGCGTGGCACCACCCAGGTTGACGCCGATCGTCCGGTCCCAGTCCTCGTCGCCGTGGTGGCGATACTCGCCGGCGGTGGTGACGCCGGCGTTCGCGCAGACGACGTCCACCGGGCCGAAGAGTTCCTCGGCGCGCCGGGCCAGCGCACGAACCTGCTCGCGGTCGGCGACGTCGCAGGCCACCGTGGCGATCTCCGCGGCGGTGTTCCGGCGCAGGTCCTGCGCCGCGGCGTCGAGCCGGGCCTGGCTGCGCCCGGCGATGACGACCTTCATGCCCTCGCGTGCCAGGCAGCGTGCGAGTTCCAGGCCGATGCCCGAGCCTCCGCCCGTGACGACCGCGACCTTGCCTGCGCCGATGGTGTTCATTGCTGCCTCCATTGTTCTGCCCGTTCACGCGCAGCTTCTATCGTGGCAGGAGTGCGGCCGTCACGCATGGGAATCATCGAACCGTCATTGATGCCGGACGTCACGACATCGCGGCCACCCGGCGCTGCCAACCCTGCCGTCGCGCGGCCCGCATCGCCGCGCGCGCTGCGGCATCCGCCCAGGCCGTTTCGGGTGGCAGGGCCGCGCGCAGATCCTTTCGCTTCACCACGCGCGAGATCACGGTGTCGCGCCTTGGTTGCGCGTCGGGCGGTACATTCTGCCAGCGCAGCGTCATCGAGCCGACGCGGTGGCCGCCGCTGTCCAGCCAGTTGTGCACGCCCGGATCCTCGGCGCAGATGACGAAGCGGTACCGGCGGTCGGCATCGGCACGCGCCTCGAAATTATTGAGGCTGGAGATCATCTCGACGTAGTCGTAGGAGACCATCCACAGATCGCAGATCTGGATCGCGAGGTAGGGCGAGGTCAGTGGGTCCGCCTCCACGATCAGCGCCTCGTCGTCGGCGAGGTCGTACCAGCCCATGGAGCCCATCTGCGTCACCAGGCCGCCGTAGTCGCCGGAGCGTCGCGGTGCCTTGATGACGTTGGCGGCGTGATGCTCGACGTAGGTGTGCTGCAGCAGGCCGAGCATGGTGCGCGTCAACGCTACGCCGTAGCGGGTCGCCTCGGCCATGAGGTCGTCGTCCGTGCGAGCCGCCACGGGGGGACGATCCAGGCATTCGATCGACAGTGCATGCGGCGCCTCGGCGCACCAGTCGAGGTGCGTGTCGCGCGCGAACAGCATCCTGCCGCCCTCGATGCACAGGTGATTGCGCCGGCCGGCCGCCGGGGTCCGGTCCAGCGTGATCTCGAAGGACCCGTCCGGCCCGGCCGGGATGTCGTTCAGGCTGATGAACGCGATGCCGTCCGCGAGCATGCCGTCGCCGACGTGCCTCGGCATCACGGTGATGCCGGCATCGGCCGGCGGATGCGCCGGCTTGCGGCCGCGAATGACGTAGCGGTACCGCTCGCTCACGCTCGCCGAGCGGTACACGTTGTCCGGATTGTCGATCCCGCACCGGCTGCCCGGTACCGCCAGGCCATCGGAATGCACGCGCGGGTGGTTGATGCACCAGAAGAACCGAGGCTGCTCCGGCGTGGCGGCGATCGCCACCAGCAGCGCCATGTAGGCGTAGTCGTCGCCGGCCTGGTTGATCAATGCGCCCTGCCGGTCCAGGCCGGCGTTCCGATCCGCGCGGAAGAGGGCGCACAATCGCTTGCGCAGTGCCTGGCCGGCGGCGCTGTGGAACAGCCGCGTGGCGTTGCGGTCGACCGAGTCGGTGGCGTTGTATCGAGTGTCCATATGGGCTGTACGACCGGAATGCCTCGCATTGACTGGGTGCTGTCGGAGCCGGTGTGCAGCCCCAGCGCCAAATTTCTCACACGTGGATCCGGCCCGAGTTCAGCCCCCCGGCAAGCGTGGTGCGGTGTGCGACGCGATCCTGGCCGTACGGGTGGCCGAACACGGCGTGGATCGTGCGTCGGTTGTCCCACAGCACGAGATCGTCGACACCCCAGCGGTGTACCAGCATGAACTCTTCTCTCAGCGCATGCGCTACCAGGCCGGCGAGCAACTCGTCACTGTCCTCCCGCGGCATCCCGATCACATCGACCAGGCTCAGCGGACTGATGCCCAGTGACTTGCGCCCGGTTTCAGGATGAGTGCTCACCAGCGGATGGACGACGTCGGGCAGGTCGGGGAAGGACGGCATGTCGTAGGGTGCTTCCTGTATGCTCGCCCTGCGCATCGATCGGTCCACGCCGAACGGGGCGGAGTCCATTTCGCAGCGCAGGCGGTGCCTGACCTCCAGGCCTTCGATGCGTTCGCGGGTCGCCGCCGGGAGCGCGTCGTATGCCAGGGCGGTGTCGACCCAGCCGGTTTCGCCGCCGGAGGCGGGTGCCTTCACCATTCGCAGGATGCCGCCCTTGCAGATCGACGGCGTGTAGGCCAGGTCCTGGTGCCAGAACAGGTAGCCGCAGAGCAATCGGCCGCCAACGTAATAGCTCGGGCCCATCGGCGTTCCGCCGCGGCTGACTTCGATGAGCTCCTTGGAATCGCCGACCAGCAGCGATTTCAGGACGTGCTCCTCGAGATCCCCGAAGCATCGGGACAGGGCCAGGTGGGTCTCGACGTCGACACCCAGGCCGCGGAACAGCAGCACGCCGTGATCGAGCCACGCCCGGTACAGGCAGGCGCGGGTGGCGGAGTCTATCGGGCGGCCGAGATCGAGCCCGAGGACTTCGGCGCCGATATTGCGCAGCGGGCGAAAATCGATGTCCATGGCGACAACCTCGTTTGTGATGCGGTTCAGCGCGGAGCGCCGCGCGATAGCCGCTCGATCTCGTGGCGCGCGCGCTCCGCGACGGTCGAGTTCGGTTCCGACCCCGTTTCAGCGAGCAGCCCGCGCCAGGCGGCGAGCGCCTCGTCACGCCGTGACGCGGCTTCGAGCGTCAGCGCACCGAGCGCTTTCACGACGTGCTTCTTGTGAGGTTCGAGATCGTTCCAGTCCAGCAGCATCCTCTGCAGTTCGAGTTGTTTCTCAGCCCCGATGGCGGCCAATAACGCATCCCGATTTTCCCTCGCGTTCAACGCGAAGTAGTAGCGGTCATACAGGTCGTTCTTGATGGATGCGTTGAGCGGTTCACCGTTCTCACGCATGTCCTCGACCACGCGCAGCCATTCTGCTTCGGCGGCGTCGGAGTGCACGTTCGCAAGTGCAGCGAGCTGAAAATACCGCACCTCCGTGCGGGCCCGGCCCGTCTTCAGTGCGGCGGCAAAGTGCTCGCGCGCCTCCTCCAGCGAACCGCGATTCCAGAGTATCCAGTGGCCCCAGAAGACGTGTGCGTACGGGTTGTTGGCGTCGACTGCCACGGCGCGACGATAGGGCTCGTCCGGCATCACGTTCAGATCGCCGCTGCGGTGCTTCAGAAAGTACGCCCAGCCCAGGTGCGCCAGCAGATCGGCCTGGCGCTGATCCCTCGCAGCGTTCGCGCCGGTCGCAAGCGTGTTCGTGAGCTTGTCCGCCAGATCCCCCAGCGTCTGGCCTTCGGTGGCGCGGCTGCTCCGGAGCCAGTTCATCGCCAGGTCTTCCTGGGCCGCGCGCACGGTTTGTCGTTCCCCGCTGAGTCCGCCGAGCAGCTTTGCAAACAGTCCGTCGATCTCCGCGGTGGTGCCCGCCCTCTGAAGGCTTTCCCAGGCAGCGGGGAAGGCGCCGGCCGCCAATTCCGTCTCGCCGCCGGCGATCTGCTCGGCCACGATGCGCCGGCGTTCGCGCAGCTCTCCCTGGGCATGCAGCAACTCATATACCGCCGCGCCAAACGAGATCAGCGCCGCCCCCACGCCGATCCACGCCATGAACCGTCCGAAGCCGCGCTCTTTGGCCATCCGCTCGCACCGGGCTGCCAGGGTGGGAGCATGATAGCGCGCGGATGGGTTTCGGGACGGTTCACAGAGGTGGCCCCAAGATTTCAGAGGAGATCCGAGGCTCGGCTAAGTGGATCTCTGCCCGGGGTTACGCCGCTGCCGCGAGCGGTTGGTGTAGGAAGTCGCCGAGGGTTCGGCGGGTTCGCATCACTCGGGCAATGAGACGCTCGCGAGGCGCTCTGGGCCGGGGGCGATCATCATCTCTCCGCGTCGCCGGGGTCGTCGGCGAGGTCGACCCCATACACCGCCTTCACGTACGCCCTCGACAGCTTCCCGGATTGCACGTCGGCGGCCAATCGCGCGCGATCCCGCTCGCGCGGATCGCCGTAGCCGCCGCCGCCCGGCAGGGTGTGATCGATGCAGTCCCCGGCCTTCACTTCCAGGTCGATGAACATCCGCCTGGGCAGGTGTTCCGCGCGTCCGCCGGAGTGGTGGATGGCGTGGAACGGCGTGCCGTCGTGGCCGCCGGCCAGGCCGTGCGGCAGCGAGTTCGATCGCGAGGTGCGCAGCAGGACGCGGCCGTCGCGCAGGAAGCGGATCCGGCGCGAGACCGAGAGCGTGCCGCGGTACTTGCCCGGCCCGCCGGTGTCCGGGACGAAGCCCTGGCTCTCGATCAGCACCGGGTGTTCGGCTTCCATCGCCTCCACCGGCGCGCAGCCTCCGCCGTCGCCGGAGGCGATCGCGGGTGCGCCGTCCACGCCGTCCTTGGTGCAGCGAGCGCCCCAGCCGCCGAAATACCAGTCGAGCAGGAACGAGGATCGGCCGTCCTGGCTGGCGGGCACGTAGGTGATCGAGGAGACGCCGCCTTCGCCGTCCGCCATCGCCCGGTCCGGCAGGGCGATCGCCAGCGCCCGGCCGATCATCTCGCTGATCCGCCAGAGCATCATGCCGCGGCCGCCGACGGCGGCCGGAAAGCGCGGGTTGAGCACGCATCCCTGCGGCGCCACGACTTCGATCGGCCGGAACAGCCCCGCGTTCGTCGGTGCATCCGGGGCGAACATGTAGCGGCACACCATGTAGACCGACGAACAAGTGAGTCCCCAGGGCACGTTGATGGCGCTGGGGACCTGCGCGCCCGAGCCGGTGAAATCCACGGCCAGCGTATCGCCCTGCTTGGCGATGGCCAGCGCCAGCGGCACGCCGGCGCCGCCGAGGCCGTCCTCCTCGAAGAACTCCTCGCAGCGGTAGGTGCCGTCGGGGATCTGCGCCAGGCCCTTTCGCATCGCCGCCTCGCTGTGCGCCTTGAGGGCGTGGATGCAGGCCTCGAACACATCGAGCCCGTAGCGATCGAGGAGATCGGTGACGCCCTGCACGCCGCGCCGGCAGGCGGCGGCCTGGCCGTCCAGATCGCCGATCACGTCCTCCGGCGCGCGGACGTTCGCCGCGATCATGTCGCGCAGTTGCTCGTTCAGGACGCCCTGCTCGTAGAGCAGCACGCTCGGGAGAATGAGCCCTTCCTCGTAGATTTCCCTCGAGGCGGTGCCCTGGCCGCCAGGGAAGCGGCCGCCGATGTCGGTCTGGTGCGCGACGATGGTCACGTAGGCGACGACGTCGCCGTCCCGGAACACCGGCGACACCAGCAGGATGTCGGGCAGGTGCGAGAGGCCCTGGTAGGGGTCGTTCACCGCGACGATGTCGCCGGGCCTGAGCCTGCCGCGCCATTTCGAGAGCACGAACGGCAGCACGGACTTCGCATAGCCCATGTGGAACAACGCGCCCTGGCCCTGGGCGATGACCTCGCCCTGTCGGTCGGCGATGATCGTCGAGCAGTCGCCGTTGCGCGCGGTCATCGAGCGCGCGCCGCGCTTCATGACCGCCGCCATCTCCTCGCCGACCGCGGTCAGCGCGTTGTCGAAGATCTCCAGCAGAATCGCGTCTACCCGCGCCATGGCATTCAGCCTCCGCCCGTGTGTTCCAGGACGACGTTCGCGTGCCCGTCGAGCGTCGCCGCCCATCCCGGCGGGATCACGATGGCGGTGTCGTACTCCTCGACGATGATGGGGCCGGCGATTGCTTCCGTGCCAAGGTGGCGTCGTTCGAGGACGACGGTGTCGATGCAGCCATGGGCCGGGCCGAACCAGGCGGGCCGGCGGGTGGCGGGCCCGACCTCGCCCTGCTGCGCGGCACCGGACAGGCTGGTACGCAACGCGGAACGCGTGCCCGCGTCGGTCCGTACCGTGGCCCGCGCCCGCAGGCTGGCCAGGACCACCGGCTCCCCGGGGCGCTGGTAGCCGAACAGTTTCTCGTGCATGCGGTGGAACTCCTCCAGTATTTCCACGCGCGCGGCTTCGCCCCACGGGCCGCGGATCCAGATCGGGATCTCGGTACCCTGGCGCGGATAGCGGAATTCGCCGACGAACTCGACGTCGGCGCGTTCGCGGGTGGCGGCGGGCAGGTCCTGGTCGATGAGATCCGCGAGCGCGGCGACGGCCGCGGCGATTCCGGCGTCGTTCTGTTCCGTCACCGCGAGCAGGACGGTGCGGATCCGGTCGTACGCCTGATCCGCGAACTGCAATCCCACCGAGCTGAACAGGCCGGGCAGCAGCGGCACGACGACCCGGCGGATCCCCAGGTCCTGCGCCAGCGCGGCGGCGTGGATCGGGCCGGCCCCGCCGAAGGCGATCAGGGTGTAGTCGCGCGGATCGCGCCCGCGCTCGCTGGTGACGGCGCGCACGGCCCGGGCCATGGTGGCATTGGTTACCCGGTAGATGCCGTGCGCGGCCTCCTGCGCCGACAGGCCCAGCGGCTGGCCGACATCGCGCTCGAGGACGCCGCGCGCGCGGTCGAGATCGATCGGCACCGATCCGCCGGCGATCCCCTGCGGGCTCATGTAGCCGAGCACGACGTTGGCGTCGGTGACGGTCGGGCGGTCGCCGCCGCGCCCGTAGCAGGCGGGACCGGGCACCGAGGCCGCGCTGTCGGGGCCGACGCGCAGCAGCGTGCCATCGATCACCCGGGCGATGCTGCCGCCGCCCGCGCCGATCTCGACGATGTCGAACGCCGGGATCCGCACCGGATACCCGGCGCCCTTGCCGCGGCTGCCGTTGACGCCCGCGCCGACCTCGACGTCGCGGGTCTCGGCGGCCTGCCCGTCCTCGATCAGGCAGGCTTTCACGGTCGTGCCGCCCATGTCGAAGGCCACCGCCCGGTCGATGCCGGCGACACGGGCGAGTTCCGACGCGGCGAGTACGCCGGCCGCGGGCCCCGACTCCAGCATGGCGACCGGGCGCCGCCTGGCGTGCGCGGTGGTCATCATGCCGCCGTTGGACTCCATGATCATGATCGGGCGATCGTGTACGCCCAGGGCGCCGCAGAACCGGTCGAGGTACTGGTTCACCGTCTTCATGACGTAGGCGTTGACGACGGTGGTCGAGGTGCGCGGATACTCGCGGATCTCGGCCAGGATCTCGTGGGACGCGCACAGCCACGCCGAGGGCATGGAGCGGGCTGCGATGGCGAGCGCGCGCTGCTCGTGGGCAGGATTGACGTAGGCGTTGATGAAGGCGATCGCCACCGCCTCGGCGCCCTGCCGCTTCAGCGTTTCGACGGCCTCCTCGAGGCCGGCCTCGTCCATGTCGACGATCGTGCTGCCCGCGGCGGTGAGCCGCTCGGTGACTTCCAGCCGCCAGTGGCGCGGCACCAGCGCCGGCACCGGCTCCCAGAAGATGTCGTTGTCCGGCGGCCGCCGGCCCTCGCGCAGTTCCAGGATGTCGCGGAAGCCGCGCGTGCAGATCAGCCCGGTCCTGGCGCCGGTGCCCTCCAGCACGGCGTTGGAGCAGATCGTCGTGCCGTGGATGATCGTGTCCACCGCACGCGCCACCCCGTCGGTGCGCGCGGCCTCGCGCATGCAGTGCTCGATGCGCTCGTTGATCTGCGCGCCGATGCGATCGGGATCGTTGAGGATCTTGTAGCGGTACAGGCCGCGGCCGCCGTCGGCGATGACGATGTCGGTGAAGGTGCCGCCGACGTCGATCGCCACCCTCAGGTCTGATTTTGCCATCCGTCGTGTACTCGTGCGTACTTGGGTTGCGATGCGTGAACGGTTGCGGCGGGGCGGATCACGCGCGCAGCAGCGCCAGCGTGCCGAACGGCCCGGGCTCGATCGTCCAGCCGGGTGGGACGACGATAGTGGTGTCGGGTTCCTCGACGATCAGCGGGCCCGTAAGGCCCCGGTCGATGTCCGCGCGTGACAGCACCGGCGTGGACACCGCGGCCTGCCTGCGGCCGAAGCAGGCCTGCCGGGTGCCACGCGGCGCGGCGGCGCCCGGCGCCGTTGCACACACGTCGGCGAAGCCGATCGGGCTGCCGGCGCTGCACGCGCGCAGGCGCAGGTTCACCAGGTGCAGTTCCGCCTCCGCGGCGAACCCGAATTCGCGCATGTGCGCCGCGTGGAACTCGCGCTCCAGGACGCCGAGGTCGGTCAGCGCGGCCGCCGGCAGCGGCAGGCTCATCTCGTCGCGCATGTAGCCGACGCGCAGGTCGGCCGTGCGCTCCAGGATCCAGTCGTCCACCGGGAGGCCCTGCGCGATGAAGTCGCGGCGGGCCTGCGCCTCCAGCGGCTCGAACAGCGCGGCGACGTCGGCGCCCGACATGTCCCGCAGCGGCCGCTCGATGCCGCGCAGGTAGTCCAGGCGCGTCGACGCGAGCAGCAGCCCGAGCGCGCTGAACAGGCCGGGGAAGGGCGGGATCGTCACGCGGCGGATGCCGACCGCTTCGCACAGCGACGCCGCGTGCAGCGGGCCCGCGCCGCCGAACGCGATAAGGGTCATGTCGCGGATGTCGTGCCCGCGCTCGGTGGAGACGGCGCGCAGCGCGCGCATCATCGCGGCGTTGGCGACCTCGACGATACCGGCCGCCGCCTCCAGCAGTGGCATGTGCAATGGCGCGGCGATCGCCGTCTCGATGGCACGGCGGGCGGCGTCCGGATCGATGGCGAGGCCGCCGCCGGCGATCCGCTCGGGGTTCATGTAGCCGAGCACCACGTTCGCGTCCGTGACCGTGGGATGCGTGCCGCCGCGGCCGTAGCACGCGGGGCCCGGATCCGCGCCGGCGCTGACCGGCCCGGCCCGCAATGCACCGGCCGGATCCACCCAGGCGATGCTGCCCCCGCCGGCGCCGACCTCGACGATGTCCAGCGTCGGCGCGCGCAGCGCGTGGCCGGCGCCGACGGTGCGGGTCGCGCTCACGCCCGCGCCGATCTCGCCACCGGCCTTTTCGAGCGGGCAGCCGTTCCTGATCAGGCAGGCCTTGGCGGTGGTGCCGCCCATGTCGAACGAGAGCACGTCCGGCAGGTTCAGATCCGCCGCCAGCCGGGCCGCGGCCAGCACGCCCGCGGCCGGCCCGGACTCGACCATGTGCATCGGGCGCTGCCTCGCGAAATCCCCGGTCATCGTGCCGCCGTTCGACTGCATGATCAGCAACCGCGGGCCGAGCGGCGCGAGGTGCCGCTCGAGCTTGTCCAGGTAGCGGTTCACCACCGGCACGAGCGAGGCATTGATGACGGTCGTGCTGCTGCGCTCGTACTCGCGGCACTCCGGATGCACGTCCGCGGACAGGCAGACCGGGATGTGGGGCGCGCGCTCGCGCACCATGGCTCCGAGCAACCGCTCGTGCGCCGGGTTGATATAGGAATTGATGAGGCAGACCGCGATCGCCTCGACGCGCGCCTCGACCAGGGCATCGATCGCGCGCGCGGCGCTCGCCCGATCCAGCGGCTGGTCGATGTTGCCGTCGGCGAGGACGCGCTCGGTGACTTCCCGTCGCAGCCAGCGCGGCACCAGCGGCGGCAGGCGTTCCCAGTCGGCGGCAGCCGCGGGCGGTGCCTTCTGGTTCATCAGTTCCAGGACGTCGCGGAAGCCGCGGGTCGTGAGCAGCCCGGTCGGTGCCGTCCGGCGCTCGATCAGCGCGTTCGACGCGGTGGTCGTCGCGTGGACGAAGTGCTCCACCGGCTCCGCATCGGGCAGCGAGCGGACGCAGGCGACGATGTCCTCGCCCACGCGGTCAAGCAGCGACAGCACCTTCGCGGTCCGGATGCGCCGGGCGCGATCGATCACGATCACGTCGGTGAAGGTCCCGCCAATATCGAAGCCGACGCGCACCCCGGGGGCTTCGCTCAGGTGCGGCGCAGTTGCGCGGTCGCGGCGGCGTCGACCTGCATGCGCCCGGCGTCGATCACCACGCCGTACTGCGTCCGGGCGGCGGCCACCGAGAGCTTCTCGGCGCGCACGTCCGCGAGCACGGCCTGCGGGTCGCGCTCGAACGGGCGGCCGTGCCCGGCGGCACCGCAGACCTGGTGGACGATGCGATCGCCGCGCCCGACCTCCATGTGGATGTGGGACTTGCGGGCAAGCTCGGTCGCGGTTCCGTCCGCGGGGGTGAAGAAGTTGGACGAGGCGTGGCCCTGGGCGCCGCCGGCCATGCCCACGGAACTCTCCCAGGGACGGTTGGTGCGCAGCATCACCCGCGCGGGCCGCAGGAAGCGGAAGGCCTTCGCGATCCCCATCGAGCCGCGGAAGCGGCCCGCACCCGCGCTGTCCGGAACGAGTTCGCAGCGCTCCACCACGACCGGCACCTCGCGCTCGAGCAGTTCGGCGGGTACGGCCGGATAGGCCATGCCGGCGCCGTCGACGCCGTCCTTGCGAGGCCGTGCTCCCCAGCCGCCCCAGATCAGGTCCATGGTGGTGTACTCGCTGCCGTCCGGGCGGTGGCCGGCCATGTGGACGATGTCCCCGCCCTCCTGCGGCACGCCGACGCGATCCGGGATCGCCTCGGCGAGCGCCAGGTGCATCAGCTCGGTGATGAGGAAGAACAGCGGCGCCCGCCCACCCACCGCCGCGGGGAAGCGCGGATTCGCCAGCGTGCCCTCGGGGGCGATCACCTCGATCGGGCGTACGAAGCCGACGTTGAACGGCGCCTCCGGCGCCAGGATCCGGTGCAGGGTGCCGTAGACCTGGCCCAGGGTGTTGCTGTAGGGCATGTTGATCGCGCTGCGTACCTGCGCGGCGGTGCCGGTGAAATCCACGCACAGGCTATCGCCACGGACCTTCAGGGTGATGCGGATCGGCAGCGCCACGCCTTCGCTGCCGAAGCCGTCGTCCCGCAGCATCATCTCGCGTCCGTAGTCGCCGGGCGGCACGGTCGCGATGGCGGCGCGCGCGGCGCGCTCGCCGTGGTCGATGACGTGCTCGAAGCAGGCCTCGACGCCGGCGCGGCCGTACTTGTCGAGCACCGCTTCGAACTCGCGCACGCCGCGCCTGCAGCCGGACAGCTTGGCGTCGATGTCGCCCATCCACTCCTCGGGCGCCCGCACGTTCGCCATCAGCATCTGCACGAGGGGTTCGTTGCGCGTGCCGGCGTCGTAGAGCTTCAGGTTAGGCAGCCGCAGCCCTTCCTCGTAGGTCTCGGTGCACTGGCTCGAGAACCCGCCCGGGAAGCGCCCGCCGATGTCGCTCTGGTGGGAGTAGATGACGACGAAGCCGGCCACGGCGCCGCGGTGGAAGGCCGGCATGACCAGGATAATGTCCGGCATGTGCGAGGCGCCGCTGTACGGGTCGTTCGCGAGAATGACGTCGCCGGGCCTGAACGTGCCGTGGAACTTCTCCAGTACCCGCGGCAGCAGCGTCATGTACACCGTCGAGGCCATGGTGAAGCTCTGGCCGAGCCCGACGATCCGGCCGCTCGCATCGGCAAGCGCGGTGGCGAAGTCGCCCATGCGCAGCATCGAGGAGCGCGCCGTCCGGTGCACGGCGATCGCCATCTCCTCGGTGATCGCCCCGATCTCGTTGCGCAGGACTTCCAGCAGGATCGGGTCCGCGCCGATGCTCATGCGCGGTGTCAGTGCGACGCGGGCGGGCGCGCCAGTTGCTCCACGCGCACGAGCGCCTGTTTCACGGCGTCCGCATCCAGGCGCGGGACGAGATGCGAACCGCGCGCCTGCGCCAGCATTTCGGCCATGCGCGTGCGCAGCGTGGCGAGCGCCCACGGCAGCATTTCGCCGCAGGCGACGCGATCGAAGGGGATCCAGTGGTTCACTACGTCCTCGCCCGGGGCGACGCGGTGGTTGTAGTGATAGTGCGGCTCGTCGTCGAAGCAGTCGAAGCGCAGGTACTCGTGGCCGTCCTCGGCGGCGAAGACGTGGATGCTCACGCCGCCGTCGGCGATCGCACGGCCGTCCTCGACGAGCTTTTCGAAGCGTGCGAGCGCGACCGGGTCCGAAGCGTACGACGCGCGCAGGGACTCCCGGTCGATGTGGCGCGGCTCCACGCCGAAGCGCAGCACGCCCGCATCGACGATGCGCGTGGTTTCGGGGTTCGGCGGTTCGGGCGGAATGTTGTAGACGACTCCGACTTTCATGGCGAATTCCCTCGGCGGTGGCTGTGGCAAGGCGCGTGCGGGCGATATTCGCCTTCGAGGCTGGAATTTGCAATCGCCTCCACAGGCATCGGATTGGCCGTTTCCGGTAATCTTGCGGCGCAGAACGAACAATCCGGAGACGACGCCATGAACGACGACGACCGCATGCGTGCGGCGAGGTTCCAGTTCGGCGGGCTTGACCTCCCCACGCAGGTCGAAGCCTGGGCGCGCGGGCGCGGCGAGCATCCATTCCTGCTCTGGGAACCGCGTTCCGGGCGGCACCGGATCTGGACCTACGCCGCGTTCGACCGCGAGGTCCGCAGTATCGCCGCCGGGCTGGCGCGGCACGGCATCGGCGTGGGCGACCGGGTGCTCATCCACAGCGACAACTGCCCGGAGATGGTGTTCGCGTGGTACGCCTGCGCGGCCGTCGGCGCGATGGCGGTGACGACCAACACCGGCAGCGTCGCCAACGAGATGCAGTACTTCGCGCGCCAGGCCCGGCCGCGCGCGGCGATCACCCAGCCGCGCCATGCGCGCCTGGTGCAGGAGAACGCACCGGGGCTGGACTGGATGGCGGTGACGGCGGACAACGGCGGCGAGGAACCCGCGGGTGCGGAGTGCAACCACGCCGGCATGGCGTTCGAGGAACTGCTCGGCGATCCGGATCTCGCACCCAGGCGGGCGCCGGATCCGATGCTGCCGGCTGGCATCGTCTACACCTCCGGCACCACCAGCCGGCCAAAGGCAGTGGTGCACACGCACGCCAACCTGCTGTGGGCCGGCCGGATCGGCCCGGCGACGCTGAATTTCACAGGCGCCGACACGCACATGGCCTACATGCCGTTCTTCCACACCAACGCCCAGCTCTGGTCGACGGCAGTGGCACTGGGTGTCGGTGGCTCTGTGCTCCTGCTGCCGCAGGTGACGGTGAGCCGATTCTGGGACGTCGTCGCCAAGCATGGCGTGACGCACATGAGCCTGATGCCGCTGGTCGAGCGCGGCGTGGCGGAGATCCCCGTGCCCGCCGGGCAGCGCCTGAAGGTCGTCCAGGGCGGCATCGCGCCGGTGGAGTTCGCCCGCCGTTGCGGGGCGCGGCCGATGGCCGCGTATGGCATGAGCGAGACGGTGATCCATACGATCCGCACCGACGTCTGGCGCGACTGGCCGCCGTACGCGCTCGGCCGCCCGACGCCGGGCTACGAGGTGCGGCTGGTGGACGCGCAGCGCGATGCCGGATGCGGGATCGACGAGCCCGGTGAGATCCAGGTGCGCGGCATCCGCGGCATGCACCTGTTCCTGGAGTACTACGACAATCCGGAGGCGAATGCGCAGGCCTTCACCGCCGATGGCTGGTTCCGCACCGGCGACATCGCCCGGCTCGGCGCGGACGGCTTGTTCTACTACCAGGATCGCGACAAGGATCGGCTCAAGGTCGGCGGCGAGAACCTGTCCGCGAGCGAGGTCGAGGCCGAGATCCTGCAGGTGCCGGGCGTGGTCGAGGCGGCCGTGGTCGGGCGCTCCGACCCCATGCTCGACGTGGTACCTGTGGCGTTCGTGATCCGCGGCGCCGCGGCGCCGGACGAGGCGGCGCTGCGCGCGGCGATCTTCGCCCGCTGCGGCGAACGGCTGTCGAAGTTCAAGCGGCCGCGCGCGGTCCACTTCCTCGACGAGTTCCCGCGCGCGCTGCTCGGCAAGGTCGCCAAGAACCGGCTGCGCGAACTGGCCGAGCAGGCCGGGCACTGAGCCGCGGTGTCAGGCAGCGGAGGATTTGCGCCTCGGACGCCAGTATGGAATGTGCAGGCCCGTCCCGGCGGACGCAAAGAACAGCTCGAGCGGCATGCCTACGTGCAGATCCTCGAGATCGCAATCGACGACATTGGTCATCATGCGGACCCCTTCGGCCAAATCGACCATTGCCAGGGCATAGGGGAGCATGTCCTTGAAGGGGCGCACGAGATTCTGGCGCACGACCGAATACGTGTAGAGCGTTCCTTGCCCGGATGCGGCCAGCCAGCCGGGCTCGCTGCCGCATTTGGTGCATAGCGCACGAGGATAGAACTGCCGATGGCCGCAAGCGCGGCACTCCTGCAGGAGCAACCGCCCTTGCGCGGCGGCGTCCCAGAACGGCTTCCATTCGCCGGCAACGTCGGGAACCGGGAGCGCGGAAAGGTCCTGCGGCAGACGCAGAGGCGTTCCCATCAGGACTGCTCCGTTCCGAGTATGACGACCGCATGGCCCGACAGCCAGCCGCCTGAGCCGCAGACCAGCGCGACCTTGGCATCCGGCACCTGCGCCGGGCCGGCCTCGCCCCGAAGCTGGCGCACCGCTTCCACCAGGATGTGCATTCCGCGCATGCCCGAATGACACGCCGACAGCCCCCCGCCGTCCGTATTCATCGGCCAGCGTCCGCCGAGCCGCAGCGCGCCGCTTTCGGCCAGGGCGCCGCCTTCGCCCCTGGAACAGAATCCCAGGCCTTCCAGCATCAGGAGAACCGTAATCGTGAAGCTGTCGTACAACTGGATAGTGTCCACATCCGCGGGGGTCAGGCCCGCGCGGGCAAAGGCGCGCGGGCCGGCGGTCGCCGACGGCGCGACGGTGAAGTCGGGCATTTCGCTGATGTTCCAGTGACTCTGGGTGGCCGCCGTGCCAAGTACGTAGGCGGGGGTCACGGGAAGATCGCGGGCGCGCTCGGCGGTGGTGAGGATCACCGCGCCTCCGCCGTCGGAAATGACGCAGCAATCGAGCATGTGCAGCGGATCGGCCACCATTCGCGATGCCAGGACATCGGAGACGGTGATCGGCTTGCGGTAGAGTGCATTGGGATTCAGGGCCGCATGTTCCCTGCAGGTCACCGCAATCGCCGCGAGCTGCTCCGAGGTCGTGCCGAACTCGTGCATGTGCCGGCGAGCAGCCATGGCGTACGCTCCCACGATCGTACTGCCGTACGGCGCCTCGAACATGGCGCTCGTCGAGATCGTGTCGCCCTCGCGAAAGAAGCCTGCCGTGCCGAGCGTGCGCCCTGATCGCGACAGGAGATCCGATCCGTAGGTGATGGCGACGGTGTCGCATTGGCCCGCTTCGATCTGCGCCGCCGCCTGGTGCACCATCCACTCGAAGATCGCGCCACCGATGCCTACGCCCCCGAGCACCTTGTGGTCGATGCGGAAGTACTCGGCCAGCGAAATCGCCTGTTCCTGGCCCATGCTCGCGGCCATGTAGCCGTCGATGTCGCCGATCTTCAGGCCTGCGGACGCCAGGGCACGGGAGAGCGCCTGGGCGTGATGCTGGCGTTCGGACAGATGCGGCGCGCGCGGGTAGTCACTCAATGCCGCGCCGACGATGGCGGCTTGCCGTGGGCGAGTCATGGCGCCTCTGGTGCACGTGGTCCGGTTCGTCGATCGCGGGCCACGCCACGGCTCGAACGATGTCGACCGGTGCGGTTGCCGCGGCACGCGCCCGGCCAAAGATGTACTTCAATCCGGGCGCACGGGTTTCAGAGTAGGCGGTTCGTCCGCGTGCGTCCAGCCCCGGTTCGTCCGGGTGCGGCGCCCCGGGGCGGAGTCCACAAACAAGTGCCTGTACAGCCGCGCTGAGTCGCTGTCCCGGCCTTGACATGGTTTTCGCGCTTGCGCCACGATGCTCGAACCTCTCCGGGGCGGACGGTCTCGTGGTCGAAAGCGCTGTTGGTCAGGACGCCGGCCGTCTTGCACGGATAATCACCGCGGCACTGGACGGCCGGTCCGGCGAGCCGTACGTGCAATTCACCGACGGCTGGTGGACCTGGGAGTCGATGGCCAGGATCCGGGACGTTCTGCGGGAGGCCACGGTATCGAGGTATCCCGGCGAGTCGTTGGCGATCGGTGTCGTGCTGCGCAATCGGCCCCAGCACGTCGGGGCATTGTTGTCCGTGCTCGGCGACAACCACTGTGTCGTGACGCTCAGTGCGTTTCAGCCCGACGCCATGCTCGGCTCGGATCTCACGGAGATGCGTCTGCCGGTGGTCATGGCCGACGAGAGCGATTGGAATCGGCCGGGAATGCGCGACGCCGCCGCGGCGGCCGGGAGTGTCGCAATCGCATTGCGCGGCGACCGCGCCGAACCGGCGCGCCTGCTGGCCCCGGGCGGCACCGCCCCCGCGCGGGACTATCGGCGTGCGGTCCCGGGCGTCGCCGTCGAGATGCTGACCAGCGGAACCACCGGCAGGCCCAAGCGCGTCCACCTCAGGGCACATTCGCTCGAACTGGGCATTCTCTCGGACGCTGCCAAAGGCACCAAGCCGACCAGGTCGACCGCAGCGACGCCGGCGGTCAGCATCCTGTGGAATCCGCTCGTTCACATCGCGGGCACCTGGGGCACCATAAGCACGGTCGTCTTCGGCATGAGGCTGAGCCTGCTGGAGCGGTTCGATATTCCTACGCTGCTGGCGCGGATCCGCGAGCACCGGCCTGCGGTCATCTCGCTGGTGCCGTCGGCGATGCGGATGCTGCTGGATGCGAACGTCGATCCCCACGAACTTTCCTCGGTCGCTTTCGTGCGCAGCGGAACGGCGCGCGTTGCGCCGGAGTTGATCGACGAGTTCGAGGCGCGCTTCGGCAAGCCGGTGATCGTCACCTACGGGGCAACCGAGTTCGCGGGCGCGGTCACCACGTGGACGCAGGATGAATGGCGCGTCCACAAGCATGCCAAGCGTGGCAGTTCCGGCCGGGTCAACGCGGGCTTCGAGATCCGGATCGTCGACCCGGACACCTTCGCGGTACTGCCGCCGGACGCGGAAGGGCTGCTGGAGGTACGTGCCGAGCAGGTTCTTGGTCCGGAGTGGATCCGCACGACGGATCTCGCCCGCATCGATGGCGATGGTTTCCTGTACGTGACCGGGCGCGCGGACCGCGCGATCAACCGCGGTGGCTTCAAGGTGCTCCCGGATGTCGTTGTTGACGCGCTCGAAAGGCACCCGGCCGTACGGGAGGCGTGCGTCGTCGCGATGCCCGACGCGCGCCTGGGTGCCGTGCCCGTGGCAGCCGTCGAGGTCGACGCGCGCGCGCCGGGTCCGGTACCCACGCCGGAGGATCTCGAAGCATTCGTGCGCAGGATCCTCCTGCCCTATCAGGTTCCGGTTCGGATCCGTGTCGTCGAGTCGCTTCCACGCACGCCGTCGATGAAGGCCAGCCAGCCGGACGTTCTGCGCCTGTTCCAGGACGGCGGCGCCGAGCGTTAGTTCCGGTCCAATCCGAGAGGCAAACACGTGAGTGCAATCACCCTGCAGGGTCGGGTCGCGATCGTCACCGGAGCCGGCAGCGGCCTCGGACGAGCCCATGCGCTGGAGCTCGCCAGGCGCGGCGCGAGAGTCGTCGTGAACGACATCGGCGGAGCCGTCGATGGCAGCGGTCTGGACGCGGGCCCTGCGCAGGCGGTGGTCGCGGAAATCCTCGCGGCCGGCGGCGAAGCGGTCGCGGATACGCACAGTGTCCTGGACGGCGAGGCAGTGGTGCAGACTGCCGTCGATGCCTTCGGCAGCGTCGACATCCTGGTGAACAACGCGGGGATCCTGCGCGACAAGGCCTTCCACAACATGACCCGCGAAATGTACGACGCCGCACTCGACGTGCACCTGCGCGGTGCCGTCTACGTCACGATGGCCGCATACAGGCTCATGCGGGCCCGGAACCACGGGCGGATCGTCAATACGACCTCGACCGCGGGCCTGCTCGGTAATTTCGGCCAGGCGAACTACGGCTCGGGCAAGGCCGGGCTGTACGGATTGATGCGTGTGCTGGCTCTGGAAGGCGCTTCCAACAACGTGAAGGTCAATTGCATCGCGCCGATTGCCTATACGCGGATGTCCGCGGGAATGCATCCGGAAATGCGCACGACGTTCACGCCCGAGCGCGTTTCTCCGGTCGTGGCCTATCTCGCCAGTGACGAGTGCGCGGTCACGGGCGAGGTGTTCTCGGTTGCGGGCGGGCACGTCGCCCGGTTCTTTCTCGGTCTCACTGCAGGCTGGCACCGCGATTCGGGCGAGTTGACCGCCGAGGATGTCGCCGGCCATCTCGGCGAGATCTTTGCGGAGGAAGGTTACACGGTGCCGAAGACGCCGGGCGAGGAGGTCATGGCGCTGTGCCGTAAACTCATTCCGGAGGCGGCGGCGTTGCGGCCCCGGACGCCGGCGCCGTTCGATCACGCGCAGATCGGCAGGCACCACGCGGTCGGGCGCACGGCGATCGGGCGGGAGGCCGCGCTGGAGTACGCTGCGGCCACGAACGATCGCAACCCATGCTATGCCGCATCGGATCTCATTCCACCGGTATTCGCGGTCGTCCCGACCTTCGAAGGAATCCTTTCGGTAGTCCGCGACGTCATCCCCGAATCCGTCCGCAGCTTCACGGTGCACGGCAGCCACGACATGCACTTCCACGTTCCGTTGCGGTCGGCAATGGCAATCGACACCACGAGCGAAGCCGTCGGCTATCGCGTGAAGGGCAGCGGCACCACGCTCTGGGTCAAGCTCACGTCGGTCGATGATGCGGGGCGTGTTGTCCTTGAACAATACAGCTCGTTCGTGATCCGGGGCGTCCAGGACAGCACCGACGGTGGGATCGAAGGACCTGCGCATGCCTTTCCGGACGATGCCCGGTCGCGGCCGATCGCGACTCGCAAGGTCCACGTCGACGACGATCAGACCTATCGATACGCGAAGGCCTCGGGGGACAACGCATTCATTCACCTCGACGCCGAGGCGGCCCGCAAGGTCGGCCTGCCCGGGATCATCGTCCACGGCTTGTGCACCATGGCGATGTGTTCGTCGATGGTGATCGACGCCGTGGCGCAGGGCGATCCCGCCCGCCTGGCGCGGCTCGCGGTGAAATTCTCCGGCAATCTGCTGCCTGGCGTTGATCTCGTGACCGATATGTACGACGCCGGGGGTACGCCGTCCGGTCGTTTCATCGCATTCGAGGCGCAGGGCAACGGCACCGCGGTCATCCGCAATGGATGGGCCGAAATCCGTCCTGCGTAGTCCGGATCGGGGAATCGCGCGGATTCGTCGCGCGGTGCTGGAGGGGTACGGTGGTCGAGGATCTGAATACCGAGCAGCGCATGCTCGTGGATGCCGCCGCCCGGTTCGCCGAGGACGCGTTTCCGACATCCAGGCTGCGCGCACGCGCCCACGACGATGACGAGTTCGCCGCGACCTACCGGCGCCAGGCCGCTGCGCTCGGCTGGTTCGCGCTGCTCGTGCCGGAGGCGCTGGGCGGCGGCAGCGTCTCCGGAATCGGCATGCTCGACGCCGCCCTGGTTGCCTATACGCGCGGGCGCTCATTGCAACCCGGCGGGTTCGTCGGCGCCAATGTCGTTGCCGCCGCAATTTCCCGCGCGGGGACGGTGGCGCAGCGCGCCCAGGCGCTTGCGGCCATCGTTGCCGGCGATGCGCCGGCCGCGTGGATCATCGGCGACCCTGGCGGCGCGCCCGCGATGGACGGCGTGATTCCGGCCCGTCGTGCGGGCGATGGCTGGCGGCTGGACGGCACTGCGGCGATGGTCGAGGATGCGGGCGAGAGCGCGTGGTTGCTCGTCGCGGTCGGGACGGCCGACGGGCCGGCACACCTGCTCGTCGAGCCTCGGACCGCGGGCGTGACGTTCGCGCCCGTCGAGAGCCTGGACATCTCGCGGCGGTTCGCCGAGGTCACTTTTGACGGGGTCACGCTGGCACCGACGGCGCTCGTCGGTGTCGTCGGCGACCGGGCGTTGGCCGAGGGCCTGCTCGCGATCGCCTCCGTGCTCACCGTCGCGGAGTGCGTCGGCGCGATGCACCAGGAGTTCGAACAGACCGTCGAGTACGCCAGGCAGCGCATTGCGTTCGGGCGCCCCATCGGCTCGTTTCAGGCCATCAAGCACTTGTTGGCGGATGCCTCGATGATGCTGGAGACGAGCAAGGCCGTCGTGCTCGCCGCTGCCCGACAGGTCGGCGAGGGCGATCCGCACGCCGCACAGGCGGCAAGCCAGGCCAAGGCATTCGTCAGCGACGCGGCGCTGGAGCACGCTCAGGCGTGCTTCCAGGTCTTCGGCGGCGTCGGTTACACCTGGGAGCACGATCAGCATCTGTTCCTGCGACGGATCACGACGGCCGCGGAGCAGTTCGGCGGCGCGTCGTGGCACCGCGAGCATGTGTGCGTGCTCGCCGGCCTGGATGGTGCTGCATGAAGCACGAGGCGGTGCCGCTCGACGAATTCCGCGCGCAGGCGCGGGCGTGGATTCGGGCGAATCTCGAGCGCCTGCCGGTGGAGCGGGTCCACGGTGTGCGGATGAGAAACCCGAGCAGCGCGGAAATCGCCTCGGCGCGCCGGCTGCAACGGCGCCTGTTCGAGGCCGGGTTCGCCGGTATTTCGTATCCGATCGAGTATGGTGGCCGCGGCCTGACGAGCGCCCATGAGCGGGTCTTCAAGGAAGAATCCGCCGGGTATGTCACGCCCGATTTCGGCGGTGCGGGCGTCGTGACGTTCGGGCCCGTGGGGCGTTCGATCCTCGCGCACGGGTCGGCAGCGCTCAAGAAGTCGCACCTGCCTGCCATCCTCGCCGGGGAGGAAATCTGGTGCCAGTTCTACTCGGAGCCCGACGCAGGCTCGGATCTCGCCGGCATCCGTACCAGCGCGGTTCTGAACGGCGAACGCTACTTGCTGAACGGCTCGAAGATCTGGAGCACCGGCGCCTACTACGCCGACTGGGCGATGTGCCTGGCGCGTACGGACTGGAGCGTGCCGAAACACCGCGGATTGACGTGGTTCGTGCTGCCCACGCGGGCACCCGGCGTCACGGTCAAGCGGATCGCGCAGATCGACGGTTCCGCGGAATTCTGCGAGGAGTTTCTCGATGACGTGCCGGTCCCCGTCACCGACGTACTTGGGGAGGTTGGACGGGGGTGGGAAGTCACCCAGACGATGCTGGTCTACGAGCGCGGCGCAGGCGCGTCAGGCGCGTCGGCGGAACCGCGTGCCGTGGCGCCGGATCTGGTCGCCCTCGCGGCGCAGGTCGGGCGGCTGCGCGATCCGCTCGCCCGGCAGGCGATTGCGCGCGCGCACATCCTGGACTGGGCGCAGTACCACCTCGGCGCACGCATCGCGGCGCGCCTGAGCAGTCCCGACCGACCAGCGCCGGCCATCGCGGCGTACGCGAAGCTGGCGATGGGAACGTTCCGGCCGATCCGCGCCAGGCAGGCCGTGGCCATCGGCGGGTCGCGAGTGCTTTCGTGGAAGCCGGGCGACGAAGCGGCGCGGGCACCGGCCATCGACTACCTCAATGGGCGCATGGCCTCGATCGCCGCGGGCACCAACGAGATGCAGCGAAACGGCATCGGTGAGCGTGTGCTGGGCTTGCCGCGCGAACCGAGCTTCGACCAGGACAAGCCATTTGCACAGGTCCTGCGCGACGCGCGTCATTGGGACGGCAAGATCGGCTGAGTGTTTCAGGTTGCGGTCGAGCCAGAAGACCTCGGCGCCGAAGACTTGGATGCTGACGCCCGCCGCAATCGCCGCGGCGGTCGTGCCGGGGCGACGCCGGCACGACCGCCATGCGCTCAGGGCGTGAGGGTGAACCGTACTCGCACCCGGTGCCAGGCCGCCACGGGCACGCCGTCCTCGGTGCCGGGCGCAAATCGCCAGCGCTTCAATGCGTGCGCCACCGCCGCCTCGTCCAGGCGGGCATGGCCGCTGCTGGAGTCCACCCTGGCCTCGGCCACGTGCCCGTCGATCTCCACCAACAGCGCCAGGATCACGCTTCCCTGCTCGCCGAGGCGGCGCGAGATCGGGGGATAGTCCGGTTGCGGATTCGGCCGGGTGGCCAGGGCATGCGGCCCCACGATGCGCGGGGCTACCGGTGCGGGCGGGATCGGATGCGCGCTGCGCGCAACGTTTCCTGCGGTTGCAGGGGTGGTCTCGTCGGGCGTCGACGGGACGAAGGGCTGCGACGGCAGAACGATGCGGAACGTTCGCAGTTCCGGCGGCAGGGTCGGGGTGGGCTCGGGCTTGGGTACGTGGGTCGACGGGACGTCCGTGAACTGGATCGGACCGGGCAGGGGTTCGATCCATCGGGCCGCGAGCCCGGACTTGAAGCAGGCGAACGCCGTCAGGTGGATGAGGACGACGAACGCGATTGCAACCGGATGCAGCGATTCCTTCGCCTTGCGGTGTGTCATGTCATCTCTCCAGGGCTTGGGTGCGCGCACTGGGACAACACGGTGCCGGAGCACGCGCACGCGGGTTTGCGCAGCATGTCCTTCCGTCGCTTCACGACCGGCGCGCGCAGTGTCATCCCGCGCACCGCGCGATTCAAGCGCTCGTGCCCGACATTAACCAACCGTAATTTTTCGCTGCACAGCAGCGAAGACGCGCGCGATCCGCGCGGTCGCGTCGGGAGGTTCAGCGGCCGAGGATCAGGTCCGCGGCCTTCTCGGCGATCATCATCGTCGGCGCGTTGGTGTTGCCCGAGGTGATCATCGGCATCACCGAGGCGTCGGCGATGCGCAGCCCATCGATGCCGTGAACGCGCAACGCCGCATCCACTACGGTGGTCGGATCGGCGGTCGGGCCCATGCGGCACGAACCGGCAAAATGATTGCAGGTGGTGCCGGTGCCGCGGGCGTGTTCGAGCAGTGCCTCGTCGCCGGCGCACGCCGGCCCCGGCGTTTCCTCGCGCTCGACCCAGCGTTCGAAGGCCGGCGCGGCAAGCAGGGCACGTGCGCGCCGCAGGCCGGCGAGCAGCACGCGGCGGTCGGCTTCGTCGGCGAGGTAGTTGGGCTGCACCTGCGGCAACGCGAACGGATCGGCGGTTCGCGCGCGCACGAACCCGCTGCTCGCCGGGCGCAGCGGCCAGGCGCCGAGCGTCATGCCGGGGAAGTCGTCGAGCAGGCCAAGCACGCCGCCCTTGTAGCTTCCGGGCGTGAAGATGAGCGCGAGATCCGGGCGTTCGACGTCGGGCGCGGAGCGCAGGAAGGCATAGGCGATCGCGGCGCTCACGCCGACCAGGCTCGGCTGCCCGACGAGCCACTGCATGCCCTGCAGGATCGAGCGCGGAAAGCGCGCGAGTTCATTGATTGTGGCCACGCCGCGCGCGCGGGCGATGATGCGCGCGGTGTGATGATCGCGCAGGTGTTCGCCGACCCCGGGTAGCGCGTGCACGACGTTGATTCCGAGATCCGCCAGCAGCGCCGGCGCGCCGACGCCGGACAATTGCAGCAGGCGCGGTGTCGCCAGCGCACCGGCGCACAGCAGGATTTCACGCCGTGCCGCGATTTCCAGCACGGTGGCGCGCGCGTCGTCGCGCACGTACCGCACCGCGACCGCCCGGCGGCCGTCGAACCGCACGCCGACCGCGTGCGCGTGGCAGCGCAGGTCCAGGCTCGGTCGCTGCCGCAGCGGCCGCAGGTAGGCGCGAGCGGCGCTCATGCGCCGGCCGCGGTGGATGTTGCGGCGGTAGTAGCCGGCATCGGGCGCGGCTTGGCCGGCGGGCACGGATTCGCGCGCGGCGCGGATCAGCGCGTCGCACAGCGGGTGGTGCCAGTCCGCGTCGCTGACCTGCAACTGCGCCTCGGCACGTTCGAAGTACGGCAGGACCTGTGCGAACGACCAGCCCGGATTGCCCGCGGCCGCCCAGTCGTCGTAGTCGGCAGCCTGCCCGCGGACCCACACCATGCCGTTGACCGCGCTGCTGCCGCCGAGCAGGCGCCCGTGCACCGCGGGAATGCGCCGGCCGCCGGTCCATTCGCTGCCTTCGGCCTTGTAGCGCCAGGTCAGTGCCGGATCGAGCAGGGTGCGCAGGAAGCCGGCCGGCACGTGGATGAAGGGGCTGCGATCAGCGGGGCCGGATTCGATCACGCAGACGCTGGCGCCGCTGTCGGCGAGCCGGCGGGCGAGGATGCAGCCGGCCGAGCCGGCGCCGACGACGACGTAGTCGAATGTCCCGGCGGCGGTCGTGTTCGTCGTCATCGGCAGAAGGTGTCCCGTGCTTGGATCGTGGGTGCGCGGCCCGGTGCGCCGGGCAACGGCGCATGGTAGCGCGCGTGGCGCCGCCGCGGTGGTGTAAATTCGGCTCCGCGCCACGCCGAGGCCAGGTCGCCATGTACAGCACCATCCTGCTCCTGCACGTGCTCGCCGCCACGGTCTGGACCGGAGGCCATCTCGTCCTGGCGGCAGCGGTGCTGCCGCGGGCGCTGGCTGCCGGCGAGCCACGCATCCTGCTGGAATTCGAACGCGGCTTCGAACGCATCGGCATGCCTGCGCTTGCGATCCAGGTGCTCTCCGGACTGTGGATGGCCCACGTGCAGGTTGGCGATGTCGGCGCGTGGTTCGCGTTTGGCACGCCGCAGGCGAACTTGATCGCGTGCAAGCTCGCGCTCCTGGCGCTGACGGTGGCGACCGCGCTGGATGCGCGGCTACGCATCATTCCCCGCCTGTCGCCGGCGACCCTGCCGGCGATGGCGCGCCGGGTGGTGTTCGTCACGCTGCTTTCGGTGGCGTTCGTCGTCGTCGGGGTTTCGTTTCGCGGCGTGCTGCTGGCCTGAGGCCGGCGGGCTCGCATGCCGGTGCGCGCTGCTGCTAGTCTGGCGGCCCGCGAACGGTCGGTCGCCGTGCGCCGCCACAACTCTGGAGCGACCACAATGTACATCGAACAATTCCGTCTCGACGGCAAGGTCGCCATGGTGACCGGCGCCACGGGGCTGTTGGGCTCGCACCTGTCCCGGGGCCTGGCGGAAGCCGGCGCCGAGGTGGTGCTGGTGAGCCGCACGCGCGACCGGCTCGAAGCACTGGCCGCCGACATCGGCGCGGCCGGTGGGCGCGCGCACGCGCTCGCCGCGGACATGGCTGCGCCTGCCGACGTCGAGCGCGCGTGCGACGAGGCCTGGAACCTGCGCGGGCACGTCGACGTGATCGTCCACAATGCCACCCCGGCGCAGACCGCGGGCGCCGGCATCGCCGACGTCACCCCTGAGCAGTGGAGCGCGCAGTGGGACGTGATCTACCAGAGCGCGTTTACCCTGTTCCGCAGGCTCGGGCCGAGGATGGCGGCGGGTGACGGCGGCAGCATCGTCAGCGTGGTGTCCTCCACCGGCATGATCCCGCAGAACGGCCTGTTCGCCTACGGCATGGCCAAGGGTGCGCTCATGCTGCTGACGAAGTACGCGGCCCGCGAATTCGGCCCGAAGGTGCGCGCCAATTGCATCACGCCGGGCACGATCGACACCGCGGGCGACATGGCCGGCCACCCGATTGCCAAGCTCACCCTGCCACGGATCGCGGCCGGCCGCTTCGGCCGCAGCGAGGAATGCGTCGGCGCCACGATATTCCTCGCTTCGCCGGCGGCGTCCTACATCTCCGGCCAGGTGTATCTCATCGACGGCGGCCGCTTCTGAAACCGGGAACTCCCATGAATACGTTTCGCATCGGTGCAGTCATTCCATTCAACGGCGGCCTGTCCCGGGTCGCCGAGCGCGCGCAGGACTTCGCCCGCTACCGGTTCGCGCATTACTGGCTGGCGCAGGCCTTCTCGGTGGACGCGCTCACCGCGCTGACCGCCATCGGCCAGCATCTGCCGGGCGTGGAACTCGGCACCTCGGTGGTGCCGATCTACGGCCGCCACCCGATGACGCTCGCCATGCAGGCACTCACGGCGCAGGCCGCGCTGGGCGGGCGGCTGACGCTCGGCGTCGGCCTCTCGCACCGCTGGGTCATCGAGGAGATGCTCGGCCTGTCCTTCGCGCGCCCGGCGCGCCACATGCGCGAGTATCTGCAAGCGCTGGTGCCGATGCTGAACGGCGAACAGGTCGACTACACGGGCGAGACCGTGGCCACGCACCTGCTGCGCGGCCCGCTCGACGTGCCCGATGCCGCGCCGGTGCCGGTGTTGGTCGCGGCACTCGGGCCGCGGATGCTGGAGATCGCCGGCCGCATGACTCAGGGAACGCTCACCTGGATGACCGGGCCGCGCACGATCGCCGCGCACATCGTGCCTGCGATCTCGGCCGCGGCGCGCGCCGCCGGCCGCCGGCCGCCGCGGATCGCGGCCGGGATCCAGTTCTGCGTCTCGGGGGACGACGCGGCGGCCCGTGCGTACGCCGGGCCGCCACAGGAACA
>JBFXBD010000003.1:0-167609 GCA_050183625.1 Gammaproteobacteria bacterium
ATGAACGCCATCGACTTCCTGGCGACAAACGCGCGCCGCGCGCATCCGGCGCGCGAGGCGAAGTCCGGTCGACTCAAGCTCGGGCTGCAGCACGTTTACGGCACCCCTTAAGAACTAACGTATGAGGCTCGCATAATCTGTACCGCTCACACCACTCTCGCGCGGCGAAATACGGGGGGCTGCGCGCCAAACCGTCACAATCCTTCAAGGGGAAGAATATGAAATCGAATTCACGAACCCGAATCGTCTGTGCGCTTCGCGCCATCGCAGGCGCAGGAGCAGTGGCTGGCATCAATGCCGCGGCGATGTTGGCCGGCGGCGTCGCGGCAGTGGCACCGGGGATCGTTGCCGCGGCGGGCATCGAGGAAGTCGTCGTTACCGCACAGCGTCGCGAGGAATCCCTGCAGGACGTACCACTGGCCATCACCGCGCTCGGCACCGAATCGCTCGAGAAGATGAATCTGCACAGCATGGCCGACTTCGCGAAAGGCGCGGTACCGGCATTGAACGCGCAGCCCTTCTCCGCGCGCCCGGACGATCTGCAGATCACCATCCGCGGCGTCGGCGAGGCCGATCCGGTGCAGACGACACTGGACCGCGCGGTCGCGATCTACGTCGATAACGTGTACCTGGCGCGTGCACCCGGCAGCGGCGCCGAACTGGCCGACATCGAACGCGTGGAAGTTCTGCGCGGTCCGCAGGGAACCCTGTTCGGCCGCAACGCGATGGGCGGCGCAATCAACATCACCTCGCAGAAGCCGCTCGGCAAGTTGCGCATCCGCGAGAGCTTCGACTACGGCACCTACGACAAGATCCGCAGCAAGACGACGATCGATCTACCGGAAATGTATGGCGTCAGCCTGCGCTTCGACTACGTGCATGACCAGGTCGATGGCTGGACGAAGTTTTCCGCCGGTGCCCTCGCCAAGATGCAGGCTGCCAATATCAATCCGGAATTCTTCCAGGAAGACATGTTCGGGCGGCACGACAAGGACGGCTTTCGCATCGCCGCGCGCTGGCGGCCGACTGACGACATCACGGTCGACTATGCCTACGACCAGATGGAAACGGAGTACGTGCAGGCTGCCAATACCTTGTTTGGCTGTGTCGCGAGGTTCCCGACGAGTCTCCTCGCCGCGCAGCGGCCCGCCTTTTCCGGTTGCCAGCACCCGCAGTTCACGATCAACGGGGTCGACATCTCGTTCGGGGTTCCGGCCGGGGGATATAGAGAACGTCTGAAGACCCTCGACTATCCACTGCCGATCCACCCGAACGAAACTTCCACGAAGGGCCACTCGGTCACCGCGCAATGGAACATCAATGACCAGGTTACCCTGAAATCGATTACTGCCTATCGCGCGATGACCGACGAGGCTTATTCGCCGATCGGCCCCACCGTAGCGATTCCACTGATATTCGGACCGATCGGCGCGTTCTCGATCGGCGATGCGCAGAACTTCACCGGCCAGAAGCAGCACCAGTTCCAGCAGGAAATCCAGTTGCTGGGCGACACCGAGCGATTCGATTACACGGTCGGCTTCATGTACTTCAACGAACACGCCTATGGCTACACCCATCAGCCTTATGGCCTGATCAATCTCGGCACGGTGCCGCAGGCGGTCGCCGCGGGCATATTCGGGCTTCCGGCCGGGCTGGCGACCTTCGGCACGGGTGTCATTCCCTACACGCCCCAGATCCAGGCCTTGCTGCTGCAAGGGTATACACCGTTGATTGGAGCCGCGACCGCCAACGCCCTGTTCGGACCTAATGGATCCTTCCATGCCGTGGGCAACACGGCGCCGCTCACGACCTCGACGGTGGACACCGATTCGATCGGCATCTACGGGCAGGGAACCTGGACACCGCCGGTATGGGACGATCGAATGCACGTCACTTTTGGTCTCCGCTACAGTCAGGACGCCAAGGATCTGTTGAAAATCCTCGAGGGCAACAGGCTCGTGAACGTGCTCGCCACCCAGCCGGTCCACCGCATCGACCCCGCGGCGACCGTGGCGTTTGACTGGACGCAGGATCTGTCCACCTACGTCCGCTACGCCCAGGGTTATCGCAACGGTGGCGCGAGCATCCGCGAGAGCATCGCGCGGGTGACCGATCCGACGTCGCCGAATTTTGGTCAACCCCTGCTCGTGCTCGGCGTGCCCGACACTGGCTTCCACGTGTTCAACCCGGAGGTCGTTCGTTCCTGGGAGATTGGCATGAAGTCCGACTGGTTTGACAAGCGACTCCGCTTCAACGCCGATATCTACCACCAGACCTACGAGGGGGCACAGACGTCATTCCAGAAGCTTGGTCAGATCTCCAACACGTATTTCGCCAATTATCCCCAGGACATTACGATTCTCGGTGCGGAAATCGACGCGACGATGGTTCCCATGGATGGCCTGACGATCAACGTCGCCTACACGTGGAGCGACTGCAAGGTCCCTGCCAGCGGCGATCCGCTGGTACCGAACATCCCGAACTGCTTCCAGACGGCAACGCACCGGTGGTTCGCGGGTATCGACTACGACTTCCCGCAATTCGGGTTCGGCATGCTATCGGCGCATATGGATATGAGCGGGTCGACGAAGTACTCCTTCAGCACCAGCAGCGCAGGGTTCCAACCGATTACGGGGTTTCCGACCGCGGGGGGATTCGACGGTTTCTACGACAACTTCCTGCTCAACGCGCGGCTGACGCTGTCGGAGTTGACGCCGTTCGGCGCCGACCGCGGCAATGTCAAGATCGCGGTGTACGGCGCGAACCTGACCGACAATGCGTGGCACCAGTACGGCTTCTCGGTGCCGCAAACCAACGTCACCATCGGGAATATCGTCTACGGCACGCCGCGCACGTTCGGCGTGAACCTGGTGTACGAATACCAATAGGTCACACGCTCCTGTTGCAGTCCTCGAAGGCGGGCCCAGGCCCGCCTTTTTTTATCTCCTGGATTCGGCTGCGCAATGACGAACGCGCCGCCGGACGCTCAAATCATGCCGACGTGCCGCAGGTCGTCCAGGTATTTGCGGATGAACCCGGCCGACAGGTGCGGGATGACGCCGGCTTCGCCCAGGCCCAGTTCGCGCACCGCGCTTTCGAAGCGCTGCGCGGACACCGCGGCCGGATCCGACACCGGCGCGGGCTCGCGCAACTGGTGCAGGAGCGCCAGAGAGGACTGCTGGCGCTGCCTCTCCGGCAGCGCGCGCAGCGCGGTCTCGAAGCGCAGCCGCCAGTCGGCATAGTCGTCGATGCGGCGGATAGGCTGGCCGGCCTCGATTGCCCAGTCCACGAAGGTGTCCAGGGCGACGCCGTCGTCGTGCGGGTTCACCACGTGGTAGGTGGCGAAGCCGGTGATGGCGCGCTGGCCGATGCCGACGATCGCGTCGGCGATGAAATCCACCGACAGGCCCTCGTAGTGCGTCCGGCGCCCGTCCTGCGAGGCCCGGTAGAACGAGCGCGGCGCGATCCCGGTGACCACCAGGCTGAACAGCCAGCGGCTGAAGATGTCCGGCGCGTTGAACTGGCCGGCGTAGCGCGTGTGCGGGAGGATCATGCCGGAGCGGAACACCGCGATCGGCAGCCCGAAGCGCGTGTGCGCATCGCGCAGAAGCACCTCGGCCGCCCACTTGCTGCTCGCGTAGCCGGTGGCATAGCCCGCGTCGTCGACCCGCCGCGACGGCCGCGCGAGGCGGATGTCGGCGTCCTCGTCGACGCGGCCCGCGCCGCCACCGGCGACGGCGATCGTGGAGACGTCGTTGAAGCGCTTCAGGCGCGTGCTGATCGCCAGGCGGATGAGTTCCGCGGTGCCGGCGACGTTCGGGCCGAACAACTGCGCGTAGGGCAGGACGTGGTTCACGAGCGCGGCCGGGTGGACGATGAGATCCACCTCCGCGGCGAGCCGATCCCAGTCCGCCTCGCGCAGGCCCAGGCGCGGCTCGCCGATGTCGCCGGCGAGCACTTCCAGCCGGCCGGCGGCGAGCGCCTCGAAGCGGCTGCGCAGGTCGGCGTCGCCGCTGTCGAGTGCCTCGGCGATGCGCTGCCGCGCCGAGGCGTCGTCTACGCCGCGGGCGATGCAGACCAGGCGGCCGCCGCTGCGCGCTAACCGCTCCAGCCACGCCATGCACAGGAACCGGCCCAGGAACCCGTTCGCACCGGTCAGCAGTACGGTGCGCGGCTCGCCCGCGTGAGGCGGCGCCAGGGTGGACGCGCGCGCGAGCGTGTCGGCATCGATGAAGCGATCCAGGGTGAGATCGCGGGCGTGGATCTCCAGCGCGCCGGACCCGTGCAGTGCGTTGAAGGTCGGGCGCCCCGCCCGTTCGGCACGCGCCCGGTCGATGAACTGCGTAAGTTGCGCCAGGCTGCCGGTGGGATGCGTGATCACGCCGACCGGCACTTCGACGCCGTAGATCTCCTCCAGCAGCATCGAGAACTCCAACGCGGACAGCGAATCGCCGCCCAGTTCGGCAAAGCTGGCGCGCTTGTCGGGGTCGACGCCGGCGATGCCCAGCGTCGCCTCGACCGCACGCGCCAGCGTCTGCAGCACCGGCGCGTCCCTGCCCGCCGCGAGCAGCGCGCCGCGCTCGGCGTTGCGCGTGGCCTCGATCTCGGCGTACAGCCGTTCCATCGCCGCGCCGTAGCGCGCCTTGAACGCCGGCCGCAGGTACTTGCCCACCCCGGCCAGCAGACCGTTCTCGACGCTGAACGGCTCGGTCTCGACGATGAAGTCGCGCGGCACCTCGTAGGGCTGCAGGCGTTCCTGCTGAGCGACCTGCTTGATCGCCTCGCGCAGCAGCGCCTTCAGGCGCCCGGGATCACCGGTGCCGCCCATCCGCTCGGCCACTTCCATGCGCGGCACGAACACGCCGAGCAGGAAGTCGCGGTCGCTGGTGCCGTAGAGCCAGGTCTGCGCGATCAGCGGATGGCGGCTGTTGAAGATCGCCTCCAGCCGCGCGATGGCGACGAACTCGCCCTGGGCGAGCTTGAGCACGTTGTTGCGGCGGTCGACGTAGGCGATCCGGTCCGGGCCGATCTCGGCCATGATGTCGCCGGTCCTGTAGTAGCCGTCCGCGTCGAACACCGCGGCGGTCAGCTCCGGGCGCTTGTAGTAGCCGGCCATGACGGTCTGGGTCTTCACCAGCAGTTCGCCGCGCGGGTGCGGCTTGTCGGTGGTGAAGTAGCCGAGCTCGGGCACGTCCACCAGCTTGTAGTCGATGATCGGCGGCTTGCGGACGTAGCCGTTGACGGCGATACCCGAGGTCTCGGTGGTGCCATAGCCGTCGGCGAGCTTGTAGTCCAGCAGCGTCTCGATGAACACGCGCAGCTCCTGTGACATCGGCGCGGAGCCGAAGCTCGACGACAGCAGCCGCCCGCCGAGTACCCGGCGCCGGAAGTCCTCCATCAGCGCCGGCTCGATCCCGGCGCGATCCGCTCCGGCCGCCAGGCGCCGATCGAGCTCCGCCTGCCAGCGGTGCTGGATCATCTCGCACAGGCGCGGCACCAGGTTGATCTGCGTCGGGCGCACGTCGGCGATGTCGTCGAACAACGTGGACAGATCGCTCGCGCCGGCGAAGTACACCGTGCCCCCGCTGCCCAGCGTGTACCACACCACGCTGCGCCCCATGGCGTGGTTCATCGGCTGGTAGTGCATGGTGACGAGCGGCACCGGGGCGATGTCCACCCAGCGCACGCGCGTCATCTTCTCCGGGTACATCGCGCCCTTGGGCAGCCCGGTGCTGCCGGAGGTGTAGTAGATCGTGCTCAGCGGGTTGCCGCCGGGCGGGGATTCGAATGGCGGCGGCGCGGCGAGCGCTGCGCCGCGGGCCAGCACCTCGTCGAGCGTGCAGAGGAGGGTCTGCGAACCGGCCTGCGCCAGGCGTGCCCGGGCACGCTCGAACGCCTCGCGCTGGTCGTCGTCCCGCGGCTCGTAGTCGAACACCACGAGGCTGCGCGGATGGTGCCCGGCGAGGATCGCGTCCACGGCGGTCCCCAGGCATTCAAGGCTGGCGGCGACGCAGCGCGGCTCGGCCTCGGCGACGATCGGTGCGAGCTGCGCCGCCGACGCATTGCTCTGCAACGGCACGCTGACGATCCCGCTGTGCGTGGTGGCGAGATCCACGACCACGAAGTCAGGACCGGCGAAGGCGAGGATGCAGACCAGTTCTCCGGGGCGCACCGCGAGCGCCTCGTCGCCGTGCCAGGCGGCCGCGAGCGCGCGGACGCGCGCACCGAGCTCGCGGTAGGTGACGGTCTGGAACGCCTGCGCGGGCCGTGCGCTCTTCCGGCCACTGGCCGGGTCGGCGACGATCGTGCGCGCGCGGCGGCCCATCGCCGGCCGCTCCGCGTAGCCTTCCAGCGCCGCCTGGATCACCCGCGCGATCGGCAGGCCCGCGCGGGTCTTCGCCTCGTTCACCGCCGGCAATGACTCGGCCGCGCGGATCTGCGGGTCGCTGGCGATCAGGTCGGCGACCCGGCGCTTGAAGCGCTCGGCCTGCGCCTTGGCGGGGTCGTTGACGGCAGCGGGATTGGCAACCATCGGCGCTCACCTCGAACGGAGTTGGCTATGAAAAACGGGGGCGGACTGACCTTGTGGTCCGCATCAAAAAAAGGGGACATTCATCATTTCGCGAGAAATGATGAATGTCCCCTTTTTTGCCTGGATGCCTCCGGCGGCACATGGATTGCTTCGTCGCTTCGCTCCTCGCAATGACGAAGGCCCGGTCATTGCGAACGCAGCGAAGCAAACCACGCTTTGGCGCCGCATCAGGCGGTTGGCGCATCGGCGAGCGTGCCCATGTCGATGACGAATCGGTAGCGCACGTCGGCACGCTCCATGCGCTCGAAGGCCCGGTTGATGTCCTGCATCGCGATGATCTCGCAATCGGCGAGCACGGACCTGGCGGCGCAGAAGTCCAGCATTTCCTGCGTGCGCGCGATCCCGCCCACGGCCGAGGCCGACAGGCGCCGGCGCCCGCCGAGCAGCAGGCCGGTGTGGAACGACGGCAGCGCGCCGACCAGGCCGACGACGACCATCGTGCCGTCGACGTCGAGCATGCCGAGGTACGGGCCGACCTCATGCACGACGGGGATCGTGTCGACGACGAGATCGAAGCTGCTCATGGCGCGCTTCATCGCCTCGCGATCCGTGGACAGCAGCACCCGATGCGCGCCCAGGGCGAGCGCGGCGTCGGCTTTCGCCGCCGAGGTGGTCACCACCGTGACCTCGGCTCCGAGCGCTGCGGCGAACTTCACCGCCATGTGGCCCAGGCCGCCGAGCCCGGCAACCGCCACGCGCGTGCCGGCGCCGACGTTCCAGACCTTCATCGGCACCCAGGTCGTGATCCCGGCGCACAACAGCGGCGCAGCGCGCGCGGGATCCAGCCCCGCCGGAACCCTGAGGACGAAGGCCTCGCGCACGACGATGACGCGGGAATAACCGCCGAGGGTGTTCTCGCCCGTCACCCTGTCCTTGCCGTTGTAGGTCCCGGTGCCGCGCCTGCGGCAGTTCTGGTGCTCGCCGGCGTCGCACTGGTCGCACTGCATGCAACTGTCCACCAGCGTGCCGACCGCGACCATGTCGCCCGGTGCGAAGCGCCGCACGGCGCTGCCGACGGCGCTGACGCGGCCGACGATCTCGTGCCCGGGTATGCACGGGTACACCGTGCTCTTCCAGTCGTTGCGCGCGGTGTGCAGATCCGAGTGGCACACGCCGCAGTAGAGGATCTCGATGCGGACGTCGTCGTCGCGCAGTTCGCGGCGGTCGAAGTGGTAGGGGCCGAGCGCGGCGCCGGCCTCGAGCGCGGCGTAACCCAGGGTCTTGATCACGTGTAACCTCGCTTGGATTCGGTGAACGAAACGTCTGCGCCGCACTGTACAAGAAACCGCGCGGTGCGCGCTCGAAGACGACCTTGGCGGCCGGCGCCCCGCCACGCGCGCCGCAGTCTGAACATGAATGTCACAAGTGACGTACGCCGCGGAGAGCCGCGCAAGGACGCGCCGGAACATCGCACCGGCAGCATGATACTACGCGATTCGCGCTCGAAACACGGCGCTGTGCGGGCATCTACTCCGGCGCGGGTTGACACCCCGTCTGAGCGGTCCCTATATTCGCCGCGCATCCCTCACCGACAGGCTGGGCCCGCACCCATGAGCGAACATTCCGACGCGCCCGCGCCGCGCGCGCACCCCGAGCGCGGCAACTTCGGCTGGCAGCCGCTGGTCAGCACCTTCGAGCCGACGCTGGAGGACATGATCTCGGATCGCGCCTACTTCGGCATGCCGCCCGAGGGCCTGTACCTGTGGGGCACCCTGCGCGACGAGCAGGGCGAGATCTACGAGATCATGCGCCGCATCCCGACCAACCTGCCCGGCGCCGCGAAGGACACCCGGCGCCGCTTCTACCTGCAGACCACGCTCGGCCACGCCGATGCACTGCACATGCACCCATGCTGGCGCCAGAGCGCGCCGAACGACGGCTACCGGCGCTGGCTCGCCGACGCCAAGGTGCAGTGGCAGAGTGCGCCGGAGGTCGGCGGCAACCCGTTCCACGTCACCTGGTCGCCGACGGCCTGCGCGTGGTTCGAGAAGGACGTGCTCGACGTCACCGGCACCTTCGTCCCGCCGGGGATGCACTGGTACCTGCCCGGCCGGGACGCCGGCATGTACTACGTCGCCAACATCTTTCAGCTCGAAGGCACGGTGCTCGGGCGGCGCGCGCGCGGGTTCATGGGCTTCGATCCGATCTACATGTTCGAGGGCGGGGAGATCTACAAGGCCAGGGATGCGCTGGTGGGCGCGCAATTGGAACTGGCCTGGTACACCTGGGCCACGCGCTACAAGGACGGCAGCCTGGACGCCGGGCACTTCCTGCTCGGCAACGATCAGTTCGGCTTCGCCATCCTCACCGACGAGCACGGCAACACGCGCTTCACCTACGACGTGACCGGCGAAGTGACCTTCGGCCCGGACGGCTACTGGCACACCGGGATCCGCTACAGCGCGTTCGGCCAGGAGTGGGAGTTCATTCCCGATCCGCGCGGACGCATGCCGGACCTGGGTCCCATTCCCAATCCGCAGGTCGAGGGCCGCTGGCGGCGCGTCGGGGACACCCGCGAGCCGGACGTCTGGTACGCCTGGGGAGAGGCCGCGCCATCGCACGGCACGCGGCCGGCGAACCGCTACGCGCGCTTCGCGCGCCGCATCAGCGTCCCACTGGATCGATTCGCGCGCTGATCGACAGCCGCGCAGGGCGTCCCGGGCGGCACGCGCTGCGGGTATATTGGGCTGCGCCATCCGGCTCCGGCTGGCCGATGCGTGGAGGACACCGATGGACTTCTCATTCACGCCCGAGCAGGAAGCCTACCGCGCGCGCCTGCGCGCGTGGCTGTCGCGGAACCTGCCCGCCGGCTGGGGCGGCACCTTCAACGGCCCCGAGGATCCACTCGAGTGCGCGGAGTTCCGCAAGGCCTGGGAACGCAGGCTGCACGCCGCGGGATACGCGGCGCTGCACTGGCCGCGCGAATACGGCGGCCAGGGCCTGTCGGTCACCCACACGCTGATCCTGCACGAGGAACTCGGACGGGTCGCCGCACCCGAGCCGTTCAACATCATCGGCATCGAGACCGCCGGGCCGATGCTCCTGGCCATCGGCACGCCGGAGCAGAAGGCACGCCATCTGCCGCGGATCGTCGCGGTCGAGGAGTGCTGGTGCCAGGGCTTCACCGAGCCCGAGGCTGGCTCCGACCTCACCGCGATCAGCACGCGCGCCGAGCGCGACGGCGACGCCTGGGTGGTGAACGGCCGGAAGATCTGGACCAGCCAGGCGCACGCCGCCGACTACTGCTGCCTGCTCGCGCGCACGGATCCGGCGGCGAAGTACAGCAAGGGCATCACGGTGTTCGCGGTGCCGATGAAGACGCCCGGCATCCACCTGCGGCCCCTGGCACAGTTGAACGGCCGCGCCGAGTTCAACGAGATCCTGTTCGAGAACGCGCGCATCCCGCTCGACAGCCACCTCGGTCCGGTGAACGAGGGCTGGCGCGTGGCCAACGAAGCCGTCGCGAAGGAGCGCGCCATGATCCGCCTGTACCGGCAGGCGCGGTTCCAGAACGAGTTCGAACACATGCTGCGCGCGGCGGCGGCCGCGCCGCGCGGCCGGCGCCTTACCGAGAGCGGTGACTTCCGGCAGAAGCTCGCGGTGATCCACTCCCTGCTGCGGATCCACCGCTATCACAATCTCAAGCTCATCGCCCGGCTCGAAGCCGGCGAGACCATCGGCGCGGAGTCCAGCATCGTGCGGCTGTTCTGGAGCGAGATGCGCCAGCGCATCGGCCACCTCGCCCTGGACGTGCTCGGCCCGGATGCCGTACTCGACGACGCCGGCACGCCGGGCGAGGCGCGCTTCCAGGACGTCTACCTCATGTCGCGCGCGGACACGATCTTCGCCGGCACCGCGCAGATCCAGCGCAACGTCATCGCCGAGCGCGTGCTCGGCCTGCCGAGGTAAGCATGGCGCTGCACTACGGATTGGGCGAGGACGGCAAGCTGATCGCCGCGAGCGCGGCGCGACTGCTGGCGGATCTGTCCACGCCGGCCGCGCGGCGCGGGTTCATGCGCACGCAGCAGTTCGACGCCGGTTGGCACGCCGTGCTGGGTGGCAGCGGCCTGCTCGGGATCTGCGCGCCGGGCCCGGCAGGTGCCGGCCTGGGTGCATCGGACGCCCTGGCCGTCATGCTCGAAGCCGGGTGCCACGTCGTGCCCTGGCCGGTGGCCGAGAGCATCGCGGGCGCGGCGCTGCTCGCCCGGGGCCACCCGATGCTCGCCGCCCGGATCGTGCAAGGCGACGCGATCGTCGCGTTCGCGCCGCCGGGCGGTGTCCAGGCGCATTCGCACGCCGATGGCTGGCGCCTGTCCGGGGATTTCGACGCGGTCCCCTGGGCGCCGCTTGCACAGTGGCTCGTGCTCGAAGCGAATTTCGACGGCGGCGCCGGCCTCGCGCTGGTGGAACTTTCCGCGCCGGGCGTCGCCTGCCAGCCGCGCAAGGGCATCGACCCGTGCTGTCCCGTCGGCCGCGTCGTACTCGACGGCGCGATGCTCGGCCGCGCGGCGCGGATCGGCGCACCGGATCCGCGGGTGCACGCATTGCGCACGCTGCTCGCCTGCGCCGAGATGCTTGGCGCGGCGCAGGCCTGCCTGGACCTTGCGGTCGACTACATGAAGGTGCGCCGGCAGTTCGGCCAGGAGATCGGCCGCTTCCAGGCCCTGAAGCACATCGCCGCGAACGATGCGCTCTACCTCGAGAGCATGCGCCTGGCGATTGAATACGCCGCCTGGGCGCACGATGCGCAGGCGCCGGACGCAGACGTGGCCCTGCATACCGCCAAGGAGTACTGCTCGGATCAGGCGCGCACCGTGGCCGAGGACGCGATCCAGTGCCACGGCGGCATCGGCTTCACCTGGGATCACGACCTGCACCTGTACCTGCGCCGCATCCTGCGCCTGGGCGCGAGCCTGGGCACCGCGTCCGAGCACCGCGAAGCGATTGCGTCCCTGCTCGTCGACACGGTATCGCGATGAAATGGAATGGAACATGGGAACGCTGAACGGCATCCGCGTCATCGACTTCGGCCAGTACCTCGCCGGCCCGCTGGCAGCGATGCAACTCGCCGACCACGGTGCGGACGTGATCCGCATCGACCCGCCCGGCGGGCCGCGCTGGAACGCGCCGGCGAACGCGATGTTGAACCGCGGCAAGCGTTCGATCGTGCTCGACCTGAAGCAAGCCGCGGATCTGGACGTCGCCCGGCGCCTGGTCGCCTCGGCCGACGTCGTCGTCGAAAACTTCCGCCCCGGGACCATGGCGCGGCTGGGCCTGGACCCGGCGCAGCAGACCCGGACGCTGCCGCATCTCATCTGGTGCAGCCTGCCCGGCTTCGGCGCTGACGATCCGCGCGCCGCTGTGCCGGCCTGGGAAGGCGTGCTCGGCGCGGCGACCGGCAACTTCGCACTCAACGTGCAGGTGCTGCGCGACGACGCCGGCCGCAAGCTGCCGCGCGCGCCCGCGCAGCAGCCGATCTACACCGCCACGCCCGTCTCCTCGATCTACGCGGGCTGCTTCGGCGCGCTCGCCATCGCCATGGCGCTGATCGCGCGCCAGCGCGACGGGCGCGGGCAGATTATCGACGTGCCCTTGTACGACGCCACGTTCTGCGCCATCGGTGCGCCGCGCTGGGCCGGCATCCCCGGTACGCCGTGGACGCGCAGCTACCAATGCGCCGACGGCCGCTGGGTGGACATGATCTGCTACCACGCCAAGTTCATCCGCGCCTTCGTGAAGGAAGCCGGCGTCGAGGACTGGCTGCAGCAACCGTTCGTGGGCAACATCGCCCGGCCCTTCCGCACCGAGCCGGCGCAGGCGGCGGCGCTGCTCGAAAAGCTCGAAGCGCTGTTCAGGACCCGCACCGCCCGCGAGTGGGAGTCCGCCATGGCCCGCGCCGGCGTGCCGCTGGCGCTGTGCCGAACCACGGCCGAGTGGCTGGACGAGCCGCAGGCGCGCGAGTCCGGCGCGGTGGTCGAACTGGACGATCCGCAACTCGGCCCGGTGTGGGTGCCGGGGATCCAGGCGCGCCTGGCCGACACGCCGGGCGCGATCCGCGCGCCGGCGCCGCGCCCGGATGCGCAGCGCGCGGAGATCCTCGCCGAACTTGCGCAACTGGCGCCGAAATCGCTGCCCATGACGCCCGCGCCGGATCGCCGCCCGCCGCTCGCGGGGCTGCGCATGGTCGACCTGGGCACGGTGCTGGTCGGCCCGGCGTGCGGCCGCACGCTCGCGGAGTTCGGCGCGGAGGTGGTGAAGATCGACGACCCGGCCGGCCTGGGCCCCGGGGTCGATGTCAGCCGCGGCAAGCGCAGCCTGCTGCTCGACGTGCGCCGGCCCGGGGGGCGCGCGATCGTCGAGCGCCTCTCACAGACGTGCGACATCTTCCTGCAGAACTTCCGCCTGGGCGTCGCCGGGCGGATCGGCCTGGGCTACGAGCAGGTGCGCGCGCTCAACCCCGGCGTCGTCTACGTCTCCTACACCGCCTACGGAAGCACCGGCCCCTGGGCCGGCCGTCCCGGCTACGAGAACCAGGCGCAGGCAGCCACCGGCATGATGGAGCGCTTCGGCGACGGCGTGCCGGCGATGGAGCCGCTGCCGGTGAACGACTATGGCACCGCGCTCACCGGCTCGTTCGGCGTCGCGCTCGCGCTCTACCGCCGCAATCAACTGCGGGCTCAGGGCGCACCGGCACGCGGGCAGCAGGTCGAAACCGCGCTCGTGTACACCGCCTCGCTGTTGCAGGCCGCGGTGCTGCCGCAGTACGCAGGCAAGGTGTGGGACGAACCGCGCGGGCAGCAAGCCTTGGGCAGCGGCCCGCTGCACCGCTGCTACCGCGCCGCGGACGGCTGGCTGTTCCTCGCCGCGAAGGCATCGCAGATCGAGGCGATGAACCGGATCGCCGGGCTCGAAGGCATCGCGGCACGGACGGGCGAGGCGCTGGGGGATTTCCTCGAACGGCGGATCGCTACCGTGCCGTCTGAAGTCTGGGTAGGCCGCCTGGGCGAGGCCGGGATCGGCGTGCACCGCATCACCACCATCGCCGAGGCCATGGCCGATCCGCGCGCCCGCGCGCTGGGGCTGTACCTGGAGCGCGCGCATCCGGACGGCGGCACGGTGGCGACCATCGGCCCGATCCCGCGCCTGTCGCACACGCCGCTGGTGCCGGGGCCGCCGCTGCGGCCATCGATGGATGCACCCGACATCCTGCGGGAGATCGGCATGGAGGCCGGCCTGGACGGCTGGCTCGCGGACGGCACGATTGCAATCCGCCCGCCGGGCTCCCGGCGATGACAGCCGCTGCAAGACGGCGGGGGACGGCGGCGTGACGCGCGCCGTGTACCGGCGCGCGCAGTTGCGGCGGCTGTTCGAGCCGCGCAGCATCGCCATCGTCGGCATGTCGCCGCGTACCGGCGCTTATGGGGAGCGCACCTTCCACAACCTGACGCAGGTCGGCCGCTTTTCCGGGCGCATCCACTTCGTCAACGCCCGCTACGATCGGATCGGCGACGCGCCCTGCCATCCGGATCTGCGCGCGCTGCCCGAGGTGCCGGACTGCGTCGTCATCGCGCTGCCGCGCGAGCTGGCCGAGCCGGTGATCGCCGAATGCGCGGAGATCGGTGCAGGCGGCGCCTTGCTCTACGCCTCGGGCTATGCCGAGGTCGACGACCCCGAGCGTGCCGCGCAGCAGGCGCGGCTGGCGTCCATCGCGCGCGGCTCGGGGCTGCGCGTCCTGGGGCCGAACTGCCTGGGCTTCGTCGACCACTGGCGCGGCACGGCCGCCAGCTTCACCGGCGTGAGCATGGCCGGTGCACTGCAATCGCACGCGATCGGCGTCGTCAGCCAATCCGGCGCGCTCGCCTTCGCCCTGAACCAGGCGGTGGATCGCGGCGTGTCGATCGGCGCCGTGCTCACCGCGGGCAACGCCTGCGACGTGGACGTCGCCGACGAGATCGCCTTTCTCGCCGAAGATCCGCGCTGCCGGGCGATCGCCTGCCTGTTCGAGGGCTTGGCCGCGCCGGAGCGGCTTGCCGAAGCGGCCGCGATTGCCTGGACGTACGGCAAGCCCGTGGTCGCGTACAAGATCGGCCGCGGCCCGCAAGGCGCCGGTGCCGCACGTGCGCACACGGGCACGGTCGCCGGCGAGTACGCCGACTGGGCGGCGCTGTTCGAGCGCGCCGGGATCGTCGCGGTCGATGATGCCGAGGCACTGATCGAGACGGCCGCGTTCCTGGCCAAGGCGCCGGCCCCGCGTGCGGCCGGCGTGGCGGTCGCGGCCACGTCCGGGGGCGCGGCGATCATGGCCGCGGACATGGCCGAGAGCTTCGGCGTCAATCTGCCGCAACCCGCACCTGAGACGCTCGCGGTGCTGCGCGAGCACGTGCCCGAGTACGGCTCGCTGCGCAATCCCTGCGATGTCACCGGCCAGGTCACCGGCAATCCGGCCTCGCTGACCGCGGTCTGCAACGCGCTGATGTCGGATCCCGCCTATGGCACCGTGGTCATGCCGTACCCGCAGATCAACGCCGCGGCGGCGCAACGCAACACCGTGCTCTCGGAGATCGCCGGGACGCACGGCAAGGTGGCGTGCAACGTGTGGCTGTCCGAATGGCGCGAGGGGCCCGGTGCGCGCGAGGCCGAGGCGCTGCCGCACCTGGCCGTGTTCCACTCCATGCGGCGCTGCTTCGCCGCGATCGCCGCCTGGCACCGGCGCGAGGCGTACGCGCGCCGGCGCTGAACGGCGCTCACGGATCGAGGTTGTAGAACCTGCAGGCGTTGTCGTGGACCATCATCCGCACTTCGCTCTCGGGCACGCCCTTGAACAGCTCCGCGGCCTGGCGCCGGCTGAGCGGCCATTCCGTGATGCCATGCGGAAAGTCGGTGGACCACATGATTCTGTCCAGGCCGATCGCGGCGCGGTTCTCCACGCCGAAGGGGTCGTACAGGAACGAGGCGTGGAAGCACTGCCGGAACTGCTCGCTGGGCAGCATCCTGAAGTGGTTCTTGCCGACGGTGTACCTGTAGCGCATCCAGTAGTAGTCCGCCTGCACGAGGTAGTTCGGGATCCAGCCGATGTTGGCCTCGATGAGGCCGATCTTCAGCTTCGGGAACCGCTCTGGGATGCCCTGCCCGAGCATGACGTCGACGATCGGGATCGATGACGCACCCGAGGTGTTGACCGCGCCGAGCGAGAGCTGGTCGCGCTGCTGGTTCTTCAGCCGGCCGCTGAAGTCGATGTTGCCCTGGACGAAGTCGTTGACGACGTGGATCGACACCGGCACGCCCATTTCCTGGGCGGCGGACCAGAAGTAGTCGTCCGACTCATCGGGCAGTTGCGAACCATTGGGCCAGCGGCCGAGGTTGATGCCCTTCATGCCCTGCCGCACCGCGTGCTCGAGTTCGGCGACGACGTCCTTCGCGCCGGTCCAGGGCTGGATGGCCATGGCGTGGATGCGGTTGCCCGACGGCGCGCAGACCTCTTCGGCAAGCCAGTCGTTGTAGGCGCGGATGTAGGCGCGCACGGTCCTTGGATCCTGCGCGTAGGCGCGGTTGAGCGCGGCGCCGTTCAGCGAGTACAGGACGGCGGCATGCACGCCGTCGGTCTCCATGTCGGCGATGCGCTGGGCGATGGGGTCGGCGACCTGCGGCACGAGGTTGATGCTGGAGCGCTCCTTGGGATTCATCTCCGGATTGGGCTCCGCACCGACCACCCCCGTACCCAGCCGGATCGGCACCTTCACCTTGCCCGAGGCGTAGGACAGGAACTCGACACCGGCCTCATTCTTCACCACCACCGGCAGCCCATCGTGCAGTTCCCTGGGGATGCGCCGCTGCCACATGTCGGTCGGGTTCTCATCCCAGTGGGCGTCGGCGTCGATGACGCGCAGCTTCGGTGCCACGGCAATCGATGGGGTCGTCATGGCGTATGCTCCTGGCGCATGGCCGGCAATTGGTCGTGCGGCAATTCTTAATCAGAATCGTGCGACACGCCAACATCGACGGCACTGCGCGCGCTGCGCGCGGAATCGAGGCCGCACGCTTGGCTTCGCCGCGCTATCCATGAACCGCCGTCGTTGCGAGGCCGCGCAGCGGCCGTGGCAATCCATGTGGCCTGGATGACATCGGCGCCGTATGGATTGCTTCGCTACGCTATCCATGAAACGCACCCCGTCATTGCGAGGAGCGAAGCGACGAAGAAATCCACGCGCTGCCGGCGGCATCGAGGTCGCGTGGGTCGCTTCGCTGCGCTCGCGACGACTATGGGGCGGGAACTGTCCACGGGATTTACACTTTCGCGCCCGCAGCCAATCCCTGTTCCGGGAGCTGCGTGATTTTTCAGCGGGTTGCGGTACGGGCGTGGTTCTTGCTGCCGTCCATCGCCTTGGGTGCCTGATTGGCCGGCGCAGAATTTGCGGGAGGTGCGGATCATGAATAACGTATCCATCAAGCACGGAATCACCGGTTGTATCCTGGCAGCCGCGCTGGGTGCCGGATCGGCGGCGCACGCGGTACCGATCGACTGGAGCTTCAGCGCGACCGTGGCTTCCGGGCCGTACGCCGGCACGGTCGGCACCGGCCTGTTCAGCTACGACACGGACGACATCACCGGTGTCGGGCTCGAAGCGCTGGATCCGACGCTGGGGCTGACGATCTCGTTCGAAATCTTCGGGCAGAGCTTCACGGAATCCGACGACATCGACTTCGACGACTTCCCGCTCCTCTCCTTGCTGGACGGGTTCCCGATCGACCTCGACTTCCTGATCGTCGACGGTGCACCGACCGACATCCTGGAGCCCGGCGTCGTGGCCATCTCGATCGAAGGCGAACTCGTGCCAGGCACCAGCGTGAGATTTCTCGCGCCGGTAGTGATCCTGGCCCTGGGCATTCCCGAGCCTGCCGCGGCGGCGTTGCTGGGCCTGGGCCTGCTCGGCTTGCGGACGAGGCGGCCGCAACGGGCCTAGGGCACCCGCGTAGTCCTCACGGCCGGGTCCGGTCCAGCGGGACCAGGATGGGGACTGCCTCGAACTGCCCGGCCTGATCCCCGGCGCGGCGCCTGCCGCGCCGGGGCCCGTTCCCTCCGCACGCTCCCCCGGCGGCACCGCTTGTGCGCCGGATCCGCTAACGCATATCCTCGCAGGGCCCCCGGCCGCGCCGGGCCCTCGCATCCCCTGGGAGCCGCCATGACGCCATCGCCCGACCTGTGCGCCGAAATGTATCGCCGCCTGCTGCGCATCCGCGGCTTCGAGGACACCTGCGTGAAACTGGTCGAGCGCGGTGAAGTGCCCGGCGCGCTGCACACCTCGCACGGGCAGGAAGGCGAGATCGTCGGCGCCTGCATGGCACTGCGCCGCGACGACTACATGGTCGGCAACCACCGCTCCCACGGCCATCCGATCGGCAAGGGCGCGGATCTCAAGGGCCTGATGGCGGAGTTGTTCGGCCGGGTCACGGGCGTGTGCCGCGGCAAGGGCGGCTCGATGCACCTGGCGGACTTCAGCGTCGGCAGCGTCGGGGAAACCAGCATCGTGGGCTCCGGCCTGCCGGTGGCGGCGGGCGCGGCGCTGGGCGCGAAGATGCTCGGCACGGATCGGGTCTGCCTGTGCTTCTTCGGCGACGGCGCTTCCAACCAGGGCGCATTCCACGAGTCGCTCAATCTCGCCGCGGTGTGGAAGCTGCCGGCGATCTTCCTGTGCGAGAACAACGGCTACGGGCAGGCCAGCCCGGCCGCCGTCATGGTCTCCGTCCGCGACGTCGCGCAGCGTGCCGCCGGATACGACATCCCCGGGGTCGTGGTCGACGGGCAGGACGTCATCGCGGTGTACGAAGCGGTCAAGGCCGCGGTGGAACGCGCGCGCGCCGGCGGCGGCCCGTCGCTGGTGGAAGCCAAGACCTACCGCTACATGAACCACGCACTGCAGATGAACATCTCCAACTACCGCAGCGAGGCGGAGATCGATCGCTGGAAGGCGCGCGATCCGATTGCGCTGTTCCGCGCCCGCTGCCTGGGGGATGGCTGGTTGAGCGAGTCCGCGCTGCGGGAGGTGGAAGCGGAGGTGGCGCGCGCGGTGGACGAGGCGATTGCATTCGCGCGCAACAGCCCGTATCCCGAGGCCGCCGAGACGTTCACCAACGTCTACAGCAACCCGATCCAGGCGCACTGAGGCCTCCCGCCATGGCGAAGATCACCTACCTGCAGGCCATCCACGAAGCCCAGCGCGACGAGATGCGCCGCGACGCGCGCGTATTCATCATGGGCGAGGACGTGCGCGGCAACCTGTTCGGCACGACCACCGGGTTCGTCGAGGAGTTCGGCATCGAACGGGTGCGCGACACACCGATCAGCGAGCTTGGCTTCTGCGGCGCCGCGGCCGGCGCGGCGATGGTCGGCATGCGTCCGATCGTGGATTTCTGCCTGAGCTCGTTCATGTACGTGGCGATGGACCAGATCATCAGCATCATCGCCAAGTCGACCTATCTCTACGGCGGGCAGGCGAAGATCCCGCTGCTGCTGCGCTCGGCGATGTTCTACGGCGGCAGCAACGCGGCCCAGCACTCCGATCGCCCGCATCCCATGTTCATGACCGTGCCGGGCCTGAAGATCATCGCGCCTGCCACGCCCTACGACGTCAAGGGGCTGCTCAAGGCGGCGATCCGCGACGACGACCCGGTGATGTCGTTCGAGGACAACGGGCTGTGGCTGACCCAGGGCGAGGTGCCTGACGGCGACTACGTCGTGCCGCTGGGCGTGGCCGACGTCAAGCGCCGCGGGACCGACGTCACCGTGGTCGCGATCGCACGCGGCGTGCTGCACGCGCTGGAGGCGGCCGAAATCCTGGCCAGGGAGAACATCTCGGTGGAGGTCGTCGATCCGCGCACGCTGGTGCCGCTCGACAAGGCGGCAATCCTGGAGTCGGTGAAGAAGACCGGCCGGATCGTGGCCGTGGATCCCGCGCACCGCACCTGCAGTGCGGCGAGCGAGATCGCGGCGATCGTCGCCGAGGAAGGGTTCTGGGACCTGAAGGCGCCGGTGGTCCGCGTGACCACGCCGGACACGCACGTGCCCTACAGCCCGCCACTGGAGAAGGATCTGTTCCCGGATACGGCCGCGATCGTCGCGGCCGTGCGCAGGACGCTGGAGTAGCACGCGGCCATGGCCTGCGAAGTACGGCTGCCCCAGCACGGCATGGGGATGCAGGAAGGCACGGTGCTCAACTGGTTCAGGCACGAGGGCGAGGCCGTCGCCGAGGGCGACGTGCTGCTGGAGGTCGAGGCCGCGAAGACGACCTTCGAGATCACCGCCCCGGCTTCGGGCGTGATGGCGCGGATCCTCGCCCCGGCCGGGACGACGGTGCCGGTGCGCGAGGTGCTGGGGATCATCGCCGCGCCCGGAGAGGCGCTGACGGCGCCGGAGCCCGGCGCTGATCGAACCACACCGCATACGCCATCCGCCGCACGCGCGGCCGCCACGATCACGGTGCAGGTCGAGCCGCGTGCGCGGCGGCTGGCCCAACAGCGTGGCGTCGATCTGGCCGCGGTGCGCGGCAGCGGGCCCGGCGGACGGATCACCGAAGCCGACGTGCAGCGTGCCGCCGACACGGCAGGCTCCGGCCTGCCGCCGCCCGCCCCGGCATCGCCACTGTCCGGGATGCGTGCCGCGATCGCGACCCGCATGCATGCCAGCCTCGCCAACGGCGCGCAGTTGACGCTGACGACCGGCGCGGACGCGAGCGCGCTGGTGGCCCTGCACGGCAGGCTGCGCGACGACGACCGGCCGAGCTACACCGATTTCATGATCAAGGCGGCGGCGCTCGCGCTACGGCGCCATCCGCGCATGAATGCGACCCTGGACGCGGACGGCTTGCGGTTGCGGCAGGACGTCGCCGTCGGCTTCGCGGTCGCCCTGGACGAGGGCCTGATCGTTCCGGTGATCCGCGATGCGGACGGCAAGGATCTGCGCGCCATCGGCGCGGAGCGCCGCGCGCTGACGGCGCGCGCCCGCGAAGGGCGCCTGGATCCCGCCGAAGTGAGCGGCGGCAGTTTCACGATCACCAACCTCGGCGGGTTCGGGATCGACGCCTTCACGCCCATCCTCAACGCGCCGGAGATTGGCATCCTGGGCATCGGCCGCATTCGCGAGGTGCCCGTGCGCCAGGGCGATGCCATCGCCTGGACGCAGTCGATGGCGCTCAGCCTCACGTTCGATCACCGCGCAATCGATGGTGCGCCCGCGGCGGCGTTCCTGCAGACGCTGTGTGCGATCCTGCATGAGGCCGGATCGCAGCTCACGCATTGAAAGGCAACGCCGGTGGTGGGGCGCGCGCCGGAATCGCTTCAAAGGAGAATTCGGATATGTCGACCACGACCATCAGCAGCGGCCAGAAGCCGTCCACCCCGCGCGAGCGCATGGCGCTGCGCGCCGCCCAGCTGACCCAGTCCGATCCGGAGTACCGGGCCGCCCTTCCGAGCAAGGAGCTGGGCGAAGCCAAGAACCAGCCCGGCCTGTCGCTCGCGCAGGTCATGCAGATTGCGATGGAGGGCTATGCCGAGCGGCCGGCGCTCGGCCGGCGCGCGCGCGAGGCGCAGGTCGACCCGGCCACCGGCGAGCGAAGCTGGCGCTTCCTGCCCGAGTTCGAGACCATCAGCTACCGCGAGGCCTGGACGCGCGTGCGCCGCCTCGCGGCCGCCTGGAGCCACGACCCGGACGCCAAGATCGGCCCCGGCGATCTCGTCTGCATCGCCGGCTATCCGAGCATCGACGACGTGATCGTCGATCTCGCAATCAACTACACCGGCGCCGTGGTCGTGCCGCTGCTGCCGGTCGCACCGGTCGCCCAGCTCACCCAGGTGATCGCCGAAGCCGAGCCACGCTGGCTCGCGGCCAGCGTGGACTGCCTGGACGCAGCCGTGCAGTGCGTGCTCGGCGGCTGGCACCCGGCGGTGCTGCTGGTTTTCGACGTCGAGCCGGGCGACCACGAACACGCGCAGCGACTGGACTCGGCACGAAAACGTCTCGCCGAGGCCGACAGCCGGACGCGCCTGCGGACGCTGCAGGAAGCAATCGAACACGGCGCCCGCCTGCCGGAGCCGCCGCCGTTCACCCATCCACCGGGCGAAAACCCGCTCGCCAACATCTACTACACCTCCGGCAGCACCGGCGCGCCCAAGGGCGCGATGTACACCGAGAACCTCGCCCTGGGGCCGTGGCGGGTGAAATACCCCACGCCGCTCATCTGCCTGCAGTACCTGCCGATGAACCACTCCTTCGGGCGCGGCACGGTGGCCATGATCCTCGGCAACGGCGGCACCTCCTACTTCACCGCCCGGCACGATCAGTCGATGCTGTTCGAGGACATCCGCCTGCTGCGGCCGACCCAGCTCACGCTGGTGACGCGGATCTGCGAGGCGATCTTCCATCACTTCCAGGCCGAGTTGGACCGGCGCCGCGCGCAGGGCGGCGATCCGGCGGCGGCCAGGGCCGAGGCCATCGCGGAAATTCGCGACCGATTCCTGGGAGGCCGGATCCTGGCCGCACCGTTCGGCGCCGCCCCAATCTCGCCCGAACTGCGCGCGTTCATCGAGGAATGCCTGGACGTCAAGCTCGCCGACGGGTATGGCACCACCGAGGCCGGCAGCGTCACGATCAAGACCCGCGTGCAGCGCCCGCCGATCATCGACTTCAAGCTGGTCGACGTCCCCGAGCTCGGTTACTTCCGCACCGACAAGCCGCATCCGCGCGGCGAGCTGGTGGTGAAGTCGCAGAGCATCTTCGGCGGCTATTTCAAGCGCCCGGAGCTGACCGCGTCCATGTTCGACGCGGACGGGTACTACAAGACCGGCGACATCATGGCCGAGGTCGGTCCGGACCAGCTCGTGTACGTCGACCGGCGCAACAACGTGCTCAAGCTCTCGCAGGGCGAGTTCGTCGCGATTGCGCAGCTCGAGGCGGCGTACGCCGGCGGCCATCCGCTCATCCGGCAGGTGTACCTCTACGGATCCAGCGACCGAGCCTACCTGCTCGGGGTGGTGGTGCCGAACACGGAAGCCCTCGCCAAGACCGGACAGGCGGGCGATCCGGCCGCGGTGAAGGCGCTGCTGCGCAACGCATTCAAGGAGGTTGCCAGGCACGAGAACCTGAAGGCCTACGAGGTGCCGCGCGACTTCATCGTCGAGGACGAACCGTTTACCACCGAGAACGGCCTGCTCGCCGGCGTTGGCAAGTTCGCGCGCCCGGCGCTCAAGGCGCGCTACGGCGAGCGGCTGGAGAAGATGTACGCCGACATCGCCGCACGCGAGATGGAGGACCTGAACGCGCTGCGCCGCGGCGGCCGCGATCGGCCGGTGCTGGAGACCGTGCTGCGCGCCGCGGTGGCGACGCTGGGCCTGGAGGAAGCGCAGCCCGACCCGTCGCAGGGCTTTTCGGAACTGGGCGGGGACTCACTCTCGGCACTGACCCTGTCGCTGCTGCTTGAGGAGACTTTCGATGTGGAAGTGCCTGTCGGCGTCATCATCAGGCCCGGCGGCACCTTCGCCGATCTCGCCCGCTACATCGAGGAGATCCGGCAGGCAGGCGCGAGCCGGCCGACGGTCGCCACCGTGCACGGCCGCGGAGCGACCGAGATCCACGCACGCGACCTGGCGCTGGACAAGTTCATCGACGCGCTCACGCTGGACGAGGCGGCGACGCTCGCGCCGCCGCTGACCGATGCGCCGCGCACCGTGCTGCTCACCGGCGCGAACGGCTATCTCGGCCGCTTCCTGTGCCTGGAATGGCTGGAGCGCCTGGCGAAGACCGGTGGCAGGCTGATCTGCATCGTGCGCGGCCGCGACGCCGGCCAGGCCCGGCAGCGGCTCGCGGACGGCTTCGCCGGCGGCGACGGCGCGCTGACGCGGCATTTCGAAACGCTCGCCACCTCGCACCTGGAAGTGCTGGCCGGCGATCTCGCCGAGCGCCACCTGGGCCTGGCGGCTGCGGACTGGCGTCGCCTGGCCGAGCACGTGGAATTGATCGTGCACCCGGCGGCACTGGTGAACCACGTGCTGCCGTACGAACAGCTCTTCGGGCCGAACGTCGTGGGCACCGCGGAATTGATCCGCCTGGCGATCACCGCGCGGCTGAAGCGCATCGCCAATGTCTCCACGATTGCCGCGGCCGGAATGCAGGGCGGAACCTTCGCGGACGAGGAATCGGACATCCGCGTGGCGATCCCCTCGCGCTCGCTTTCGAGCAAGGCCTACGCAAACGGCTACGCGTGCAGCAAGTGGGCCGGGGAGGTGCTGCTGCGCGAGGCGCACCAGCGCTTCGGCCTGCCGATCTCGGTGTTCCGCTCCGACATGATCCTGCCCCACAGCCGCCATCCCGGCCAGCTCAACGTGCCGGACATCTTCACCCGGCTGCTTGTCAGCCTGGCGCTGACCGGGCTCGCACCGGGCTCGTTCTACGCCGAACCCGGCGGCGCCGCGGCGCGGGCGCACTACGACGGCCTGCCGGTGGATTTTTCCGCGGCCGCGGTCGCCGACATCGGCGGCCGGCACGCGCGCGGGTACCGCACCTACCACCTGCTCAACCCGCACGACGACGGCATCAACCTGGATACCTTCGTGGACTGGATGATGCAGGCCGGCGTCGCGCTGCGGCGCGTGCCCGACTACGCCGACTGGCTCACCCGCTTCGAAACCGCGCTGCGCGCACTGCCGGACGAGCAGCGCCAGCGCTCCTCGCTCGCCCTGATCCAGCATCTGCGTCGCCCCGAACGGCCGGTGCGCGGCTCGATCGCGCCGGCAGCGGCCTTCCACGCCGAGGTGCGCGCATCCGGCGTGGGTGCCCAACGCGACATCCCGCACGTCACGGCGGAGTTCATCGCCAAGTGCGTGGGGGACCTGAAGCAGTTGCGGCTGATTTGATCCGCCGGCGACGGATCCCTATCGCGGCTCCGTGAGGCAATATCTAGTGTGGTACGCAAACCCGGTCCGGGTCGGGGCCGTCGAGCACGCGCAACGCGCGCATGTCGCGGGCGTAGGTAAAGGTGGCGTAGGGGCGCGCGCGATGGAGCACCGAGCGATTGTCATAGATCACGATGTCGCCGCACTGCCAGTGGTGTGAGTACACGTATTTCGGCCGGGTGGCGAAGTCCGTCAGTTCACTCAGCAGGGCGCGGCCTTCCTCGTCCGGCCGGCCGACGATCCGCTCGATGTGTGAGGACAGGATCAGCGCCTTCCTGCCGGTCTCGGGGTGGGTCTTGACCAGCAATCGCCGCCGGGAGGGCAGTTGCGCGCGCTGCGCCGGACTGAACTGCGTGTAGCCGGTCAGGCTGCGCGAGTAGATGAACGAATGCTCGGTGATCAGACCGTCCAGCGCCGCCTTGCGCTGTTGCGGCAAATCATCGTAGGCGGCTCGCGCGTCGGCGAACTCGGTCTCGCCGCCCTCGGGGGGCACTGTCAGGGCCATCAGTGCGGAGTACATCGCCGGAGGCTCGGAAAAGGTGTTGTCCACGTGCCAGAGATCGTTCGCGACGTTGGCTTCACGACTATGGTGGCCTTCCGGCAGCAATCGTCCCTGCGTGTCGACGTTTCCGATCCGAATGACCCGTTCGCTTCCGCGAAAGCCGGAAGAGGTATCGAACAGCGGACCAAGTCCCGCCCCGAATGCTTCGAACTGTCGATCGGTAAGCGGCGGTGTGTGGATTACCAGGGCACCGTAGCGGCCCAGGGCGGCGTGCAATGCGCGGGCGTCCTCGGCGCCGAGACTTTGCGTCAGGTCCAGGTCGGCGACGCGGCCGACGAACAACGGATGAACAGGCTCGACATGCATGTGTGCAACTCCGATCGGTCGGCAGGACTACGGTGCGTCGCTCCAGTCCATGACTTCCAGGATGTTGCCGTCGGGATCGCGGAAAAACATCATCCCGATCGGCGGGCGGCGGCCGACCTCGCGGAACTGCAGCGGGTAGAAGAATTCCACGCCGGCGGACTTGAGCTTCTCGTAGGTGGCGCGGATGTCGTCGACGTGGAAGCACAGCCGCGGATAGCCGAGGCGATTCAGGCTCTGCAGCGGCTCGCCTTCCATGGGCGGGTCGAGCCACTCGCACATGTCGAGCATCGTGCCGTTCGGTTCGCTGCCCAGCCGCAGCATGGCGAAGCGCAGCGCGCCGAAGCGCGGCAGGCCGAACATCGTCGCGAGCTGCGGATCGTCCAGCCGCGACTCGAAGCATTTGACGAAGCCGAGCATTTCGTAGAATGCCACCGAGCGTTCGAGATTGCTGACGTTGACGCCGACGTGGTAGAAGCGCTTGAACATCGAGTGTTCCCCGGATGCGTGGGTGGCGCGGCGGCGGGAGCCTGCCGCCGGACTGCACTTCAATGTAGCACGGGAGGCAAGGCATGGACTTCAAGGGGCAGCACCTGGTCGTCACCGGCGGCAGCTCGGGCATCGGCCTGGCGACCGCGCAGCGCTTCGGCGCGGCCGGCGGACGGGTGACGATCGTCGGCAGGGACACGCAGCGCCTGGCGCAGGCCGCGGAATCCATCGGTGCCGGCGTGCGGACGCTGTCCGCGGACGTGACCGACGAGTCAATCCTGCGCGGCCTGTTCAAGTCCATCGGAGCGTTCAATCACCTGGTGACCGCGGCCGGCCCGGCGCCGAACGACGGCCCGTTCGAGGCGATCGACTTCCGCAACGCCCGCGCGCTGTTCGAAGGCAAGTTCTGGAGCCAGCTCATGTGCGCGCGGTACGCACTCGGGCAGATGTCCCAGCCCGGGTCAATCACCTTCATCGGCGGCAGCCTGAGCCGCAAGGCAATGCCCGGTGCGCCGATCTTCGGAGCCATCGACGGCGCACTGGAGACGGTGGCGCGCATCCTGGCGATCGAATGCGCGCCGATCCGGGTGAACGCCATCGCCCCCGGCATCATCGACACGCCGATGCTCGGCCACTACGGCCCGCAAGTCAGGGCGCGCGTGCTGGAGCGGGCCGCGGGCGAGACCCTGGTGCAGCGCTACGGGATGCCCGGGGACGTGGCCAAGGCCATCGTGCACGTGATCGACAACACCTTCGTGAACGGCACGGTGATGGACGTCGACGGCGGCATGGTGGCCGATGTCCGTCGGCGCGGCGGCGAGCCGCCCGGCACGGGCTCCGCGCCGTGAGCACGGCATCGTCCACGCGCCGGTGCCTGGCAAACGCACGCGCCGCGGCGGGCCGCCGAACCGCTATACTCCGGGGCGCGCCGGACAACCGAATGCCCGCGCCAGCCGCCGCACCCGGCGCGAGCGAACACACGGAGAATCCGCACACATGACCACCCCCGACACCATCATCTGGATCAGCGGCGCAACCGAGGGCATCGGCTGGGGCTTGGCCAGGACCGTGCCCTACGCGAACGCACGGGTCATCAATCTCTCGCGCCGTCAGCACCCGGACCTGGAGACGGTGATATTCGACCTGACCCGGCCCGAGACCTGGGACGCGGTCGAGCAGAGCTTCCGGCGCGAACTTGCGAACTTCGCCGGCAAGCGCGCGATCTTCATTCACAACGCCTTCTTCCGTGCGCTGCCGCGCTTCATGGGCGAGGGCGACACGGCGAATCATCGCGAGGAGATCGTCGCCAACGGCATGGCGCCGCAGATCCTCGGCGACATGTTCCTGCGCGCGGTGAAGCCGGGCTACGAGTCCGGGCTGGTGCTGATGTCCTCGGCCGGTGCACGCTCGCCTTTCGAAGGCCATTCGGCCTACTGCGCCGGCAAGGCCGGCGTGGAAATGTGGGTGCGGGTGGTCCGGCGCGAACTCAAGCGCCGCGGCCGCGACACCTGGGTGGTCGCCCTGCGGCCCGGCTTCGTCGACACGCCAACCACGCGTGCCGAAGCCAAGCTGCCGTTCGACGTCTACCCGGTCGGCCCGCAGATGGCGCGCCAGCTGGAGAGCCGCGAGGGCGTGATGACACCCGAGGAGGCGGGCGTCGGCATCTGGGCGATGCTGCCGCCGAAGGAGGACAAGTCCGTGCTGCTGCAGGGCGAGATGGTGGTAGTGGGCGAGCGCTGAGGCGGCGCGGGATTCAATCGACCCGCGCCGCGCGCCGGAACAACACCGACAGGTTGTTCGCCGGCATGTCGACCGTCCCGGCGAGCGTGAATCCGTGCGCGGCCGCGGCGTGCGCCACCGCGTCGAGATCGCGCACTCCCCAGGCCGGATTGCGCCGGCGCAGATCGGCGTCGAAGGCCTCGTTCGAGGGTGCGGTGTGTGCACTGCCGCGCATGAACGGGCCATAGAGATACACCAGCCCTGCGGATCCGAGCAGGCGCTCAGCGCCCTCGAACAGCGCCGGCGTGCATACCCACGGCGCGATGTGGATCATGTTCATGCACGCGATGGCGTCGAAGGGCGCCTGCGCCTCCACGCCCCAGGCCGGCGCGCACACGTCGATCGAAACGGGGGGCAGCACATTGTCCAGCCCAGTGTGCGCGACCCAGGCGGCGATGCTCGCCCGGCAGGACGGATCCGGATCGCTGGGTTGCCAGCGCCAGCCGGGCTCGGCGGCACAGAAATGCACCGCGTGCTCGCCCGAGCCGCTGGCGATCTCCAGGATCGAAGCCGACGGCGCGATACGTGTGCGCAGGACCTCCAGGATCGGCGCCCGATTGCGGCCGGTGGCGGCGTAGTACAGGCGCGTGTCGGTTGCGCTCATTGCACCCGCTTTCCGAGGCCTTGGATCACGGCGTGATCACGACCTTGCCGGTGGCGCGGCGTTCCAGCAGCGCGTACATCGCCTCCGGCACCTGGTCCAGGCGGTAGCGCGCCGAGACGTGCGGCCGGATCCGCCCGCCGGCCACGAGCGCGGCCATGGCCGCGTGCACGCGGCGCGCGGTCTCGGGCTCGCGGCCGAGCATCTCGCCGTAGAACACGCCGATGACCGATGCGTTCTTGAGCAGCACCAGGTTCAGCGGCAGGCGCGGGATCGATTCCGCGAAGCCGATCACCAGGTAGCGCCCGCGCCAGCCCAGGGCACGCAGCGCGACCTCGGCGTAGTCGCCGCCGACCGGATCGTAGACCACGTCCACGCCCCGGGAGCCCGCGATCTCGCGCAGCCGCTCGCGCAGGTTCTCCTCCCGGTAGTTGATGACCTCGTCGGCGCCGTTCGCGCGGCAGACCTCCAGCTTGGCCGCGCTGGATGCCGCAGCGATCACGCGCGCGTTGAGCGCCTTGGCGATCTGGATGGCGGCGATGCCCACGCCCCCGGCGGCGCCGAGCACCAGCACCGACTCGCCCGGTACGAGGCTGGCCAGCGTGGCGAGCGCGAAGTACGAGGTGTTGTAGGTGATCGGGATTGCCGCGGCCTGCTCGAAGCTCAGGTGCTCGGGGATGGAGTGCAGCTTGACGGCGTCGATCGCCATCTGCTCGGCGAAGCTGCCGCGGAAGCCCGAGCCGTAGACGCGCTGTCCCACGCTCAGATCCTTCACGCCTTCGCCGAGCGCGGCGACGACACCGGCCACTTCGCTGCCCAGGCCGAAGGGCAGCGGCGGCTTGTACTGATGCTTGCCCTGCACGACGAGGGCATCGGGGTAGTTCAAGCCGGCCGCCTTCACGTCCAGGACGACCTGGCCCGGGCCCGCAACGGGCGCCGGAAACTCCTCGGGCTTCAGCAGATCGGGCGACCCCCACTGCCTGCAGACGACTGCCTTCATTCCAACCCTCCGATATGGTGCGCGGCTCTAGAATAGCAGGTGCCGCCGATGCATCCGTGCGCGGCGCCGATCGCAATCCTGCCAGGGAGCAGAGCCGTGCCGAAAACCGGCGCAGAACGCATGCGCGCACACCGCGCGCGCAGGAAAGCCGCGGGCGTCGTCACGGTCACGGTCGAACTGCCCGCGCAGGACGTCGCCGAATTCCGGGCGCTGGCGGCGCAACGCGCGCAGGCGCGCGGGGTGACGAACCCCGGCGGCATGGGCCGCGGGCACGCCGCGCGGCGTACCGAAGTTGCCTCCGGCACGGCCGCGGAACGCGGCACCCGCCGCGCCGAACGCATTGCCGAGGAGATCATGCTCGGGATCGCGCGCCGCGGCTGGCCGGTGGGCGCGAGCCTGGGTTCGGAAGCGGCGTTGATGAAGCGCTTCAAGGTGAGCCGGACGGTGTTCCGCCAGGCCGTGCGCCTGCTCGAACACCACGCGGTGGCGCGCATGCAGCGCGGTGCGTCCGGTGGGCTGGTGGTCGCCGAGCCCGATCTGGCTGCGACGGTGCGCGCCGCGAGCGTGTACCTGGAGTACCGGCGCATCCGCCCATCGGACATCCTCGAAGTCCGGCGTGTGCTGGAACTGGCGGCGGTGCGGCTGGCCTGCGAGCGGCTCACGCCCGCGGGCGAGGCATTGCTGCGCGAAGCGATCGCGGCCGACGGCGCGCTGGATGCGGATGCCTCGCGCATCGACATCCAGCGCCTGCACCGGGTGCTGGGCGAGTTGACCGGAGACCCCGCGCTGTCGTTGTTCCTGAACGTGATCCTGGATCTCACCCACGCGCACTCGCTCTTCACCCGGCGCCGGCGCCAGGATCGCGCCAAGGTCGTGCGCCGCATCCGCCAGCGGCACCGCGCGATCGCCGAGGCGCTGCTCGCGCGTGACGCCGCGCGGGCGCAGGCCGAGATCGAAAACTACATCGACGGCTTCCGCGGCTGGATGGAGCCCACCGATTGAGGCCATGAACCACCCCCCGTCTTTGCGAGCGCAGCGAAGCAATCCACGTCGCCTCGGCATCGTTGGCGAAGCATGGATTGCCGCGGCCGCTGCGCGGCCTCGCAATGACGGGGGTGCTCCATGGATGGCCCGCGCTGGGGGTCAGGCCGGGGATGGCTCCGTGACTGCGTCGCGGCGCACGACGAGGGCGTCGACGGCGAGGATGCGATCGGCCGCGCAGATGAGCGGGTTCACGTCGAGTTCGTCGATGAAATCGGCCTGGTCGGCGGCAAACTCGGAACAGCGCGCGACGATCTCCGCGAGCCGGTCGAGGTCGACCGGCGCGGAACCGCGAAAGCCGGTGAGCAGCCTGAAGCCGCGCAACCGCTCCAGCATCGCTCGCGCCTGGCCCGGCGAGACGGGCGCGAGTTCGGTGGCGGTGTCGCGGTGGATCTCCACCTGCACGCCGCCCAGCCCGGCGACGACCAGCGGCCCGAACAACGGATCGATCCGCGCCCCGACCATGATCTCCACGCCCGCCGGCGCCATCGCCTGCACCAGCACGCCGTTGATGCGCGCGTCGGGGGCATGCCGGGCGGCATTCGCGAGCACTTCCGCATGCGCCGCGCGCACCGCGGCCGCATCCGCGAGATCCAGGCGGATGACGCCGGCCTCGGTCTTGTGCGGCAGGTCGGGCGATTCGACCTTGAGCACCACCGGATAGCCGATCGCCTGGGCGGCCGCGACTGCATCGTCCGCGCTCGCGGCGAGCCGCTCGTCCGCAACCGGGACGCCGTAGGCCGCCAGCGCCGCCTTGGCCTCGCGCTCGGTGAGCACGTTCGCGGGTGCAGCCGCGATCAACCCCCGGGCGACCTCGCGCGCCGATGCCGCCGCGACGCGTGCGGGCGACGCCGAGACGCGCGGCATCTGCCCCCGATCCCGCCACGCCCGCAGCGCCGCGAAGCAGCGCGCCATCGATCGGAACAGCGCCAGGTGCGGCGCCTGCTCGAATTCCACCGCGCCTGGCCCGCTCAGCCAGCCAGGCGCCCACACCACGCAGATCGGCTTGCCGGTACGCGCCGCGAGCGTGTCGAGCATCGGGATGCGTCCGACCGAGTACTCCGCGGCGAGCGGATGCGCGGTGACCAGCGCGCCGTAGGCCGGATGGTCCAGGAACGCCGCCGCGCAATGCGTGATGACTTCCGGATTCGCACGGCCGACGCCGGTCATGTCGCAGGGATTGTCCGGGGTGGCGAACTCGGGGATCGCCGCCGCGAGCAGGGCGCGGACCGCGGGCTCGGGCGGCGGCAGCGCAACCCCGTGCGCGTCCGCCTCGTCGGCGGCCATGATGCAGAATCCGCCCGAGGTCGCGGTGACGGCGACGCCCTCGGCCCGGGGAGCACCCGCCTTGGCGAAGAACGCCGCGGTCTCCAGCAGCGCTTCATAGTGGTCCACCGCAACCGCGCCGCTGCGCCGGAACAGCGCGCCATAGCCGGCGTCCGACCCGGCCAGGGAAGCGGTGTGCGACATCGCCGCGCGGCCGCCGCTCTCGCTGCGCGCGATCTTGCACACCACCAGCGGCTTGTCCGCCGCGCGCGCGATTTCCGCGGCCTGGCCGAAGCGGCGCGGATCCGCCAGCCCCTCGAACAGGCAGGCGATCGAGGCGCAGTTCGGATCCTCGGCGAGGTAACCGACGAAATCGGCGACGTCCACGTCGCAGGAATTGCCGGCCGCCAGCATGTGGCTGACCGACATGCCCTGCTGGTTGGCCTGCGCCAGCGCCGCGCCCATGGCGCCTGACTGGCTCACCACCGCCACCGCCGGCGCACGCGCCGGGAGCAGCTTCACCGCGCGGTTGAACATCGCGCCCAAGCCGTTGGTGAAGTTGATGATGCCAATGCAGTTCGGCCCGACCAGGCGCAGGTTGCCGGCACGGGCGATGGCGACGATCCGCTCCTGCAGCGCGACCCGGTCGGCGCGGCCGGTCTCGGCAAACCCGGCGGCGAAAATCACCGCCCCGCCCACGCCGTGCGCGGCGCATTGCTCGATCACCGCCTCGACCGCGTCTACCGGCACCGAGACCACGGCGCAGTCGACCGGCTCGGGGATGTCACCCAGGGTGTGATAGCAGCGCTTGCCGCCAATCTCGCCGTAGCGCGCGTTGACCGGGTAGACCCGGCCGGAAAAGCCGCCGAGGTTCTCGTAGGCCCAGGTGCCGAGCGCACCCGGGTTCGGCGACACGCCGAACACCGCGACGCTGCGCGGCTCGATGAGCCGCAGTAGATCCGCGCGGCGGTAGACGTCGCGGCGCACTACTTGTCTTGCCCGCTATCGAAGGCCACCGAAAGCGACAGGTCGTGCCAGCGCTCGAAATCCTTGCGCAGCGCGTCCAGCTTGGCCGCGAACCGATCCACGCCATCCTGCCCGAGCGGGATGCGCAGCGGCGGCGCCGGATCGCGCGCGAGCGTCATGAGTACGTCGGCGATGCGGCGCGGATCGTTCGGCTGCGCGCCGTGGCGGGCGGCCATGCGGTCCAGCGTCGATACGACCGCGGTACGCTCGTAGTCCGGGATCCGCGTCGCGGCGCGCACCAGCGAGCCGCCGGCGAAGTCGGTGCGGGTCGAGCCGGGCTCGAGGATCGTCACCTTGATGCCGAGTGCAGCGACGTCCAGCGAGAGCGACTCGGCGAAGCCCTCGACCGCGAACTTGGACGCGGCGTAGAAACCGAACCCAGGCGAGGCCGCAAAGCCGCCGATCGACGAGGTGCAGAAGATGTGCCCGCGGCCGCGCGCGCGCATGCCCGGCAGCAGCGCCCGCGTGACTTCCACCAGGCCGAAGAAGTTCACCTCGAACATCGGCCGGTACTCGCCGGGGGACGTCTCCTCGGCGGCGCCGATGACGGCATATCCGGCGTTGTTCACCAGCACGTCGATGCCGCCGGTGGCCTGCTCGGCGGCCGCGACCACCGAGCGGATCTGCCCGGCGTTGGTCACGTCGAGCTGGTAGCCGTGCGCGCGGTTGTGATACTTCGTCACCAGGTCGGCGACGTTCGCCGGGTCGCGCGCCGTCGCCACCACACGGTCGCCGCGCTCCAGGATGCGCTCGGCAAAGGCGTGCCCCATGCCCTTGTCGCATCCGGTGATGAACCAGGTCCGGGTATCCGTCATCGTCTGCCTCCGGCAATCGGGCCCGCGCGGCGGGCTCAGTCGTACAGGTGGGTGATGGTCTTCTCGATCATGTAGCCGGCGATGCCCTCGGAACCGCCCTCGCGGCCGTGGCCGCTGTCCTTGACGCCGCCGAACGGAATCCCGGTGGTGGAGATGACCAGGTGGTTGATGCCGATCGCGCCGCATTCGAGCCGCTCGGCGAGCTTCGAAGCGGTCGCGGCGGAGCGCGTGAATACGTAGCCGGCCAGGCCGTACGGCAGCGCATTCGCGCGACCGACGGCATCCTCCAGGTCGGTGAACCGCGTAAGCGCCGCGACCGGGCCGAACGGCTCCTCGCGCATCACGCGCGCCGTGTCAGGCACCTCGCCGAGCACGGTCGGTTCGAAGAACCAGCCGCGCTCGCCGATGCGCCGGCCGCCGTGCACGCGCACCGCGCCGCAGGCCAGGGCGTCGTCGACCAGGGACTGCATCGCCGCCAGCCGCCGCGCGCTCGACACCGGCCCCATCGTCACGGCGGGGTCCATGCCGCTGCCGACCTTGATCTTTGCCGCGACCGCCGCGAACGCGGACACGAACCGATCGTAGACGGCATCGTGCACGAAGAACCGCGACGGCGCGATGCAGGCCTGCCCGGCGTTGCGGAACTTCACGCCGCCCGTGCGCTGCGCGGCCACCTCCACGTCCGCATCCTCGCAGACGATCACCGGCGCGTGCCCGCCCAGTTCCATGATGCTGGGCTTCATCTCGCCCGCCGCCAGCCTCGCCAGGTGCTTGCCCACCGGCACCGAGCCGGTGAACGTCACCAGCCGTACGATCGGCGCGGCGATGAGGTGGGCGGATATCGTGGCCGGATCGCCGTAGACGAGGTTTATCACGCCCGGCGGCACACCCGCGTCGTGGAAAGCCTGCACCAGCGCCATGGTGGTGGCGGGAGCCTCCTCGGCGGCCTTGAGCACAATCGCACAGCCGGCGGCGAGCGCGCTGCCGAGCTTGCGGCAGGGCGTGACGATCGGCGCATTCCAGGGCGAGAACGCCGCGACCACGCCGATCGGCTCGCGCACCACCAGGTTGCGCAACCCGGGCTCGGAGGGGATCACGCGGCCGTAGGCGCGCCGGCCCTCGTTGGCGTCCCACTCCAGGAAGTCCGCGCCGCGCTGGATGTAGCCCGCGCTCTCGGCCAGCGGCAGGCCCTGCTCCAGGGTGGTCAGCGGCGCGATCTGCGCACTGCGTGCGCGCAGCAGGTGCGCGGCCTCCAGGAGGATTTCCGCGCGCCTTCCCGGCGCGTACCGGCGCCATTGGGAGAAGCCCTTCGCCGCGGCCGCCAGGGCGAGATCCAGGTCCGCCGCGGTGGCCATGGGCAACAGGCCGATGACGGATTCATCGGCGGGGTCGATGACCTCGCGCGTCGCGCTGCCGCTGCCGGCGGTCCACTGGCCATCGATGTAGAACTTCAACTCGGGATATCGGATGTCGGTGCTCATGGGCGCAACAGTATACTTTCCGGACCATGCATGGAAACGTACGGATCGGCTTGAGCGTGCCGCTGCCCGGCATCGCGCCCGGGGACGCGCGCGCGCTGCTGGAAGAGGCACAGGATCTCGGCTACTCGGAACTGTGGTCGATGGAGTCCGACGCCCACGACGGCTTCACCCCGCTCGCGCTGGCCGCGCAGTGGGTGCCGAAGATGCGGCTTGGCACCTCGATCGCCAACACCTTCACCCGCGGCCCGGCCTTGCTGGCGCAGACTGCCGCGACGTTGGCGGAACTCGCGCCCGGCCGCTTCATCCTCGGCATCGGCTCCTCCTCGCACGCGATCGTCGAGGGCTGGAACGGCATCGCCTTCGCCAAGCCCTACACCCGCACACGCGACGTGCTGCACTTCCTGCGCCGCGCGCTGCGCGGGGAGAAGATCACGGAGCGCTTCGACAGCTTCGACATCCGCGGCTTCCGGCTTGGCATTTCGCTGCCATCCCCGCCACCGATCTTCCTCGCCGCGCTGCGGCCGCGGATGATTTCGCTCGCCGCGCAGGAGGCCGATGGCATCATCCTGAACTGGCTCTCGGCCGCCGACCTGGACCAGGTGATGGCTATCGTGCGCGAATCCGGCCGCGCCATCGAGGTGATCGATCGGGTGAAGGTGTGCCCGAACCCGGACGCCGACGCGGTTCGCGCCGCGGCCAGGCCATCCATTGCCGCGTATCTCAACACGCCGGTGTACGCGGCCTACCACCGCTGGCTCGGGCGCGCGGACGTGCTCGCGCCGATGTGGGCGGCCTGGGCCGCGGGCGATCGCAAGGCCGCGCTCGCGGCGATCCCGGACGCGCTGGTGGACGAACTGGTGGTGCACGGCTCCGCGGAACAATGCCGTGAAAAGCTTGCGCGCTATGCGCGCGCGGGGGTGACGACAATCTGCTACCAGATCCTGCCGATAGGCGTCGGCCTGCGCGAGACGCTGCGGGCGCTGGCGCCGCAACACGGCACCTGATTGCTCGCGCTCGCCGGGCTGGCATCAGCGGGGCGAAAATAGTATACGTATCGCTTTCCGCCCCGGGAGATCCGCACATGAGCAGTCCCGCCCCCACCCTCCCCGCCGACGCCGCTTCCGCCGTCCCCGTCTTCCACGTGATCAAGGGCGAACTCGTCCGCGGCGCCGACGCCGCCTTCGGCCCACCCAACCAACGGTTCACGACACCCCGGCTGGATCTGAACGCTCTGACCTGGTCGCGCCTGCAGCCCGGCCCGGCGTTCGACGTGCCGAGCGCGGAGATCATCGACCTTCTGGTCGCCACCGGCCTGCGCCTGAAGCGCGATCCGGACGGGCTGCTCGCCGAAGCCTTCGAGCAGATGCTGCGCTCCAGCCCGCTGGATCGCGGCGTGCTGGAACGTTCGTACGCCGATCTCTGGCGGATATTCCAGCGCGAGACCCTGGAGATCCAGATCCGGCAGGAACTGGGCGGCACCGACGTGCTGGACGGCTGGCGCGAGGTCCGGCTCGCCTCCGGGCGCACGGCACGCATGCGGGCCTTCCCGCCGCGCTGCGTGCACATCCTGGCCGGCAATGTGCCCGGCGTGGCCGCGAGCTCGATCGCCCGCGGCGCGCTCACCAAGGGCGTCCACCTGCTCAAGCTGCCGTCGAACGACCTGTTCACCGCCACCGCGGTGCTGCGCACGATGGCGGCCGTGGCGCCGGGGCATCCGGTGGTGCGCTCGTTCTCGGCCGTGTACTGGCGCGGCGGCGACGCGGCGGTGGAATCCATGCTGTTCCGCCCTCAGTTCTTCGACAAGCTCGTCGCCTGGGGCGGCGAGAGCGCCCTGCGCAGCGCAAAGAACTACATCGGCCCGGGCTTCGAGCTGGTGGCATTCGATCCGAAGACCTCGATCTCCTTCATCGGCCGCGAGGCCTTCGATTCCGAGGCCACGCTGCAGAAGGTCGCCGAGCTCGGCGCAATCGACGCCACGCCCTACAACCAGCTCGCCTGCGTCTCCAGCCGCATCCAGTTCATCGAGGGCGACATCGAACAGATCGATCATTACTGCGCACAGCTCCAGCGCGAGCTGGGCAAGGAGCGCCACACCTGTTCCGAGGTGGGCCCGAAGATCCCGATGGAACTGCGCGAGGAAATCCAGTCGCTGGCCGAACTCGACGAGGGATTCCGCGTGTGGGGCAAGTTCGACGGCCGCGGGGTGGTGATCCGATCCGACGAGCCGGTGGAATTCCACCCGGACGGCAAGATCGTCAACGTGGTGCCGGTGGCATCGCTGCGCGAGGCGGTCCGCTACGCGAACGTCGCGACCCAGACCGTGGGCGTGTATCCGCCCGCGCGCAAGGTCGAGGTGCGCGACCTGCTGATGTCGGCCGGCGTGCAGCGGGTGGTGTCGCTGGGCATCGCCCTGAACTCCACCGCCGGAATCGCCCACGACGGCTTCCTGCCGCTGCACCGCATGATGCGCTGGGTGAACGACGAGGACGATTCCGCCGAGGCGGGCGAGGTCGTCGGCACCGGCTGACGCCCGCACCTATTCGCAGGTCCGGCGGCCGGCAGGCCACGCGCCACATCGATTCCAATGGAGCACGCATGAGCACGAGCTACGAGAAACTGATCGACCTCATCGACGGGCAGTGGTGGGGGATCCCCAAGGCCGAGTGCGAGGCACTGCAGATTGAGGCCGCGAACGATTACTTCCAGGACCGCATGCCGCAGGTGGCGATGCTCAGGCGGCGCGCCGAGGATACCGGCGTCACCGGCGTGCGCCGGTTCGAGGACATCGTGCCGCTGCTGTTCTCGCACACGACCTACAAGTCCTACCCGATGAGCTTCGTCACCAAGGGCCAGTGGCCGCGCATGACGCAGTGGCTGCAGACGCTTTCGGCGCGGCCGCTGGGCGACATCGACCACGCCGGCATCGGCAACATCGACGACTGGGTGGAACGCCTGCAGGCCGCCGGCAACACGCTGATCGTCACCAGCGGCACCTCGGGCAAGTGCTCGTTCCTGAACCACTCGCCCGCGGACATGGCGTTCCTGGATCGGGCCTGCCGCAAGGTCACGGGCTGGCCGACCCCGATCGAACCCGACAACAGCCGGCGCTTCTACTGCATCGGCCCGAGCAAGGGCCCGCAGAAGGGCACGCTGCACCAGAACATCTACACCCGCCTGTTCGCGCGGCCCGATGCGATCCGCTTCCTGTCAGACGATCCCCTGCTGCCCAGCGGCATCATGCGGGCCGGCGCGCTGCGCCGGGCGATGGCCGACGGCACCGCCACGCCCGAGGACATCGCCGCGTTCGAGGCCGAGGCCACGGCGCGCGCCGCTGCGATGGACCTGGCGATGAACGATCTCATCGACGACGTGCTCGAACACCGCGCCGAGCCGATGTTCATCGGCGGCATGTGGGCGCAGATCTACAAGATCGTGGAAATCGGCCGCGCGCGCGGCATCCCCGACGGGACGTTCAGCCAGAAGACGCAGATGGCCTCCGGCGGCGGACGCAAGTCCAATGACATCCCCGAGGACTTCCTGGAGCAGATCTTCAAGTTCTTCGGCCCGGTCGGTTGCACCCGCAGCTACGGCATGAGCGAGCTGGCCACCGCGACCATGGCCTGCGAGCACGGCCGCTACCACCGCCCGCCCTGGCTCATCGTGCTGCTGCTTGACGAAGCCGGAGAGGTGCTCGTGAATCCGCCGTCCGGTATCGCCGAGGGCCGCGCCGCGTTCCTGGACATGTCGTTCTCAGGGCGCTGGGGCGGCATCATCACCGGCGACAAAATCTCGATGAACTTCGATCCGGTCTGTCCGTGCGGCCGCCCGGGGCCGGTGGTGCTCGACGGCATCAGCCGCTTCATCAATCTCGGCGGCGACGACAAGCTCGGCTGCGCCGGCACCTTCGACCAGTACATGCGCGGCATGATCGGCGCCTGACACCGGCGCAACCGTACCCGACGTCCCGCCAACGTCATTGCGAGCGCAGCGAAGCAATCCACGCGCTGCCAGCGACATCCAGTCCGTTCGGGTCGCTGCGTACCCCGTCATTGCGAGGCCGCGCAACGGCCGCGGCAATCCAGGCGGCCTGGACGAATCCGGCGCCGCATGGATCGCTTCGCTGCGGTCGCGACGACGAAGGGACGGTTCATGGCTTGCCTCCGGCGGCGCCAGGCCCGGTTCGGGCTCGCAATGCCGTAAGGGTCGCACCGTTCGAATTCGCAAGGAGGCGCGGCTACAGGCCGCGATGAGCGCATGCACTTCCAACGCTGGCACATCGGTTCGGTCGTCGCGGACATCGCCACGGCGGTGGCCGACTACCGCCGCTTCGGCCCCTGCAACGCCAGCGAGGTCGCGCGCCTGTCGACACGCAAGTGGGACAACCACGCGGCCACGTTCGTGGACGAGACGGTCGAGGTCGCATTCCTGCGCGACGCCGGCGGCGAGACGATCGAGCTGATCCGCCCGATCACCTCGACCGGGCCGCAGGCACGCCTGCTCGCGCAGCGCCCCGGGCCGAGCCATGCCGCGTACTGGTGCGACGATCCGGGCGCGGCCGCCGGCGCGATGCTGGAAGATGGTGCGGCCATCGTCCATATCACGCTGGGCACGGCGGCGAACCCCGAGGCACTGGTCGAGCGCGGCGGACCGCGTGCCCTGTTGCCCGTGGCCGGGGCCATCTACCTGCGCCTGCCGGGCGGCCTCGTCGTCGAACTCAACCGCCGTCCGGCAAACCTGGACGGCATGGCGGCAATCTGGGGCGATGCCTTGCGGCAGACGCTGCCCGAGGTGGGCGGCGCCGGGTGAACCACAGGCACTATGGCGCCGGGCCAGGTCCCCGCCGATCGGGCGACATCCGCGGAATCAGCGACGCGGTGCTGCGATTCAGAGCGCCGGCGCGGCATCCGCCGGCAGACGCGACGGCTCGCCGATCCCTCCGAGGCGGCGCAGGTCGGCGAACGTGAGCAGCCGGCCGGTGAAGTCGTCCGGTTGCTGCACCAGCCAGCGCACGGCCGCGCCGAACGCCTCGGGCGAGTAGAAACCGGCTGACGACGCCGCGTCCCCGATCATCGCCACCAGGGCCTCGGAGCGCAACGCTTCGTCGACGCGGATGCAATTCACGGCGACGCCCGTATCGGCGAGTTCCGCCGCCAGCGCAGTCGTCAGGCGCTCCAGGGCGGCCTTGGAGACCGCATATGGAAGCTGGCTGACGCCGACCTCGGCGACGGCGGCGAGCGAGCCGATGTTCACGATGCGCCCCCGGCGCCGGGTGATCATGCCCGGCAGGAACGCATGGCTGAGCGCCGCTGCGGCATCGACATTGACCGCCATGGCCGCCTGCCAGCGCCCCATGCCGAGATCCGCGAAGGCGCCGATCGGATTGTAGGCGGCGTTGTTGACCAGGATGTCGCAGCGGCCGAAGCGCTCGGCAACGGTATCGACGATCGTCCGGACCTGGTCCGGGCGCGACAGATCGGCCCGCAGCCAGTGGGCATTCACGCCTGCATCCGCGACCGCGCGCTGCACCTGCTCCAGGCTGCCTGGCAGCAGGCGGTTCGGATGATCGAGCGTGCTGCGCGCCACGAGCAGCATGTCGGTCACGACCGGCGCCAGGGCGAGCGCGATGCCGCGGCCGCCGCCGCGGGCGGCGCCGGTGACCACCGCGACGATACGCTGCCCGCGCTGCATGCAGGTCAGGACCGGACAGCCGGCGTGTGCCGGCCGATCACGCGCCGGCCGGCCGCTTCGTGGCGATGGCGGGGTTGCCCGGCTCGCACAGTTCGAACATCACGCCGTGGGCCGAGCGCGGATGCACCACCGCCATCCGCAGCGGACCGGTGTCGAGCGGCAGTTCGTAGTGAACGTAGCGGGCGTGCGCGGCGTCCAGGCGCGCCAGGGCGGCGTCGAAATCGTGCACTTCCAACGCCAGCTTGTAGATCCCTTCGCCGCGCTTTTCCAGGAAGCCTTCCAGATCGCGCGCCCCCTGCGCGTTGAAGCCGGGCGTGCCGCGCAGGGCGGTTGCCATCGGCTCCATGATCTCCAGCACTTCGTCGCCGCCGAGTTCGAACATCGATAGCGTGACACCCAGCGCCGGGACGGTGTGCGTGTGGTGCGGCGCCAGGCCGAGCAGATCCTCGAACGCCCGCCGGGTCCCGGCGAGATCCCGCACCACGCAGGCGACGTTCATGAACCGCCGGGACACACCCGTCGCGCCCGCGGGCCAGGCATCGCGCAGCGTGCTGCGGTCGTAGACGCCGGGCGGCAGCAGTTCGAACATGATGCCGCTGGTGGCCTTGGGGTGAACGATGATCACCTGGTTGCGGCCGGTCGGCAGATCGAGGTCGTAGTAGGCGTGACGGACGCCCCGGTCGCACAGGTGCTGGCGCGCCGCGTCGAAATCCGCGACCTCGAAGGCCAGCCGGTACACGCCCTCGCCGCGGCGCGCGAGGAAGTCGCGGACGATCCGCTCCGCCTCCTGCGGCGAGTAGGTCATGCCCGCACCGGCTCGCGCCTCGACTTTCCGGGTATCGAGCACCGCGACCAGTTCCAGGGCGTAGCCGGCGCCGGCCGGCAGGATCGCCGAGTCGCACGCCATCTCGGGCACGTCGACACGATATGCGCTCCTGAAGCCGAACAGGGCCTCGTAGTCGCGCAGCGCCTCGTCCATGTCGCGGACGATCATGGACACGTTCAGGAAGCGGGTGATTTCGATCACGGCGAATTCGCTCCAGCGCCGGCCGTAGATACCTGAAGATCAGGCGTAGTCCGTGGATGCCGAAATCGACTCCAGCGCGTCGATGGACTTCAACCTGCCCGCGAGGTAGCCGCGCACGTACTTCAGCGCATCCTTGCCGAGCAGCAGGTGAACCGGCGGCTCGGGATGGTCGGCCAGGTCGATGATTACCTTCGCGGCGCGCTCCGGATCGCCCTGCTGGTGCCCGTGCAGCTTCTCGAAGTTCTGCCGGCTGCGGCCTGTGACGTCGTCGTAGCACGAAAGCATGTTTTCCGGGCGTTTCATCGACCGCCCGGTCCACTCGGTGCGGAAGCCGCCCGGCTCGACCAGGGTGACACGGATCCCGAACTGCGCGACTTCCCCGGCCAGCGCCTCGGACAACCCGTTCAACGCGAACTTGGAGGCGCAGTACGCCGGCTGGCCGGGAAAGCCGATGACGCCGGCAATCGAGGAGATGTTGATGATGCGGCCATCGCGACGCTCGCGCATCGACGGCAGCAACGCCTGCATGAGCGCGATCGGGCCGTGCAGGTTGGTGTTGATCTGGTGCGCGATCGCGGCGGGGCTGAGTTCCTCCAGCGCGCCGTAGAGACTGTAGCCGGCGTTGTTCACCAGCACGTCGATCGGGCCAATTTCCTGCACGAGCCCGGCGACCGCGGCCGGGACCGTGGCGGGCTCGGCGAGATCCACGCGCACCGGCCGCGCATCGTCCGCGGACAGCGCGCGGAAGGCCTGCGCGTCCTGGTCGCTGCGGACGGTGCCGGCGACGCGGTCTCCGCGCGCGAGCACGGCCTTTGCCAGCGCCAGCCCGATGCCGGAAGAAACGCCTGTGATGAGCCAGTTCCGCTTTGCCATGATGCCTCCGGACGATTGGATTCGATGGGATCGGTCAGGCGGAGATTAGCACGGCGCGCCGCGCGCATGGCGCGGGCACCGGGCGCCATTTCAGTCCGGCAGGGCGATGAGGCCGGTGCCCGCGTCCAGGTGCAGCAGCAGCTCGGCGAGGATGTCGGCCTGCATGCCCCAGAGGTGCTCGCCGGGGCGGATCGCGAAATGCAGCAGCTCGCGCGTGCCGTCGAACTTGAAGCGCAGCCGGTGCCTGGCCGGATCCGGAGCGTGTACCGGATCCATCGGCGCGCGGAAGGCATTGCCCGGCGCGACGAGCCGCCGCAGCGGCACGGTCGCCACCTCGGCGACCTCGCGCGGATCCGGCCGCCACCGCGTTCGCGGAACGACGAGCGCGACGAAGACGTCGATGACGTAGCCGGTGACGATCGGCCCGTGCGTATCGAGCTGGCCGAGCAGCTCGAACCGATCGGCGGGTACGCCGAGTTCCTCGCTCGCCTCGCGTAGCGCACCGGCCGCCGCGGAGGCATCGCCGGGGTCCACGCTTCCGCCCGGGAACACCCAGTCATCGCCATGCCGGCGCATCGTGGAGGTGCGCCGCGTGACGACCACGCCCAGGCCTTCGTCCGTCTCCGTGAACGGCACGAGCAGTGCCGCATGCCGGGGGTCGTCCAGTTCCACCACCAGCGAGCGGCGCCCGGGCGGCGGAAGCTGGCGGCAGGCGCGGCGCAGCGCTTCGCTGGAGAATGGGGCGTGGGAGACGGTGGCATCCATGCGATCAGGGTGACGGCGCGCGTGGACAGGCCGTTACTTGTTGTCGACGGACTTGCCGTTGCACTTGCCGATTTCGTCCTTCACCGCCTTCATCGCGCTGAGAACGTCCCTGGACTGGTACTCGTCCGGCACATCGCCATGGATCCTGGCGGAATACTTCACCTTGTTGCAGATGTAGCTGTCCGGCGCGGACTTGCCCCATGTGCCTTCGGTCCGGATCTCCAGGTCGATGCCGAACTCGATGTCCTTCAGATCCCGTTCCGTGACTTCCGGGAAATCCTTGTAGATCGACTCGTAGACCTTCTTCAACTGCTCCGCGGCGCGCTTGAGGGCGTTGTCGTACTTGGTCATCGCCGTATTGGCGCTGGAGGTCAGTATCGTCAGGTTCTTCCAGTTCTTGCCGTTCCCGCCCAGATCGCAGTTGCGCATGTGGCCGGCCTTGAAATTGCACTCGGGGTAGGTCTTCCGCGCGAGTTCGATGCCCTCGGGCAGGTCGGGGTCGGCGTCGTTCGAGCGCGCATTGCAGGCGTTCGGGCCAAGCGTGACGGAAACGCTGTCCGACCCCGCCTTCTGCTCGCTCTTGCCCTTGTAGTTCGGATCGTCCCAGTACTCCGGCAGGGCGTTGATGGCCGACAGCAACGGTGCGCGCCGGACGCGCTGCCGCTTGGACGATTGCAGTTCGTCGTCTTCGTCCTCGTCGAGCTCGTTGGTCGTGCGCTTGTTCGGCATATATCGAGCCCTCTCGAGGACGTTCGCACGCGTCGGCCGCACCGGCCGCGCACACCGATGGGCCGAATCGTATGAGCAGCACCGCCGCGTTTCAAGACCGCATTGGACACTCCGTGCCGGCTTGCACCAGCCACGCGGACGCCGGGGGACCGGCGGGCGGCGCGGACGGGATCGAAGACCCCGCGTGCCGGCCAAAGCCGTGCCCCCCCCAGAATTACACTTGAATCACCGCAGACAGAGGATGACCGTGCCACCACGCCAGCGGCCGTCCGCGACGGCCGCTGGTTCCGCGGCCAACGCCTTCAACTCTCGCGGTACATGTACTGCGCCAGAGCCTTCAATTGTATTGACGAACTCCACAAAACATCAGAACGCTGCAACGCACACGGCTCTGCACGACCCTACACTGCTCGCGAACAGGTATGTCCGCGTGGCGCATCCAGCAATCGGGTGACCGGAAACCACTTGAATGGACACCAGCCCGAAGGAACCCGCACCGTCCGGGATCGACAGGCCTGATGCGTGGCGCGCAGCTTGCGCGGACGCCGCGTGCGCCGTGCTGTTCGTCGCGCTCTGTCTTGCGGGAAGCGGATTGTTGACCACGCTGCGCGTGGAGCAGCGGCTTCGCATCGATGCCGCCGAGCTCGGCAGCGTGAAGTACGGGCTGTTGAACGCCGACGTGTGGGTACGCCAGATTTCGGCCATCGCGGATCACAAGCTTCGCACGCTTCACATGACCTCCGACGACCGCTTGCGGTTCAAGAAGACGGTCGAACGAATTCTCGGCGTACTGATTGACGAAGTCGACCGCCACCTCAGGAAGGTCAATGCGAGCGGCACCTGGTTGCAAAAGGCGAAGGGGGAAATCAAGCAGTCGATCCAGGACACTCTCATCGACATGGACGACGTCAAAGCGGCTATCCCGGAATATGCCGAACGGATCTTGGACGAACTCGAGACTCCGGCTGCGAAGGCCGACCTGTACAGATTCTTCGACAGCCAACTGAACCGGGCAGCGATGTCCACCTTCGGGGGCGTAGATATGCGCCGCATTCATGACATACGCCGTCTCTACGATTGCGCCGATACCGACCGGTGCCACGGCGAGATCGCGAACCGCATGGACCGCGCTGAATACAGAAGCCGCCTGCTGTTCGCCGCGACCCTGTGCCTTTACCTCGCAATCTTCCTCGCCGCCAGGCGTCCACTACACTCGCCGCGGCGCCTGCGCCTCGCGCTGTTGTTGGGATCGACGGCGGTTCTTCTCGCGTGCGGCGTGCTGGCGCCGATGATCGACATCGAAGCGAAAATCTCGGATCTGCGATTTATGCTGTTGGGCGAGCCGATCCAGTTCACGGAACAGGTGCTCTACTTCCAAAGCAAGAGTGTCCTGGACGTCGTCGAAGTACTGATCGACACGCACGAGGCCGACATGATTCTCGTGGGCGTGTTGCTCGTGGCGTTCAGCGTGGTATTCCCGCTTGCCAAGCTGTTGGCATCGTATGCGTGCCTCTTCGGCGCGGCGGCATTGCGCGGCCATCCGATCGTGCGGTTTTTTGCCTATCGATCCGGAAAATGGTCGATGGCGGACGTCATGGTCATCGCCATGTTCATGGCGTACATCGGCTTCAATGGGATTATTTCCAGCCAGTTGTCTCGGATCGGCGCAGCGGCGCCCGGGCAACTCGAGATCCTGACCACCAACGGAACCGCGCTGAGGACCGGCTTCTACATGTTCCTGTCGTTTTGTATCGCGAGCCTGCTCGTCGCGTCGATGCTCGAGTCGGCGGTTGCCGCGCGAGGCGACGCCCAGCCGAAGGACGTTTGAAGGAACCGACTGGGTAGCGTGCGTCAGTACATCGAAGCGCACGGGGGATGAGTTGGACGAACCGCGCACCGCGCCTGGTGCGTGACGAAATTCAGTCCCGCGCGCAATGACGCTGATCGCGACTGCAAGCCCAGGGAGCCCCTCCCCGCCCAATGCGGGGAGGGGCGGCAATTGCCGATACCTTTGGCTCAGGCGCGACGACGACGCGCCGCGAACAGGCCACCAAGTACCGGTGCGAACATCCACGCGGCCGCAGGCAGGGGGACCGGCGCGAATTGCATGTTCAGGTTCAATGCACCGTTCTGGGCGCCGAGGTAATGCCCGATGTCGCTCGGCGCCGGGTTCGAATCTCCGTAGCCGAGCACCGGGTCCTTGATGAACTTGGCTTCGTTGGTTTCCGAATCGTACTCGCCCGCATAAGCGTAGAACTCGTAGCGGCGCACGACCGCCTCGGCATTTTCACCGACTTCGTTGCCGCCATTGTCCAGGATTCCAGCCCCCGGGTTCATGAAGTCAATCTGCAGTAGCGCCCATTCGACCTCGGTGTGGTTCTCCGCTTCGTCGATGACGGGCTGGCCACCAATCAGTTCCTCGAGTTCGACCTCCCGATCGATCTCGGTGGTGAATACCTTGACCCAGAGCGCATCGCCGAACTCGACGTTGTTCTCCGGCGCCGGCGCCTGGATCTGCGCCGCGACGACAGGCGGGTTTCCGGCGACGGGCGACGGGCTTACCGACCAGGTCGGCGCCGGCAATGTCACCGTACCGTTGGTCAGCGCCCCGGGGGTCGCCGTTTCGAGCAGCCAGCTGTAGGTGGTCTTGGTCGGGGTCACGATTGTTCCCACGCCAAAATGATCGCACGGCGTTGACGGGCCGTATCCGACGCCGCCGCCCGTCCAGCAGTTGTCACCCGGAGTGATGAACGTGCCGCTTGGCGTGCCGAAGTCCCAGTTCGCGCCGTCCCAAACGCCCATATAGGTCACCTTCGTGCCGAAGGTTCCGCCGTTGTTGTACTCGGTGATCGTCGGCGCACCATAGCGCTGCACTGCCGTGGAGGCGTCGAAGCCGCGCCCGGTCGGAAACCCGCGCCCAGGGCCGCCGAATGTGTCGCTGATTTCGACTTTGTGGACGCCCTCCAGTTCGATTTCGAACCCGTGCGCCGTCGATCCGGTGTCGTTGATGACATCGAAATTTCCCAGGAATCCGATCACACCGGCGGATGCCGTACATGGAGCCACGGCGGTGACTCCGATTGCCGCTGCAATCAATAAATCGTGCGCTTGCTTGGATACTTCGGAACGCATGACGGTTACTCCCCATTTGCGTATTTATCCGACGACTTCGGGCCGCGACTCGCCGCCCGCCACCGTCGCCGGATACCCGGTCGCGAGATTGCGCCAGCGCGTCTACGCAGCGATTGATCTATATCACCGCGCACCTTTTCACCCTTGGACGCGAAACGAATCTGCGAAGGCAGGCACACTTAATTGGAGATGGAGATTAGGGAATTCTTAAAGCGCGCACGCCATGGGTGAACACACGCAGCGACAACTGCGTTCGCTGCCGCGTGCGCCGGCACCTTGCGCGAGCATTGCCCGGGACACGACTCATCGGCGTGAAGTTGCTCACTGGTGGCGCCAGGGCGGCCTGCTCCGGCTTCGCGTGCGGGACATCCGGGACGACGGATTCCAAATCACAACTCGGAAGACCGGACGACCGTTCATCATCGGGCTGACGCCCGCGCTCGACGAGGCCATCAAGCGCGCGAAATCGGCCCGCCCGTAGGACATAGCGCCGTGGCTGTTCTGCACGCGGAAGGGTCAGTGCTTCGTTTCGGAAGGAGGGCGTGGTTCGAAAAAAGGGGCCTCGATCGAAAGTGAGTCCCAGCGCCGAGTTGGCGCGCGCAAGGCGAATCCCAGCGTACGTCGTTTGTCCGCTTCTGGCCGAAAGCTGCGTTTGGCTGAAGCGATCTCGATTGCTGCTGCGCGTGTCCTAGCGGTCGCTTCCCGACTCGCGTTGCGCAGCCGTACCCGATTTTATGCGCAGGCCCCGGTTACCGTCTGATGACCGCTTTGTCCGAGCCGACTCTCAGGAAACAAATCGGCCAGCGGGGAGGACGCAGCCACCCCGGACCTTTATGGCACGATGCGGTCGCGCAATATCGGCTTCGTAGCCGTTATGCGACGACTTGAATGGGACAATGCCGCTCGAATAAGTCAGCGGCACTCGACGACGGGGCGTAACATCCTGAATTTTGGCGCGCCCGGAAGGATTCGAACCTCCGACCCCCTGGTTCGTAGACGCATGCCCTAAACACTAGATTTTCTCTTCGCTTCAGATAGATGCGATCGCGAACTGTCCTATTCAGACAGTGGGCGAATTTTCCTATCCCATTGATTTATCGAAACGTTACTCGTGCGAATAGGACGGCTTTTCCGCCTCTCGCGGCGCTGGGATTTCATCGACCTGCGCGGCGGAATGCTTCGTCGATTCGCACCAGGTTTAACCTACGTCGCACGGACACTGGGCACGAATGCAAGCGCCATCTACGTCCCGCCAGGCACGTGCGTGCTCCGCGACGCCGGTGCCGAAAAGGGCGCCTTCTTGATTCAAAGCATGGCGACCACCGAAGAAGCTTCTAGACTTTAATTGCCATATGCAACAAGTGAGGTAGGCCGCCATGGTTGAATCTACTGGCCTCATCGTCCTCGCAGTCGACGGTTCCGATGGATCAGTCAAAGCGTCGACCTTCGCAGGCCGCGCAGCGCGCGCGACGAAATCGCGCATCGGCGCTGTCATCGTTCATCCGAATCCGCATTCTGACCTTTATGAAAACATGGTCACTGCTTTCAGCGACAGCCCGCACAAGACCGCCGGATTGGAAGCCCGCGCGTCGCGGGAAGTGGCAATACCCGTTTTCGCCAAGGTGAGGGACGCCATCGGAGACGGCGTGGAATTGGAAACGACAGAGTTGTGGGGACACGCTGCCGAGGAGATTTGCCAATTCGCGAAAGAACGCAAGGCGGACGTGATCATCATGGGGAGCCGCGGCCATTCGGCCTTTAAGGCGCTGATGCTCGGTAGCGTAACCCTACAGGTACTGACGCATGCGGCATGCCCGGTGAGCGTGGTGCGGTAGGCGGTGGAACGAGTTCGCCGCCAACTGAGGGGTTGCAAGAATGTGCGGGCGGTAAGTATCGCTGGTGGGGCGGTATCGAGCGCTTCTGGCACATCGGCGCTGTGGTGTAACGCGTCTTTTTTTGCTTTCGGTTACGCTAAATCGAGTTCACTTATTGGTTAGCCCCGATCGGAGGCGCTGTGCAGTTACTCGAGCTCAAGGTTCCGCCGCCTGCCGTCGCTGTCCTGATCGGCGTAGCGATGTGGTTTGCTTCGTCCTCTGGTCCCTCGGTAGAACTACCGTTGCTTGTGCGCAGCTTAGCCTTTGGCGCCATTGCACTCGTCGGCGGCGCTACCGCATTGGCGGGCAGCCTTGCGTTCCGACGCGCCCGCACCACCGTCAATCCCCTCAAGCCGCAGAACGCCGCTGCGCTGGTAACTTCAGGGGTCTATCGCTTCACTCGCAATCCCATGTACCTCGGGCTAGTCATCGTTCTCTTTGGCTGGGCAGCGTTCCTCTGCTCGGCGTTCGCTATCCTAGGTCCCGTTGCGTTCGTTGCGTATATCACGCGCTTCCAAATCGTCCCCGAGGAGCGAGTGCTGTCGGCCAAGTTCGGGGCGGCGTACTCCGAGTACTTGTCGCGTGTACGTAGGTGGCTTTGAGGCCTAAGGCAACTCTGAAGAACCTTGGAACTTCTAAGCGCCGTGAATTCATTCATTGGTTTCCTGCGCTTGAATTGACCCGCCGCCGTCGACCGAGAGGTCTTGCGTGCCGAGCCGACGATTGACGGGTTCCGACAGGGTTTCAATACGCTGCTGGGCATCGACGCACTTGATGCCGTCCGACTCCTGCTTAGAACAGGCGAGAACCGGGCTGGGTACGAGGGTGCCGCCGAGGAGCTTTGGACGGCGCCCCGGCGGAGACGCGACAAGCAACGTTACTGCGTAAAGGTTATCGGAGCGGGCTCGAACTTCTAGAGGCACCCCAAGCGCGGCGGTCTAGATTCTGCAGCGGCCGTCTCATTTTCCGGGCCTCAACTTTCGGTCCACCCGCCAATTACGACTATGCGGCCGACCGGTGTTCTCCAAGAGTAGGTCCTTCGCAAGCAGCTTGATGCAGTTCTTGCAAAGTCCCCCCGTCACCTGGATTGGACGTCCGGACTGGTTCTCGTCGTTCCACTCGCAGGCGACGGAGCCACACTGACGACAATGCAACGTGATTAATGCCATCGGTACAGGCTAGCCCGGAATTCCTCCCGTGTCTGCAAGAAAAAGTCGCGGCATGCGTTCAGATCTAAAGTCTTGTTGAACTTAATGCTCGCGGGTGGATTGGGTGCTGCTGAGCCCCACTTTTTCGCCTTCCTCAAGGAGCCGCTCGGCAGCCTTTCGCGCGCACCTATCACATAGACCCGCATGGATCGTCCTGCGCGACCTGGCACCGGACTGATCTCGATGTCTACCTGTCACTTCGCTACAATTCCGACATCTAAACGTTCGCGGTCGCACGACTACAAGATCCCCTCGCGGCGTGCAAAGTCGACGATGTCTGCCAACAGGCGCCGGCCAATTACCTCGACGTCCTGCCCATCCTGTAACCGCACGGATTTCGTGCCGAACAGCGAGCGAACGACGAGACTACGGTAATGGACTTTCGCATACCCTGAGAAATGACGGCCCTCAGACACGATGTCGATCTCAAACGCTCTACCGGAATTTGTGGAGAGGTTCATAGCAGCACAAATCCTGGGATTACCGTTATAGCGTTTCGGCGCCTGTCGAAATTCCTTTAGCGGCGAGGAAGTCGCCGGCAAGTTTCAAGCAAAATCGAGATTCAGAAGGACGCCGAACGCGTCCGCGCACCTGCGCGATTCCGCGAACGAAGTCGCTTCCAACATCAGGCGCCCAGAAGAAAAATCACGCCCCACGCCGCGCAGATGGCGGCCAGCAGAGCCCAGATCCCCCATCGCTCAGTGGCGAGCGCCAGTGCGACGTATAATCCAAACCATCCGATCATCCAGACAGCAATCACTGCGGGAGCGTCTCCAGCGTCCGCTGCCGCAGCTCGGGTGGCGTTCCGCGTACCACGCGCTGCTCCTTGGTCGCCCGCGCGTCGCGTACCCGGCGCTGGATCTGCTGTGGCGTGATCACGATCTTCAGCTCCGGATTCTTCGCGTTCCACTCCCGCAGCTCGCGCCGCGCCGCATCGATGACGCGGATGTCGCGTTCGACGATGCCGCGCCCCCACTTCTCGGCGATGGCGTATTCGGTCGCGCGGTGCAGTTCGACATCGTTGAAAATCTCCCCCATCGCCCGGCCCTGCCGCGCAGCGCGGGTCGGATTGAAACCGAATGCGCGCACCAAGGCATCGGCGCCAGTGACCTCGGTCACCAGCCGGCCGCGTGGATCACGATACTCCCCGGTCGTCGCCATTTCATAGGCCAGGAATAGGTCCTTCACGGCCTTGGGCATGACCGCCTGCACCGCGGCGGCCGCGTCGCCCTTGGCCGCACGTTCGAGCGCCTGGCCGGCGCTGGTCACCAAGCCACCCACCGGCCCGATGACCTGGCCGATTTCGCGCGCCTGCTGAGAGGCGTCCGCCGAGGGTTTCAGGAGCGCGGTGCCCGGGATGAGGTTGCCCATGCCCAGGCGCATCGACAGGTCCAGCGGCAGACCGGCGGAGACCCCGTGCAGCACCCATTCCGCGGCGGTCTCGCCCAGGACCCGGGACAGCATCTCGCGCTTCCACCGTTTCGCGTTCGTAGCGAAACCAAGCCACTGGCCGAGCGTGTCGATGAGGTCGTCCAAGTCGTCAGCGCCCGGCGCCCCCTGGAGCCCGGCGGCCATGGTGAGCAGCGCCAGGGCGATGAGCTGTTGCTTGCGCGGCAGCCGTTTCAGGAATTCCAGGTAGGCGATGGAGAATTGCTTGAAGGTGAACACGGTCGCCCCGACCGGTCCGCGTGCCCAGTTTGGCCGGTTCCCCTTGTTGTAGACCCCCTGGGTGTCGTAGACCGCCTGGCGTGCGAATCCGTACGGGTCCACGTGGTTGTTTGCCTGCGCGATCCGGTACGCGGCGATGAATGTCGCCCGGCGGTTGAACGCCTCGGCCAGTGCGAAGAACGATCCCCAGACCTTCGTGAATCGGTGCCACCACAACGATTGCCCCTTCGCGCCCCGGGCGGTGGCCATCAACTGATGGATCTCGTGTGGGGCGACGATGCCCTCCTCCCTGGCCCGCGTCATGGCATGGCGGATGTCGAGCGGATCCGCACCGCTGGCGGCCTCCCGCGCGGCGCGCGCGAGCTGGCGGCCGGCGTTGCCGGCGCTCGTGAACTGGGACAGGTACGGAAACGTCATCAAGACCGGCTGCGTGGCGTTCACCAGCGCCGAGGCGACCGAGCCGCCCAGGAAGTGCAGGAACAGGTAGCCGCGCAGCGCGCCGGCCTCCTCGGTCGGGTTGATGAGGTACTCGTAGAGGCGGCTGGCTTCGTCGGCGACATCCCCGCGCTTCTTGGCGTAGATGTCGTTGACGGCCCGCTGCATCTCGCCCAGGTGGACGTTGCTGGAAGCCATGCGTGCGTTCGAGGTCACGAACGACGCCAGCACCCGGACCACGTCCTGACTGTAGCCGGCCATGCCCTTGCGGTGGATAAGGCGGCGCATCGCCGACCGGCTCGACGTCACCACGCGCAGGTACGCCTGCAGCGCCGGATCGTCGTCGACGCCCAGGTAGTCGGCGAACAGGCCGAGTGTCTCCGGATTCAGGCCGCGGAACAGCTTGAACTGCTCCTGCCCCATGATGCTCTGCCGCACGTCGGCGCCGGGGTATTCCGCCCGCAACGCCGCGGCGGCCTGGTTGGCGGCGCGCTGGCTCTCGTACAGCCCGAAGAACACTTCCTCGGGCTCCCCGCCGAGCGGATCCTCCTGCGTCACGTAGACGGCGTACTCGCCAAACCGTTGCAGCGGGAAGTAGCCGGCCGCCTTCAGCGTCTGGGCCTTGGCCTCGATCTCGTCGATCTCCGGCAATACCTTGCGCAGCTCGTCGGCCTCGCGCTCGATGTCCGCCGCCCGGCGCTCGGCTTCCTCCCGGCGTGTCAACGAAGCCCGGTCGCGCTCGTCGTGGGCCCGGAGCATGACATCGTCAATCTGCCGCCGGATCGCGTCTCGCGCCACCGCGGCCGCGTCCTCGAGCCCCAGGGCCATGTCGACGGTCACGTCGTAGGGCCGCAGAACCTTGTGGATGGTGCTCTTGGCCAGCGTGTCCAGGCTCTCGTCGACGGCGGCTCGCGCCTGCTTGTAGTACCTGATCTGCTGGTCGTTCAGGTGGAACCGGTTCCGCAGCTCGTCGTCGGACCAGATCCGCCCCTTGTCGGGGTTCGCCCCGCCGGCGAGCGTGCCCTCGAACAGCGCCGGAGCGACCGCCTCGATGTCCTTCTGGCTGGCGCCCAGGCGGAATGCGTCCTTGACCGACTCCATGCGTAGGAGCAGGTCCGGCGCCTCGCTCTCGGCGTCCATGGCGTAGCGCGACACGTCGGTCAGGTAGTCCTGCCCCTTGTCAAATACCCGCTTGAAGTCCTGATCGATCTGGGCCTTGTGGAACTGCGTGCCGATCGTGCGGTGCCACCAGCGGTTGAAACCGCGCTGGGAGTCGAGCAGATGGCCGATTTCGGTGCGAGCTCGGTTGGCGAGGTCCCCCCGAGCAAACTTCGCGTCGTCGACTCGACCCGTCGGCATATTTTCGGTCGGCGTGTCGACAAACATCGGCCCGTCCCGCCCCGCGCGGCTGCCGGCCCGCGCCGCCGCACCGCGCGCCAGTTCCACCAAGGCATCGGCGTTCAGCGCCTTCGTGAATCCCAGGCGGATGAGAAACGCTCGGATCTTGGCGAGGGTCCGCTTCACGAGCGGCAGTTCGTGATTGGCGCGCTCGGTCACCAGCCAGGCGACCGTCTCCTCGGGGATATCCGCGGCCGGCGTGCCCTCCGGCACCAGGATGCGTGCACGCGCGACCGCCTGGGCGAACTCGTCCTTCGCGCCGCGCTCTAGGGCTGCCCGCGTTTCCCGGATGACACTGGCGAACAGCTCGTCGCCGAGCATGCTGCGCAGTCCGTGATGCACGCCGACTTCGTGCAGCAGAATGCCGTAGGCGTCGGTGGGGCCGCCGTCGCGAGTGAGCTGGTCGACGATGAGGTACGACGTACCGCCGCTGTAATAGCCGTACACGGCCTCGCCGCGGGCGAGGTACTTGCGGGCTTCGGCGGGCGCCTCGGTACCGGTGATAAGCCGGACGGCGCCGGTGTGCTCAAGGCGCTCCAGGGCGCGCGGCCCGACCTTGGCCGCGAGATATTCGCGGGCCTCAGAAATGGAAAGCCCGGCGCGGGGCCGGGCTTTTTCGGTGGCGTCTCGCGCCCACTGCAATTCCTCGGGCGGGATGGGGATGACCCGCTCGGGGTCGAACAGGACGATATTGAGCACGTCCGTGACATCCCGCTCGCGCAAAACGATGGCATCGTAGCCGGCACGGCGGATCTTCTCGCGGAATTTCGTCGCGGATTCTACGTCGCCGAACTCGGGGAGCTTGGTGTACTCGATGATGAACGGGTTCCTGATGTCCAGGTGTACCCGAGACTTGTGTATACCGTACCGGCCAGCATCGGTCTCGCTGGTGGTGAACCAGACACCAAGCCCGGATGTTGGGCTCCCGGTGTTCTTGCCGAAGCTGCCTGGCTCGAAGTCCGCTACGCTGAGCGGGCGGTTCGAACCTCGGAAAATTCTTTGCGGGCGGCCTCCAACGCGCGCTCGTGTCTGTTCGGCCCAGTCAGCGCGTGGCGGATTTCCAGATAGCGTTGAATACTGAACGTTGCCTCGCCCAGATTCTCCATCCAGTTGTCTTCCAGCGGCTCGCTCTCCGGCAGCGGGTCGCCGTCCTTCCAGGTCTTGACGTCCATGGGTTGAGTCTAGCCCTCCAGGCGGTCGTTTTCCACGGGCGAACAGGGCGCGGCCGCCCTCGTCCTCCCACCGTCCAAGGTCGGCCACCTCCGGCTCGACCGGCTCGATCGCAGCCGGCGTCTCGGCGACCGCGTCATCGACTTCCATCTCCGCGAGTTGAGCCGCGTAGCCGGCCTTGAGCAGGTCGCGCCGGCGGCGGGCTATCTCCCGCTGCACGACATTGCGGTCCTCCGGCTTCAACGCGGCGCCTACGTTCTCGCGCATCAGCTTGCGCTGCACGATCATGTGCTCGGCCCTGGCGTTCGCCAGGCCGTCCGCCCCATCGAACGGCCGGCCCGCCTTGGCCTGCAGCTCTTCAATCTCCTCGGTCTCTTTGGCCGTCAGGTAATCCAGCCGGCTGATTTCTTCCGGAATGCGCTCGATCTCGTTGCGCATGCGGGTCACCACGCCGGAGGGGGACGGTGGCTCCTGATTCCACCACATGCCGATCGAGCCCAGAGGGCTTTCCATCTCGGAGAACCACTCCCGCTTGCGACCGTCGTAATACCTCGCCCGCACCTGGTAGGAGAATGGGATCCCCCGGTACTTGATGGTCGCCTCGAAGCGGTCCTCCTGGTCGGCGCGCTTGAACAGGTTGCCGAGCGCCTTGACCGCTTCGTCGCGGTCCTTGTGCTCGACCCCGTCGATGGTCACGCCCGCGAACGCCTTCTCGGCCTCCGGGTTCGCCTCGGCCGCGGCGCGCATCTGTTCCAGCTTCTTGCGCCGCTTCGGGTATCGGTCGTCCAGGTGCTCGCGGATCTCCCCGGATCGGCGGGCGATGACGTACTGCTCGTCCTCGTGGGCGCGGCGCGCCGCCTCCAACTGCTTGATCTCCCCGCGCAGCTCCGTGTCCCGCAGGATGAGCGGGCTGCCGCTCGCGGCCGCCTTCATCTCCGCGGCGTTGGCCGCCTCCGGGGCGATGTCCTCGAACTCGATCTGGCCGCTGTACTTGCGGATCTGCTCGATGGTGTTGGCCTTGTGCTCCAGGACCTGCCAGCGGCGGGTGTCGTAGGTCTGGTTAGTCGCATAGCGCAGGATCTCGACCGCGAACCCCTCCGGGTCGCGCTCGTAGAGCTTGTTGCCCTGGCGGATGACCCTGCCCTCGCGCTGCTCCAGGTCGGACGGACGCCACGGGGCGTCAATGTGGTGCAACGCCACCGCACGCTCCTGGACGTTCGTGCCGGCGCCCATCTTGCCGGTGGATCCGAACAGGATCCGGACCTCGCCACGGTTCACGCGCTTGAACAGTTCGGCCTTGGCCTTGGGGGAGTTGAAGTCGTGGATGAAGGCGATCTGCTTCTCCGGGACACCCTTGGCCACGAGCTTGGCCTTCATGTCGTCGTAGACCGAGAATTTTGACGATCCGGCCGAGGCTTCCAGGTCCTCGATGCTGACCTCTCCGGCACCCTCCTCGTCGGCGTCGATGTCGTTTTCGATCTTGTAGCCTTCGATCTCGTCCTGGGTGACCGGCTCGTTGCGGTTTCGCAGCGCGAGCCACCGAAGACGCCCCTCCTCGCTCTGGAGCAGCTTCTCGATCCGCTCGCGCGCCTCGCGCCTGTCATCAGATCCGGACAGGAAAGTGCCCGTCATGGCGTCGTATGCGAGCACCGGCTTGTCGGTCTTGGCGCCCTTCACCAGGTAGAAGGGGAACCCCTCCACCCCCGGGACCGTGTGCAGCGTGCCGCGCTTGTGGACGAGCGCCCCCGCGTCGTCACGTACGTAGACCCGCAGCTCCTTGGCCGCCATCCGCAGACGCGCCGAGGCTGGAACGGACAGGTCGCAGAACACGAGTTGCGTGCCCCGGTCGGCCTGCCAGTTCTTCCAGATCCGGACGATGTTGTCGACGGCCGTATTGACCTTCGAGCCTGGAAAATCCGGCGCGGCCGGATCAACGATCCGAAAGTCGAGCGCCACCTTGTTGGCTAGGTTGGTCAGCGACAAGGCATTGATCTTGCCCTTGGTCTTTTTCATCAGCTCGCGCAGGTTCGCGAACTGGCCGAGCAGAGAGCTCGGGTCGAACCCGGTCATCGGCGACAGCGCCCGGGTGACGAACTCCATCTTGGCCGCGTCTTCCGTCTCGGCCTGAAGCGAGGTCTTCACCCCGTGGCCGTTGTAGTAGAGGATGGTCGCTTTACCCTCGCGCTCGCCGATCTCGGGCATGTGCTTGTCATCGAGCAGGGCCTCGAAGACCGGTTCACCCTGCTCGTTCTTCACGACGAGCGGCTCGCCGATGTACGCCTTCTGCAACCCGCTCTTGGCCGCCACGATATTGGTGGGCTTTCCGCCCTGGATCCGAGGCACCGGGAACCGCTTGCCGATCGCGGCCTCGTTACGCTTGAGGTCGTCCAGTGTGATGACATCGGCGAACGCTGAGTACAGCCCCATGAGCGCCGGCGCGTTCTTGATATTGCCAAACCGCGTGCTCACACGGTAGCCGACCCCCGAGGGGGTGACCTCGTAGACCGGGGTATCGTCCCCGAAGAGCTTCGCCCAGGCGTCGAACTGGTGCACGCCGATCTCGCGCAGCGCGGCGTACTGCATGTACCGCTGCATGTTGTACATCTCGACGAGCGAATTGGACACCGGCGTGCCGGTCATCGTGATAAGGGGGGCTTTCTGGCCGAAGGTGTCGAACAGCCACTGCGTTTTCACGAACAAATCGAACGCCTTGGCCGAGCCGGCGGGGTTGCCCAGGCCGGCAACGCGCTGCTTCTGGGTGAAGAAGAACAGGTTCTTGAACTCGTGCGCCTCGTCGACCATGACCGAGTCGACGCCCAGCTCGTCGAACGACACGACATCATCGCGGGTGCCGACCTTCTGCAACTTGGCGGCGAGCTTGGCCGCCAGGGTCGCCTTGATCTTCTCCATGTCGCGGATGACATTCTTGTCTCCGCGCTCCCGCTTCATGGTCTCGATGGCTTCGCTGATCTCGTTGAGCTGCTCGGACAGGACGCGCCGCTCGGTTTCCGCCGGCAGGCCGATCTTCTTCAGGGAGGAGTGCCCGACAACGACCGCGTCCCAGTCGCCGGTGGCGATCTTCGAAAACAGGCGCTTGCGGCTCTCCTTGCTGAAGTCCTCCGGGGTCGCCGCCAGCACCGTCGAGGCCGGGTACAGGCGCGCGAAGTCGTCGCGCCACTGCAACGTCAGGTGGTTCGGCACCACGATCATGGGCTTGCGGGAGATGCCCAGGCGGCGCCATTCCATCGCCACCGCGATGCCGGTGAAGGTCTTGCCGGCGCCGACGACGTGGTCGAACAGCACTTGCCGCTCCTGAAGCGAGCGCCACACGGCGTCCTTCTGGGATTTGCGCAGGGTGATGACCGGGCTGACCCCGGGTAGCGTCAGGTGATCGCCGGTGAACTTGCGTTCGACCCGACGATTCAGCTTCTCGTTATAGATGGCCGCCAGCTCGGTGGCGCGCGCTGGATCGGCCCACACCCACGCATCCCACTTGGCCCGGATCTTGGCCTGCTTCTCCGCCGCCTTGTCGGTCTCCTCCTTGTCCGTGATGTACTTTTCCTTGCCGTCCTCGATGATCTTCTTCTTCACCTCGACCGGCCTGCCGATCATCATGCTCTCGAGGATTTTCGCCGCCGACATCCGGGACGTGCCGTACTCGACGGAGTTCAATGCCGTCTTGGCTTCCCCACTCCAGTTGATGAGCCAGGAAGCGGTGGCCTTCACGTACGTCATGGTCGTCCGGCGGCCGTCGTAGCCGGTGATCTCGGACGCGAAGGCGGAAAAGTGCGCGGGCGGGACCCAGTGCGCGCCCAGGGGGGCGTGGATCTGGCTCGGCAGCAGATCGGCCGGGATGACCTTCTCCAGCGCGGCGATGTTGCGCTGGTACTTCTTGTCCGCCTTCGCCCCGTCGACTGCCTGGGCGAGCTTGGTCTTCACGTCGCCGGACAGGTATTCGTCGGCGATGGTCAGATCCCCATCGTGCGGGTCGTAGAACACCGCATCCCCCAGTTCGGAGACGACGGCGTCCTCGTCCTTACCGTAGACCTGCTGCATGTAGTCGACATCGACCCGGCCGCGCAGGTTCAACGAGGCGATCAGCGCGTCCTTGGCCGTGGTGACATTCAGGACCTCCGGGGGCGGGAACAGCACCCGGCGCGAGAGGATATCGGCCTTCTTGGCGCTCGGCTCACGAGGCTCGGCGCCTTCCTCCCGGACCGCCTTGCTCGACTTGCTCAGGCCCCGGTCGTATTCGCGCTCCAGGGCGAACAGCAACTGCGCCTCGGTGTCGTTGAAGAACGTCCGGCGGTTCACCTGGGAGTTCAGGAAACCGTACTCCTTCACGAAGGCGTCGTAGGCGCTCTTGAGCTTCTTGCGGTGGACCTCCATCTCGGCGTCGCTGGCCTTGCCCAGGCGCTCCATGCGCATCTGGTCGCGCAGCAAGTCCCGCAGCCGGATCATCCCGCGCATGCGTGCGGTTGCCGCGTCGTTGGGCGCTTGCCAGGCGAGGGACCGCTTCAGCCCGAGCGTGTCCGGCAGACGCTCGCGGATCTCCTCGCCCTTGAGGTAGTAGGAGCCGACCTTGACGCCGTCGGGGATGGTGCTGTCGGCCGAGTCCAGCTCGTCGGCGCTCCGCTCGATCGGCTGGTAGATCCCGGAGGGGAGCGTGGTCATCCAGCTCGTGAGCTGGTCGTGCAGCTCCCCGGTCGGCTCGACCGTGTACTCGTTGGCCCGGTACATCGTCCCCCCGGCGGTTTGCTGTCCGAGGATGTGCTTGGGGTTGTCGATGAAGTACTGGTTGACCTGAGCTTTGACGCTCTCCCCGTTCTTGGCGTTGACGAGTGTGGCCGGCGCGACGTGCATCCACTTCGCATCGGGCGCCGTCCGATCTGCCACGCGCTGGAAGATGACGATGTCGGTGACGACCTCGGTGTTGGCGTTGCCCTTGAACGCGGTATTGGGCAGCCGGGCCGCCCCCACCAGATCCGCACGCTCGGCGATGAACTGGCGTGCGGCCGGGTTCATGCGATCCAGGAAATTGTGCGAAATGACGAACGCGAGGAGCCCGCCCGGGCGGGTCTTGTCGATCGCCTTGGCGATGAAGTAGTTGTGGATGGAAAACTTCGAGTAGGGCGAGTTCTCGTCGTCGGAGAGCGGTTCGCTGCCGAACGGCGGATTGCCGACGGTGAGGTCGAAGTAGCCGGCCGGGATCTTGTAGTCCTGGAACCCGGTTGCCTTGGCGATCTTCGCGTTGGGGTAGAGCTGCGCGACGATGTCGCTGGTGATGGCGTCGAGTTCCACGCCGAACAGTCGCGAGGCGGCGCGCACCTGCCGGGGCATGAGACCGAAGAAGTTGCCGACCCCCACGGACGGCTCAAGCACGCGCCCACCCTCGAACCCCAGGTGGGCGAGCGCGTCGAACATCGCGGTCACGACCTCGGGGCTGGTGTAATGCGCGTTGAGGATGGAGGCGCGAGCGGCGCGGTACTCCTCGTCCGTCAGCAGCTCGCGCAGCTCGGCGTACGGCTTGGACCACTTCGGGTTGTGCGGATCAAACGCCTGCTTCAGGCCGCCCCACCCGACGTACTTGGCGAGCTTGGCGCGCTCGCCCGGGGTGGCGTCGCGCTGCTCGGCACGCAGGGTCTTGATGATGCGGATGGCGGCGACGTTGTCCTTGTATTTCTGGACGATGCCGCCTTCACCGACGCCGGTCTCGTCGGTGATCGTGAAATCTACTCGGGGGCCTCCAGACTCAGGCCGTACATCTGCGCCACCTCCCACTCCGGCAGGTGGCTCCACTGACTCGCCTGCTCCTGGACGTGCATCTCCTGCTCCAGTTGGTCCTTGAGCAGTTCCAGGAACGTCCCCTCCCGCAGCATCTTCTGCACCCGCTTGGGCCAGCCCAACATCCACCGGTTCGCGATCGCCACCGCGACCCGGCCCAGCTTCAGCAGTTCCGCCTTGATCTCCGGCGGATACGTCTTTTCCCGGTAAATGTCCTGCATTGCCGCCTCCGACATCAGTCTCCTCCTTCGGCATGGCCGGGGCAAGCTGGAAGCCCAGGGCTTGGTCCTGTGCGAACCGGATCGCATACGGCTTGATTCCGGCGCCCCACTTCTCGAACAGCCAGCGGAACAGATCCTTGATGGTCTTGCCGGCGTCCTGGAACGCCTTCAGGGCGGCTTCGAAGTGCGGCTTGGCACGCGCGTAGGCCTCCTCGTCGAATCCGTCCGGGAACGACTGCAATCGCCCACCGCCGAACAGCTCCACCAATCCTTTGAGCGCCTCGTCGATCCCCTTCACACCGAGCTTGGCCGCATCGGCGGCGAGCTTGGAAACGATCTCCTGCTTGCTCTGCGGACGGGACTTGCCCTTCGGCCCGGTCGACACGCCCAGGACCGGCGCACCCGGGGGCGGGGCGTCAGGCTTTTCCTGGGTCGCCTCGGTGGATTCGGCCATCGCCTCGTCGAAGATATTCGACAGCTCACCCTCGCTCAGCGGTCCCATCGGCTCGACCTTGGGCAGCGCGGCCGCGGCGAGTTCGGCCTCCAGACGTGCCTGGCGCTCCTGGCGTTCGCGCTCCTCCTGAGCTTGCCGATCGGCTTCGCCCTGCGCGTGCTGGGCGTCGCTCTTGGCGCGGCGCTCGGCCAGGATCTCCTCGTAACGTTCGTCCAGCCGCTCCTTGTACGCGCGGATCTTCTCGTTGAACTCGGACTTCTCGCGCTCGACCAGCCGAACCACGGTGTCGCCCTCGAACACCGGGCCGGCTTCCGTGAATTTCAGGCCGGACACCAGGGCGCGGAAATACTCCGCGAACCGCGCGCGGTCCGTGCCTTCCGGGTAGGGCGTGCCGCGGTATGGCGGGTTCTTGACCGTGCCCTCTTTCACCCAGGAGGACACGAGATAGTCGTCGCCCTGGCCCCGAGCGCTCAGCTCGTCGAACGCCCAGGCTTCGGCGGCGCGCGCGAGCAGCTCGGCGTCGCTGCCCCAGTAATCCTCCCCGAGCGCATCGGCATTCGTCTTGAACGCCGTGGTCCGCGGGCTGGCGTAGCTCCCGTAGGTCAGCGCGTACTCGGCCTGGGCGGGAGGCGACTGCTTTCGCTGGTGCTTGTAGTACCAGCTTCCGCGCAGGAACTTCGCCTCGACTTCCGCGATCGTGGCGTCGGCGTCGCGGACCTTCTTCAAGTTGTCGACGACGGTGGCAATCGACCGCAGGTACGAAGCCCGATCCGACTTCATGAAGTGGTCGAGTGCATGGATCCACTCGTGCGCGACGGTGCCGTCGCCGCGCGTGTTGGTCAGGTTGATGACCGGGACCGTGCCACCGTCCGGATGCGGTTGCGCACTCTGGAAGTGCGCGGCGAACTTCCCGTGTCCGAGCGCGCCGATGGTGAAGTGCAGCTTGCCGCCGAAACCGATGCTCTTCGGATCGATGCGCAGCAGATCGGCCAGGTCGCGGAATGCGTCATAGGCGTAGTTCAGGTGGTCCTGGTCCTGCTTCGTACTCACCCACTTGCCGAATCCGACATCGGCGAATCCGAACGTGTCCTTGAACTCCTGCGGGGTCACGTCGCGCCCGCGGCGATAGTCAGGCAGGCCGGTCCGAGTGACGCGATCCAGGCGCGGCGGGATGAGCGGCGTGGCGCGGGTGACCTCTTGGAGCGGGATGTTCTGGCCTTCCGCAAGGGTGGTGACCCAATTCTTCCGGTCTCTCGCGTACCCGTATTTCCAATCCGTCTTGTATGACGGCGTCAGCTCCGCGGCGTCTTCAATAGCAGGAGTGGCGCTGTACTCGCGGCGAACGAACCTGTCCTGGATGCGCGTTCCGAACTCGGTGAGATCGGAATTCTGCGGATCATCGACGTCGATGCCATTGGCGAAGATCAGGGATTCCCATTTCTGGGCCAGCTCCTCGACCGACTTGGCGCCGGAGAGATGCTCCGACACCCGCTGCATGTCGGAGATGTAGAGCTGTGCCTGATAGGCGAGCCCACGCAGACGGCGCGTGACGGCGCCTGCACGCTCGGATTCGTCGACGATCCCCCTGCCTTCAAAATATCCCTTTACGCGGTTTTCGACGCTCCCGAGCGAGCGACTGTAGATGCTTCCTGCGGGCATCTCCCCACCGGCGTACCAGAAACTTTGGCCGAAGTTCGTGAACCAATCCGGGAACGACAGAAATACCTCGCGGATCTTGTTGAACAGCCGCACCGTGCCGGGCGTTGCGCCTTCCAGGTCCGGTCGCAGCACGTCGGCGCGCGCGGACCGGGCGAGCACGGTCTCCCACACCTTCCTCCAGTCGCCGAGATCGCCCTCGGCCGTAGCGATCTGGTCGAGGCTCTGGCGCCGGTTATCGAACCAGCGGCGAAGCTCCGCGCCCGTGTTCTCCAACTTCTTGCCGCGCTTGCCCTGGTAGTAAGTGCGCCCCTCCGGCGTCTGCATCCACTTCTGCGCCGCCTCGTAGCCGGCGTGCACGACACCGGCGTAGTTCGAGCCTTTGATGTCGCCGCCGAGGGTGGACTTGGTCTTGCCCGCGATCGCGTGGTCGAACCCGGCCTTGTAGGCGGCCTTCATGTCGTCGCTGAAATGCGACTCGATGCCGTCCTCGACCATCGCGCGCGCCAGCGCGGCGTTGTAGACGGCCGGGTCGCGCGCGACCTCCTTCGACCGACGCTTGGCCTGAGCGTGCAGCGACCGGTAGAACTCGGCCGGCAGGTTTGGCTGGCCGTCCTCGCCCATGAGGTCCTGCAACGCCGCGGCGCGCGCGGCGTCGTTGGCTGCGGTCGCCTCGGCGATTTGTGCCTGCAGGTACGCGGCGATGATGGGCTTGGCCTTGTCCGCGAAGCCGGTCAGGTTCTCGGCAGCCAGGTCGGCGAGGCTGTCCACGGTCGACAGCGCGGCGAACACGTCGCGTTGCGCCTCGCGCGCGGCAATCTTGCGAGCGGCAGGGCTCTGCTTCAGCGGGGGCTCGGTGGCGGGCGGCTCCTGCGTGGAGGATGCACCGCCGGCCAGCTCCCCGCCCCGCGGCCCCTTCTGGCTCTGGTCGTAGGCCCACGCCTTGAACTGATCCATGTCCATCGGGACGACGGATTTCAGGCCCTTCCATCCCGGGGTGTAGTTCTCCAGGTACGCCGCGCGGGCCGCGGCCTCGTCGGGATACCCGATCATGACCTTGTGCTCGTCGAACCCGATGCCGTCCTCCTTGGCCTGGTTCACGACGAATACCGGACCGACGTAGTCCTCGACAGTGCCCGGCTTCACGAACACGTCCAGGTGATCCTTGTCGTGGCCGACCGTGCCACGCACGTAGCCGTAGTGCGCCTTCATCTCCGGCCATTCGGGGCGGCGGTGCGATCCGGCGGGGTTCTCGATCGACACGTCCATCCCGGCGATGCGGACGTGTGCTTTTTTGTAGTTTCCGGCTTCCTTCTGAGCGGCGGTCGGTTCGGGCAGGTCGTTCTTGGGGCTTGTGGCAGCTTCGTGGGCGGCGCGATCGATACCGATCGGCTTGCCGTACGCCTCCAGAAGCGCGCGCTCCTCACGTCCGCCAATCGACGGAGGGGGCAGATCGGCGCGCTTGCTGGCGGGCTTCTCGGGTGGCTCCGCGGACGACTCCTTCTTCGGTGCTGGCAGCGCGAGCAGCGGCTTAGGCGGCTCGGGTTGCCTCGGCGTCGGCTTGCCGTAGGCGTCGACGAGTGCGCGCTCGTGCGCCCCCGCTTTCGAAACGATCGGGGTTTGCGGGAGTTTCGGGGTCTCGGCACGCGGCGCGGGCGCAGCGGCCGGCTCGGTGTCTTTGGTAGCGTCGGCAACCGACTCCGCGGCCGCTTCGTCGAACAGCGACGACAGCTCGTCCTCGCTCAAGGGCTTCTGGCCCTCGGCTTTGGCCTCCTCGCCCTTGGGCAGCACGATGAACCGGTCGCGCTCGCTCGGATGCGGGTACCCCTGATGCGGGCGCCCGGTGTCCTTGGCGAGCTTGGTTGCACGCCGCGCCGCCGCGGGCTTCGTGAACGTCGGCAGGGCGGGCGCCGCGGGCTCTGGACGTGCGGCCGCGGTCTTGTCGGTGCGGCCAACCTTCTTCAAGAGCGGGGAGATCCGCTCCTGCCGCATGTTCACCGGCTTGGGCGGGTTGACCTCCGCCTCGGTCATCTCGCGCGCTTGCCCCTGGCTGTCGACAGCGATCACGCCAGCGCCGCGCGGGGGCGGCAGGAGCGGCCTGGTCGGCAACTGGGTGTACTGCCCCAACGTGTAGAGCGCGCGGCGCGCGGCCGCCAGATCAGGCCGCCCGAGGAGTTGATCGGCGACCATTCCGGCCTGCTCGACATCGTCGGGCGTGACGACGGGCGCCGTCTCGGCCGGCGTTTCCCCTTGCGCGCTAGCTTCACCGGGTCCGGTGGCATCCCCCGTCCCCGCAGCGACCACGGGTGTCACCGGCGGCGTGGTAGGGGTGCGCCCGACGACGCCCGGCGCCGCGGCAACCGAAGACGTTGCAACAGGCGCGGGCGCCGCCGGCGCGATTGGCGCGGGCTGGCCGCCTGCATTCGGATCTTCGATGGGCGCGAACGCCCCCGCGACGGCACCGATCGGTGCAGCACCGATCGCCCCCTTGGCCGAGCTGATGAGGTAGTCGGCCTGCGCCTCTGGGGTGGTGAGGTCCAGGCCGCCCGCCGCACGCTCGATGACGGTCTGGGGAAACTCGGTCAGCGGCCCCTCGACCGCCGCGGTGGTCGCGGCTTCCTTCAGGATGTTCGACAGCCGACCGCCGCCCACCAACGGCTTCAGACCCGTCCCGAGCGCGTCGCCGATAATCCGCTCGGCACCGAACCCGCGTTCGAGCGCCGTCGCGGCGGCCGTGCCGAGCAGCGCCTTGGGGATGTCGTCCTGGCCGCTCTGCTCCTGGTTGCCGCGGATCTCGCCGTACTCCTGAAGCGCGATCGGAACGAGCCCGCCCACCAGCGCGCCGGGCGCGCCGCCCACGCGCGCACCAATCTTTGAGCCCGCGGCGAAAGCACCGATCTGCGGCGCCATCTCGGCGACCGACTCCTTCAGCAGGGTGCCGGGCTTGTCGAGGATGTCGCCCGGGGTCTGGATCTGGGATGGGTTGGCCTCCACCACGTCGGCGCCGTACTCGTGCACCGCCTGCCCGGCCTTCGACAGCAGCGGGGACGGCCGCGGGAGGTTGTCCCCCACGTCCTTCAGGACCGTGCCGGCGGACTCCACCATCTGCCCGCCGACACGCTTCATCGACGGGACGATCACGTCGGGCGTCTGCGGCTCGATGCCGCGCTCGGCGAACAGGTCGCGCCCGGCCGGCGTGCCGGAGGCGGTGGTGGGCGTGATGCCCCGCTCTGCAAACAGGTCGCGTGCCATTACTGGATCCCGAGTTGCTGTTTCACCTGATCGACGGTCAGGCCGTACTTCTGGGCGGTCGATTCCAAATCGGCCGGGGTAGGTGGCGCCGCGGCACCGCCGGCACCGGACACCGGTTCAGCCGCGCCAGATTCCGGGTCGAGCTTCATGAGACTCTGCGTGGCGAGACCAGTGACCGGATCGACGCCCTGCACGGTCTTGAATTCGAAGCGGCCCTTCGGATCCTTGCCGCCCAGGATGAGCGCCGTACGCACGAGCTCGCGCCGCCGCGCGCCCCCCGGATCGTTGGTGTCGTCGAGGGACTGGATCTCGTTGTAGATGCTGCGCAGGTCCTGCAGCGATCGCAGCTTCAGCCGCTCGCTGGCGTTGGTGATCCCGCGGGTCGCGAGATCCTGCTGTCCTGCAAGAAGAGCATTGCCGCGCGCGCGATCGGACTGCCCGAGGCGACGCTCGAACACCTGGCCGACCGACGCGGTGGCCGGATCGAACCCGCCACTGCCGGCGGCGGTACGCGCCTGGGCGAGCGCGCTGTCCTCGCCGGCCGAGGTTGGGCCGCTCGCCAGGATGCGCTGCGCGGTCTGCGCGCCGACGAGTCGCGCCAGCTCGGTGCCCACACCGCCATCGTCGGGCGCCTCCGTCGCGCCCTGCGGCGCAGCGATGAGCGGACGTACGGCGCCGGTGCGGTTATTGCGGATCGCACCGGCAACATCTCCCGGCGCCGCGGCGCCCGTGACCGCTTCCGGAGTTTGCGGCACCACCGGCGCGGCCTGGGGCAGGCCAGGTGCTCCGCGGCGCACCGCCGCGACCTGCTCGGCCGTGGCCTGCGCGTTCGGATCGAACGGCTGCTCGCGCGACAGCAACATCCGCGGCAGGCCGAGCAGGGCGGTATTCGCCAGATCGGCACCCACACCGAGCGCGCGGATCCCCATGTCGCCCGCGACGCTACGCCCGACCTGGCTCTCGTCGATGCCGAGATCGCGCGCGTACTGCTCGGTTGGTGTCCCCTGCCCGCCCGCGGCCTTGATCCCTTCGTACCCTGCGGCGCCAGCCAGCAGCGGCAACCCGAAGCGCGTGGCGCCCTTCACCACCGACTTGATGGCCCCGGGTACCTTCTGCCCGGCGGCCGCCACGGAGGCGCCAACGCGCGAGACTGCTGCGGGTGCCGCCCCGGGCGTGGCGCCCGGAACCGCAGGCGCAGCCGTCGGCGCGAGCGGGCGCACGGCCCGCGCTGCGCGCACGGTATCGCGGGCCGCGACGTTCTTGGCGACCTGCTTGTCGATGAGCGAGTCCTTGACCGGATCTAGCGCCGCAGCCGGCGGCTTGGGGATCACCGGTTGCTCGCCGAGGATGGCGCGAATGCCTGGGGTAGCCATGGGTCACTCCTGAACGGTTTGAACGGCGATCGTGTTGATGCTGTTGAGCGCGCCAGCGATAGCGGTGGCAATCGCCTCCGCCGCGGCCTGGCTCGTGGTCGACTTGAGCGTGGCCGTTGCCTGGGCGGCCTGGAGCTGGTTGCGCGCGTTCTCGATCCGCGCCTGCACCACCCCGAGGAACGCCCGGCTGTTGGCCTCGTAGGCGCCGATCGCGACCTTCGCCGCGTCGCTGACGACACCGGCGCGGGCGCTGTAGACCCCGCCGTCGGTCTGGTACACGGACACGTCCAGGCGCGCGCGCTCGATCTCGGCGTTCAGCGCAGCGATCTTCCCGTCCAGTTGGTTGCGTGCCACGGCCAACAGGCGTTGCATCACGTTGGCGTGGTGCTGGATCAGGATCGACTGCAAGACACCAGCCTGCTGGATCGCAAACTGCCGGGCCTGCACGAACTGGTCGGCACGCTTGACGTAGATGTCGCGGTTCAACGTGGACACCGCGTCCTGGGTCGCCTGGGTCGCCTTCTCCAGCGCCCCGAACATCGTCCCGGGCGGCAGCGCGAACCCGCGCCCGACGAACGCGCGGTCAATCTCGTCGCGCGCCATCGCGGCATTGCCGATCTCCCGGTCCGCCGCACGGTCGAGAAGCTGGATCTCGTCGGCCGGGTCGATGCCGTACCCACCACCGTTCAGGTCCGCCAGGACTTTCTGGAGCGAGACGTTGATGACATCCGGGTCGTAGTTCGTGTCGCTGTACGTGAACGCCGGCAGCGGGCTGGTCACCGCAACGGACGGCCGCACCGGCAGGCCCGCGGTGATGGCGTTCAGCAGCGCGGTGACGCTGTCGATCGGCTGGTGGCCGACGAGGATGTCGTCGACGTTGAGCTGAATGTTGGCGATTTCGTCCAGACGCGTGATGAACGCGTTCAGGTCATCGCGCCAGCCGTCGACATAGGCGACCGCCGAATCAACCAGTTGGGCAACGGTGGTCATGGGTGCTCCTTATGGCGAGATCCGCATCCGCGACAGGACGTAGCCGTTCGCCGGCGCCATGCGCTTGAGGGCCGCGACTGGGAGGGATTGGATCTGCCCGGCGAGGGGGATGAAAAGAAACTGGTCGAGCTTCTGCGCGTCGGTCAGGCTCAGGCTGTTCAACGTCGCCGTGTAGTTCGCCGGGAACACCACCGCGATGATGGCCCCGTGGTCTGGGATGTAGACCGCCGATACCGGGCCGTTCCACCTGGAATCGTCGTAGAACACCCGAAGATCATCAGGGCGGCCGACGAACCCACCCCCGCCGGTGCGGCGGTAGAACTGCATCGAGATGGTGAAGTGGCTGGAGTCGGAGGTGACCTTGTGGAACACGTCCGGGCCGGCCTTGAGAAGTCTCTCCACACCGCTCGACACGGTGAACGCGTCGTAATCGGCGTCACCGGTCGCGGGGCTCGCTCCGGCGGCCATGATCGCGTGCTGTTGGTAGTTGGGAAAATCTTCGCCCGATGCCACGACGAAGGAGTCATACCCGATGCTGCCCACGGAGGCGCCGTCGATATTCGCGACGCCGATGTAGCCATAGGCATCCTCGTTGACTCCGGGAACCGAGCTGATGAGCTTGCCGATGAGCGGCATGTACCCGCTTCCGCCCGGAATGCCGCTCGCGGCGATCTGCATCGAGCGCAGCAGGGCCCCGTTGCGATAGATTGAAACCTCCGCCGCGGTGTCCTCAATGTAGAGCTCTATCCCGGTGCGCGTGTTGATGTACCGGTAGCCTCCTGCCGTCACTGGCGCCAGCGCAGCAATCGCCGGATCTGGCGAGAACTGCACGTACCCGTCGCCGTCCGACACCATTGCCCCGAGTAGGACCTCGGTGTTCACCGTGCGCGCCCACACCGGCTCGAACATCGGCGCCTGGCTCTCGCTGTACGACCCGATGCCAAAGCTGTCCGTGTAGGTGGCCGACGCCGAGATGACGACCGGCATCTGCGCGGCGTCGAACGTCCCCACGGCCTCACCGCTGAACCACACCCGGGACACCACGATCGTGGGATCCGTGATCGACATGCTGATCTGATCTGCGGTCCCGGGCCACGAGAACGGGCCATCAGGGTGAGCGGGCGGGAACATGATCTGGTCCTGCAACCCGCCCACGCTCACCGAGAGACCCGGAGCGGATAACAAATAGACCCGCGAACCGCGTTCGATGCCTGGGTTGAACAGCGGCCGGGTCACGTCGGCGCCTACGCTCGGACGGTTCGGATCCGTGTCCAGCGCGCCCAGGTCGGTCTCACGTCCGGGGATCTGGAACCTGGATGCCGGAAATGTCGGCTCAATGCCGTGCGCGGAGACGTAGGCCGCGCGCTCCTGCTCCAGCGCCGCAGCGAAGGCGCGGATCTCGCTCCACTTCAGAGTCACCCACTGCCCCGCGTTCGATGGCGACCTCCACGCGAGCCGGTAGTCGTCGCCGGTGAACTCGCACAGCGACACGGCGCCGAATCCAGTCACGGAGAACGATTGCCCGAAGCCGGTCACGGAGTAGCTGTTCAGCGCGTACTTCCAGCCGCCCCAGGACGCTTCCGGGAAGAACAGGGCCGCGGTTTCCTCGGACAGCAGCAACCCGGCATCGAACAGCGCTTCGTAATACCCCTCGATGTAGGGCCGGTAGCTCGTGATCGACGTCGGCGGCGTGAACGTCTCACCCGTGGCGGTCACCGCAGTAGCGGTGACCTTGAACAGGTCGACCGCCCCGAAGAGGGACCCGCCCACCGCCCGCAGGACGTAGAACGAGTCCCCGCCGGCGATCCTGATCTCGCACTGGGGCTGATCGATGCTTGGGACCGCCAGGGCCGAGATGCTGATGCTGACCCCGTCGATTTCGAAGTGGCGCTTGGCGCTCAACAGCCTGGCGTGCCGCATGTGCTGGCGGAGCTGTTCGAGCTTGTTCTTGGCGAATCCGACGAACTGCTCACCGCCATCGACCAGGATCCGAGTGGTCATCCGACCTTGCGCGGCAGCACGGCCAACTCGACCCCAAGGTCGTGGACGCTCATGCCCGCCCCCAGGGTATTGGCGACCGTGTACTGCCAGAATCGCCCCTTGGCGCCCTTGCCGAGATTGGTCTTGATCACGTCGAAGGTGTCGTACTGGTCGGCGCGCAACAGGAAGTCGTAGCTATCGCCGTCAATCGTGACGGTCAGCTTGATCGCCGCGTCCGACTCGCCGGCGATGTAGGCGTCCGTGACCCGCTTCGCGCGCGGGTCGCCGTGGTCGGTGCGCGCGGTGGTGAAGTGCGCGGCGATGTCGGCCCCGGCGTCGTCATCGCCCTCCAGCAGGTAGATCCCGGAGCCGTTCGCCCCGTAGAGCCGCCCGCCATGCTCGGCGAACGAGTTGAAGTCGAACAACTCGTACTCGGTCACCGCGTCCGTCATGAGGTTCACCACGACGACGAGCTCGGCCGTGTCGATCGTGCCCGAGGTGAGGCGCGCGAGCAGGCGCGGCAGCGTCGCAGCGATCGAAGCCACGACGTGCAGCGCCCCGACCGCGGTCAGGGTGTGTGCCGGCAGGCGCGCTGTCAGTGTGCCGACGTAGGTCTGGGCCCCCTGGTTCGTCGCCGTGATGGCGGGTAGGCGCGCCGAAAACTGGCCCACCAGGGCGAGAAATCCGCTCCCGGTGGCGGTCAGGGCCGGCAGGCTGGCGAGGATGGAGCCACCGTATCCCTGGCGGCCAGTCAGCGCGCCCGTGATGGCCGGCAGGCTCTCCGCGAAACTGCCCGTGAACACCGCCAGCTCGCCGAACTCGTACCGGGGCAGGCGCACGCCCGCATCGAGCGTAAACGCCCCGAGCGCAGCCGGCGGCAGCCGCACGCCGGCATCGATTGCAATCTGGCCGAGCTGCACGACCGGCAGCTCGATGGTCGTCGGGGTCTGGAGGAACAGCAGAAGCGGCAGCCGAACACCTGCGTCCAGGCTGATCTGGCCCAGGACGATGACCGGCAGTTGGCCAGGCGTCGTGGTCTCGGCAACAAGCGTCTCGCCTACCTGGTGACGGGCCAGCCGGACACCTGCGTCCCGCTCGATTTCCCCGAGGTTGTACCCGGGCAGCGCGACGCCCGCGTCGCGCGCGATCTCGCCGGTCAGGTGGACGGGAAGCCGGATCCCGGCGTCCCGGGCGATCTCCCCGTACTCGTGGGACGGTAGCGCGAAGGCCATGGAGCCGTCAGTACGAGATCGTCGCTTCCGTCAGCGTGACCGGATTGCCGTTGGTGATCGAGGTGCTGTCGATGATGAAATCCGTGGCCGATGTGCCCACCGATCCGTCGAGCGTGTAGGCCCCCTTGGTCCAGCGCACGTAGCCGGCCGTGCCGGTCGCCACGGCGTTCGCCGCGAGGTTCGAGGCCAGAGAGGCGGCGCCGCCCACGGCCGTGTTCCATGGCGAAGTTCCGCCGGTGGGGATGTCCACCAACTTGGTGCCCGTCGCCGGGGCGTCCGCGCCGGCCGGCTGCGAGCCGGTGTAGATCGAAATCGTCCCGGACACGCCCAACTGCGAAGCGCCGGCCGTGTCGGTCCACTGGGTCACGAGCTGGTTGCGCAGGTCCATGTTGAGCTTGATGGTGCCCAGGCTCGCAGGCGCCTTCACGCTCATATTGGTGATCTGGATGGCCCCGCCGTTCGTGATCGACAGGTTGTCCAGGATGACGCCGCCACCGCCACCGGCCAGGGACACCGGCGTGTCGATGCACGCATTACCCGCGGAGTCTGAAATACGTGCGAAGGCCGCGGTGCCGTTCGCCGAGCCGGATCCGGCGATCGGATTGGCGAGGACTGCGATCCCCGCGGACGGCGCGCCCCAGGCGTTCGCCGCCACGGTGATCGTCGCCAGCAGCGTCCCGGACGGCGCGACGGAAGGATCGGCCGGCTGCGAGCCGCTGTAGAGCTTGACGTTCGCCGAGCCGCCTTCAAGCGTCGTGGTGTTGGTCGAGGACTTGCCGGACAGGCAGTCGATGATCTTGTTCTTCCAGTTCGTGGTGTGGAAGGTCGTCGGCATGGCTCAGACTCCCCGCGGCAGCGTGAATGCCGCCGACTGGATGGTGAACGGGATGCCGGCCACGAGACTGGTGGTCGGCAGGTTGAGGTCGGCGCCGCTGGTGGCGATCGAGCCGTCGATCCGCGCCTCGGTGGTGCTGGCGCCCAGGCCGGTCGTACCCGCCTCGCGCATGCGGAACCAGGCCGCCGAGCCGGTGGCGATCACGGCATCCTCCGACCAGACCTCGCTGGCGTTCTTCTCCAGCTCGCCCGCGGTCGCCGCGGCTTCGAACGTCAGCCCCGTGGCGGTGCCGTTGTTGGAAATCGTCGCCAGCTTCACCGCATCGCCCGGGACCGCCTCGTCGGGGTCGTTCGGCCGGGTACCGCTGTAGATGTCGATGAAGCACAAGTTGAACACCGTCTTGAACGGATTGGTGTCCATGACCTTCTTCGCCGCACCAGTGGAGAGCTTCAACGCCATGGGGTCCTCCAGAAACGAAAAACCCGCCAGATGGCGGGTGGTTGGATCACGACAGATCCGGGGCTACGCGCCGCGCAGCACGGCGATGTATTGGTTCAGCGAGTTCCGTAGGCGCACGGCCCCGGCCGCGCCCACCGCCTCGTCATACACGTATCGCCCCGAGGTGAGGTTGGCGAACGCCCCGCCGGCGGCGCCGACGCAGATCCCGCCCTGGGTGGCGAACACTGCCACGGGCCCCTCGGCCTCGAGCTTGGTGTTGTCGGCATCGACGTAGGCCAGCGAGCCGCGCAGCGCACCGCGGTCGAACTTGCGCACGTAGACCGCCTCGGCGATGTCCTCACCGGCCAGGAATGCGATCTCCTTGTCCGTGCCGACGAACACCCCGCCCTTGACCGGTGCGACCATCGTCACCCGATCGGCGAACTGGTACTGCTGGCGGACCGGGTCGAACCGCTCCGGCCGGTAGGCGTCCGAGAACAGTACGAACCGGTCCGCGCCGATCACCATCCGGCCGTTGAGCATCCCCATGCAGGACGGCGCCGGCGGCGGCTGCTTGAACTGGGTTTCCAGGGCCGCCAGGAGATCCGTGGTGTCGCCGCGGTAGGTGGCCGCGGTCGTAGCGTTGGCGAGCACCAGGGCGCGGTAGAGCGTCTTGCCGTTGGGTCGGGTGAGGTAGATCACCTTTCGGTCGACATCAGGATCCGGCGATACCGGCAGGCTGGTGAACGACAGCCCGCCGGACGCAGACTCCAGGACCGCTGCGCGGCTCGCGCCGGACTCCTCGCCGTCGCGACGCAGGTAGGTCATGGCGAGCTGGTACCGACCCGTCGGTAGAGATCCGTCCACCACAGCGACCGGCGGCGTCCAGGCCGGCGGCGTTACGCCCCACCCGTGTACGCTGCCGTCGCGCTCGATCACGCCGGTGACGAGCTCGTCGGAGTAGTAGATGGCGCCGGCCTCGGCCCAGTAGGACACCCGGTTGACGACGCCTGACCGCAGCAGCGTGGCGCTGTTGTCCTCGTTCAGGCGGTACAGGCCATTGCTGCGCCGGAACAGGCGCAGGGTGCCGTTGCTGAACAGACTGTCGGCAGCGCCCGCGGAGACTAACGCGCGTCCCGGGCGGCGCGTCACCCGCCCGGTGTCGTCCAGGTCGACATTCACCGCGGCCGCCAGATCGTCATCCTCCAGACGCTCAGCGGGAACGGTGTTGCGGATCCCCTTGAACTGGGCGAACGACGGCACCTTAGAGCCCGACCTCGGCGACCAGAGCGACCGAGAACCAGCGGACGGCCTGGCCCAGATCGGTACTCGACGTGATGCCCATCGCTACTGCCTCGCCCTGTCGTAGAACTCCGATACCGTCCCGGACCTCAACAACCCCAGGTCGCGCTTCTGCTTGACATAGTCGGCCAGCACCGCGAGCTCCGCATCGCACGTTGCCGTCGCGGATCCGGAAGCACCCGAGCAGTCGGTGATGTCGTGCCCCACGATGGCTACGGACGTGCCGTAATTGACGGCCGTATCGACACACGGCTGAGTGCCGCCTGCGAACGTGACGTTGTCCGATCCACAGTACGGGAAGGACATCAGCGTTGTGGGGCTACCGCCCTGCGGGTTGAAGGTCTTCGAAAGCGGCGCGGCGCCTGGGTGTGAGAATCCGCGGCCGGTCCTGAATCCGACCTCGTACGCCCACCTGGCCATGAACTCATTCGACATGCCGGTCGTGTAGCCCAGGTGGATCAGGTTGTCGAAGCCGCGCTCCGTGAAATAGGCAATCTCGTTTCGTAGGACCTGCTTGAACTGCGCCTCCGTGCCCCACCCACCGCCACGATAGGCGTGCACGGCCCCGGAGGCCGGAGAGGCGGCACCCGCCGTGCCGGCCGCGCTGCAGTCCCAAGTCCAGGTGTAGTTGTTGCCGCCCTCGGTGATCTGGACCGTGCCGTTGTACAGAGGGTTGTGCGCGCCCCAGATCGTCGTGTAGTCCCCGGTCTTCAGCCGACTCGGGACCGTAACATTGCCGACGAACGTGCACGTATTGCCCGAGCGTGTCATGCCGCCGGTGCCAGCGGTGAGGAATGGCAGTCCCGGAAACGCGTTGTCGCCGGTCCCGCCCTCGGTCTGCTGGATCTGGACGTCCCAACCGTAGGTGTTCTTCAAGGTGGCGATGTCGGCGACGGTCAGGTTATTGGCATTGCCGACATAGTTGCTCGAACAATAGATCGTGGCCTTGATCCCGCGTGTCGACAGGATCTCCGCGGCCCCCTGCAGCGTGCCGCCGTCCCCGATGAGCTGCGACCGCTTGCAGTCATCGAAGCTGAACATGACAAAGGGGAGGTTGCGCTTGGAAACACGAATGGATTTCAGGACGACCGCCGATGGACTCCCGGCGACCGAGGCATGCGCGACGACGCGGACCTCGACGCGGTACAGCTTGACGTTGTTCGGAAAGCCCGCTGCGCCGCCGCTGCCCGCATTCCACGCGGCGGCATGACCGCCAAACCTGTAGACGTGGGCCTGACGGTACGGGGATTTCGGCTGCGACTGATACACCGACGAAGTCTGAGAGTTGTATCCACCCGTGTAGGAGTTCGCCGCGACCCCGTTGTCGTTGACGACCCACAGTTGAAGGCTGTTGTAATCCTTGCCGTGGTCCGGCCACTCGGCGTCGACCTCGATGTATTCGGTGTTCGAAAGGGTCTGCTGCGAGCCGAACACGTAGGCCGCACTGCAATATCCGCTGGCGGCCAACGCCGCTGGATTCTCGATCCGCAAGCCATCATTGGTCTTGGTGACTACACAGCTCGCGTGCGGGAACCCCATATCGGCGACAATCGCGGGGCCGGACACGTAGGCCGCCCTGGCAATGACCGGAAGCGCGGTGTTTGTGAAGTCGATGATGACCCGCTCACCGTCGGGGCGCGCGAGGCTTGTCGTGACCGGGCGCGCGCCGGCCGTTGGCCGATCTCCGGCATTGCAGTGCAGCGCACCCAAGGCAAGCGTCGCACCCATCAGCACCGTCACGATGCACCGGTTCAGTCTGCTCATGTCCGGGTTCTCCTATCGCCCGACCGCAATCCCACGGTCCTCCAGGTCGAGCATGGTGTTCGGCGGATCTATGAGCCCCTGGCGAACCTTGGTCCTGACGTACCCAAGCACTTGATCCAGACACCCGGCGTCGAGAAACCGCTGAGTCCCCTGATTGACACCGTATTCGTACCCGTGCGCGTAAATCGAGGCGACCGCGCCGCGTGAGATGGCCGTGTCGAGGATAGTGGTCAGGTCGGACACGCTGGACTGATCGGCGGTCTTGGCCGGCAACTGCAACCACGCGAGCCGGTCTCGGATCCGCGTGTCGAACACGTAGGCCATCGGCGAGGCGCCGGTACCGGTGCCACGGCCCGATTTGAAGCCGAGGGACGCCATCCACGGCAGGTTCCATTCGCTGATGAGCCCGTTGGGATAGCTCATATGCGCGAGGTCACGCGCCCACCCCTTCGAGCGCATGAAGTCGCGCGCGATGGTCCAATCGCTCTTGACCTGCTGCTCGGACAGTCGCGGGAACCAGATGTACCCCTGCGCTGGAGTCTGTGCCGTCGCGAGCGCACCAGAGCCACAGTCGAACGTGAATGAATCGGCGTCCGGCTTGCTCAGCGCCACGACAGGTGCCGCTGTGTAGGCGGGGTCCATCGCGCCGCGGAGCTGAACCTGATCCCCGATGTTCACCGTGATATTGAGCAACGCGCCGGCCACGGCGGTGCACGTGTTGCCGCTCCTCGTAAGGGAGCCCGAGGACACCTGCGAAAACGGGCCTTCGCCGTGCACATTGCCGTGCACGCTGACTGCCCAGCCGGCGTTGTACATTTCGGCGATCTGGTCCGGGTTCATCTTCCCCGACTGAGCGCCGTAGATGCCACCGTCGATGTGGTCCATCGAGCCCCACAGCGTTGCCCGATATCCGTAGGATCCAAAGATGCTTCTGGCGTTGGTGTACTGGGTGATATAGAAGTCGTCCATGGACCAGATGAGGCGACCCCGACCCGGCTTCCCCTTCCAGATGCGCTTGAGCTTGATCCACCCTCCGAATGGCGCGTAGGCGGCGTTGTTGTGCGCCACCAACCGGAAGTCGAGCTTTGCGATGCTGGTCATGCGCATCGGCCAGCCGGTCGGCGCTCCGCCGCCGCCCGGCGTCGTCCACCCGTCCGTGGCGAACCGGACGGTGATGATGGTGTCCTTGTGGGGGAGCTTGTCGGCGCCGGATGTGATGGTCTTGGTCGTGTACTTCGAGTAGATCGTCCCGGCGTCCTCGGTGAGGAACATCGCGTGCGGGTGGAAGTAGGTTCCGGTCCCCTCCGGAACCTCGAACTCGTAGGACAGATACTCGTTACCGCTGCCGCCGGCGCCGCCGCTGAGATCCAGGTTCGGCTTGCTCGCGCGCCCGGGCTCGTACTTCGCCGAGCAGTAGGCGCCTCCCGCGAGCCCAGGCGGCAGGACGATTGTCAGGCCAGTGGCATCGAGGGTGTAGTCGCATCCGCCCGCCGGGAAGCCGGCGTTCTTGACGATGTCGTTGCCACTGTCCCCCTGGATGCCGAGCGTGTGCGTGCCGTCGGTGAAATCCACCAGCAACGTCACGCCCTCGGGCGCGGCCAGGCTCCCGCGGGATGCACGCGCGCCGGCACCCGCGCGATCGGCACTCGCCGTTGCCGCCAGGAGCAGCGCCAGAAGCGTCGCCGCCGGGCGGGAAATCCGCATTACTGCGGCCTCCACTGGATGTTGACGTTCCCGGTGGCCGCATCGTTCGGATCGGCGGTGAGGTTCGTATCGGCGCGCGTCCCCTTGCAGCCGCACCAGGAAGTTCCGACGCCCGCGGAAGCCGGGACCGTGCAGATCGTGCCGGTGTTGTCCTTGATCGGCAGATCGTGCGCCGACAGGGCGGTGTTGACCGTGATACACCCCAAGCGCGAAGGCACCGGGGACACGACCGTCGAATCCACTGATACGTCGACGGCGGTCGAGTTCCAGTCTTCGAACACAACGCAGTACCCGTTGACGGTCGGATCCAGCGTGTTGCGCTCGCACGCCATCTGCGCGAGCACCAGCTCACCGGAATCATTGACCCTGAGCGGCACGGGCCGGCCTTTCGAGTCGGTACCGACCACGACGACCTGCGTGGCGGCGTGCGCGGCGGGGCTGGTCGCCGCCAGGATCCAGCCGGTGATGATGCATGCGACCAGGGATGTGGTCGCGCGCAAGAGTACGGTCTTCATGAAGGTGTCCTCCGAAGTGACGGGGCCGCTACTCGGCCACCGATAGGTCGCCGCAGGCGGGGCCCGGGACGAGTTCCAGGTCGATTTGCGCGCCGCTCATGCGAACACCCCGCCGGCGGTGATGGCGTTCTCGCGCACCCAGTTCTCCAGACGCGCGGTGGTCGGGCCGAACTGGCGGGCGAACTTGGCAGCGTGGGTTGCGGCGCGCTGCGGATTGCGGATGTCCACGTCATCGATGCTGAAATAGCGGTGGAGCATCCAGTCGACGAGGTGGCGGTGGTAGGTCTAGGGGATCTCGGGCTCGTCGTTGTCGAGGTCGTCCATGTCCCCCAGCGGAACCCGCTGCACCGTCAGGGCGATGTCGCGATCGGCGGTCAGTACCGGGTACGCCCGGAACTTCCAGGTCTCCATCCGTGAGACCAGGGCAATGAGGTCGGTGCCGGTCTCGGCCTCCCAGTCCTCGCGCCAGTCGTCCATGTCCTCCAGCGCGATGACCGGTACCGCCGGCTGCCCGGTCGGCTTGGCGCGGCGGATGTGCACGATGCGGTCGTCGTAGGGGATCCACGGCTCGCCCGCGACCGCGGTAAGCGTGCAGATCGACACCGTGGACGAGTCCACGATGAGCGGCGAGCGCCGGCACGCCTCGGCGACGGCCTCGTTCGCCCAGGCCTTCGCGTCGTCGTCAGATGCGAGGTAGGGCGCGACCGCGTCGTCCGCTTCCCTGCGGAACGCGGCGATGATCTGGCCGAGCTTCACTTACGCCTCGGCCAGAACCTTGCGCAGCCAGTCCGCGCCCTTCGGATTGCGGTCCTCCAGGACGGTGAACGGGTACTGCAGCGCCGTACGGGAATGCAGCTTGTTGAACACGGTCGGGTCCATCGTGTTCACGTCCTGGGCGTAGCTCGTGCTCTTGGCGCGCGCGAGTCGTTCGACGAACTTGCGCTTGACCACCGTAGGCACGCCGCGCCAGATGAACTGGTTGCGGCCGTTGACGGCCACGGTGATCGGGTTCTCGGCGTTCGGATCGGTGGACTCGGCCACCTGGATGAGGACCTTCTCCTCCATGAACGCCAGCTCGTCGGCCTTCTGCATGGCCCGCGGTCCATCGACGACTTCGATGTCGGGCCGGTCGAGGGCCGCGTCGCCGTCCAGCGAGATCCCGACCTCACCGTCCTGGCCAATCTGCATTTCCTGGGATTCGAGTGCTCTGCGTGATGCCATGGTTCCTCCTGAAAAAGGAAGGGGCCTTTCGGCCCCCTCAACGCTGGTGACAGGCTCGGTGGTGGTGGGTTACGAGGTCAGCGGCGCCACCGGCACCGCGAACACGTCGTAGTAGGTGGCCGTGACGTTGGCGGCGGACAGGTCCGTCGAGCCGCTCGTGAACGTCGCCGACGAAGCGAGCGCGATCTTGATGAAGCCGATCGCGCACTTGCCGGCGTCCGGCAGCGGCCAGTGCAACACCGCGTTGCCGGCCGCCAGGTCGGCAGCCAGGACGTCGTTGCCCTTCTTCAGGCTCACGGCGCCGGCGCTGTCGATCTGGACGCAGTACAGGCACTTCGTCAGCACGCCCTGCTGCGCCAGCGCGTTCATCGCGATGTTGTCGGTGTCGGCCTTGTGGTACAGGACGCCGTCGATGCAGTAGTCCGTACCGGCGCCGTTCGGCGCGGCCGTCTTGATGGTGTTGGGGTTGGTACCCTCCGCCAACCCCGCCTTGGAGAGGCAGAAGGTGCCTCCCCGCTCGGACAGGAAAGTCTGGTCCATGGTGTGTCTCCTGGATTCCGGTCGCGGTGTCGCGCGCCGGTTAACTGGTGGTGGTCAGGGCCGCCGGGTTGCAGGTCGCCGCGTAGTTGGTGTCGGTGACACCGGCGTCCGCGTCGAGCTTCGCCGTGATGGCCGTGACCGCGGTGCGCAGCGCCGTGAGATCCGCGAGGACGGCATTGAGCAACGGTCGGATTTCCTTGACCGTCATGCTGTCCGGGACCTTGGCCAGGCGCGTTGCGATCGATTCGGGCATGGTCGTTCTCCTCTACCCCGTCGCCCCGGGCGGCGGCGCGTGCGACTGCACCGCCACCCGGGCAGCGATCAGGTGTTGTCGATGGCGGAAATGCCGGCCTCGATGACGGCCATCCACCCCTGGTTGAGCAGCACGACGGAGTTGTAGAACTTCGCTCCGATGTAGCCGCGCTGGCCGAGCGGGTCGCTCTTGTCCTTCTGGCCGGGCGGGATCCAGGTCGGGTCGAGCGCGTTGACGCCGCGCAGGGCCACCTGCCCCCAGGAGTCCTCGCCCACGACGATGACCGGATACACGTCGACGTTGGAGCCCGAGGTCGAGAACAGCCCCGTCGAGCCAACCGCGGCACCCGCGTCCGCGTACGGCGCCAGCTCCGGCGAGATGCAGAACCGGAAGCCTTCGGCCGAGCCGATCTCGGTCTCGTGGACGGGCTTCCTGCTGCCGTACGCCGAGACGTGGATGAAACCCGGGATGTCGCGGATGTCCGCCTCCAGGTCGGAGTGGCTGAACACCAGCCAGGCCGCCTCCACCGGCTTGGTGGCGAAGTTCGGCGACGGCGCCAGGATGCCGGTGACCATCTTGGCGTGGTTGCTGCGCAGGTTGCGGGTGACGATGCGCAGGATGTTCAGGCCGAGCTTCTTGTCGACGGTCGCGCGCGAGGTGCCGCCGGCGTAGTAGGCGTTGGTGCCCGCCTTGAGCGCGCCGTAGCGGATCATCTCCCGCACCAGGCCCAGACGCTCGCCGGTCTGCTTCTTCATCTCGGCGGGGATGTCGTCCTCGTGCAGGTCGACCATCTTGTCGGTGACCGCGTACAGGCATCCGTACTGCGCCAGGGTGGCGGTCACGTCCTGCGGGACGAGCGAGTCCGCGGTGGGCGTCACGCCCTCGGACAGGGTGTGTGCGGCCGCGTTGACGGCCGGGCGGTTGATGGTGTTCTGGTTGCTGGCGGTGGCACCGTAGGGCAGCCAGCGCCGGTACACGACGCTCTCGCCCACGTTCTTGGGCATCTTCTTCTGCATGCCCGTGATACCCAGGACTTCCACCGGCATGGCATGGGCGAGGACTTCGCCCTTGAGCTTGCCAATACGCTGGCTGATGTCGTTCAAACGAGTCGGCATGGTCTATCTCCTCAGACGCCGCGCACGGCCTTGAAGCCGGCAAGCATTGCGTCCTCCTCGGTGATTTGGGTGGCTGTCGGAGCGCCGCCGTTCTTCCCTTCGGTTGCCGGGATGGCCTCCTCGAGCCGTTGCTGGTTCGCCTGCGCGCGGGCCGCCTGCCACCCGTCGAACTTGGTGAGCGCATCGCTCAGTTCGAACGGGTCCGTGGTCTGGGCCACCGCGGTGCGGTCGGCCTCCGGCAGGGATGCGAGGTAGTCCGTCCAGTCCTTGCTGGTCGTCTTCCCCTCCCATCCCCGGTGCAGGTGCGTCATGAACCGGCGGTTCATCGCATCGGCGTAGTCCGCGAGCGCGGCATCGACGATTGCCTTGGTGCGCTCGTCGACGATGGGCGCGATGGCCTCTTGCGAGACCCCGCTCCCCTTGGGCACCTGGAGGACTTCCGACAGATCCGCGGCGAGCGCGTCGGCGAGCTCGTCCGAGTAGGTCTCGGACACGTGCTTGAGCTGCTCGCGGGTGAGCTTGACCTTCTCCCCGGGCTCGGTGAGTCGGCTGTTCAGCTCCCCGTAGCGGCCATCCAGACGACGGATGTTCTCGTCCACCGCGCCGAAGCGCGTGACCAGGTCGTCGTACTTGGCGGCCTTGTCCAGGCGATCGCGCAGTTCGGCTTCGGTGAAGCCGGCAATCTTGACCTCCGGCGGCGCCTCGCCGCCCTCGGTGCGTCCCTGGTCGGTCTCGGTCGTGGTGCCGGACGGGCCCGGATCGGCGGTGTCCGCCCCGGACGCGCTCGACGCCGGCTTGGCATCGAGTGGGTCGGCGGTCATCGCCTCGAACGCGGATTGCATCGCAGCTTCCTCGGCCGCGGGATCGGTCGGTTCCTGGAAGATCAGAGCCTCCATCGTGGTGCCTCATCAACAAAAAACCCGCACGAGGCGGGTTGGGTTGCGATTGCCCGAAGGCGGACGGCTATGCGTCCTCGTCCGGGCGCCAGGCCGGGTCTGGTTGATCCAGAGCCAGCAGATCCTTCAGCTCGGCGATGCGACCGCGCTGGTAGGCGGTGTCCTCGGCCGATGCGCGCACGTCGTTGCGCACGCGGTGGTCGTCCAGGCGCTTGAGCAGGTAGGCGCGCAGCTTCTTCCAGGTTGCCGAGTTCACCTCGTCCCGACCGAGCTTCATATCCCGCTGCCCTCCTTCTCCTTGACCTTGCTCTCAGCGTTGAACAACTGGTGCGCGCTGTTGATCTTGAGCAGCGCCTCCTGCAGCTTCGCCCGCAGGTTGTCGTAGTTGATCTCGCGCTCACCGGCCAGGCGCATGCGCTCCAGCTCGGCGTCGATGCCCTTGAGCAGGACATCGACCTTGCGGCCCTCGGCGTCGCTCTGCGCCTTGATGTTGGCAGCTTCGATGCGTGGATCGGTGGGCTGCGCGCTGTCGAGCGCGCGCTGTTGCGCCGGGTCGTACTTGAACCGCTTCGGATCGAAGCGTCGCGAGCGCAGCCACTCTTCGGCGTACTTCTTGGGATCCAGGCCGAACGCGGGGTTCAGCACCATGTTTCCCATGAGGAGTAGCTCTTGGTTCTGCAAGTCGCGCTCGACCAGGGTGCTGCTGCCCTTGGCCACGACCTGCAGGTCGCCCTTGGCCATGTCGTTCGTGCTGTACTGCATCAACCAGTTGTAGAACCGCTGGATGTGCGGCTTGGTCAGCGTGTCGTCGAAGGTCTTGGCCTTGCCGCGGATGACCGCGGTGGCGTTGTTCTGCAGCATCGTCATGCCGCCCAGGGTGTCGGGCGCCTTCTCGCCCATCTGCCCCTGCAGGATGGCCGGCATGCCGGTGGACTCCTCGGCGAAGCGCAGGCCGAGGTTGACGATGTTGAGCAGGTCCTCCTGGCGGGTCTCGATGTGGAACACCTTGAACGCCTTCTCGACGTCCAGGTCCATCAAATCCGCGTCCTCGTTGGCGATCCACACCTTGCGCGGGACGATCTCCCATTTCCCATCGGCCGGGCGCAGGACCTTGCTGTTGATGACGATCTGCGGGCCCGCCGACAGGGCGGCGTTGTCGTTCAGGTTGCGCACGGCCGCGGTGACCATGCGCTGCGGCACGCGCATCTGGCGCGCGACGCCGACGCCGTAGGGCAGCCCCGCCCGCTTGGACCAGTTGAAGAAGTCGTACGGGAACGTCCCGTCGTCCAGCGGGTTCAGCGCCACCTTGACCACGCGATGGTTGACCATCGTCGCGATCACGGGGATGAGGTTGCCCGGGAACTGCCCGCGGATCTGCAACCCCGCGGCCTCGACCTCGTCGCGCTCTGCCAGGCCGTGGAAGTACCAGATCTCGAACGGTGTACGCGCCGAGATCATGGCGCGCGACTGGCGCTGCGCGCTCCAGTCCAGCTCGTACCCCTGCGGCCCCTCGTTTACGCAGGACAGGATCTGCTCGGGGATATACCCCGGGGTGCCGACCAGCTTCAGTAGGCGCTTAGCCGTGATGTAGTCGCGCTCCCAGAAATACTGCCCGTCGTGGATGTTCTCCCCGCACGCCGGGTCGGGGAAGCAGTTCCACACGTCCACGCGGCACGATGCCGGCGTGATGCGCGAGGTCGCATAGATCCCCGCCATCGAGCGCGCCATGGCCTTCTTGCGCGTCGGGTACGGCCCCTTGAGCACGCCCGTACCCACACGGGCCGAGTCGTCGATGACGGTGCGGACCTCCCCGTACCACCCGCACTCCACGAGCCAGTCCTCAATCTGGCGCTCGGCCTCGTCGGCGTACTTCTTCGCGGCGGTCGTGAGCGCTTCGGCCAGCTCCGCCTGTTCAATCTGCTCCCCGGTGCCCAGGCTGATGACGTTGTCGCTCTTGATGCCCTCGGCCAGCTCGGGGATGGGCGTGGGCTCGATGCCCCAGCACCGGTCGTCGCTCGGCAGGAGCATGTCGGCCAGGCGCTTGGCTGCAGCCTCGCAGTACGGCCGGGTGATGTTGATGAGCGCCGAGGACTTCACCGCGTTGGCCAGGGTGCGCCTGGCCTCGTTCGTGGACCAGCGGCCCGAGGCGGTGGGCTTCAACTGCCGCCACACGGTCAGGAATTCGTGGCGGTTGGCGTCGTCGATGCCGAGGAACGCCTCCTCGTCCTCCAGCCATTCGTTCTCGATGGCCAGCTCCATCCGCCCGTCGATGGCTTCCTTGCGCAGCTTGGACAGGGCGATACCGAACGCGTCGAGCGGCGTCAGCATGTCCTCGCGCGGCTTCTGATCCGGCGACTGGCTCGGTAGCTGTTCAGCGGGGATGGACAATCAGGTTCTCCCTCAGTACCCCATGCCGGGATCGGCCGGCTGGAACGACGGCATCACGATGGCTGGCGCCGCTCCCATGCCGGCGCCCTTCTTGATTTCCTGCCACTCGCCGCCACCCAGGTGCAGGTATTGCCCCGCCTCGCAGGAGTGCGAGTACATGTTCTTGTGCGGCTTGTTCTCGAACCGCTCCTCGCCGGTGACGCGCAGGCGCTTGTACGCGTATCCGCCCGCCATGCCCTTTCGGGTCGTGCGGCAGTTCGGGTGGATGACGAGCCCGGGCGCGCCGTCGATGAGCCGCGACAGCGGTCGGGCAACCGCCTCGCGACGGCGCGTGAAGTCGTTGCTCGATGCCGGGGACGCCGGAACCTTGAGCGCCCGCAGGATCTGGAACGTCGTGCGCTCCTTGGCGTCGGTCGGCGAACGTTGGTCGCCGGCCGGGTCACCCGTGATCTGAACGAACTTGTATCCCCGGTAGTGCTCGGCGACGTGCGCATGCAGCAGCTCGGCGAACCGGTAGATGCCGGTGTCCTGGGTGCACAGCTCCGTGTGCCAGCGCCACTGGCCCAGGTACGACCGCTGCGCGAACACGGCGGCCGGCGTCAGGCCGAAGTCCAGACCGATGCGGATCGGCAGGCCCGGGATCAACTCGAACGCGGCGCAGTGCACCGAGTCCCGGTACTCGGGATAGACCGGCTTGCCCTCCTGGACGAACCCGTACTCGCCGCGGACGTAGACCTTGATCCAGTCCTCGGTCTTGCCGACGCTTGCGAACTGGTAGTAGCCCGGCCGCAGGTTGGCCAAGTTCTCGGCGATCGGCGACAGTCCGCTCGGCTGCGAGAAGAACTCCACGAGCGGCTGGCCCGGCGCCAGGATGCCACGCTCGCGAAGCTCGGCTTCGATGACCGCGTTGTGATCGAGCATGCGCCGATCGGCTTCGGTCGACGGGTCGCGCTCGGCCAGGACGTACCACCAGTGGTCATCGTCCGGCGGGTTCGTGTCGAGCCACACCGCGGGGTTGAAGCACCCGCCATCGGCGGCGGCCGGGAAGCGCCCCACGCGGCCGGTCAGGGCGTCGATGACCGGCTTGGGCAGCTCGCGCGCCTCGTTCACCCAGGCGGCGGTCAGCTCCCACGACAGGACCTTCTTCACGTCGTCGGGCTGGTCCATCGCCAGGAACTCGACCTCGATGTCGAGATCGGGCGCGAACACCCCGTTCAGCGTGTGCGAGAACGGCCCCTGCTCGCCGCCGTGCCAGCGTCCCAGGGATTTCGGCACCCACTGGTGCCAGGTCTCCACCGTGGTGCGGCGCAGCTCGTCGTACGTGTTGCGGATGACGCCATACCGCGCCCGCCGGCGTCCGTTCCTCTGCCGCGGCTGCATCGAGGCGTGCCGCAGCAGCTTCATGACCACCGCGGTGCTCTTGCCGCTACCAATGGGACCGCGGATGCCGGCGATGAACGCGTTCGATCGCAGGAACGCCGCCGCCACCGGGCCCGGCGGGTAGTAGTGCCGGATGTTCGCCGCGCTCATGCCGATTCGGGCGGCGGGTACGTGTCGTGGATGACCAGCGGCATCGCCGGCTCGGACTCCCCGCCCTCGGACTTGATGCCGAACGCCTCGCGCTCCAGGGTGATGACGTTTTTCAGGGCCCGGGTGAGCGCCTCCACGTTGACAACGCGCCCACCCAGGCCGAGGGCGCGGTGGAACGCTTCGAGCTGTCGGGGGCTGATTTTCCCATCGGGGTCGCGCGAAACTTCCTTGCACAGCTCGTAGATAACGTCGCGATTCTCGGAGAGGATTTTCAGTTCCTCGACCATGCCGGTGACCAGGACCCGCGTCTCGCGGATGTCGCCGCGGTGGGTCAGGATGACGTTCGCAATCGCCTCGGCATTGGCTTCTACGACGGTACGCTCGGCCTCCCGGTCCGCAGCGCGTAATTCGGTGCGTACTGCCTTATTGCGTACCAGCGCATCGGCCTTCTGCTTGATGCGCTCGGTCAGGTCCCGCTCCCACTCGTCGCGGCGGGCGCGTTTGCGGATGGCTCCTTCTGTAACGCCGTGCTCGCCAGCGATAGCGCGCAGGGATTTCACACCGGCACGATAGTCGCGCTCGACGATTTCCCAGTCGACCTGCTTTGCCATCGTCACACCAGCTTCGCCCTGGCCGCGATGGCGCAGAGGTCCTCGTCGGTGAGTCGAAACCATTCCCCTCGAACGCGCTTGGCGGCGAACTCCTGATGGAGGTACGTCTCCTCTTGGCGCATATCCCCGACGAAGTAGGCGATGGCGACACACACGGCAAACGGAGAGGACGTTTGGTGAGAGCCGAATCGGCACGAGAATGACGACGACAGTCCGATCTTGAAGAACCGTCTTTCGGCCGAGTCATCTATATAAATCACATAGATAAATCCTGCCGCTGGTTTCGGGACCTCGGGAACGAGTATCACGGGCTCACGAATTGGCGTTTCCCGTTCCCACGAGTCCCGCTCGGCGCGCTTGTGAATGGCCCGGTGCGTAATACCGTTCTCCCGGGCAATCTGACGGACGGATTTTGTACCCGCCCGGTAGTCGCGCTCGATGGCCTCCCAGTCGACGGCCTTGCCACTCACAGCGGTACCCTGGAGGTCTGGGGCCCGAAGATGCGCATCACGTCCCCTCGACCGACCGCCCCAGGGTGCGCAGCCCCTCGCCGATGGCCTGGGCCATCTGGTCGATGCGCCGGCTCACGTCCTCGTGCTGCTTGCGGTTCTCGTCGCGCATGTCCACGACCTGCTCCTGGGTCTTGTGGACGTTGACGCCGATGAGGCCGAGCTTGGCGTTCATCTCCTGCTGGGCGTGCTCGACGGCCATGATCCGGTGCTCCAGGCTGCAGAGCTGCCGGCTGACCTCGATCTCCACGTGCCGGGCGACCGCCTCCGCGATGGCCGCCGCGGTCGTCTCAGTCTTTGACTGCCGTGCCGCTGCCGTCACGTTCTTTCAACCTCCCCATCCGCCAGTTGGTGTCGTCCGGCCCTTCCCGTAGGTACTTGATGCGGTGCGCAATGCGTGCGCGAAGCCGGCGTTCGTGTTCCACGTCCTCGAGGAGTAGGCGCATCGCGCGCGCCCGGCGACGGGCCGCGAGCCAGCGCGAGACCCAGCCGAGCACGTCACTTCTTCCCCCGCATCGACTGGAATCCCTCCACCAGGGCCTTGCCGCCCATGAACACCACCACGTTCAGGGCCATGGCGATGACGATGGTGTTCATCAGCTCGTAGACGGCCGAGGCGATGTTGGTGTCGGCGTGCAGCATCAGGTACGCCAGCAGTGCGGTGAGCATCACGAGGCAGTACCAAGCCATCTCCTTGCGGTCGTGCCAGGCGTGGGTACGGCGCTCGGTGCCGTTCCAATCGTCGGTGTCGGGCGTCATGGCCCTTTCTCGTCGGTGGCCCACGCCCGCCAGGCGCGCAGCCGGGCCGCCATCTCGTCGATCAGGGCCGTCAGCGCGTCCTCGTTGGCGGCGTCGAGCGCGCTCGTGGCGCTCGGGTCATTCGGAGCGATGAACACCGGCCGGCGCGCGGCGAGCGGGGTGACCAGTTCGTCCGGCGGCGTGGCGCGTACCGTCACGGGGACCTGCACCGTGACCGGCTCGCAGGCGATGCGGGCCGGCTGGTGGCTACAGGCCGTCAGTAGAAGCGCGAACGTCAGCGGTAGCAGCTTGCGGACCACGATTTGTCCTCTCCACCTGTCTGCGGTGCGCCAGCACGCGCCGGGCGCGTTCGGCTGCGGCTCCGGCCTGCGCCTGGGCGTCGGCCTGCAGGCGGGCGACCGCCTGGTTCTGGGCGTCGAGCGAGGCTTTCAGGCTCGTGTTCGAGGCGACGGCGCGCTCCAGGTCGGCCTGGGCGGCGTCGCGCTCACCCTTGAACGTGTCGGCGCGGAGTTCGGCCCGGTGCGCGGCGCCGCGCCAGTACGCGATGCGGAGCTGCTGCACGCCGGCGGCGAGCGCGGCCACGAGGAGCGCGATCCCGATGGCGGCCCCCAGGGCAGCCTTCGGGCGGGCGCCCATGAAGCCGAGGATGGCGGTGATCACCGCATGCGCACCTGGAAATGCGGCATGTCCTTAAAGCGCGGCCATCGGCCACCCCATTCCAAGCCGTACGCCTCGCCGATGGCACCGATGCGCTGCCACAGCTCCAGGTCGTCGCGGTCGTCATCGGTCGGATCCTGGTCGAGCCCGTTGCCGGCGGTACCCCACACCACCTTGCCATGCCGCAACGGGACGATGTCGAGCGCGCGGGAGGCGGGCGCGCCGGACTTGTCGGTCACGTTGTGCATCGACTGCCCGCCGCGCAGGTGGGTCACGATGCGGCCCGGTGCTGTCCGACCCTGGGCGTACAACGCGTCCTGATCGGCGGCGCTGCGGTAGGTGCAGGTCACGATCACGTCGTGGCCCGCCTCGTGACACCTGTCCAGGAACTCGGCCGCTCGGGCGTGTACGTCCGGCGCCAGGTCGTTCAGGTTGCGGCTCGGCACGTTTCCTCCGGACGTGAAAATGCCGGGATGCGCGGGGCGTACGACGCCCGCGCAGAGCCCGGCCTGCTTCACTGGTTGTCGATGGATTTGGGTGCGGGGGATGGTGCGGAACTACCCGCCGCGGAAATGAAAAAGCCCGCGCGAGGCGGGCTTTGTGCGAGGTCTACCAGATTAGGGAAAATCGTACTCGTACTGATGCAGAGCGGTCAATAGATCATCCAGCGCGGGCCGGTCGTTACTCCGGCCGCTATCGCCGGCATGCGAGCGGCTGCAGTGGCCGGCGCTTCACGCGGCGGGGGCCGCCGCGCAGGACGAAGGTCGAATCACGCCCGAATGTTTTCGGCGTCCGGACTGTTTTCTCTATGTGGGGGCGCCTATACGTCGGCGGATCCACGCCTGCGCGAAATGCCAGCGCTCGGCATCCAACAGCGCGCTCGCCTTCCTCGCCGCGGCCGCTTCTGTTTGCGCCTCCACGAGTAACGCATCCAGAACTGCCATTTTCACCGCGCGTATACCAGCTTGGTCGTTACTTGACGTGCCGCCCTCTAAGCTTCCGGAGTACCACGCTTTGTCAAAAACCGAAAGCAGATGCTCATCACTCAGGTCGTCATCCGACCCGTTCACGTTGCTCATACCCGCCCTCGCTGGCCTATGAACGATGGACCTGTTGCGACAAAATCTTAGCCTGAGTTAGGATTTTTTCCTACTTTGAGGGAAAGTTTCAATCGCCTGCAGTTATCCGCGGCCGGTGCAGCGCACGGGTAGCGGTTGGGCGGCTTGGATATCGCGGAGAGATCCCACAAGTTGATGTCTTGTAGCCACTAGGCTACGATTCCTCAATGCTCGAAATCCGACGTACGGATGCCTTTTCCAAGTGGCTCGACCGCCTTCGGGACCCACGAGCCAGAGCTCTGGTACTTTCCCGCCTAACTCGAGTTGAAGAAGGCAATCTAGGCGATACGAAACCCGTCGGTGAGGGCGTCTCAGAGTTCCGGATCGATTACGGGCCTGGGTATCGGGTCTACTACACGCAAAGGAACAAGACGATCATCATCTTGCTTGTAGGGGGCGATAAATCCACACAAGCACGAGACATCAAACGGGCCATCCAACTTGCCCGAGACCTCGACGAGTAACAGCCATGGCCAAGACCAAAACGAAAACCTATCGGTACGATACGGCAGAGCACCTTCGTACACCGGAGGAAATGGCGCTGTATCTCGAAGCGTGCCTTGAGGAATCCGCTGGAGATGCAGCTTTCATCGCCAAGGCCCTCGGCAACATTGCAAAAGCAAAGGGCATGGCTCAGGTTGCACGAGACGCGGGCCTGTCTAGAGAAAGCCTCTACAAGGCGCTCTCGGGAGAGCGAAGCCCCGGATTCGACACCATTCTCCGAGTGGTCGACGCTCTCGGCATGAAGCTTCATGCTGAGGCCAAGTAGCGGAAGCCGCCCACTACCCATGGAGCCGAAGCGGCCACAGACGCCACCGGCGCTTCGCGGTAGCGGCTGTGGCCGGCACCGGTCATGCCGGGCGTTACCGTTCACTATGCTGCGTCTGGAAGGAGAACTTCATGACTGACTGCATAATGATTCTCCTGACTGCGATCATCGCGTTTTTCACGTTCCTCGTATGGAAAGTGTACGAGCGAATCGCGTGGCTAACTGGAGCAATGGAAAGTCATTCGGACATCATGCTTCGCATCGAAGCCAAGCGCGGGATAAATGAAGAGCCGATTAGGCTGGTCTGGTGGGACCCGACAATTGAGAGCCTCCCAACCAAGCAGGAGCACGGCTCAGAAATCGAACTAAAGACCATCTATTGCTACCTCCCACCTAGACTTCGGCACGTCCAGCCGACTTGGAAATCACGGCTTAAGGATCTGCTGAATCCGTGAATCCTAAGCAGCGCAACGACTCGACGCTGGCGACCTCGCGACGGCGCTCCGCTGCAGCCCCTGTAGCCTGCGGCGTTTTCTGCAAGCGTTGGGCGCAGGAGTAAGCACATAATGACCAGACATTTCTCCATCGTGTTTGAACGGGACAATCATCGGTGCGTATATTGCGGTCGCGACATGATGATCGATTTTGAGACGTTCTGGATTGCAGAGGAAGACCATCTTGTCCCGCTTTCGAAAGGGGGCAAAGATGAGCCTGATAACATCGTCACTGCCTGTGCCGTATGCAATCGGCTAAAAGGGCCATTTACGCCTAAATTCAAGTTTGAGCTGGAAACCCGCGACGCCTACATTCAGGAGATTCGAAACCACATTATGGCGAGTCGCGCAAAACACATGCAGGACTTTGCGTCGTGGACACATTCCAAACGACCTACGCGCTACCCAGGCGAACAGACATAACGCCCTACCAGCCCATGGAAGCGAGACCGATTCAACCGAATGGGTGCTGCGCGATTTTAGTCCGAGCCGGCGCCAGTCAGCACAATCGTTTAGCCGCTTTGAAAGGTACGTTTCGAAGGGTTCTTTTCTTTTTGACCCTTTGCTTCACGGCTTCGTATGGCGCTTTCTGTCCCGCCGAAGACGGCAAACCCGATAGCATTTCAGTTCTCGGAGTCAACCTTCAATTAGGCGCCTCGAAGGCCGCGACGTTCGCTCATTTCTCCAGCTACAAGGTCGTATGCATAGGCACGAGCATCCTCGCGCCGGACTGCGATTCGTGGGTTGTGGAGAGCAATGGCCCGCCATATACCCCATACGCTAACCTCTCATTCGAGGGAGGGCATCTCAAGCAGATTTGGAAGTACTGGGACCGCGGATATGAAGGAACGGATCCTTGGAGGTTTGTCGAGACTCTACACGCTGCCCTGTCAAGTTATTTGGACAAATCCGGGGGCGAGGTGGCCGTGCAAACAAAGGAGACCAAGGACGGCAACGTCGTGCAAAAGGCTATCTTCATTTCGAAGGGCAACCGGACGATTGTCATTAACTCTGGCGTCGGAGTGCGTGACCCCGACGGCAAAGAAGCACCGCCCTTTGTAAACCTTTCCGAGATTCTCAAGTGAGCTCGTACTGCGTGGCCCCGCAGCCGGTTCCAGCCGACGTTCCAGCCTATGCGCGGCCCAACCGCGATTAAACTTGGGCGCTCGGCGTCGTAAAGGCACGGTATGCTGATAAAAATCGCCACTTTTGACCGGGTAGGCGGACGACGATTGTCAATTCGATGCCCCGGATGTGGTCACGTGGGAACTTTCGAGCCACTGCAAGAGATTGCAGACGCAAACGTAGGGAATGTTTGGCTGGGCCAACGCAGATGTCCTAACCCAACCTGCCACGCTCATTTGTTTTGCATTCATGATCGCGGAGGCAGCGTTCTCCGCACTTACCCTCCGCAACGCGTCGATTTCGAGCCGAAAAACATTCCGGACCGGATAGTAAGGACCTTTACCGAATCGTTGTCATGTTACGCCGAGAACTTGCATGTTGCTGCGGCGATTATGATTCGTCGCACCCTGGAAGAACTGTGCGAGGACAAGAAGGCAGGCGGGAACTCCTTGAAGGACCGCATCGCAGCACTTCAATCTATCGTAGTTCTTCCAAAGGAATTGTTCACTGCGCTCGACGACTTACGTTTACTTGGAAACGATGCAGCGCATATCGAGGCAAAAACATACGACTCTGTCGGAACTGCCGAGATTGAGGTCGCGATCGAGCTTACCAAGGAGATTCTGAAGGCGGTTTACCAGCTTGATGGTCTCGTCGAGCGGTTGCGGTCACTTAAGAAACCATGACACCCAAGCCCATCGAGCCGACGCCGGTTCTAACGGGCCAGAGCTACGCGCCCACCTCGGTGGAGGGCGCGGCTCATGGGCGGCGTCCGGTTTAACGCGCGGACCATATGAAGCCTCGTTGGCTATTGATGTGGCTCGGTGGTTCGATAAGCCGCGTCGCAGGCACCGGCATCGCATCTGGAATTTTTCTCGTCGTTTTTGGTTTATCTCCAACTCAAGCTGTAGTCGCCTTCATCAAGTCCCCGCCGGATTGGATAATTAACCCGTGGTTCAAGATATCCCTTCTTGTCCTCGGCATAACGTTGGTTGGAGCGTCATTACATTTCAATATCTGGTCGTCCAAACAACAAGCTATTGATGACATTGCCGAAGAATTGTCTTGGGCCATACACAGCCTACTTAATAGTCCGATTTCTAGTCCGGAGCAGCTCGAAAGTTGGGACGAGTCATTCCGAAGCTGGTGCGACCGAGTTAGTATCATGCTCGGTAACCGGGCTTTCTTCACCCGGGCGGATCAACTCCATTTCGATCGAATAGGATTCGTCCGGCCAGCGAATTTTGGGGGGAGCTACGACGCCCACCATGAATGGCTGGTGTCGCAGTTACAAATGAAATTCGAGCGACTAAGGGACGTAATTAACTGGACCCAGATGCGCCGACGCTGAGAACAATTGCACCCAACAAAGCAATGAGCCTGACGCTTGATCGCTTCTTCGCTTCGCTGCCGGTCCGGGGCAGCCGCGGTCACCTGCAGGTCAATGCGCCGTTGCGCCGCAAGGCAACGACGCGGGGATTCCGAAGAGTTATGAAACTGTTTGTAGCGCTTCTGCTCACGCTGCCTATCGTAGGCCAGTGTGCCAACGAAGACAGTGAAGATTTAAGCCTTAAGAAAGAGGTGCGTGCAACGATTGAGAGGGAGAAGCTTGATCGCCTGAAGGGCTGGAACAGAATCGTGTTCTGGTGCTCACTCCCTGATAAGCCCACCCCGAAGGAGTTGTTTGACCGCATCTGTGATCGCACCAACACAAACGTAAAGTTCCTGGCAGCCAGTGCGAACACGCGGATTCGTATCGCAACGGACGCCTTCGGTCTTGGCTTCTTAAGTGCCGGAGGCGGGATGTTGCGCCTGGAAGTCGAACTTTCCTCAACCGACTGCGACGGGAGCGTATGCGCTATTCATGCGGCCGTTTCGGCGAGCTTCCCCTATGACAAAGCCGTCGATCAAGCAGCTCGCAGCTATCCGATTAACGAGAAGAATCGACGCGGGCCGAGCGATTCGCCAGCCTCTGTCCCTCGCCCGGTACTGGCTCTGATGTGGGGCCCTCGTCATCTCACCGCCTCCGGCTATCCTGGTGAGGATTTGGCATCTGCTATCGCTAATGGCCTCGATTCGCTTCTGAAGGAGTTCTTTACAGACCATCTCAACGCGAATCGAGAGCAGGGTTCGGGGGATGATGCATACCTCCGCGAATCGCGCGGCGGCGCCCAACCGGGTAAGAGGGAGTAGCTTATTCGTCCTGCCCACACCACCCGGGACTTGGTCAAAACGGGATCTTGTCGTCAAAGTCTTCGACCGGTCCGTGCTGTTGCTGCGGCGGCTTACCGGCGGCCCGCCGCGCTGGCCGCTCCTCATTGGCTGGCGCGTCACCGCCGCCCCGCGACCCGAGCATCTGCATCTCGTTGGCGATGATCTTGGTGACGTACCGCTCGACGCCGTCCTTCTCGTACTTGTCGGTCTGGATGCGGCCCTCGATGTAGACCTGGGCGCCCTTGCGCAAGTACTCGGCCGCGACCTCGGCGAGGCGGCCGAACATCGTGACCTTGTGCCATTCGGTGCGTTCCTGCTGCTCCCCGGTCTGCTTGTCCTTCCACGCCTCGCTCGTGGCGACCGAGATGTTGACGGCGGCCGTACCGCCGGCGGTGTACCTAACTTCCGGGTCCTGGCCGAGCCGGCCGACGATGATTGCGCGATTGACGCCGCGGGCCATGGTCAAGCCCTCGCGAGGACGCGGTCGCCCCGAAATGTCCGGCGCTCCCCGCGCAGCTTGCAGAGCCCGTGGAACATCAGTCCGGTCTCGGTGTTCGCCCAACCATACGGGACGATGGTGCGCTCGCTGCGATCGCCCTTGCCGTCCTCGTAGGCGAACGACAGGTCCCCGCCGGCAGCCACCAGCGCGGGTAGGTCCGCGATGACCTCGGGCAGTTCCATCGCGTAGTGGTACTTGACGGCGTCCGCCCATGCCGTCGTCCAGGGCTGGATGGCCTGGCGCAGTCGCAGATAGAGCTGGCGCGCCGCGTCCGCATCGCACAGGGCGCGGTGCGAGTCGCCCAGGCGCTCGATGGCGAAGTGCTCGACCAGGGTGTCCAGCCTGGCGTTCTTGGTCTTGGCGGCGCGCCGGGCCATCTCGCACGTGTCGATGAAAGCGAACCCGGGCAGGACCGCCCCCGCGCGCTGCGCCTCCCACTCGATGATGCCGATGTCGTAGGACGCGTTGTGCGCGACCAAGAGCGCGTCGGCGGGAGCGAAGGCGAGGAACATTTCGAGCGCCTGGGCGGCGGTCGGGGCGTCCTTCACCATCTCGTCGGTGATGCCGTTGATTTCGACCACGTCGGGAGGGATGGGCATCCCGGGATTCACGAGCGTCGCCCACTGCCGTTCGACGCTGCCGTCCTCCAGAAACACCTGGGCGGCGATTTCGAGCATCCGGCTCCCAGGCTGGATGCCGGTTGTCTCTGTGTCGAAAGCGCAATACCTGTTCATGCGTCCTCCTTCTTCGCGGTCAGTACCTTGAGGCGGTCGCTGACGGCCTTGTTGACGCGGCGCTTGCTGGCCTCGTCGGTGATGTTCGAGTCGCGCAGGGTGCGGATGACGTCCAGGTCCTCGGCGTCCTCGGCCTGGCCGGCGAGCGCGATCAGCTTTGCTTCGTCATAGACCGGGGCAGCGGACGGCCCCTGGGGCTCCGCCTGCGCAACCTCGGCTGCGGGTTCCGGGGCATGGTCCGGCTCCGTCGGCGGTGCGGCCTCCGGGGCGGCGGCTTGCGCCGGTTGCGGCTCGGGCTCGGGCTCGCGGCGCTTGATCTGCTCGCGCAGCGGGCGTGCGACGGGCGTGGAGGATTCGCCCGTCAGCGACATTTCGCGGATCCGCTCGGCTTCGTCCTCGTCGAAGATGCCGCCGAACCCGAACGCGACGCGCGCGCCCTGGATGAGCGTCTTGTGGCGCAGGATCCGCTTGGTGTGCGACTGCCACGGGCCGGGCGACCGCTTGTTGCCGTCGCTGTAGCGGCCGACCGGTCGATAGACCTCGTCGAGGTACTCCCGCACGACGACGGGGTGCGACCGGTCCTTGCGGTAGATGACGACCTCCATCCATGCCGGGCAGGGCTTGGCGTCCTCCAAGTTGAGGATTTCCTCGGCCTGCCGGAATTCGAGCCCGTCGAACTGTTCGTCGGCGTTGATGATCCGCGCCCACCCATCCACCGAGACGACGGGCACGATGCCGTTCTGCTTGTCGGGGAACGCGAATATCTCGCGGGTGAACGGGTTCAGGCCATACTGGTCGCACACGACCAGCAGCGCGGCCATCTGCTCGGTGCTCACGGTGCCGTCCTTCACCTTGAACGCCGTGGCGCGCAGGATGCTGAGCATCTTGGTGGGGTCGATGCCGAACCGGCCGGATACTCGCTCGACCAGCGACCGGCGGCCGCGCGAGATCAATTCATGGAAGTCGTTCGCCTCCTCGGGGGCGGCCGCCTTGGCGGCGACTTCCGCTTGTGTGGATGCCATGCCTGTCTCTCCTGGTTGTGGTGGCGGTTACGCGCTGCGCGAGCTGATGACGCGCTCGGAATACACGCGCACGCCGGGGATGTTGGTGTGCTCCTTGCGCAGGCGGACGGTGCCCGCAATCAACTTATCGTCGGGCGCCAGGTATTCGCGCGGCAGCGCGGCGGGGTCGGTGATCTCGTACTTCCAGATCTGGCTGCTCGACTGCCCCGACACCTTGGCGGCTTCGATGTGGACCACCGGGGCCGCCGGGATGGCAGCCGCCGCGGCCTGGGCTTCCTGGGCGGCGGCGAGCTTCTGGCGCTCGCGCTCGGCGGCGGCGGCGCGGCGCGCCTCGGCCAGCTCCGTGCGGCCCTTGTCCTCCAGCTCGCGGGCCTTGGCTTCGGCCTGCTCGCGCTCCCGGCGCGCGGCTTCGGCAGCTTTGGCCGCTTCCATCTCCAGGCGCTCGCGCTCCTTGCGGGCCGCCTCGGCAGCCTTGCGCTCGGCTTCGGCCCGGATCCGCTCCTGTTCGTCGAGGTACGCGCCGAGCGCCTTCTTCAGCCGGGACTCGGAGTGGTCCAGCTTCTCCAGGTAGGGCTTGGCGCGCTCCATGACCGATGCCTTGAGCGCGTCGATCGGCTTGGTCATCTCCTTGCGCTCGGCGTCGATGCGGTTGCGGGCGCCCTTGATGCGCTTGAGAAGCTCGGACGCGCCCTGGTACTGCGCCTGGCTCCCCACGACCAGCGAGGCGCCGATGGCGGCCAGCTCGTCCACGTCGGCGATCAGCGCGGGCTGAAATTCCCGCACCTGAATGGTGATTTCGTTCATGCTCGCTCCTGTTCGGCGTGCCGCGCACGCCAATTTGCGATGGTTACGCACGAGAGGCCGACGCCCAGGTCGGAGGGGTCGGTGCACTCGTGCAGTCGGTAATCGCCGTCGCGCCGCAGTTGCACGGCGTAACGACGCAGATGCTTCCAGCCGGACGGGTGGGATTCGGACCAGGCCAGCGCGTACAGCGCCGTCTGCGGGCCGACCACCGGCATCAGCTCGGCGGTCGCCTTGATGTCGATGAGCGCGGGCGAACCCGGCCGGATCCACGGGAGGCTGTCGAAGGTCCCGCCGCGATCCGCGGTGCCCGCGAACCGGTACCGGAGGGAATACACCCGCTCCTCGATGTAGGTCGGATGGAATCCGGACTCGTGCCGGAACTTCTTCCAGCCGTTCAGGTAGCCGGCGATCTCGGCCGGCACGCTGGCCTCGTCCAGTTCTTCGCGGTCCCATAGCTCGGTCGCGAAGTGGACGGCGTCGCCGCGATCCGCGGCCGCCTGCAGGACGCTCGCCGGGATGCCCTGGTAGGTCGCCAGGACCTCCAGGATCCTGGTGACATTCGGAATGACCGCGCCGTCCAAGCGGTAGGTGTGGCTGGCGCGGTCGAAATCGAGGGTGGGCACGTTAGATCCTGCGGACGATGAAGTGACCGCGCTCGTAGCGCAGTTCACCGCCGACCCGCGCGGCGATCGCGTGCAGGTCCGACAGCAGTACGACGGGCGGCAATTCGACGATGACACGCGTCGGGCGGGGGTGCGGCCCCTCGGGCGCCAAGCCGAGTTCGGCGCGTTCGTGGTGCGTCAGTTCCGTGATCATGGCTACCTCCAGAATCGCAACTTGCCCAGGCGCAGCGGCCGATGCCGCGGGGCGCCCGTGGGCGGGGTATCGTCGGACGAGAAGAACAGCGCCCCGCCGGTCACGTCGGGCGGCGCGTAGGTCATGACGTTCTCGGCGAGGACCTGGGCCTCGATCCAGTGGATGTCGTCGGGCGCCGGCTGCGACGGGACGTGGAACTGGCCGGGCCGCATGACGACATCGCAGAGCGTGCCGTCCGAGTTCGCCCACCGGTTCAGGGCAACCTGGATCACGCCGAGCTGCGCGAGCGGGATCTCGCTGCGTGCCTCGTGGTAGGCGACCAGGGCGAGGCAGTACGCGGCGTTGTAGTCGACCGCCGGCGCGACGGGGGCGGCCAGGACGGCGGCGAGCGCGATCTCCCTCATCGCGCGCTCTCCCGGCAGAGTCGCGCCGTGTGGCCGGCATACACCGCGACGGCTTTCCAGTACGCGGCCATCGGCGCCTTATGAGTCCGCCAGCACTTCTCCGCACGGTCGCGGGCGTCGGCACGGATGGCGATGAGGAGTTTCCGGAGGGCTGCCCGCGCATCCGGTGGCAAGGTTCGGATCTCGCCGGCTGCCGGCAGGGCCATGAGCGGGTTGCGTACGTCGGGTCGGACGCTGCGCGGGTTCACGACTGCGTCACCGGCAGGTTCGCGAACCACCGCTTGTGCATCTCGACCTCGGGGTCCGACGCCTGAACGTCGCGGTGCATCGTGGTGAGGTACGTGCGCCCCTCCCATTGCAGCGTGACCGCGGTGTACTGGTAGTTTCGCTCGATGGTGGTCTGCATGCGCGGGGTCGGGGTCATCACGGCCGGCCCGCCAAACCGCAGTAGCCGAGCGCGCGGGGCGCTGCCTCGTCCCACGGTTTGGCCCAGGAAGCCGGTTCGTCGCCGATCGCGGGATACCACTCCCACGAGTCCGGAACTTGGGACGGACGGTGCTCCGGTTCGATGAGGGCCGCAGGGTCATCGCACACGAACGATTGCAGGCGCGGCGCGGATTCCATGTACCGCCAGGCGCCGCAGTGGCACCCCTCGCACCGGCGCAACTCGTCGTTTGGGCAGAACAGGCGCTCGCTCGCCTCGGGCGTGTTCATGAACATGCCCGCCCCTCTTGCGGCTTAGGCGTGGGCGACATATCGGGGGAGAAATGCGGTCGCCTAACCTCGGGGCGGGCAGTGCCAAAAGGTACAAAAGCCACTTTTGATCCTTTTGGCACCTCCTCGCCCTTGGGGTTTTCGCCCAAAAATTTTTCCACGCGTGCCTGCCGGGCTTCGGCTACCACGCGTTGGATGAGGTCCAGGCCGCGCATCGCGTCCTGGCCGATGCGGTCGGTGGCGAGGACGCGAATGGGGAGGATTCGGGAGCGGGCGAGGTCGCTCTTGATTTCGAGGACGGGATCCATCGGGTTCCTCCGTGGCCGGGGTGGCGATGGAGGTATATTAGCCCCACTATTATCTAAGTCAATAGCCCTGCTACTAGGCGAGCATTGAAAAAACCCCGCGCTCGGCGGGGTTGGTCAGGTGCAGGTCAGGCTTACGTTAGAGCCAGTGGAAACCTCGGGCCATCAAACCGGCGAGACCGAGAGCGACAAACGTGATGATGCCGGCAAGCACGCGGAAGTCCTCGCGGACTTCCCTGCGCAGTTCGCGCACGTCGGTTTTTATTTCGCCGATATCGCGCTTGATAAATTCGACATCTGATTCAAGTCGCGCAATGCGTGCTTCCACCGGTGGTTCTCCACCGCCTGAGCCCGCGGGGCCGCCCTGGAAGTGGTCACGTGGCTTCGACGGAAACTGTTTAACGTCTGCCATACAGGCTATTCCTTGCTCTTCGGCTTATCAACTGCGGTCTTGCGCCACTCGTAAAACACCCCCATTGAGAACATCCGGACGTTCCCGCAGTGGTTACAGATAAGTAGGAAAACAGGAAGCGCGCCCGCGATTTGCCTAATTGCCGGTAGTCCACCCGGACCCGTACCAAGGGCTGGGATAGCGGGCGTCCTGGCCGTCGTCGGCAGATCGATGCTCCAATCAGATTTCTGGCAGACCTCGCACATCACCGCAACGCCTCGGTCGACCAAAAACGCACTTAAATCACCGCTGTCGATAATCTCGTCCACCGACGACACCACTGGATCAATTCGGCGTTACAAGAGGTTCGTCGTGGTCGCACGCGCACGTTGGGCTCGCCGTCCCGTCGCAGCACATCACCGTACCGCCGGCACATCCGCACTGGCCGTTATGCCAGGAACAGCAGCCTTGCCCGGCGAGAGTTTCATCCGATTTGCCGGCCGTGCGAGAGTCAGGACAGCTTTTAACGTCAATGTTCACCGCGTCGCTCGTGGTATTGAGTTGAAAGTCTTCAGCGCACGCCTGGAAAGCCAGCACAAACAACGCCGTCGATAGAATGGTTTTCATGTTGCCCCCAGCCCGCACTAGTCGTCCATTTCGAATGTTCTAGACTCGCCGGTTTCGTCATCAATGATGTCCACATCTACCGAAGAGCCGGTCCGATCTATTTCTTGTACTGTCCCTGAACGATAGCTTCCAGAATCGTAATCAAAATATTCTATGGTCTCTCCATCGCGAACAAGATTGCCCTTGTCGATTTCCACTGCTGACCCGGCCTCATAGTCCCAGCCATCCCATGCCAACGCGCCAGTAGACCATAGTGTGCAAATTACCAGCGTTATATATCGCATTTTGCAATCCTCCATTCCTGGTTATTCGACCTTGTCCTTCGCCTTTGCCTCGCTCTCGGTCTGCCACTGCATGTTGCTCGGGTCATCCGCGCCACCGCGCTTCAGCGGCACCACATGGTCGACCACATAGCCTGGACACGCCCCCGACCCACTTCCCGTAACTGGACAAGGATTTAGTCGTTGAAATCGATCGCGTTGAGCCGAACTGCGGGGCGTCGCCCCGCTCAATGAAGGGGCGGCGAACCCTGAAATCCCTGGAGCTCTCTCTCCTGGGCTGGCTCGCGAATACGGTGCCACGTAGGTGCCGTCCTTCCTGTAGTAGCCTTTGACGGATTCACGAGCGGAACATACGGTCGAGAAGCACGATACGCCGAGAACTACAAGCAACAAGCGCTGCGCCAACGCGTTCATAGTCGCCTCCCGTTCCACGCCCACACTACTCGCCCTAGAACACTGACTTCGTGCTTCCCCGAAAGCTCATCGACTGTTTTCACGGTCGGGTTGTCCGAGGAGATCTCGAAGGTTCCGTCGATGCGCTGCCGAACGCGCTTCACGAACAACCGACCGTTGGTGCGCAGCACGTAGACGCCGTCGATTTTCACGGCGCCGATTCCGGTGTCGACGAGCAGCAAGTCTCCGTCGGAAAATGTCGGTGACATCGAGTCGCCGTAGGCGGACAGAACGCGTAGTGCCTCCGTGCTCGTCACCGTCGGGAGTCTTTGGTGCAGCCACTCCTGCGAGAGCGTGAGCCGGTTCACTACCGCATCGTGGTCGAGCTGATCGTCGCCAGGCCCCATTGAAACGGAATTAGCGAGGACCGGAATAGAAACGACGCGAGAGTCGTCGTCCGCTGATGGCTTGGCGGGCCGCTTGGGCTCTGTTGAAGCGGGGAGTTTGGCGGCAAGGCGCGGAGAAATGTCCGCTACCTGGACGCGGAGTTCGCGGGCAATCTTCAGGGCCGCGTCAAGGTTGAGCGGGACTCGTCCAACGAGGTACTGACTGAAGGCGCCTTGCGTCCACCCGCACCGCGATGCCATCTCCTCCTGGCTGCTAATCACATGCGCCCGTCGCGCCTGCTGCCAAATGGTGCGCAATCGTTCAGCGTCGGCGCTTTCGTCCGGTGTCAATTGTCGGCGCTGGCGGCGTGCTGCCCTAGGCATTTGAGGATTATTTACCCACGCTTTCGGCCCGCAACGAGCAACGCTATTGACGGAGGTAGTAGCGGTGCTATTATTCACTCATGGACCTCTCCGCCTACCTCAAGGAGCACGAACTGACCCAAGACCAGTTCGCCAAGCTCATCGGCGTTTCCCAGGGCTTGGTGCACCAGTGGCTCAAGGGACGTACAAGCATCACGCCGGAACGTGCGGCGGATATCGAACGCGCCACCGCCGGCGCCGTCACGGCCCGCGAGCTGCGCCCGGACTTGGCCGGCATTTTCGGGACCGATACGCCGCAACCGACCCGCCGCCGTAGCGGCCGCCCCAAGCAGGCTGCGGCGTGACTGGTCGTGGAGCACTCCGGTGAAGGCCACCGTTGCGCGGCGGAACACCCGGTCACGCGGGCGGTGGTCCTTTCTCCTGTTCCCGGTATGGCTCTTGTGCGTCGTCCTCGGCGCCGCCATGGCGCTCGCCCTGGTCACCATCGCGATCCCGTTCGCGGTCGTCGAGGCAATCGGGTTGGCCATCACCGAGCGGAGGCCGAGGCGATGACCGACCTCTACTCCCGCTCCGGCCGAAGCGACCCCTCCGGGAAGTGTACGGAGGAGGTGAAAGCCAAGGTCGCCGAAACCGAGAAAGAAGAAATCACCGCTCTCGCGGTGCTGAACGGGATGTCCGTTTCCGAGTACCTGCGGGACCTGATTCGGCTGCATCTGTACGGCCACCTTTCGGCCATCAGGATGACCCGGCGGCCAGGTGCGCCGGAAGGGCAGGAATAGGCCACGTGGACCAACTCCCGCTCATCGTCACCACCGCCCGCGACCGCGGACACGCCGCCGCGAAACGCGCAGGCGACAGCGCCGGTGCGATCTGGCAGGCGACGGCGATCGGAGCGATTCGCCTGTACTGCCAGAAGCACGCCGGCCCGTTCCTCATCGAGGACGTGCGCGCGGCCATCGAGCGCGGGGAGATCGTCAACGTGCCACCGGCGCCAGACCAGCGCGCCTGGGGCCACGCTGCGCTCGCCGCGCGTCGTCTCGGGATCATCAGGGCGGTCGGCTATGCGCCGGCTGCGTCGTCAAACGGGTCGGCCAAGGTGAGATGGGCTCGCGCATGACCGACGCCCCCGCCCCACTGGTACCCGCCCACGTAGACCTCCGCGGCCTGGACTACATGCCGCTGTTCGGGCTGCACCTGTTCGGGTCGGAATTCAACGCGGCATCGTCCGACAGCGAGTGGCGCGCGGCGGTGACGTTGTGGTGGGCGGCCTGGAACCAGGTCCCAGCAGCCAGTCTTCCGAACGACGACACGGCCCTGTGCCGCCTCGCCGATCTCGGACGCGACGTGAAGGAGTGGAAGCGTCTGCGCGAGAAGGCGCTCCACGGCTTCGTCCTGTGCAGCGACGGGCGCTTGTATCACAAGTTCCTGAGCAAACAGGCACTGGTGGCCTGGGACAAGCGCGTCCAGGAACGAGAACGCAAACGGAAATGGCGCGAGAAAAAACAGGGACAGGAACGTTCCGGAGACGGGGACAGGACCGTCACGGAGACGGGGACAGATACCGGGACAAGACCGTCGCGGAACGCGGATGTCCCCGCTGACGTGAATGGACGTGACGTGACGGGACGTATTAAGGGATCTTCGGATACTTCGCTTCGCTCAGTATCCGCGCCCCCGGTTCCGGCGGACACGATTTTCGGCCAAGGCGCCGCCTACCTCACTCGCTGCGGGATGAAGGTCGACAACGCCCGCAGCTTCCTCGGCCTGCTTCGCAAACAGGCTCGCGACGATTTGCTGGTCGCGGAGTTGGTCCTTCGCGCCGAACGCGAGCAGGTCTCCAACCCGGTCGAATGGCTCAGAAAGGCGGTTCAGGCACATGGAGCAGGCGGCAAAGTTGGTCGGCAAAGCCCTCGCGAAGTCGCCGCACGATTCGCCGCAGGCGGAACCGGCGAGCCTTGAGCAACGGCACATCGCGGCGCTATGGCAACGCATGGGAGAAACGTTTGGCACGGCCTGGGCGCGGAACTTCGACGACCCGGACAGCGCGATCGCGTACTGGTATCGGTCGCTGTGCGACGAGCGGTTGACGCCCGAGGACGTAGCGCGCGGTTTCGCGGCACTGCGCGAGTCCGGGGACCAGTTCCCGCCGTCGCTGCCGCGGTTCGTGGCCCTGTGCAGGAAACCCGCTGGAGAGCGCCGGGAGCACGCCGCCATGTACCGCGAATTCCAGAAGGCGCTGCCACCACCGCGCGACCCGCAGAAGGCACGCGCCGCGCTCGACACGATGCGCAAAGCCGTCACGAAGGTCCCGTGAACGCCGAGCAGCACCGCCGCCAATGCGAAGTCCGCGCAATCGCCGCCATGACGCGCGAGCGGCGCGAGGCGTTCGCCCGCGGCGCCTCGGTGAAGCGGTGCCGGCGAGACCGGCGCTGCCCGAAGGAGTGCGACCGCGGTCCGGGCTGCGGCCGCGACCTCGTCATGGCGCTGCTGCGCGACGCCCACGACCTCGTGAGGGGGCGACGGTGAAGGCGCGCAAGTACCAGGACCTCGCGCTGGAGGCCGACGTGCTACCCGCGCAGCTCGAGTACCTCGCGCTCGACCGGCGGGTCGCCTGGGCGCACCGGATGAACGTCGGCGCCGCGAAGTTCGAGGACCGGTTCGTACGGTTCGGCTTCGAAGGCCTGGCCGACATCATCGGTCAGCTCCGGGACGGCCGGTTTCTGGCCGTGGAATCCAAGCGCCCCAAGGGCGGACGCAGGCGGGTCGCGCAGAAGGCGTTCATCGCCGTGGTGAATGCCAACAACGGTGTCGCCGGATTCTGCCCGAGCCTCGACGCGCTGATTGAGCTGCTTCAGAAGGCGCACACTAATCCCCTCCACCGCATCGCAGGAGAAATCCGATGAGGAGCTATTTCGACCAGGGCGAGAGATCCGCCGGGCGCATGTACGTGCCCCCGTTCGTCGAGTACAAGCCCGCCGCTCGGGCACCGCGACGGCCCGGCGCCGAAGATGCGAACCAAGTGCGCAGCCGTTCGAACGACGAATTCGAAGTCACCCATCCGGAGAAGGCTGAAAAGTCCCGGGCAACGGGAAGGCAGGTGAGGACCCTGTCCAAGGGCAAGAAGCGCGGCGGCAAGCCGTGCCCGAAGTAGCGGCATGAACGAGATCCCGCAGCGGTTCGTCCTGCGATCCGACTTTGTTCGGGCGAACCTGCTGCGGGTAATCGCCGCGCTGAAGCTCGATGACCGCAAGCCGTGGGTCATCAGCCTCAGCAAGAAGCTGCCGAGTAAGACGGAGAAGCAACTCGGCTACTTCTGGGGCGTCGTCCTGCCGCAGTTCGCGGACTTCGTCGGGGACCACGAGGACGCGTTCTACGAGGACCTCCTGGAGTGGTTCGCTCCCCGAGTGCGCTACCGCAGCACGCTCGACGGGCGGGAGAAGGAGCGGGTGATCCGGATCTCGGAGATGAACATCGAGCAGATGAACGTATTCATCGACCGGTGCATCCGCGAAGCCGCTGGCCTGGGGTGCGTCATCCCACCGGCGGTCCCGGTTTGGAAAGCGGCGTAGCCGCAGGAGGCACCATGCGAAGGGAAAGTTTCCTCGCCAAGGTCATCAACGCCGTTGCTTCCGCGCTGGCGTCCGGCGGGCCATCGGCCTACGTACGCGCCCAGCAACCATCGGTACCGGTATTCGATCCGGCGGCGTTCAACTACGGCCGCGGGAAGGACCGCCACCGGGCGCACTGCGTCAACAGCGGCGTACCGGCGGCGCGGCGCGCGGCCCGAAGGCGGCGGACCATCGCGAAGCGGGCGCGAGGGTTACGGCAACGCGAGCGGAGTGCTCCATGAACACATCGATTTTCAGCATCCTCGACCCGATCGGCACGCTCATCGACCTGCGCGCCGACCAGGCCATCACCGAGATCCGCGAGATGGCAATTTCGGCGCGTCGCAGCATCGGCCAGCGTGTCCGGTTCGCGCAGGAACGCTTGCGAGACAAGTCCGACCGGCCGAAGCCCACCGAGGCGGCGGCGTGAACTATCGCAACGCCAAGTTGACGGCGATCGCGCGCGACCAGCCGTGCATGGTCGCCATCCCGGAGTGCTGCGACGGCGGCGGACCGACGAGCGTGTGGGCGCACTCGAACCTGCAGGAGCACGGCAAGGGCACCGGCATCAAGGCGCACGACCCCTTTGGAGCCATCGCCTGCGGGCCGTGCCACGACGCACTGGACGGCCGCTCGAAGGTCCTGCCGACTCGGGAGGCTCGCGCCTGGTGGATGCGCCGGGCAATGGACCGGACGCTCCTGTACCTGTTCCAACAAGAAAAGCTGAAGGTGGCTCGATGAAACCAGAAATGGCGCTCGCCCGGGGGACGGCGCACCCGGTCAACTACGGCGTCTTCGTTCCGGGTGGGGGAATGGTGACGTTCACCACGGCGGAGCTCGGCTTCGCCCTCGGCGCGGCAGACCCGGAGCGCCGGCTCTCCCCCGGCGTCGCCAACCTGCTCCTGCTCAAGTACGGCCAGGGCGACTACCACGACGCGGCCGCGCTATTCCGCGCCCTGAGCGCCGAGTACCGGCGCCGCAGCCAGGGGTGGGAGTACGCCGTGGCCAACGGCCGGCTGTGCTGGACGGCCATCCAGGAGGCCGTGGACGGGCGCCAGTGCCGGTTGTGCCTGGGGACCCGCGCCGTGAAGGTCCAGGACCGCTACGAGACTTGCGGAACGTGCCAGGGCAGCGGTCGGCGCCGGTGGAGCACGCACGAGCTCGCCGCGCGGTTGGGCATCGACCAGGCCACCGTGGTCCGCCAAGTCGGCAAGCCCTACGCGGCGCGCCTCGCCCGCCTCATCGCGATGGAGGACGAGGGCCTCACGCATGTCTGGAACAAGACCAGGGGGCTGTGATGACCAACGGCGACGAGTGGGAAACCCCCGATGACCTGTTCGACGCACTCGACACCGAGTTCGAATTCACGATGGACTTCGCCGCGTCGCATGAAAACGCGAAGTGCCATCACTACCTGCGCATCGAAGACGATCAGTGCGGTGACGATGGCTTGAAGTTCGGATGGGGAAAGATCGACGGTTTCGGTTGGCTCAACCCGCCGTACTCGCGCGGTCTCATCGAAGCCTTCATGCATAAGGCGCACAAGGAATCGTTGAGTGGCGCCCGCTTCGTGACGCTGACGCGGTTCGATCCATCGACCGACTGGTGGCAAAAGTTCGTCAATGGCCGCGCTACCGAGGTTCGGATGCTAGCGCACCGCGTCAAGTTCAAGGGCGCCCCTTCGGCCTACAACTTCCCGTGCGCGGTGTCCGTATTCGATTCCCGGAGCTGCCGCGAGACGCGGTACCGGGTGTGGAGCTGGCGACAATGAGCAATATCCAGGCATGGCCTTTACAGTGGCCGACCGGCCGCCCTCGGACCCCGGCCCGACAGCCGGCGCGATTCAGCAAGCAGGAGCGCCGGTACAACGGCGGCAGCTCATGGACGACGCGCACGGACCTGTCCATCGGCGAGGCGAAGCGGCGCATCTACGCCGAGCTGGAACGGTTCGGCGCCTCGCAGTGCGTCATCAGCTCGAACCTGATGCTGAACCTCGACGGGAGTCCACGCAGCGGCCAGCGCGAACCCGACGACCCCGGCGTGGCGGTCTACTTTACGTTGAAGGGCGTCCAGCACGTCATGGCCTGCGACAAGTGGAACCGCGCAGCCGACAACATGGCCGCCATCGCCAAGCACATCGACAGTATCCGCGGCCAGCTCCGATGGGGCGTCGTCGATGCGAGGGAAGCCTTCCGTGGGTTCGCGGCGCTCCCTGACCCCGCCGCGTTCGACGACTGGAGGACCGTCCTGGGATTCGACGCCGACACGACTCCAACGATGGAGCAGGTCGACGCCCACTACCGTCGCCTGGCGATGATGCACCACCCCGACCGCGGCGGTAGCACGTCCCAGTTCCAGCGCATCAACCACGCGCGCGACCGGGCGCGGGACGCTCTGGGAGGGTAGCAGCATGCTGTTCCTGACCGCCGAGGAGCTGCTCTCCCTGACCGGCCTGAAACGGGCGAAGGGTCAGCTCACCTGGTTGCAGCAGCACGGATTCGTGGCCACACTGAATGCGGCCGGTGACGTGATCGTCCTGCGGGACCACGTCCGCCGCGTGCTCGGTGGCGGGGAAGAGGTCGAGCAGTTGAAGAGGACGCCCACCGAGCCGGACTGGTCGGCGCTGGAGCGGACGGCGTAATCGCCGCCCGAAGAGGAGGCACCCATGCCGCGCCCCCGAAAGAAGGAACATGCTGGCCTACCTAAGCGCTGGTGCCTACGGCATGGCGCGTACTACTACCAAGTCCCATCGGCACTTCGAGGCCTGTGGGACAACAAGACGTGGTTCCGCCTCGGGAAGACGCTGCCAGAGGCGTACAGGACGTGGGCGAACCGCATCGAGCTGCACGCCAACGCCAGGACGATTGGCGACCTGCTCGACCGATATGCGTGTGAAGTAGTTCCGACGAAAGCGGCCGCCACGCAGCGGAGCAACGAATTAGCTCTCCCGCGTCTCAAGTCCACCTTCGGCCACATGATGATCGCCGACCTACGCCCCGTGCACGTCTATGGGTATCTTGACCGACGCGGCAAGATTGCGCGCACGTCTGCAAACCGGGAAATCGAGGTACTGAGTCACACGTACACGAAGGCGATCGAGTGGGGTCTTACCGACAACCACCCGATCAAGGGCAAGGTGCGCAAGCTTTCGACGCCGCCGCGAACGCGGTATATCGAAGATTGGGAGTTGATCGAAGCGATCACAGTAGCTCCGCCGACCGTCGCCGCCTACATCGGCGTGAAGCTGCTAACAGGATTACGTCAGAGTGATTTGCTGCGACTGCGAGTACAAGACATCCGCGACGACGGGATCCACGTCGCCACTCGGAAGACGCGGCGGCCGCTCATAATCGAGATGACGCCTGCTCTCGACGTGGCCATCAATCGAGCAAAGGCGGCGCGCCCGAAGGACATTGCACCGTGGCTATTCTGTACTCGGAAAGGTCAGTGTTTCGTTTCGGAGGAAGGACGTGTTTCTGCTTGGAAATCGCTGTGGCAGCGATTCATGGCTCGGGTACTGAAGAAGACGAAGGTGACGGAACGATTTACGGAACACGACCTTCGGGCGAAGTGCGCCAGTGATGCGGCAACGCTCGAACATGCGCAGCAGCTATTAGCGCACGCGAACAGCTCGACTACCCGGCGAATATACCGGCGGGCACCGGAGCGCGTGCGCCCGTTACGGTGATCTGCGGTTTAAGATTGGAGTATCGTTTGTTTTATACCTCGCTGGGAGTCCGCCTTCAATCGTGAAACGGACGTTTTCCTTCCGCGTACAGCCGCCCGTAACCGACCGGGACCAGTCGTTCCGAGCGTGCTCAAGGATGCCGTAAGTCAGCGCGTGAATTCCGACACGAGACCCGTATGCGCTTCACCGCAGCGCCCGTGTAGGTCGCGATCGTCGGGGAAAGGTGGTGGAATTCCGGACGAACCCGCCTAAGCAGCCTTCTGGCTGCCGGCAGCAGCGTCGTTTATTCTTCCTATGCGCGTTTGGACAGTAGCGCCGCAACCGTCGCGTCTTGGTTCCATTTTCGAACGAGGTAAATCAACACGATTATCGATCCGGTCCCTGGCAACCCAATGGCCGGTAGCCGGTTGGGCGCGGAGATTAGCACACCGCCCACTGCGTTGGGGATACTTTCTTTGTTCTTTAGCGTCAGGCGTCAGGCTGGAAACGGGTTTGCATTTGCAAGAACTCGTTACACGACTTCAATCCGGATGCGCACCCCTGCCAGCCCATCGAGGCGACGCCCTTCAGTACGACATGCCTCAGCCCAACCGGCGCTTTACCCGCCCCGCAACACCTGTGTGTGAGCCAGCTACGGGCGACCGCTCACTTTCGGGGCGCCCACCGTTGCGCCGCATACCCTTAGCGCGAGCGCCCTCATCAAGGGCCATTTCCGAAAGGCGTCCGCGCAACGTCTCAAGGTCCCGAAAAAAGCCCTCCTGTCGTGTCCCCAGAACATCGCGGACAACGTCGAATAGTTCCGCGGCGAGCGCAATGCCACGTATCAGAAGCGCCCGACCTTTTGGAGTTAACGCCACGCGACGGACGCGGCGATCGTCGGTATTCGAACGTTTGATCAGAAACTTTTCCGTACACAGCCCGTTCACGATCTTGCTGATCGCCACCTGAGACACCTCCAGAATCTCGGCGAGCTCAATCTGAGAAATCGAACCATGGCGCCCGACATAGGCTAGGACCTTTAGCTGTCCCAAATTGAGCGACAACTCGCCAGCACGTTCGACAAATCGCGCGCGCAACAGGCGCGCCACGTCCTCGATCAGGAACCACGGGATGTCTCGGAAATCGTGAATTGATTCAGTGTTCTCGGACATCTGCACACAATACGCGACCCGTTTGCCGTTGAAAAGTGGTCCCGTCACGATACTTAATCACGTTAAGCTTTTTACTTAACCACGTTAAGGTTTATCTGATATACTCAGGTCGAACTGCATCGTTTCACGGGCATCGTCATGGCATCGTCCACTGGATCTGCGCGCCGACCGTCAGCGTCGCGGCTTTTGCTCTACACACTCGCGCTGGTCTCCACGCCGACGATACCCAAAGACGTTTCCAGCGAGCGTGCGACCACCAATACTGCCGCTCACGTGCAGGTGCTCACCGTCGAGCGTCGCGAATGGCGTGTCCCGATCCTCGCGACCGGGTCGCTGTACGCGGCACAGACCAGTAACGTCGGAGCGCTTGTCGAAGGCGTCATCGAGCGCGTTTTCGTGCACGTTGGCATGTCCGTGAGGAAAGGCCAGCCGCTATTTCAGACGCGGCGTGCCGCTTTCGAGAGCCGAGCCGCCGAGGGCCGCGCGGCGGTGGCGGTCGCGAAGGCTCGACTGACGGAATCGCGAAACGCCGAGCTACGTGCGAGTTCCGTTTACCGCAAAGGGTTACTCAGTGCCGCGGATTTCGACGCTGCGACCGCGCGGCGTTCAGTGACCGAAGCCGAGTACCAGCGCACGCTCGCCGCTCAGGCCGTAATCGAGCGTGAACTGAACGATACGATCGTGCCTGCGCCTTATGACGGGGTGATCACGGCGCGATTCATTGATGAGGGGGTGTATGTCTCGAATCGCGCGCCGGCCGGGGAAAGTAACGCCGTTGTACAAATACAGCAGGTTGATTCGCTCGTCGCCGTACTGCACGTGCCTGAGTCACCTCTCGCCACGGTAAGAATTGGAGATGCTGCGAAGATTTACATTGCGGCGACCGCGACGCCGCTCGCCGCAACAGTCGACGTCATCAACGCGAAAATTGACGCAAACTCCCGCGTTGGGGAATTACGAATGCTCGTCCCCAATCCCGAACGCAAGCTCAGACCCGGACAGTTCTTAAGGGCTGAGCTGACAGGTGCGCCCTTGGAACTCATCGCGGTGCCCCGGTCAGCCGTAACTGAGGAAGGTGGAAAACCGGGCGTGATGACGGTGCGCGATGGTGTCGTTCGCCGTATGGGCATCGAAGTTACGACGCTGAACGAAACACTGGTCAAGGTGATATCCGGATTGGAACCCGGCGCGATTATCGTGGCTGAACCACGCAAGGTTCAGGACGGAATGCGGATCCGTTGAATAGGAATTTATGAGAATTACCCGAATAGCTATTGATCGGCCAGTATTCACGGTCATGGTGTTCTGTGGAATGGTGGCCTTTGGCTTGGCGTCGATTCCGCGGCTTGGGATCGATCTGTTCCCGAAAATTGACCTCCCGTACGTGGGTATTACCACGACTCTGAAGGGCGCCGCACCGGAGACACTCGATACCGATGTGACTGACATCATCGAAGAGGCCGTCAATACGGTCTCGGGGATTGAGCAGTTACGATCGGAGAGCGGCGATGGCTATTCCCAAATCTCGGTCGTATTCAAGCTTGAGGAGAAGCTCAACGAGAAAATTCAGGATGTACGCGACAAAATTGAGACGATCCGCCGCGATCTACCGCAGGACGCCGATCCACCCACGGTCGAGAAGGCCGATCCAGACGCGATCCCCATTCTCTCCATCGTGGTCGGTGGCGACCGTTCCATCGGCGAGATTACGCGTTATGCCAACGAGGTCATCAAGGAGGCCGTCGAGCGAATTCCAGGTGTTGGCGCAGTGCGCATTCTTGGCGGGCGCAAGCGCGAGGTCCGCATTTGGCTGGATACCGCCAAACTGCGCGCACACGGCGTCAGCGCCGATCAAGTCGTGCAAGCCATTCGAAACGAGCATGCCGATCTCCCCGGGGGCCGAATGGAGCCCCAAGGCGCGCGCTACGAGTTAGGGGCACGAACGCTGGCTAAAGCGCGCAAAGTGCAGGAATTCGAGCGCATGCCGGTGGCGTTCCGCGACAACGGCGTCGCAATCACCATCGGCGACGTTGCGGCGGTCGAAGACGGGCTGGAGGACGAGCGCACATACGCGACGCTGAATGGGGCGCCGGCCGTATCGCTGGAAGTTCGCCGGCAGTCTGGAAGGAATAGTGTCGATGTCGCGCGGCGCGTGCGTGCGGAGGTGAATCGACTTCGCAACGAAACACCGCCCGGCATGAGCCTGGTAGTCGCACGCGACGTCTCCCGGTTCATATCATCATCGATCCACGATGTCGCGATCGACATCGGCATCGCCACCCTGCTGGTTGTGGTAGTCGTATTTCTTTTTCTCGCAAGTTGGCGCGCAACCCTGATGGTCGCCGTTGCCATCCCGACCTGTTTGATAACCACACTATTCAGCCTGTATTTGTTCAATTTCACCATCAACATCATCACGCTGCTGGGCGCAACGATCGCCATTGGTCTTTTGGTCGACGATGCCATCGTCGTCGTCGAAAGCATTCAACGCGACGTGGAAGCTGGCCTGCCGCGCTTTGAAGCCGCCTGGCGCGGCACGGTCCGCGTGGCGCTACCGGTGCTCGCCGGCACGTTTGCCACGCTTGCCGTGTTCGTGCCGGTGGTATTCATGGGCGGCCTTGCAGGGCGTTTCCTGTTTCAGTACGCGTTGGTCATCGTGTTCTCAATTTCGATTTCCTTATTCGTTTCGTTGACGCTAACCCCCATGCTCGCGTCGCGGTTCTTACTGCCAGCCGCGAAATCAAAAGCGTGGTTGCGCAACTTGGACCACTGGCATCATCGCCTTGGAGAACGCTATGGCGTCGTCGTCGCATGGGCCACCGCGCACCCGGGTATCGTGATCACGCTCGCATTGGCGAGCTTGGTTGCCGGCCACTGGTTTGCGACCCACATCCCGTCAAGCTTCGTCCCCAAATCAGACCGCAGTGAATTTCTCGCGTCGATCAAGCTGCCGCTCGGTACGGGGATTGCCGAATCGAAGCAGGTGGCCGCGGATGTGAATCGCGCGCTGGCATCCGTCACGGACATTCGCGATGTCTTGCTGACGATCGGCGCTGGTGTACAGCAGCGCGCGAATTTCATTGAAGCCTACATTGGCATCACACCGAAACAGGACCGGTCGGTGGCGCAGTTCGCGATCATGGACGCGGCCCGCGCCGCAATTGCAACGTCCGCACCCCATGCCACGGAGATAACCGTTTCGGAAGTCCCGTGGATTTCCGGTGGGGGGGTCGGGAGCGCGGATATCGAGTTCAGCCTGCGCGGCGCCGATCTCGGCACTATCAGTACGTACGCACAGGCAATCACCCGCGAGATGGCACATGCGCCTGAACTCACCGATGTCCGTTCGAGCTACGAGGCCGGCCGACCGGAACTCGCGATTCGGTTGCGGCGCGAACGAGCAGCCGACGTGGGCGTGTCCGCGCGCGCACTCGCAGACACGACCCGGGTGCTGATTGGTGGCGTCGAGGCCGGCAGTTTTGAAGAAAATGGCCGGCGCTACGACGTTCGCGTGCGACTTGCGGCTGACCAGCGCGCGACAATTGACCAACTCAGCCTCATGCAAGTGCGCGCCAATGATGGCCGCCTGATCGATGTCCCATCAGTCGCGGATCTCGATGTCGGCACGGGTCCGGTAACCATCTCGCGCCAAGACCGCTCGCGCAGCGTGACCATCTACGCGGGCACACCCGGAAATGTAGCGCTCGGGCCTGCAACCGCGGCGGTAGAAGCGATTATCGCAAAGATTCCGCCGCCGCCCGGCGTATCAATTGTGTTCGGCGGTTACGTCAAGCGCTTCAAGGACACGATCGGACCGATGCGCATTGCCTTCATTTCGGCGCTTATCGCCGTGTACATGGTGCTTGCTAGCCAGTTGAACAGCTTTGGTCAGCCCGCCATCATCATGCTGACCGCCCCCATGAGTTTCTCCGGTGCGTTCGCAGCAGTCTGGTTGGCGAACAACGAGATGTCGTTGTTCGGCCAGGTGGGCCTCATCGCACTCATGGGGATCGTTATGAAGAACGGCATCCTGCTCGTCGATCTCGCCAATCAGTTGCGTCAGAATGACGGGCTTTCGCGCCGGGTGGCAATGGAACGCGCGGGCGCGGAACGCCTGCGCCCGGTATTGATGACGGCGTGTGCGGCCGTGTTCGGTGCTCTCCCGATCGCGCTCGCCAACTCCGATGCCGCGGAATGGCGCAATTCGATGGGTCTGCTGATCGTAGGCGGTTTGGCGTCGTCGACGCTGCTGACCCTGCTTCTAATCCCCGCCGTTTACTGCCTGCCAGACCAGATTGGCAAACTCGTGGCGCGGATCCGGGCACACGCCCAGCGAACCAACCTTCCATGGCCGCCCTTGCGCGACGTGCGGCGCTCCCCGGAGCAATCAGCAGAGACGGTCGCAATCCACAAGTCCAGGAGCAATTGACGATGGTTCGGTACTTTGTCGGCGCTGAAGGTCAAAGTCTAGCCAGCGAACACATAGGGCCTGACACGGCAGCGCCGGTGATCCTGGCGCACGGCGCCGGGCAAACACGCGCTGCGTGGCGCAACACCGCGGCTGCCTTGGTAGCGGCCGGGTGGCGGGTCATCGCGCTCGATCTCCGCGGCCATGGCGAAAGCGCCTGGTCCCCGAGCGGTGCATACCGATTGGAAGATTTCGCCGCTGATCTGCTTGCGGTCGCAGATCAACTTGATACAAAGCCCGCCTTGGTCGGCGCATCGCTTGGGGGACTCGCCGGATTGATCGCGGAAGCCGAGCAGCGTGCTGCAAGCTTCACATCGTTGACCATGGTCGACATCGCACCATCGATGGAATTGCCGGGGGTCGCTCGGGTTCTGGATTTCATGGGCGCACATGTCGAACGCGGATTTGCTTCGGTGGAGGAAGCCGTACAAGTGATTTCGAGCTATCTGCCCCAGCGGTCGCCGCGGCAAAGAGGCGCTGGTATCGAACGCTACCTACGTCTATGTGACGATGGTCGCTATCGCTGGCACTGGGATCCGCGGTTCATACAATCAGCACAGGGGGCACGAGTCTCCGACAGCATGGACCGGCTCACCCGTGCCGCCCAAAAACTGTCACTGCCCGTGCACCTGATCCGCGGCGGGATGAGCGACCTTGTCAGTGAGAAGAGCGTCGCCGACTTCTTGAAGCTGGTCCCCCAAGCGGCATACACGGACATCGTCGGCGCGGGACACATGGTCGTCGGCGATCGGAATGACGCGTTTTGCGATGCAATCGTAAAGTTTCTGAATGCACCGCCACATGGCGCTTCCTGACTTAATGACGCGCCTTGTTGCGTTCGAAACGCGCCACTACGCGATTGATGGACGCTGGGTACCGAACGACCGCTCTTGGCCAAAACCGGCGTTTGGCTGACGCGATCGCTAATACTGCTTAACTTATCTTAGCAGCCGATTCGGGACTCGCGCGGCGCAGCCGTACCCGACACTATGCGGAGGCCCCGGTTGCCGTCTGATGACCGTTTGTCCGAGCCGACTCTCAGGAAATAAATCTGCCAATGGGGAGGACGCGACCACCCCGGACCTATTTGGCACGATGCGGTCGCGCAATATCGACTTCCAAGCCGTTATGCGACGACTTGAATAAGACCATACCTCTCGATTAAGACAGCGGCATTCGGCGAAGGGGCGTAACATCTTGAATTTTGGCGCGCCCGGAGAGATTCGAACTCCCGACCCCCTGGTTCGTAGCCAGGTACTCTATCCAACTGAGCTACGGGCGCGAGGCGCGGGATTATACATTTTTCGCCGGGCGGGAACAGCCGCGGGCCGGCTTTCACCACGCCGGCGCCCGCTGGGCCGCAAGCGCCCTGGGCCGGCCGGGCGAAGCAGCCACATGCGGCAAGGCCCATGAACGGGCCGCAGGGCGGACCATGCCCGTGGCAGCGATACCGGACGCAGCGCACGGCGCGCTGCCGGCCGGCGTACCGCCGCTGCACGACTACCCCAACGACGCCAGGTGCGGATTGAACACGACCTCCCACACGTGGCCGTCGGGATCCTGGAAGCAGCCGGCGAATCCTCCGTAGAAGGTCTCGGCCGGTGGCTTGACGATAGTCGCGCCGGCCCGGGCAGCCTGCTGCATGGTGCTGAGCACCTGTACCCGCGAGGCCACGTTGTGGCCCAGGGTCGCCTCGGTGGCGCTGGCTGGCTGCATCGGCAGCCCGGTGTCCGCGGCGATGCTGGCACGGGGCCAGAGCGCGAGCTTCAATCCACCCTCCAGGTCGAAGAACGCCACGGCGCCGTTGTCGAATTCGGTGCCGACGATGCCCTGCGTGCGCCACCCCAGGCCGTCGCGGTAGAAGGCGACCGCACGGTCCAGATCCGCCACCCCCAGTGTGATGACGCTGATGCGCGGTTGCATCGCCACATCGTTGCCGCCTGGCGCGGACGGGTCGCGCGCGTAGCTCTCGGTCAGCGCTTCCCACACGTGCCCGTCCGGCTCGCCCCAGTACACGATGCGCCCGCCGTGCTGCGTGTCGATCGCCATGTCCACCGGGCCGTGTGGTGTGCTCCGGAACGGGATCCCGCGCTCGCGCAGCCGCGCCAGGATGGCATCGAATTCGCCATTCCGGACCCGGAAGCAATAATGCAGGATCGGGAACCCCTCCTGCGACTGGTCGAAGTCCAGCGTCAGCGCGCTGCTCACGTACACCGGGCAGAACGGGCCGACCCCGGCCTCGGCCCAGCGAACGCCGAGCAGAAAGGCCAGCAGCTCCGCCGCGGCACGCCGGTCGCGACTGGGGACGATCAGGTGGTCGAGTTCGATGGCCATCGGCAATACCTCCCGAACCGGGAAGGTGGTACGGCACCGCCGCGCAGGTCCGCGCGCGATGATGCGTGAACTGCGGACGAACGGATCGCCGTGCAACGCCGCCGCCCCGTCCCCGGCGTGGCCGCGCGCCCGGTCCCCGACCGCGCCGGCATCCACCGCACGCGCGTGCAGTTCCACTTGCGCCGGCAGCTCAGCCCTTCGACGGTCGCGCCAGCCACACCAGCACCAGCAGGGCCAGGAACAGGATCGCGGTGATCCGGAAGACGTCGTTCGCGCCGAGCACGCCGGCCTGCAGCGAGAGCATGCGTTCGAACGCGCCATAGGCCTGCGTCGTCGCCAGCCCGGCGTCTTCCAGCGTCTCGATCCCGCGCCCGAACTGCGGCGAATAGTCGCTGGCGTTCTCCACGAGCTGGGCATGGTGCACCGTGGCGCGCACGCTCCAGACCGTGGTCGCAATCGAGGTGCCGAAGCCCAATCCGAGCGTGCGGATGAAATTGCTCAGGCCCGCGGCCGCGGGCATGCGCTCGGGCGGCACGCCGGAGAGCGAGATCAGCGTCAGCGGGGCAAAGTAGGTCGCCATCGCGATGCCCTGCACGTATGAGGGCAGCAGCAGGTGCCAGGTATCCACGCTCGCGGTGTAGAGCGAGCGCAGGTAGAGCACGCCGGCGAACACCAGGAAAGCCAGGGTCGGGAACCAGCGCGCATCCACGCGCTGCACCCCGCGCCCGACCAATGGCGCGAGGAACACGGCGAACAGGCCGATCGGCGCCAGCACCATGCCGGCCTGCGAAGGCGAGTAGCCGAGCTGGGTCTGCAGCCACAGCGGCAGCACCACCATGTTGCCGAAGAAGGCGCCGTGGCCGATGGACAGGGCGATGGTGCCCATGGCGAAGCTGCGCCTGCGGAACAGGCGCAGGTCCACCACCGGATGCGGGTCGGTCAGCTCCCAGGCGATGAAATAGATCAATCCGACCGCGGCCGTGATTGCCAGCCCGACGATGAAGGGCGAGCCGAACCAGTCGTGCTCGCGCCCGGTATCGAGCATGATCTGCAGCGAGCCGACCCAGATCACCAGCAGCGACAGCCCGACCAGGTCCACGGGCGAACGGCGCGTGGGAGTCTCGCGATCGCGCAGCAGCATCCAGGCCGCCCACGCGGCGGCAAGCCCCACCGGCACGTTGATGTAGAAGATCCACGGCCAGGCATAGTCCTCGGAGATCCAGCCACCGAGGATCGGCCCCAGCACCGGCGCGACCAGCGCGGTGGTGCTCCAGGCCGACATGCCGATGCCGGCCTTCTCCCTCGGAAATATCGACAACATCAGCGACTGGGACATGGGCAGCAACGGCGCAGCCACCGCGCCCTGCACCGCGCGCGCAAAAATCAACGCTTCCAGGCTGGTCGCCGAGCCGCAGGCCGCCGAGGCGAACACGAACAGAAGCAGCGAGGCGACGAACAGCTTCACCTGCCCGACACGCTGCGCCAGCCATCCGGTGAGCGGCATCGCAATCGCGTTGGCGACCGCGAATGCGGTGATCACCAGGGTGCCCTGGTTCGGCGAGGCACCGAGATCGCCGGCGATGCTCGGGATCGAGACGTTGGCGTTGGTCGTGTCCTGGACGCACATGAACACGGAGGACGACACCGCGATCGCGCCGGCGAGCAGGGCCTTGCCCTGCATCGGCGGCGCGGATGCTTGCGCCGGTTGCGGTTGCGACCGGGCAAGCCCGGTCGCGCTCGTCCCGGCGGCCACGCGGCGATCAGGCGGCTGGCGCGGGCTCCACGAGTATTTCGAGATCGCCGGCATCGATGAGGCGCTGGATCTCGGCCGTGTCCGTGCCGAGCACGCGCGCCATCACCTCGCGCGTGTGCTGGCCCTGGCGCGGCGCCGGGCGGATGTCCGGATCCGGCATGTTGAGCGAGCGCACCGGCGCGTTCTCGGTCGGCCAGATCTCGTCGTAGCCGGTCTGCTGCAGCGTGCGGTAGAAGTGGCGACCGCGCAGGTGCTCCATGCGCTCGAACTCGTCCAGGCGGAACATCTTGCCGGCCGGCACGCCCACGGCCTGCAGGGCCGCCATGGCCTCGTCCGGGCTGCGCCGGGCGGTCCAGTCCTTCACTGCCGCGTTGACGAGCGCGCGCTGCTGCACGCGCCCGGCGGAGGTCGACAGGCGCGCGTCGGCGAGCAGATCGTCGCGGCCGATGGCCTTGCACAGGCGCGGCCAGTCGCCGTCGCCGCGCAGCGCAACGACGCACCATTCGTCGTCGCCGGCACAGGGAAAGACGCCGTCCGGGGCCTCGAACTCGCCGTCGTTGCCGCGCGGCCGCGTCGAGCCCGGATCGACCGACTCGCGCAGCAGCTCGGTGGACAGCGCGGTGAGGATCGACTCGGCCTGCGAAACCGCCAGCAGGCCGCCGCGCCCCGTGCGCTCGCGGCGCAACAGCAGCGCCATGACGCCGGCGGCGGACACGCGCGCGACGTAGTGGTCCGGCACGATCGTGATCGCGTCGCAGAAGCTGCCGGGCCGATCCGGATAGCACCACAGGCCGGTCAGCCCGGTCGAAGCGCGCACCAGCGGCCCGTAGCCCATGGACTTGGCGAGCGGGCCGGTATTGCCGAGCGCGCTGCTTTCGGCGCAGACGATACGCGGATTGATTTGCGAGAGAACGTCGTAGCCAATCCCGAGCGACTCCATCGTGCCGGGCTTGAAGTTCGACAGCACGACGTCGGACCGCCTCGCCAGTTCCTTGAAGATCGCCACGCCCTGCGCCGAGCGCAGGTTCAGCCCCAGGCTCTGCTTGTTGCGGTGGCCCTGCGCGAACGAGAAGCTGACGCGCGTAGGCTGGTCGGACTGACGGCCGCCGTCCGGGAAGGCGCGGTTCTCGACCTTGATCACCTCGGCGCCCTGGTCTGCCAGGATGCGGCCGAGTTCGGCGCCGGCGATGATGACGCCCAGGTCCAGTACGCGCACTCCGGCCAGCGGCCGGCGCGAGGAGCCGGTGCTGAACTTCACGCCCGGCGCCTGGCGCGGCTGCCATTGCGCGAGCACCTCGGCCTCGTGCTGGCCGATCGACGGCGCCGGGCGACGGATGCCGGCGCGCGCACCGTCGACCTCGACGAAGCCGGAGGGCACCTTGCCGGCCGCCCCGGCGGCAATCTCGATCGACGTGAACGCGCCGCGGGCGTTGAAGTGCGGATCGCCGAGCACCTGGGAGGGCGATGCCAGCACGGCGACCGGAATGCCGCGCTTCTGCCCCTCGGTCACCGCCTCCAGCGCGCTCAGGTTCGCGGTCATCTGCGAAATCAGCCGGTTCACGTCGCGCGCGCGCTGCATGCGTTTGAACAGGTTGCCCCAGGAAGGATCGCTGAATTCGTGGTCCGGGCCGAGCCACTTGCTCATGCCGTCCCACTGGCGCGGGTTCAGGATGCACATGCGCACGTAGCCGTCCCGGCACTTGAAGATCGGATACAGGTGGCCGACGTCCGGGCGGCCGTGCGTGGCTGCGAGATCGGCCACGCTGCGGCCCGCGGCCGCGCTGCCGGTGGCGCCCGCGATCGGATCGATGATCTGCGCGGTGCCTTCGAACACCGAGAAATCCAGGTGATCGCCCACGCCGATCCGCCCGCGCTGCCAGAAGGAGAGCAGCACCGTCCACGCCGCCTGCGCGGCGCTGCACTCGTACGCCAGCGCGCCGGGGGGTAGCAGCGGCTCGACCTCCGAGCCCGGCAGCCCGGAGCGGCACAGCGTGCCGGCCATGGCCAGTTGCACGGCGTTCGTGCCGACGTAGTCGCGCCAAGGCCCGGTCTGGCCGAAATCGGTGATGGACAGCACGACCAGGCCCGGGTTGCGCTCGTGCAGCTTCGGCACGCCGATGCCCAGGCCTTCGAGCGTGCCGGGCCGGGTGGTCTCGATGAGAATATCGGCGGCGTCCGCCAGGCGCAGGAAGCGCTCCCGCCCTTCGGGCGTGGCGAGGTCGGCGACGACGCTGCGCTTGTTGGCGTTGTGGGCGGCGAAATGCAGGCTGGCGCCGTGGTGCAGGGGCTGGTTGCGCCGCGAGGGCGCGCCGCCCGGCGGTTCGAGCAGGACCACGTCCGCGCCCAGGTCGGCCAGGTAGCGCCCGCACATCTCGCACTTGCCGTCGGACAGTTCCAGCACACGGACACCGGCGAGTGGCGCCAATTGATTGAAATCTTTAGCGGGCGACTGGTCGGTCATCGAGCACTCCTGTTCCTGGCGGACATCTCGCGAGTGGGCTTACGTTGGCCGCGCACCGGGTGCTACGCTCAGCCGCTCGCGCGGCCGGAGCCGCACAGGCGCGCCGGGACCGGCATTATGCCGCAAGCGCGACCCGCGGCGACCAGCGCCGGGGTTATTCAGTACCAACGAGGCCGGAGGGATGATGTCGACGACCGCGAGCATTCAACGCGAACTCGAACTGCTGGCGTTGCGGATCGCCGCCGCGCCCAAGGTGCAGGAGGCGATGCGGGTGGCGAGCGAAGTGCTGGCGCGCGATCCGGTCGCGACGACCGCGGACGGCCGCGCCAGCCTGGCCGACGCGGCGATGCAGCACGCCTACGCCGCCATCCAGCGCGTGACCAACCTGGATCCGCACTACCCGAGGATCCTGGTCATCTCGCAGTACGGCCACGAAGTGGAGGGCCGATATTTTCCCTCTGCGCTGCACGGCGGCCTGGAGAATCCGGACAACATCTACCGCGTCATCCCGGTGTCGCACGATTCGCGCTACGTGCTGCGCGGCGTGCGCCACGACCCCGCACCCAGCCAGGTCACCTACGAGCTGAAAACCACCGTGCCCGGCCTGCGCTACGCGCTGGGCGAAAATGCCGCGGCGCCGATCAAGGCCGACTCGGAGATGGGCGACCAGATCTCGATGCTGCAGGATCGCGACATGCAACTCGCCGCCGACGGCAGCTTCACGATCACGATCGATCAGGATCCGGCGAACGGGCGGCCGAACCACATCCGCACCACGCCCGAGGCGCGGGTGCTGTTCATCCGCGATACGCTGTCGGACTGGGATCGGCAGGCGCACGACAGCCTGGAAATCGAGCGCGTCGCGGGACCGGCGACCGCGCCGCGCACCGAAGCGGAGATGATCGACGAGGCCGCCGAGGTGGTGGTGAGCTTCACGCGGTTCTGGGCCGAGTTCAAGCACGGCTACATCGGCCGCAACCGGGACTCGTACGCCGTCAACCGGCACGTGCCGGCCAAGCCGCGCGCCGGCGGCTGGGGCTTCATCGTCAATTCTCATTACGAAGTCGCCGACGACGAGGGGCTGGTCGTCACCACCGATCCTATCGGCGCACCCTACTACGGCATCATGCTCGGCAATCACTGGTGGATCGCGATGGACGCCGCCAGCCGCACCGGCAGCTTCAACGGCGCGCAGGCGCGCCCGAACCCGGACGGCACCTTCACCTACGTCATCGCCAACCGCGACCCGGGCGTGCACAACTGGCTCGATACCGGCGGGATCCACGCCGGGGTGATCCAGATCCGCTGGCAGGGCACGCCGGCCTCGATGACGCAGGCGCCGGATGCAGTGCGCGAGGTACGGCTGGTCAAGCTCGCGGATCTGCGCCGGGAACTGCCGGCGCACACGGCCTGGGCGAGCCCGCAGGAACGCCAGGCGCAGCTTGCGCGGCGCCTGGAATCCTACCGCCGCCGCCTGGCGTGATCCTCACCCGAACAGCTTCTTGATCGTCGGCGCCATCGGTGCGGGCAGGAAGCCCTCGCCCGAAGGCCAGTTCAGGAACCCCGAGGAGGCCCAGGTGCCGGCGTCCACGTGCAGCGCGGTGCCGGTGACGAAGCGCGACAGGTCCGAGGCCAGGAACAGCACCGCGTTGGCCAGGTCGTCCGTCGAAGGGGCCTCGCACATCGGGATCACCATGCGCTGCATCCGGGCGAGCTGTTCGGGCGTGACGGTCGCGAACTGGGCTCGGGTCTGCTCCGGCAATGCGTTCGTGTTGCCCTCGCTCGGCGTCATGTCCGGCGCGATCGTGTTGACCCGGATCTTCTCGGCACCCAGTTCCACCGCCAGCGCGCGCGAGAAGTTCGTGATCGCGGCCTTGGCCCCGGCGTAGACGGCAAACCCCGCCGCGCCGCGGTGTGCTTCGATGGTGGTGAAGTTCACGATGCTGCCGCCGCGGCCGCCGCGACGGATCATCGGTACCGCGTGCCGGATCGAGTCCAGAACGTAGCCGTAGTTGCGGTGGATGTCGTGCAGGCATTCCTCGCGCGGCTTGTCCATGAAATGGCGCTGGAACACCCCGCCGACCACGTTCACCAGGACGTCGACGTGGTCGAAATTCCGATCCACGGCGGCGTAGAACGCCGTGAGTTGGGCCGGGTCGAGCGCGTCGATCACCTGTGAAAATGCCCGGCGGCCGAGTTTCTCCACCGCCGCGTGAGTCTGCGGTGCGGCTTCGCCGTTCTTGTCGCAGAAGGCGACATCCAGGCCCGCGCCGGCGAGCGCCAGGGTCACGGCGGAGCCGATCCCTGCGCCACCGCCGATCACCACCGCAATGCGGCCCTGCAGATTGGCACGATCCTCGAGAAGTCCCATCGTCGCTCCTCCACGTGTGTAGTCGTTCGCGAACAGGCGCCGCTGTCCGTCGCGGTCCATTCTATGGCATGCGGCCGCGACGGGATGGCCGGCGGCGGGCGATCTGCTAGAGTTCGGCGCGGACCGGAGCCCGCCACTGGCGCGAGGTTCCCTGGAAAGGAGCCATCGCATGCGCGACACCCCGGGCGCCCCGGCCTCGTCGAGCCGTTATCCGTGGTACGTGCTCGGCGTGCTGGTCGCGGTCTACATCGTGCACCACATCGATCGGGTGGTGATCTCGCTGCTGTTCGAGCCGATCAAGCACGAGTTCTCCCTCAGCGACACGCAACTCGGCCTGTTCGGCATCGGCTATGCGTTCGCGTTCGGACTTGCCGGCCTGCCGATCGGGATGCTGGTCGATCGGGTACACCGCGTGCGGCTGCTGGCCGGGCTGCTGGCCGTGTGGAGCGGCCTGACGGCGCTATGCGCCTACGTGACCGGGTTCTGGAGCCTGTTGCTGGCGCGGATCGGCGTGGGCGTGGCGGAATCGGGCGGCACGCCGACGAACGTGTCGATCCTGTCGGACTACTTCCCGCCCCGCAGGCGCTCGACGGCATTCGGGATCTACTACACGGGCTCGCAGTTCGGCGGTGCGATCGGATTCTCGATGGCGGCCGTGGTCGCCGCCGAATACGGCTGGCGCGCGGCGTTCCTGGCCGCCGGACTGCCCGGCCTGCTGCTGATGCTGCTGGTGCTGGCCAGCGTGCGCGAACCGGTCCGCGGGCAGGCCGATTCCGCACCGGCGACGGCGCCGGAGAACGAGCGCGCCCCCGGGTTCGGCACGGTCGTGCGCACGCTCTGGCGCGACCGCGCGGTGTTCAACATGATCGCCGGCGTCACGATCCCGAACGTCATCGCGGCCGGCGTCGCCACCTGGCTGGCGGCGTTCATGATGCGCACGCACGGCGTGCCGATCCGCGATGCCGGATTCGCCATCGCCGGGTTGTCGCTGTTCGGCGCCGTGGGCAGCATCGTCGGCGGCATCGTCGCCGATCGGATCGGCAGGCGCGGTGTGCACCGGGTGCCGCTGCTGCTCGGTGCCTGCGCGCTGGCGACCATTCCGGGCGTGGTCGGGGGACTGCTCAGCCCGACGTTCGCCGGGCTGCTGGCGGGGTTCGCGGTGCAGATGGTGGCGCATGCCATGCTGGTCGCGCCCGGATACGCGGCGACGCTGTCGCTGGTGCCGGTGCGCATGCGCGGCGTCACCGCGTCCATGCTGCAGGTGCTGTCGAACATGCTCGGCTTCGGCGTCGGCACCCAGTTCGTCGGCAGCGTGAGCGACGGCCTGAAGCCAGCCCTGGGCACGGATTCCCTGCGCGCGGCGATGATCCTGCTCGCGGTGACGAACGTGTGGACGATGTGGCATTTCCTGCGCGCCTCGCGCGCCATGCGCGCGCGGGAGAGCTTGGGGGGACCATAGAACGCGGCGGTTGTCCCGGTGCCGGTTCATTTCGTAACGTGAGCAGGCCGGGATGGGATCGGCGACGCCCGGCTGAACGGGACTGGTCCGATCGATTTCCCGCCGGAGCGAATTCGGGAACAGGCGATGTCGGCGCTATTGGAGGATCTCGCACGGTTGAGCGGTTTCGCGGGCGACGCCCCGGCCGCCCTGCGCGAGCTGCACCGGCACCTGTCTGCCACCTGGAAGCACGTCTCGCTGGCGCTGGTGCTCGTCGACGGCTGTCCGCCCGGCGCCGGCCGGCTTGCCGGCCTGATCGGGCCGGACGGCACCGAGCTGCTGCCTGCGCACGATCCCTACGGCCGGCAGGCGCAGTTGCCGCGCTTCGACGACACCGTTGCCGCACGCTGCCTGTTCCCGGCACTGCCGCGGATCCTCGACCTGACGCCGGCCGAGCGCGGGCTGCCGTTCGCACAGGCATTGCTCGCGCCAGCATCGGTACTTGCGTTGCCGATGGTGAACCAGGGGCGCTTCGTCCACTGGCTGGTGCTGGGCAGCACCCTGCGCCGGCGCTTCCAGGGGCTGGACATCGACGCCGCGCTGCGCGAGGCCACGCTCGCCTACAGCCTGCTCGCACATTCGCTGACGGTCCGCACGATCACCGCGAACGCTGCGCAGGAGCACCACGCCATCGAGAGCCTGGCCGACGTACAGCGCGCCTTGCAGCCGGAAGGCCAGCCGTTGCGCGGCCTGGAGTTCGCGGTGCACTGGCAGCCGGCCGAGACTGCCGCCGGCGACTATTACGACCTGATGCCGCTGCAGCACGGCGTGGGGGGCGTGGAGCTGGAGCGGGATACCTGGGGGCTGATGCTCGCCGATGTCTCCGGCCACGGCGCCGCGGCGGCAATGGAAGCCGTGCAGTTCGACGCCATCCTGCGCACCTATCGCGGCCACGAGCCGCCCGGAGGACCGGCGGGCGCGCTCGCGTACGCGAACCGGCATTTCTTCTCCCGGCGCCTGCGCCGGCATTTCCTCACCGTATTCGCGGCGATCTACCACCCGCACGGCGATCGCCTCGACTACGTCTGCGCGGGACATCCGCCGGCCGTGCTGCGCAGCCAGGGGCAACTGCGGCTGCTGGGTGCGGGCGACGATTCGGGCATCCCGCTGGGCATCCTGCGCGAACACCGATGGGACAACGCAGTCACCGGATTTGCGCCCGGCGATATCCTGGTCGCGTACACCGACGGCGTCGTCGAGGCACGCGACCGGCGCAGGCGCATGTACGGGGTGGAACGATTGCAACGCGTCGTAGCCAACGCGGAGCCCGAGCCGGCGGCGATGCTCGCCGCGATCCGGGCAGACCTTTTCGAGCACCAGGATCGGGCCGTCGGCAGCGACGACCAGACCATCCTGGTCCTGCTGCACACCTGATCCCCCAAAAGGGGTCGGAGTGATTTATTTCGGTGCGAAGCACCAAAATAAATCACTCCGACCCCGTTTCGGTCAGGCGAGGTCCTGTTCGACGAGCTTGATACAGGCGTCGATGTCGAAGCCGCGGGCGACGGCGACGCGCCGGGCACCGGGAGAGCCGGCAGCGGTCACGCCCATGGCGCGGTTGAAGCCGGCAGCTTCAGAGGCGGCCAGATCGTAGATGTACTTCACGATCCGCAGCCGCTCCTCGGCGGACACGCCTTCCTTGCCGACGTAGTACTTCTTCACCAGCGCTGCGGTCTCCGGGTTCTGCAAGTCCAGGCTGGACGGCGCGGTCAGTACCGGGCCGCCGGCGAGTTCGCACAGGAAGGTGAGAAACCGTTCACGGGTCTCGGTAACGGTCAGGCCAGCGAGGTTGCAGGCCACGGCATCCGGCACGCACACGCCCTCGACCATCTGCACCCGGTTCAGCGCCGTGAAACGCAGCGCTTCGAGCAGTTGCACGGTCTGGATCATCTCCCCGATCGTGCCGCGGATGGCGCCGACGGATTCCAGGCCGTTGTAGCGCGCCATGAGTTGCGCCGCGCCGATGAGCTTGCGGGTGTCGCGCGGTTCCCGCACCAGGATGCCGGTGCGGTGCAAGGTGGTGAAGTAACCGAGCAGCTCGCGCGTGAACTCGAATTCGCCGTCCATGAACACGCGATCGTGCGGCACGAACACGTCGTTGAAGACCACGGTGGCGTCCTGGTGCATCGAACTGTGGGTGAGCGGGCGATCCATGCGGAAACGCTCGCCCCAGGGCCGGCCGGTGTAGTTGGAGATCATCACCACGCCGGGCGCGTTCGCCGGCACAGCGCAGGCCACCGACCAGTCGCGATCGTTCGGGCCCATGGTGTGCGTGGGCAACACCAGCAGTTCATTGGCGAACGCGGCCGACGTGACGGAAGTCTTTGCACCGCGGATGACGATGCCGTCGGCACGCCGCTCGACCACGCGCAGCCACAGATCCGGATCGACCTGCTGCGAAGGCGGCTTGGACCGATCGCCCTTGGCATCGGTCATCGCGAACGAGCCGTGCAGATCGTTGCGCGCGTACCAGTCGCTGTACCGATCGATCCGCGGCGTGTACTGCGTGCCGTGCCTGGCGTCCATGCGCCGGGCGAGGATCTGCAACCCGGTGATGCCGGCGGTCATCGCGCCGTGGGCGTCGCCGTCCATGGATTCCTCCATGGCGATGAATGCGAGCAGATCCTCGCGGCTGCGCGGCGCCAGGTGCCAGCGGTGCACGCGCTCGCCGTCGGCGAGCGTCGTCGAGCGCAGTTCCAGCATCTGCGCATCCTCGCCCGCCCCCCGGCCGTACTGGCGGGCGTTCTCCAATGCGTGCAGGCGCAGGTCCGAATGCTCGGTGACGTCGCGGACACGCTCACCGGCGTAGTACAACACGCGATCGTCGCGCAGGCTTTGAAGGTATTGCTCGGCGGTTCTCAAGGCCACGGTCTGCTCCTCGCTGGTGTCGGGTTCCGGCCAATGGGCGCATCGGAATGAAAAGTGCGGTGTCGCGGGCGCGGCGCCCGCAGGCACGTGCGCCGCGCCGCATTGTACTATGCGGGCGCGCGCACCCGGCGCACGCAGGAGAAACGCAGATGTCCGCCGTCGTCTATCGCAAGGATGGCAGGATCGCCTGGATCACCATCAACCGCCCCGAGGCGATGAATGCCTACAACACCGACGTGCTCGTCGGCCTGGAAGAAGCGTTCCTGGACTTCCAGGACGACGAGGCCCTGCTGGTGGCGATCTTCACCGGCGCCGGCGAACGCGCCTTCTGCGCCGGCCACGACCTCAAGCAGATGGTCGCCAAGGGCGACGCCAAGAAGTCCTACGCCCGGCCGGACGGCCGCCCGATCAAGACCCTGACGCACGGCCTGCACCTGGACAAGCCCATCATCGCGGCCGTCAACGGCTACTGCCTGGCCGGCGGATTCGACATGGCCCTGGCCTGCGACATCCGCCTGTGCTCGCCGAACGCGACCTTCGGCTTCCCGATGGTCAAGCGCGGCCTGACCGGTGGCGGCGGGCTGTATTTCCTGCCGCAGCAGATGCCCATGGGCTGGGCGATGGAAATGGCGCTGACCGGTGACCCGATCGACGCCGACACTGCGCTGCGGATCGGGCTGGTGAACCGGATCGTGCCGCTGGCCGAGCTGCAGGCCGAAGCCGAAAAGCTCGCGCACCGGATCTGCGACAACGCCCCGCTGGCGGTGCGCGGTTCGAAGGAGACGATCGTCCGGGTGCTGAACGAGCCCTTCGAACAGGGCCTGCGCATCACCCAGATGATCTTCGACAACGTCGCCCGCAGCGAGGACGCGCGCGAGGGTCCCCTGGCCTGGACCGAGCGCCGCAAGCCGCAGTGGAAGGGGCGCTGACGGCGCGCACCGTTGCGCGTATTCAGGGATCGACCGGCGCCGCGGCCGGCATGCGCTGCTGCAGTAGCGCTTCCTGGTGCAGGGTCGCGACCAGCACCCCGTCGCGTGTGAAGTACTGCGCGTGCGTCACGCCGCGGCCGGCGGCCGCGATCGGGCTTTGCGCTTCGCACAGCAGCCAGCCGTCCCAGGGCGGGCGGCGGTGGAACCACATGGCGTGGTTCAACGTGCTGGCGAAATAGGCCGGATCGAACATCGACGCCACGTGCACCAGGCCGGTGACGAACGGCGGCAGCCAGTCCGAGGCGTAGGCGAGCAGGCTTTCGGCCAGGCCCGGCCGGTCCGGGACCGGCACGCGAAGGCGCAGCCAATGCGCCAGGTTCGGCCTTGCCGCCCTGCGCAGCAGCAGGTCCTCGGGCACCACGGGCCGAAACTCGATCGGATGCTCGCCGAAGAAGCGCTCCCGGGTCGCGCGGTTGACCTCGATGCCCTGGCGAGCGGCGAATTCGGCCAGCGTCGCCAGCCCCTCCGGCCCCGGCACGTCGGGCATCCCGGCTTCCTGATGCTCGAATCCTTGCGCGGGCGCCTGGAACGACGCGTCGAGCCGGAACAGCTCGGTCGGACCCTGCGATGCGGTGACGCGGCGCGAGGAGTAGCCCCGGCCGTCGCGGGTGCGCTCGACGCGAAAGGCGAGCGCGCGTTCGCCAACGCCGGGGCGCAGGAACATGACCTGGAAGGCATGCAGGGCGCGGTCGTCGACGGTGCGCGATGCCGCGGCAAGCGCCTGGCCGAGCAGTTGGCCACCGAACATGCCCCCGCCGCGGTTGGGCTCGTAGCAGCGTGGCACATAGACATCCCCGCCCGGGGCGTCGAATTCGAACAGGTCGGCGGGATCGTGCCGATCCCAGATCGGCAGCGGCGATACGTTATCGGTCATCTTCGAGAGGAGTGTCGGACTACGCCATTGTAGCCGGTCCTCAACGGCGCGCCGACGCCGGACTGCCGGAGCGCCCGATAGTTGGAAGCGTCGAAGACGCCTGTTTCAGTCCGAATCGTCCTCGGCGCCGGCATCCATCTGGTCGACGAACAGGCCGCCGCGCGTGGCCGCCGATACCAGCCTGATCTGGTTGGGCTGCGACGTCTGGTTGAAATCGGAAATGCACAGCAGGTGGGTCGAGTACCAGATCGCCTTGAGCTCGGCGGCGATGTGGGCGTAGTCGCCATACCAGCCGGGATTCGGCCCGATGATGCGGTGCCTGAGCTTCAGGCGCCGGGCGGCGGCGTCGTTGCCGACCAGGTTGCGCGCCGATCCGACACTCACCAGTTCCACCGCGCCGGCGCCCCACAGCGGCGCGTTGACGTTCAGGTAGGTCTGCAGCCGATCCTGCCAGCGGGGCTCCTTGAGATAGCCCGCGGCGTCGTATACCAGCAGCCGGGCCGCGCCGTCCGGGCGCAGTTCGCGCTCCCAGATGCCGGGAAGGGCGCAGTTCTTCGGTGCACGGCGGAACATCGATGCCATGGCAGGATCGTCGAATGCTTCCTGCTCGCAGCCGAACCGCGCGACGTGGAACGCCAGGTCCGGGCGGCTCTCCGCGTACTGGAGGAACGCGTGCACGTAGCTGCGCAGCACGTCGGGCGGCATCGGCCGCATTTCGCCGTTGCGGAACGGAATCGCATAACTGTTGCCGCAGGCCTGCGTCCACTTTCCCGGCTCGGCGCCGTGGAACCGCTGCGCCAGCGCCGCACTGTCGCTGACGTGATTGCCGGCCGTGTTGGTGCCGAATACGAACACCGGCTCGGTGGCCGGCACGGAGCTTGGAACGACGTTGGAAAGCGCACTCATCGTGTGGCCTTTCGCTGGTTTCCGTATGACGGCGTTAGCGGCGCCCGCGCGCCCGCGCTTGAGCACGGCGGCGGCTGGCGTCGTTGCGGACGCACTGCCGGGGCAGGGCGTGCGTCACGCCACGCGCATGCGGCATTCGTAGCTGCGCAGAGTCAGTACATGGGCTTGCGCCGGAGACGGTGCACTGCGTGCGGCGAGGAGCCCCGCGTAGCTCAGGCTCAACTCCGGGCGTGCGGCGCTGCACGGGTCCGCCACCGTACCGGCGTCAGCGACGTGGCGGCGTACCGGCGGGCGCAGTTCCGTGACGGTGACGAAGCCGGCAGGAACATACTGGCCGGCCGGCGAGGCGACCAGGTTGGTGATCGTCAGCGCCAGGGCGAGGCCGGCGGCGAACAGCACCGGGCCTCGGGCACCGGTGCGCAGGCGGCCGGCTGGTGCGGCATGGGCAGGATACATGGGTAGGGTATTCATGTGGGCTCTCCGGGAGAATGTCGTATGAAGGCCATATCGGCCGCTCCCGACCCCGATTGAGTGCCCAATGCGTGATCCCGGTAGCGATTTCACGGTGCCTGGCACCGCGCCGATCCGCCCCGCCGTCGTCGCGAGGCCGAACCGGGGCAGCCCCAGCGGATTGAAGCCATGAACCGCCCCGTCGTCGTCGCGAGCGCAGCGAAGCGACCCATGCAGCGTCGAATCGGTCCAGGCCGCATGGATTGCCGCGGCCGCTGCGCGGCCTCGCAATGACGGATCGGTTCAAGGGTGGCGCGGCGAAGCGACCCACGCGGCCTCGCAAAGACGGGGTACCGGCGTGCGGTGGATCGCTACGGGCGGTGGCGCGGTCGGCGGGACTACGCCACGCGGTCGCGGGGTTCCTTGCCGGCGAAGAAGGCGTCCAGGTTGGCGACCACGCGCATTCCCATCGCCACCCGGGTTTCGAGCGTCGCGCTGCCCAGATGCGGCAGCAGGACGACGTTCTGCATGCCGAGCAATGCCTGCGGGACCGCCGGCTCGCCCTCGTACACGTCCAGGCCGGCACCGGCGATGCGGCCGGCCTGCAGCGCGTCGACCAGGGCCGCGCCGTCGACCACGTCCCCGCGCGCGGTGTTGATCAGGAAGGCATGCGGCTGCATGAGGGCCAGCCGGGCGGCATTCATGAGGTGGTAGGTCTCCTTGCCGCCCGGGCAATGCAGGGCGACGAAATCGGACTGCGAGATCACCTCCTCCGGCGAAGCGCAGCGCGATGCGCCGAGCGCGTTGCAGATTTCGGCCGGCGGCGGGAACGGATCGTGGAACAGGATCCGCATGCCGAAGCCGAAATGCGCCTTGCGCGCCATCGCCTGCGCGATGCGGCCGAAGCCGATGAGTCCGAGGGTCTTGCCGGTGACCTTGGTGCCGAGCATGTGCGTGGGGCGCCAGCCGGTCCAGGCGCGCTCGCGCACGTGCCGCTCGCCTTCGCCCGCACGGCGCGCGACCATCAGCATGAGCGTCATCGCGGTGTCGGCGGTACAGTCGGTGAGTACCTCGGGGGTGTTGGTGACGACGAGACCGCGCACGCGTGCGGCGTCGAGGTCGATGTGGTTGAATCCGACGCCGAAATTGCCCAGCACGCGTGCGCGCAGCGGCTCGGCGGCGAGCACTTCTGCACTGATCCGGTCCGACACGGTCGGGCACAGCGCATCGGCACCGCGCAGCGCGTCCTGCAGTTCGGCTGCCGACATCGGCTCGTCGCGCACGTTGAGCACCGCGTCGTAACGCTCGCGCAGCACCGCCTCGACCTGTGCCGGCCAGCGCCGGGTCACGATCACCCTGGGTTTGCCCATCTCCCGACTCCTTCCGCGTACTTCGCGCTCAACCCGATTCCCCGAGCACCCGCGCCACGGTCTGGCCGAACTCGGAGGGGTTCGGGACCACGGTGACGCCGCACTCCTGCAGGATTTCCACTTTTTCCGCCGCGCTCTCGCCGAACGCCGAGATGATCGCACCGGCGTGTCCCATGCGCCGTCCCTTCGGCGCGGTCAGGCCGGCAATGTAGCCGATGACCGGCTTGGTCATGTTGTCCCTGAAGAAGCGGGCGGCCTCGGCTTCCTGCGGCCCGCCGATCTCGCCGATCATCACCACCGCGTGGGTCTGCGGATCGGCTTCGAACAGTTCCAATATGTCGCGGAAGGAACTGCCGTTGATCGGATCACCGCCGATGCCGACGCTGGTCGACACCCCGATGCCCATCGCCTTCATCTGCGAGGCCGCCTCGTAGCCGAGCGTTCCGGAACGGCCGACGATGCCGACGTTGCCCGGCATGTAGATGTGCCCCGGCATGATGCCGAGCATCGCCTTGCCCGGGCTGATGGTGCCGGCGCAGTTCGGCCCGGTCAGGCGCATGCGGCTGTCGGCGCGGTAGCGGCGCATGTAGCGCTTGACGCGGATCATGTCGTGGGCCGGGATGCCGTCCGTGATGCAGACGCAGTAGCGGATGCCGGCGTCGGCCGCTTCCATGATGCTGTCGGCCGCGAACGGCGCGGGGACGAAAATGATCGAGGTATCCGCGCCGGTCGCCGTGACGGCCTGCTTCATCGTGTCGAACACCGGCCGCGCCAGGTGCATAGTCCCGCCCTTGGCGGGCGTCACGCCACCGACGACGCCGGTGCCGTACTCGATCATTTCCTTGGCGTGAAACGTGCCGATCTGGCCGGTGAATCCCTGCACCAGCACCTTGTTGTTCCTGTCGATCAGAATCGCCATGTGCAATCTCCCGGAGTCGCCGGAACGACCCGCGCGGCCTGCTGCTGCCGGACGCTCAGCCCTTGGCGGCCTTCCACGCCTGCACCGCGCTCGTCGCGGCTTGCGCGAGCGTCTCAGCGGCGATGATCGGCAACCCGCTCTGGCGCAGGATCCGGCGCCCCTGCTCGACATTCGTACCGGCCAGGCGTACCACCAGCGGCACCGCGAGCGGCGCCTTTTCCAATGCCTGGACGATGCCCTGCGCGACCCAGTCGCAGCGATTGATGCCGGCGAAGATATTGACCAGCACCGCCTGCACCTTCGGATCGGAGGCGACGAGCCGGAACGCCTTCGCCACCCGCTCCGGGGTCGCGCCGCCGCCGATGTCCATGAAATTCGCCGGCGCGCCGCCGGCGTGCTCGATCATGTCCATCGTCGCCATCGCCAGTCCCGCGCCGTTGATGATGCAGCCGATGTTGCCGTCCAGGCCGACATAGGACAGCCCCCGATCGGCCGCCTGCATCTCGCGCGGATCCTCCTGCGACTTGTCGCGCAGCTCGGCAATGCGGCTGCGCCTGAACAATGCGTTGTCGTCGAACGACATCTTGCAGTCCAGGACCAGCAGGTGCCCGTCGCGGGTGACCGCCAGCGGATTGATTTCCACCATCGTGGCATCCAGATCGCGCAGCGCGCGGTACGCGCCCATGATGGTGGTCACCGCCTGGCTGACCAGTGCGGCCGGGAACTTCAATCCGAATGCAATCTCGCGCGCCTGGAACTCCTGCATGCCCACAGCCGGCTCGACCGCGACCCGCTGCAGAGACGCGGGCCGGGTGTGCGCGATGTCCTCAATCTCCATCCCGCCCTCGCCCGAGGCGACCACCATGACCCGTTCGCTGGCGCGGTCGAGCACGAAGCCGAGGTAATACTCGTGCGCGATGTCGGCGGCGGCCTCGACGTACAGGCGGTGCACGATCCTGCCGGCCGGGCCGGTCTGCTGCGTCACCAGGCGCTTGCCGAGCAGGTCGTCGGCGGCGGCCCAGATTTCGTTGTCGGTCGCGCAGATCCGGATCCCCCCGGCCCTGCCGCGCGCGCCCGAGTGGATCTGCGCCTTCACCGCCCAGCGGCTGCCGCCGATCTCCCTGCAACGGTACACGGCCTGCTCGGGGCTGTAGGCCAGCCCGCCGTGCGGCACCTGGACGCCGAACTCGCGCAGCAGTTCCTTCGCCTGGTATTCATGGATGTCCATGGCGCACCTGCGTCGATGTAGGGGTGGAATGGGTTGCGCGTGCGCTCAGCGCGCCGGCCGGGCCGCGATGGCGTCCGCCTGGCGCACGATGTTCTCGGCCATGCGCGCCGAGGCCGCGTCGATCATCTTGCCCTGGTACTGCGCGGCCCCACGCCCGGCGCGCTGCGCCTGGGCCAACGCATCGAGCACGCCACGGGCGCGATCGACTTCCGCCTGGGGCGGCGACATCACCTGGTTGGCCAGCGCGATCTGCGAGGGATGGATCGCCCACTTGCCCTCGTACCCCATGCACGCCGCGCGGCGCGCGCCGGCGATGAAACCCTCTGGGTCGTCGATGCCGCCGAAGGGCCCGTCGATCGCCCGCAGGCCGTAGGCGCGGCACGCGACCAGCATGCGTTGCATGCTGGCGTGCCACTGATCGCCCGGGTAGTCCGGGTTCAGCCCGCCGATCTGCACCGTGCGCGCGCGGCAGCTCGCCGCGAAGTCCGCGACGCCGAAGTGCAGCGCCTCGAGCCGGCGGCTCGACTGGGCGATCGCCTCGACGTTGGCCATGCCGAGCGTGGTCTCGATCAGCGCTTCCAGGCCGATCGGCGTGCCGATGCCGAAGGCGGCTTCGATCTGGGTGACGATGCACTCCACGGTGTAGACGTCCGCGGGCGTACCCACCTTGGGGATGAGAATCGTGTCGAGCCTGTGGCCGGCCTGCTCGACGATGTCGACCACGTCGCGGTACATGTAGTGCGTGTCCAGCCCGTTGATGCGCACCGACACGGTCTTGCCGCTGCCGCGCCAGTCCAGATCGTTCAGCGCGGCGATGATGTTGCGCCGCGCGTCGGCCTTCTGGTCCGGGGCAACCGCGTCTTCGCAGTCCAGGAACACGTAGTCGGCCTCGCTGCGCAACGCCTTTTCGAACATCGCCGGGTTCGACCCCGGCACGGACAATTCGCTGCGCTGCAGGCGCATGCGTGCCGGTGCGAACTGGGTGAAGCTCATAGGTCAGCCTCCCTTCGCGCGCCGCCGCGTCAGGCGCGGGTCGAGCGGTAGTACTCGGACGCCACGCCCACGCCGCTGCCCGGCGGCACCATGATCCCCGCGTCGCGCATCGCCATCTCGGCGCCCGCGAGCGCGGCGAGTACCATCAGCTCGTTGTTGTCGCCGAGGTGGCCGATCCGGAACACCTTGCCGGCGACCTTGTTCAACCCCATGCCGAGCGAGAGCTGGTAGCGTTCGTAGGCGTGCCTGACTACGACGTTGCTGTCCACCCCCTCGGGCACGACGACGGTGGTCACGGTGTCCGAATACAGTTTCGGATCGCGCGCGCACAGCTTCAGGCCCCAGGCGCCGACGGCGCGGCGAACGCCCTCGGCCAGGCGGCGATGCCGCGCGTGGACGTTGTCCAACCCTTCTTCGAGCAGCATGTCGATCGATTCGCGCAGGCCGCGCAGCAGCGTCTGCGCCGGGGTGTAGGGGAACCAGCCGTCCTTGTTCATGCGCACCATGTCGGCGAAGTCCAGGAAGCACTTCGGGCACTTGCTGGTCTTGTGCGCCTCGAGCGCCTTCTGGCTGGCGCCGACGATCGCCAGCCCCGTGGGCAGCATGAAGCCCTTCTGCGAGCCGGACACGGCGAGATCCACGCCCCATTCCTCCATCCGGAACTCCAGGCTGGCGATCGAACTAACGCCGTCGATCATGAGCAGCGCCGGGTGGCGGAGTTCATCGAGCACGCCGCGCACGTCCTTGATGCTGCTGGTGACGCCGGTGGCGGTCTCGTTGTGCGTCACCAGCACCGCCTTGATCTCGTGCCTGGTATCCGCCGCCAGCGCCTGGCGGTAGGCGTCCACGGGCACGCCCTCGCCCCATTCGCGGTCGATTTGAATCACCTCCATGCCGTGGCGGCGGCACAGGTCGGCCCACAGCAGGCTGAACTGGCCGAATACCGCCTGCAGCACCTTGTCGCCCGGCGACAGTGTGTTGACGATGGAGGCTTCCCAGCCCGCGGTGCCCGAGGCCGGGAACAGGAACACCTGCCCGGTGGTGGTGCGGAAGATCTTCTTCAGGTCAGCGAGCAACGGCAGCAGGAACTGCGGATAGTCCGGCGCCCGGTGATCCTCGAGCAGCACCTGCATCGCGCGACGGATCCGCTCGGGGATGTTGGTGGGGCCGGGGATGTTGAGGAAGGGACGTCCGGGCATGGCGATTCTCCGAGATGGGTGAGGGATGGCAGACCCGCGTGCGGGACCGGCCCGGTGCGGCACGGTCCCAGTTTGCGAGCCTCCGCGGGGCCGCGACAAGGCCGCGGCGGTTAACTGCTTTTTGACGATATGTTAACGCGCGAGGGATCCTTCCGATAAGATCCCCGCCACGGAACTCACCTGGATCCGGCCGGATGGACAAACTCACCAGCATCCGCGCGTTCTGCTCGGTGGCCAGGCACGGCAATTTCTCGGTGGCCGCGCGCGAGCTCGGCGTGTCCACCGCCATGGTCAGCAAGCACATCAAGCAGCTCGAGGATTCCCTCGGCGTGCGGCTGATGAACCGCAGCACGCGCCAATCCCAGCTCACCGAGGCCGGCGGCGAGTACCACCGCCGCTGCCTGCAACTGCTGGCGCAGATCGAGGAGATGGACGCCGCGGTGCGTACGCTCACCGAGGAGGTGCGCGGGGTGCTCAAGATCGCCGCGCCGCCGACCTTCGGCGGGCTGTTCCTGATGCCCGCGGTGGTGGAGTACAAGCGCATCCACCCGCACGTGGCGGTGAACCTGCGCATGGCCCAGAAGACACCCGATCTGGTCGAGGGCGGGTTCGATCTCGCCATCCATGCCGGCAATGCCCGGCTCGCCGACTCGAACCTCGTAGCACGCAAGCTCGGTGCATTCCGCCACGTGATCTGCGCCTCGCCCGCCTATCTGGCCCGTGCCGGCATTCCGCACCAACCGCAGGATCTTGCCTCGCACAATTGCCTGGTGTTCTACGACGACGTCGCCAATGACGACTGGATTTTCCGCAGCGCCGCGAGCGAGATCAGCGTCCATGTGCGCGGCGACATCAGCTCCAACCAGGGCAACGCGCTGAGGATTGCCGCGGTCGCCGACGCCGGCGTCGTTCGCCTGCCGAACTACATGGTGGGCGAGGACATACGCGCCGGCCGGCTGGTCGAACTGCTCGCCGAGTACCAGACCCAGCCGCGGGCGGTGTTCGCCCTGTACCACCAGCGCCGGCACCTGCCAGCCAAGGTGCGCACCTTCGTGGATTTCCTCGCCGAGCGCTTCGCGGCAGGACACGATTTTTCGATCGGCCCCTGACGCGGGCCGGCCGGGCCGGCCGCCGCCGTCCCGGCACGCCGCGACACCTCGGCTACAATGCCCGTGGCTATCGGATGCGGGGCAGGTCCACATGCGCTGGGAACGCGGACATCGCAGCGACAACGTCGAGGATCGGCGCGGCCGCGGGAGCGGGCCGGGGGGATCCGGCATCCGGCTCGGACTGGGCGGCATCGCCGTCCTCGCCGTCCTGAGCCTGCTCACCGGGCAGAACTTCTTCGCGCTGCTCGGCGACGCCGGCCCGGCTTCCGGCGGCGGGCAGCCGGCGCCTGAGTACCGGTCGTCGGCTGCCGAGGACGAACTCGTCCAGTTCGTTTCATTCGTGCTCGACGACGTGCAGGACACCTGGCGTGGCATCCTGCCGCGCGCCGCGGGCCGGCCCTACGAGGATGCCCGCCTGGTGCTGTTCACCGACGCGGTGCAGTCCGGCTGTGGCGGCGCGCAGGCCGCGATGGGCCCGTTCTACTGCCCGGCAGATACCCGCGCCTACATCGACCTGGGGTTCTATCACGATCTCCGGCAGCGCTTCGGCGCACCCGGCGATTTCGCCCAGGCCTACGTGCTCGCGCACGAGATCGGCCACCACGTGCAGAACCTGCTCGGCATCGCCGGCAAGGTACACGCGCTCAGGCAGCGCGACCCGGCGCGCGCCGCCGCGCTGCAGGTACGCATGGAACTGCAGGCCGACTGCTTCGCCGGGGTCTGGGCACACTCCACGCAGCAACGCCGGCTGCTGGAGGCCGGGGACGTCGAGGAGGCGATGACCGCAGCCGCGGCGGTCGGCGACGATCGGCTGCAGCGCCAGGCCACCGGCCGCGTGACCCCGGAGACCTGGACCCACGGCTCGTCGGCCCAGCGCGCGGCGTGGTTCCAGCGCGGATTCGGCTCCGGAGACCCGCGCGACTGCGACACCTTCGCGAAACGGATCGCGCAGGACGGCGACGCCTGAGTCACTGCTTCCGTGCCCGGCCACGGATCGCAACGATCGCCGGCACCCGAGCAACGCACGCCCTGATCATGGCCCGGTTACTGGCGCCGTGCGCGCCGGTCGCGGCAAATCAGCCGGCGGCGATCCTGCGTGCGAGCGCGGCGGCGGTGGCGGCATGCTCGAACTTGCCGAGCGCTTCCGGGGAGGAGGCGGTGCCGTCGAGGCCGCGGCGGTAGATGCCGATGAGGATGGCCGCCATCCTGAACAGCGCGAAGGCGCGCGCATAATCCCACTGCGCGATCGCCGCGCGTCCGGCGCGGCGGCAGTACAGGTCGAGATACTGCGACTCGGTCGGGATGCCCAGCCCCTGGAGATCGAGATCGGCCATGCCCGAGGGATAGTTGCCGATGTTGTAGCCGCAGCTGTTCCAGGCCAGGTCCGCCAGCGGATGGCCGAGCGTGGACAGTTCCCAATCCAGCACCGCGACCACGCGCGGCTCGGTCGGGTGCAGCAGCACGTTGCCCAGGCGGTAGTCGCCGTGCACGACGCAGGTTTCGTCCGCGAATGGAATGTTCGCCGGCAGCCATTGCATCAGGAAGTCCATGTCCGGCATCTCCCGATCCGTCGATGCCCGGTACTGCCGCGACCAGACGCTGATCTGGCGCTCGAAATAGGCGCCGTGCCTGCCGAAGTCGGACAGACCCACGGCGTCGATGTCGACCTGGTGCAGGCGTACCAGCACTTCGTTCATCGAATCGAAGATGGCGCTGCGATCGGCGTTGGTCAGGTGCAGGGTCTCGCGCGGTTCCAGGATCCGGCCGTCGACGTAGTCCATGAGGTAGAAGTCCTGGCCCAGCACCGCAGGGTCCGTGCACAGCGCGTGGGTGCGCGGCAGCGGGACCCCGGTGTCCTTCAGCGCGGTGATCACCCGGTATTCGCGATCCACCTGGTGCGCTCCCTTGAGCAGGTGGCCGGCCGGCTTCTTGCGCAGCACCATCTCCAGGGCGCCGCCGTCGCGCGAACGGGCGGTGATCTTGTAGGTCGGATTGGACTGGCCGATGCCGAACTTGGCGATCGCGAGGTCGCCGGCATACGCGGGCAGCGCGCCGCGCAGGAAGCGGTCCAGCGCGGCAAGGTCCAGCGCGTGCTGCGGCGGCACGTCGGTCAGGGGCGTACGGCCGCGCAGCGGTGCGGGTGCGTCTGTGTTCGGCATCGGACGGGCGCTCGTCGGGGAAGGATGAGCGAATTCTACGATCGCGATTCCGGCACCGATACCTGCGCCGGACTCGCGCCCGCCGCAGGCCTGGCCGCGGCGCCGCGGCGCGCACCGGTTGCCGCGGGGCGGGCTGCAATCAGCCGCCGTCGGCGAAGATCAACTGGCCGGTGATGAAATCCGACTCCGGCGTGCAGAACAGGTAGACGGCGTTGGCGGCGTCCTGCGGAGTTCCGGCGCGGCCGAGGGCGTTCGCACCCTCGACCTGCGCGAAGCGGCCGGCGTCCATCCCCAGCGGCAGGTCCACGCCGTGCATGCGCAGCGTGCGCGCCTCGCCGTGCGCGAGCGGCTCGTTCATCCGCGTGCGGATGAGGCCGAATGCCACGGCGTTCACGTTCACGCGATAGCGGCCCCATTCCTGCGCGAGCGTACGGGTGAGACCGACGACGCCGGCCTTCCCGGAGGCGTAGCCCGAATGCCCGGGTACCCCGTGCACCGAGCCGGAGGACACATTCACCACCTTGCGATGCACCGGTCGGCCGGCGGCGGCCTCGGCCTTGGCGGCGTCGCGCAGGAAACCGGCCGCGGCACGCAGGATCCGAAACGGCGCGACCAGGTGCACCTCGAGCATGGCCTGGAACTGCGCGTCCGTGGTGTTCTGGACCATGCCCAGCCAGGCATAGCCGGCATTGTTGACGATGATGTCGATGCCGCCGAATGCATCCAGCGCGCAAGCGACGAACCGGGTGCCGAAGTCGGCGGCGGCGACGTCGCCGCAGCAGGCAACGGCCTCGGCGCCGATGGCACGGATCTCCTCGACCACCTGTGCCGCCGGTGCGTCGTCCAGATCGTTGACGACGATGCGCGCACCCTCCCCCGCCAGCTTCAATGCGATCGCGCGGCCGATGCCGCGGCCCGAACCCGAAACCAGTGCCACCTTGCCCGCGAGCCTGGCCATGCCCGTCACTCCCGATGAATTCGACAGCGGCACAGTGTAACGCGGCATGGCGACCGCACGCGGTCGATCAGGAGCCGCCGCGCGGCCGGTAGGGTGCCGCGAGCGGCTCGCCGACGAACACGCCCTGGCCGGGCATCGCCACGCTCTTCCAGTACGCCTCCACCAGCGTATCGCCGCTCAGGTAGCGCCCGATGACCACGCCCGGGTGCGGAAACTTCTCCAGCAGGTTGCACGGCTCGACCACGGTGCCATAGGTGCCGGTCGCGCCGGCGTCGATCCAGCGCAGCGCGCTCATCTGCCGGGAGTCCGTGAGCCGGCCGCCGGTGGATGTCAGGTGGTCGGCAATCGCACCCGGGCGAAAGCCGATGCTCTGCAGGCCGGCGACGGTCACCGCGCCGGTGAAGTAGAACAGCACGTCGTGCCGGTCCGCGAGCAGATCGGTTTGCATGATTCTCAGGCGCACGAACGGCCCGAGGATCCGCTTCACTTCCGCATACAGCGCCGCGCGTACGCTGCGCGCCTTGTCCGTGGTCTGCACGAGGTAGCCGGTACCGGCCGGGCGGGTGCCATCGGCGAGGTAGCCGCGTTCGACGAGCCCAATCGCCCCTTCGACGCTGCCGGCAGCGACGATCATGGCCGGGCGCAGCCCGTACTGCTCGAACGGCCGGTGCCCGGAGGTGTTGAAATACGGGCTGCGACGGGTGGCATGGCAGCCGCTCGCGCACCAGGCCGGATCGAAGCCGGCGGCGAACGCGGTGGTGATCGACATGCAGTCGACGCGGTAAGGCGCGGTCCAGGTCAGAGCGTAGGCCTGGATACCGGGCGGCAGGCGCGCCTCGACGGAACGATGCAGCGCGATGAATGCCTCGCGCTGCATCACCGGCCGGCCAGGTTCGAAGCGCACGTGGATGACGTTCGCTGACGGTACGCCGCGGCGCGCGGCGTACCTGGCACCCACCACCACGCTGGCCGGATCGGCGTCGTTGACGATGACCGCAAGCTGGGCCGGCCCAATCGTTGCGCCGGCTGCATCCGCCCGCGCCTGTGCCGGCGCGCAGTGCGCCGCGGCGGCGAGGATCAGGGCCGCGAGCGCCCGGCGGAGCATGTTCGCGGCAGGCGCGGCACCGCCGCCCCGGATCAGATCCGCGCGAGCGCGGCACCCAGGTCGGACTGGAGATCCTCGACGTCTTCCAGGCCGATCGACAACCGCAGCAGGCTTGGCCGGATACCGGCGCGCTCGCGCTCGGCAGCAGGCATGCGGTGATGGGTGGTGGTGGTGGGGTGCGTGATGGTGCTCTTGGTGTCGCCCAGGTTGGCGGTGATGGAGAAAATCCGCAGCGCATCGATGACGCCCCAGGCGGCATCCTGGCCGCCGCGTACGTCCAGGCTGACGATCGCGCCGAAGCCGCTCTGCTGCCGGCACGCGATGTCGTGCCCGGGATGCTCCGGCAGGCCCGGGTAGTACACCCGTTCCACCTGCGGTTGCGCCTGCAGCCATTGCGCGATGCGCGCGGCGGCGGCGCTTTGCGCCTGCATGCGGATCGCCAGGGTCTCCAGGCCCTTCAGGAACACCCAGGCGTTGAACGGGCTCATGCTCGGGCCTGCGGTGCGCACGAAGCCGAACGCGGTCTCCAGGAGCAGCTTGCGCGGGCCGACGATCGCCCCGCCGACGCACCGCCCCTGGCCGTCGAGGTACTTGGTGGCCGAGTGCACGACGAGATCCGCGCCCAACGCCAGCGGGCGCTGCAGCGCCGGCGTACAGAAGCAGTTGTCCACTACCAGCATCGCGCCGTGCGCGCGCGCGATCCCGGAAAGGCGCACGATGTCGACGATTTCGCAAAGCGGGTTCGACGGGGTCTCCAGGAACAGCATCCTGGTGGACGGGCGCAGCGCGGCGCGCCAGGCCTCGTAGTCGGTCGGATCGACGAAGGTCGTAGCCACGCCGAAGCGCCCGAGCACGTTGTCGAACAGCCCCACGGTGGTGCCGAACACGCTGCGCGAGCTGACGATGTGGTCCCCGGCCTTCAGCATCGACATGCACACGGTGAGGATCGCGCTCATGCCCGAGGCGGTGGCGATGCAGTGTTCGCCGCCTTCGAGCGCCGCCAGCCGGCGCTCGAAGGTGCGCACCGTGGGATTGGTGAAACGGGAGTAGACGTTGCCGGGCTCGGCGCCCGAGAATCGCGCGGCCGCCTGGGCCGCGCTGGCGAACACGAAGCTCGAGGTCGGATACAGGGCCTCGCTGTGCTCGCCTTCGGGCGAACGCTCCTGGCCGGCCCGCACCGCCCGGGTGCCGGGGCCGAACTGCGGGAAATCAGCCTGGTTCATTTGCAGTTTCGGGGCACCCTCAGACCGAAACGATATCGGCGAGGTTGGTGAGGCCGTTGTCCGAATCCCGGCGCGCCTTGGCGTCGTCGGAACGGGCGTTGCCGATGTAGTCCAGGTAGCCGCTGCTGACGTCGCCGGTGACGTACTCGCCGGTGAAACACGATGTGTCGAAGTGGGTCACCGAGGCATTGCCGCGACGGCACGCTTCGATGAGGTCGTCCAGGTCCTGGTAGATGAGGCCGTCGGCACCGAGCAGTTCGGCGACTTCGTCCACGGTGCGCCCGTAGGCGACCAGCTCGTCGCGCGCCGGCATGTCGATGCCGTAGACGTTCGGGAAACACACCGGTGGGGCGGCCGAGGCGAAGTACACCTTGTTGGCACCGGCATCGCGCGCCATCTGGATGATCTGCGAGGAAGTGTTGCCGCGCACGATGGAATCGTCCACCAGCAGCACGTTCTTGCCCTTGAACTCCAGGTCGATCGGGTTGAGCTTCTGCCGCACCGACTTCTTGCGCAGGGCCTGGCCGGGCATGATGAAAGTGCGCGGAATGTAGCGATTCTTGATGAACCCCTCGCGGTACTTGACGTTCAACTCGTTGGCGAGTTCTAGCGCGGCCGTGCGGGAGGTGTCCGGGATCGGAACCACGACGTCGATGTCATGGTGCGGCCATTCGCGCTTTATCTTCTGCGCCAGGCGCTCGCCCATGCGCATGCGCGCCTTGTGCACCGAGATGCCGTCGATGATTGAGTCCGGCCGTGCCAGATACACGTACTCGAAGATGCACGGAGAGAGCGTCGCCTGCGGCGCGCAGTCGCGCCAGGCGATGTCGCCGTTCACGCCCACGAATACCGCTTCGCCCGGATGCACGTCGCGGATGAGATCGAAACCCAGCGCGTCCACGGCCACGCTCTCGGACGCGAACACGTACTCGGTGCCGAAATCCAGGTCCGTCTGGCGCCTGCCGAATACCAGCGGGCGGATGCCGTACGGATCGCGGAAGGCCAGCAGGCCCACGCCGGCGATCATCGCCACCGCGGCGTAGGCTCCACGGCAGCGCCGATGCAGGCGTCCGACGGCCTCGAACACGTCCTGGGCGTCGATGCGCAGCTTGCCGATGGCCTGCAGCTCGTGCGCGAGCACGTTGAGCAGCACCTCGGAGTCCGAATCGGTGTTGATGTGGCGCAGATCCTCGCGGAACAGGTCCTCGCGCAGTTCCGCGGCGTTGGTCAGGTTGCCGTTGTGGGCGAGCGCGATGCCGTACGGCGAATTGACGTAGAACGGCTGCACCTCGGCAGACGATGAACAGCCGGCCGTCGGATAGCGGACGTGACCGATGCCCATGTTGCCGCGCAGGTTGAGCATGTGGCGCGTTTCGAAAGCGTCCCGCACCAGGCCGGTCTGCCGGCGCAGGAATATGCGGCCGGATTCGTCGGTCGCGATGCCCGCCGCGTCCTGCCCGCGATGCTGGAGCATGGTCAGGCCGTCGTACAGGCTCTGATTGACCGGCTGCCGGCCGACGATTCCGATGATCCCGCACATGCCGGTTCCCCCCGAGATCAAGACCGGAAATGCGCCGCCGTTTCCGGCGGCATGAACCCCAACGACCAGTGCGCCAGCGCCTGGAACGGTGGCATCAGCATCGAGCCCTGCCAGGTGCGCGTCTGCGCGGCGCCCACCAGGCCTGCGCCGAGCACGAGAACCACCACGATGGCCGCTCCGCGCGCCACGCCGAACACGAGCCCCAGCAGGCGATCGGTACCGGCCAGGCCGGTCTTCTGCAACAACCGGCCGACGACGAAATTCACCAGGCCGCAGGCCAGCAAAGTACCCAGGAACACCGCCACGTAGGCCGCGAGCGTGCGCGCCGCCGGCGATTGGATGAAGCCGAGCGCAGCGCTCGCGTGCCCGGAGAACGCCACCGCGCACGAAAATGCCGCCAGCCATGCGAGCAGTGACAGAACCTCGCGCACGAAGCCGCGCAGCACGCTCACCAGAGCCGAAGCCGCGAGGATTGCGATGATGCCGATGTCCACCCAGTTCACCCGCCGCGTGCACCCTGGCGTTTACCGAGCCGGGAATTCTAGCAAATCCGGACCCGGCGGTTCATGGATAACGGACCACCATGCCCTTCAGGCCGATTTCGCGTTCGACTCGATTGCGCACGTCGTCGGCGTCGGTGCGCATCAGCTCCGGGCCCACGCGAACCCGGAATGCAATGCCGGTTTCGCCGGGTGCCCGGTCGACGAATGCGGCGTATCCCTGGTCCTTCAGGCGCTTCTCCAGCGCCAGGGCGTTCTGTTCCGAAGCGAAACTGCCGAGTTGAACCACCCAGGCGGTCACGCCGCTGCGCCCGGGTGCCGCGGTAGGCGCGGCCGTCATGCCCGGCTTTGGTGCGCCGCCTTGCGCGGCGGCGGGTGCAGGCGCGGCGGACGCGGGCGGGGGCGGCACGCGCGGCGCGATGGGCGCGGGCGGGTTGCTTTCGACCACCGGAGCGGATGTACCGGAATCCGGCGGCAGTTCGCGGACCGGAACGTCGACGGCCGGGCGCGGCGGGATGTTGGTCGCGGTCAGCGCGGCCCGAGTAGGCGCGCTGTCGTCGAGCAGCATCGGCACGAAGATCACCACCGCCAGCGCGAGCACCGCTGCGCCCACCAACCGATGCTTGAGTTGCTCGTCCATTTCCGCGGTCCGGTGGCGGCGGCCCGTCGGGCGGCGGGCTACAGGCCGAGCATGCGGCTGGCCGCGGCCACCGTCAGGAACGATCCGAACACCAGCACCCGATCGCCGGCAACGGCTGCGCCGCGCGCCGCGGTAAGTGCCTCGTCGACGGTCAGGTAGGTTCGTACCGATCCGCGCACCGGCAGGTTGGACAAGGCGTCGGCGAGCGTGCTGGCCGGCGCGCCGCGCGCGCTCGGCAGGCCACCGACATGCCAGGCATCCACCAGGGGCGCGAGCTGGCCGAGTACGCCCACGCAATCCTTGTCGCGCAGCATTCCCACCACCGCATGCGTGCGCGCCGCCGGCGGCCGCGCGCGCAGGTTGGCCGCCAGGCTGGTGGCGGCGTGCGGGTTGTGCGCGACATCGAGCAACCACTCCACCGGACCCGGCACGATCTGGAACCGCCCGGGCAAGGTCACCGTGCCAATGCCCTCGGCGATCGCGTTCGCGCCCACCTCGAGCCGCCCGCGCAGGGCCTGCAACGCCATCACCGCGCCGGCGGCATTGTGAAACTGGAAGTCGCCGGTCAGGCGCGGCCGCGGCAGATCCAGGGCGAGGCCGCCATGCACGAACCGCCAGCGACCACCCTGCGGCACGCAGGAAAAATCCCGTCCGAGCTGGTACAGCCGCGCACCGATGCGCGCGGCCTCGGCGGCGATGTTCGACGGCGGGATCGGGTCGGAACACACCGCTGCGCGGCCCGCGCGGAAGATCCCGGCCTTCTCGCGCGCGATCGATTCCCGATCCGGACCGAGCCACTCGACATGGTCGATGTCGATGGCAGTCACGAGCGCGACGTCGGCGTCGACCATGTTCACCGCGTCCAGGCGCCCGCCGAGCCCGACTTCCAGCACCGCGGCGTCCAGTTCCGACTGGGCGAAGATGTCCAGCGCCGCCAGGGTGCCGAACTCGAAGTAGGTCAGGGCAATCGCGCCGCGCGCGGCATCCACGCGGCTGAAGGCGGCGCACAGGCGCTCGTCGCCGACCGGCTCGCCGTTGACCCGGATACGCTCGTTGTAGCGCTGGATGTGCGGGGAGGAGTACGTACCGACCCGGTAGCCGGCGGCGCGCAGGCAGGCAGTGAGCATGGCCACGCTCGATCCCTTGCCGTTGGTGCCGGCGACGCTGACGACCGGGAATCCCGGCACGGTCAGCCGCATCCTCTCGGCGACCGCACGGACCCGATCGAGCCCCAGGTCGATCTCGCGTACGTGGAGCGTCTCCTGCCACGCCAGCCACTCGGGCAGCGTGCGCACCGCGGTCGCCGGGATCGGGTCGGCCACGATCAGGCGCTCTGGTGCGTGAAGATTCGAAGCAGGCGGGAGATCCGGTCGCGCATCTCGTTGCGCTCGACGATCTGATCGATGAAGCCGCGATCGAGCAGGAATTCGGAACGCTGGAAACCTTCCGGCAGCACCTGTCGCACGGTCTGTTCGATGACGCGCGGGCCGGCGAAGCCGATGAGCGCGTTCGGCTCGGCGAGGTTCACGTCGCCGAGCATGGCCAGGCTCGCGGACACTCCGCCGGTGGTCGGATCCGTCAGCACGGACACGAACGGCAGCCCGCGCGCGCGCATCTGCGCCAGCGCCGAGGAGGTCTTTGCCATCTGCAGGAGCGACACCAGCGCCTCCTGCATGCGCGCGCCGCCGCTCGCGCTGAAGCACACCAGCGGCAGCTTGTCGGCCAGGCACACGTCGACGCCGCGCACGAAGCGCTCCCCGACCACCGACCCCATCGAGCCGCCCATGAACTCGAACTCGAATGCCGCCGCGACCACGCCCGACCCCTTGACCGCGCCGCGCATCACCACCAGGGCGTCGGTCTCACCGCAGTCCTTCTGCGACTCGGCGATCCGGTCGCGGTAGCGGCGCTTGTCCCGAAACCGCAGGAAGTCGGTGGGCCGCACCTCGGCCCCGATCTCGCTGCGCGGTTCCGGATCCAGGAAGGCGTCCAGCCGCCGGCGGGCACCGATGCGCATGTGGTGCCCACACTTGGTGCAGACGTCCAGGTTTCGTTCGAGCTCGGCACGGTACAGCACCGCCTTGCAGGCGGGACAACTGGTCCACAATCCTTCGGGAATCGACTTTCGACTCGCGCCCTCGGTGCGGATCCGATCCGGCAGCAGCTTGCGGAACCAGCTCATGCGCGTGCCCGCCTGGATTCGTCTATCGCACCGCGGAACTGCCGTGCGTACTGCGCGACCTCGCCGCAGAGACCGGCAAGATCGGCCTGCGATTGCTCGATCCGCTGCACCAGCGCGCTGCCGACAATCACGGCGTCGGCGATGCGCGCGGCCTCGGCGGCGGCCTGCGGATCGCGGATGCCGAAGCCGACGCCGATCGGCAGCCCGGTGTGCGGGCGCAGCCTGCGAATGGCTGCCGCAGCCGGATCGGCATCGAACGCCCGCCCGCCGGTGGTGCCCTTGACGGCGATGTAGTAGACGAAACCGTCGGCCGCGTGACAGATGTCGTCCATGCGCCCGTCCGTGGTGGTCGGTGCCACGAGGCGGATCTGGCGCAGCCCGCGCGCGTGCAGCCCGGCGGCGAGCGGGCCGGATTCCTCCGGCGGCAGATCCACGACCAGCACCCCGTCGACGCCGCAGTCAGCGGCGGTCTCGCAGAAGCGATCGTTGCCCATGGCTTCGATCGGATTGGCGTACCCCATCAACACCACGGGCGTGCTCGTGTCGGTGCGGCGGAATTCGCGCACCATTTCCAGGACGGTGGCAAGCCTGGTGCCGTTCCTGAGCGCGCGCTCCGATGCGCGCTGCAATACCGGGCCATCGGCCATCGGATCGGAGAACGGGATACCCAGCTCGATCACATCGGTGCCGGCCTCGACCAGGGCGTGCATGAGCGGAACGGTGGCTTCGGGCGAAGGATCGCCGGCGGTGATGAAGAACACGAGCGCGGTGTGCCCGCGCGCGCGGATGTCGTTGAACCTGGTTGCGAGTCTGTCCATGCCTTGCGGAGCCCTCGCGCACGCGCGCGCCGGCCAAGTATACCGTACCGCACGACGCCGCCCGCGCCAGGCGGCAGCGCCCGGCCGGCGCTAGAGCGACAGCCCGCGCCGTGCCGCGACCGTGTGGATGTCCTTGTCCCCGCGCCCCGAGAGGTTCACGACCACGACCTGATCCGGTCGCATGCCTGCGGCGAGCTTCTCCGTATAAGCCAGCGCGTGGCTGGATTCCAGCGCCGGAAGGATGCCCTCGTCGCGCGCAAGCTGGTCGAAGGCTGCGAGCGCCTCCTCGTCGTCCACGGTCACATACCGGGCCCGCCCGGACTCCTTGAGCCAGGCGTGCTCCGGCCCGACCCCGGGATAGTCCAAGCCCGCCGAAACCGAATGGGTGGATACGATCTGGCCGTCGTCGTCGGCCAGGATGTAGGTGCGATTGCCGTGCAGGATGCCGGGATGGCCGGCGAACAGCGACGCAGCATGCTGCCCGGTGCCCATGCCGATGCCGCCGGCCTCGACACCGTACATTTCGACCTGGCGGTCGTCGATGAACGGGTGGAACAGGCCGATGGCGTTGGAACCGCCGCCGACGCAGGCGACCAGGGCGTCGGGAAGGCGGCCGGTCAGTTCCATGCACTGCGCGCGCGCCTCGCGACCGATGATGGCCTGGAAATCCCGCACCAGCATCGGGTAGGGATGCGGCCCGGCGACCGTGCCGATGATGTAGAAGGTGTCGTCGACGTTGGCGACCCAGTCGCGCATCGCCTCGTTCAGGGCGTCCTTCAGGGTCCGCGAGCCGGAATTGACCGCCACCACCTCGGCGCCCAGAAGGCGCATGCGGAATACGTTCAGGCGCTGGCGCTCGATGTCCTCCGAGCCCATGTACACCACGCACTTCAGGCCACATCGCGCGGCGACGGTCGCCGAGGCCACGCCGTGCTGGCCGGCGCCGGTCTCGGCGATGATGCGGGTCTTGCCCATGCGGCGCGCGAGCAGGATTTGGCCGACGGTATTGTTGATCTTGTGCGCGCCGGTGTGATTGAGATCCTCGCGCTTGAGATAGATTCGGGCCCCGCCCAGGCGCCGGGACCAGCGTTCGGCGTAATAAAGAGGCGAAGGCCGGCCGACGTAGTACGCGAGATCCCGGTCGAGCTCGGCGACGAACTCGGGGTCGTTGCGATATTTCTCGTACGCGGCCGACAATGCGTCGAGCGGGGCGATCAACGTCTCGGCCACGAACCGGCCGCCGAAGATACCGAAGTGCCCGCGGGCGTCGGGCAGGGTGTCGTGCTGCATGGATGACTTTCGACTCAGTTGGATTGGGTGTCCGCGCCACGCACCGCCTGCGCGAACAGGGCCATCAGGCCGTGATCCTTGATGCCAGGGGCGGATTCCACGCCGCTGGCCACGTCCACGGCGTAGGGCCGTACGGCGGCTAGCGCCTCGCGGACGTTAGCAGGTGTCAGGCCGCCGGCCAAGACCAGCGGCAGTTCCAGGCGCGGCGGCAGGCGGTTCCAATCGAACGTAGTGCCTACGCCACCATGGCGATCCGGCGCAAAGGTATCGACCAGCAGCGCGGAGGCATCGGCGTAACGCCGTGCCTGCGCTGTCAGGTCCACGCCCGGCTCCATCCGGATCGCCTTCAGGTAGCGGCGGCCGAAGCCGCGGCAGAATTCCGGCGGCTCGGCGCCGTGGAACTGCAGTACGTCGGCAATGCCGCAGGACAGCACCGCGGCGACCATTGCGGGCTCCGGGTCGACGAAGACGGCGACCCGCACCATGAGCGGCGCGAGGCCTGCGACCACCGTGCGCGCGCGTTCGACGTCCACGGCGCGCGGGCTGCGCGGGTGGAAGATCAGGCCAATCGCGTCGGCGCCGCAGGCCTGCGCGGCGCGCGCGTCCTCGGCCCGGGTGATCCCGCAGAATTTCATCCTGGTCGTCATGGGGCACACTGCTTCACTGTGCGCTGCGACCGCCCGAATCTGCAGTGGTTCCAGCCACCGGGCCTACCATGACCTCGGGCGCGAAACCTTCGCCATCCGCTGGCAGGCCGAAGTGCCCGGGGTAGAACACGCGCGTCAGGTACAGGCCATCGGGCGGCGCCGTCACTGCGCCCAGGCGCCGATCCCGGCCGTCCAGCACCTCTCGGGCCCAGTGCACGGGGGCCAATCCAGCCCCGATCCGGATGAGCACGCCGGCGATGTTTCGGACCATGTGCTGCAGGAATGCGTCCGCACGCACCCGCAGCGTGATCAGTGCGCCGCTGCGACTCACTTCCAGAAATGTCACGTTGCGTACCGGAGTGTGCGCCTGGCAGCCGGCGGCGCGGAACGCGGAAAAATCGTGGCGGCCGACCAGCGACTGGGCGGCGTCGTGCATGCGCCGGGCATCCAGGGGCCGGCATTCCCACGTCGCGCGCCCGGCGGCAAGTGCGTCGCGGCTGAAACGATTCAGGATGAGGTAGCGGTACTCGCGGCCGGTGGCCGAAAACCGGGCATGGAAGCCCGGATCGACCTCGCAGGCCCACCGCACGCTGACATCCGCGGGCAGATTCACGTTCGTACCCAGCACCCAGGCACGTGCGCTGCGCCGGGCCTCGGTGTCGAAATGCGCCACCTGGCCAGTGGCATGGACGCCGGCATCGGTTCGACCGGCGCATTGCAGCCGCACGGTGGCCGCAGCCACCCGGCCGACCGCCGCCTCGGCCACCTGCTGTACCGAGGGGGCGTGGCCCTGATACTGCCAGCCGCTGTAGGCGCGGCCGTCGTATTCGACTCCCAGGGCGATGCGCATGCGTGGAATTCGCGGCGTTCACTTCCGCCGCGTGCCGATTGCCGGACGGGTTTCGCGGCGCCGGTAACCGGCGGGAACGCCGCCGGCGGCCGGACCAGCGTTTGTGGAAGTCAAAGCTGGTCGAGCAGCCTCTGCGCCTCGGTCCGCTGCGGATCGGCGCCATCCCGGATTACTTCGTCGAGGATGGAGCGTGCGCCGTCGGCGTCCCCCAGTTCGATATAGGCCTTGGCAAGATTGAGCTTGGTATCGGTCTCGTCCTCGTCAGCCTGCATCTCGACACCTTCCGGCCGCGGCATCACCACGGTGGATTGCGCATGCGGATCCCCTGCGGTGCTTCCCAGGTCATCGAGCTGCAGCGTATCCACCGGACTCCTGACGGCGTCCCCGGTGAGATCGAAATCGAGCTCGCCAGCGCCGGGCTTGCCTTCGACGGTGAGATCGAGATCGAGGCCGCCGGTGCCGGTATCGAGTTCCAGATCGAACTCGCCGGCGTCGCTGCCAGCGGTGGCGTCGGGTACCACCGGCAGCTGCACGGTATCAGCGCCCGGGGTGGTCTCGCTCAGCGAGAAACCGGCTTCGGTATCGGCCAAATCGATCTGCAGGGTGTCGTCGTGATCGGTGCCGACGCCCAGGTCGAGGGCCGCGTCCGCCGTGCTGCCCTGGTCCGGGTTGATGGCCAGGTCGCTGATGTCGAATTCGAGATTATCGCTCTCCGGCTGTGCCTGCGGTGCGGCGCCGCTGACATCGAACTCGATGAGGTTCTCGTCTCCCGCCGCCGTGGTGATATCGAAGACGTCGTCGGTGGATTCCGGCTCCAGGGTCATGCCGCCCGCGGCGGTGCCTGGCGAGGTTACGTTGAGCAGATCCTCGCTGCCGAACATCGACAGGTCTCCGCCGGTGGCGGTGACGTCGAGCAGATCGTCCGCCGCGCCAGCGAGCGAAGTGCCCGACCCGCCGGTGATGTCGAGAAGATCCTGCTGGGCGGCAGAATCTCCGGTCACGTCCAGCACCGACTCGGCGCCGGGCTCGCCCGCGGTGACGTCGAATGCCATGGATTCGAGGTCGGAGTCGGTCCTGCTCAGGTCCAGCGCACCTTCGGCCTGGATTTCCGGCGACCCGGCCGTGATATCGAATACGTCCCCGGGCGGCGAGGATCCTGGCTCGGCCGTCGTGATGTCGAATATCTCGTCCACCCCGGCACCCGGCATTCCGCCGGTGATATCCAGCACCTCGCCCTGCGGGGTGGTATCGGACAGGTCCATTGGCGCGGCGGGTACCGGTTCGCCGGGCTTGATGGTGACGGTTTCGGAGCCGAAATCCTCGGCGGCCGCGGTAATGTCGACCACCTCGCGGCTGGGCTGGGCCTCGGCGGCGCTTTCGGCGGCGCCTGCCTCGAACAGGGCACGTTCGGGCGACATCTCCTGCCACATCGCCACCGCGCTGTCCCACAGCGGGCCGGTGCCGCCGGTGGCGGCAAACAGTTCGCGGGCGGAATCCTCGTAGGCCGTCTTGTTGTTGGAGGAATAGTAGACCTCGAGCAGGCGCAGCTTGTAGTTGAGGTTGTCGGGTTCGCGCGCGATGGCGCCCTTGACCAACTGCTCCGCCTGCTCGAACCGCTCGTAGGCAAGGTAGACATTGACTTCGGCCAGCGCATCCTCCACCGGCGCCGCGGCCGGGGCGGCGATGGTCTGGTCGACGCTGGTCTCGATCGTGGACGCCAGGTCCGGGCCCTTGCCGCCGACGGCGGTGGTCGCGGACTCGGTGCGGTCCTCTGCCGTGGCGGCGACGAGGGTGGTGTCCTCTGCTGCCGGCGCTGCCGCGGCAGCGCCGGCGAACGCACCGACGCCACGTGCAACCTTCGGGGCCTCGCCCTCCCGGCGCCGGCGCGATGCCAGGACGAGCGGCGCGGCAATGATTGCGATCAGCGCAGCAACGACGGTGACGATACCTCCGGGTACGGCCGAGATGCCGTCCCAGACCGTGGCGATCACACCCTTGGCCGGTGCCTCGGCCGATTCGGCGGCCGCAGGCGCGGGCTTGGCCGGCTCGGGTGTCTTCGGAGGTGCGACGGGCTTGGCCGGTTCAGGGGTCTCGACGGCGGCCGGGGCAGGTTCGCCCGCTGCCGGCTCCTCCGCCGCGGGCTGAGCCGGTGCGGACTCGGCGCCCGCGGCCTGCTGCACATCGGCGGCGGCCTGGTCCTTGAGCGTCAGCAGCCGTTGCTGCTTGTTGATGAGATCTTCCGCCTGCCCCAGGCGCGACTTGAGATCCTGGATCTCCTGCTCCTGGGCGGCGATCTTCTCGCTGGCAAGCACGAGTTGCTTCTGATCGTCGGCCGAAACCCTGCCGGCCCTGGCCTGGCCCAATGCTTCCGCCGGGCTTGCGCCCGCCTTGCCGGCCGCCACGAGCTTGAGCGACGCCTCGTCCTGCCCCGGCGCTGCACCCGCGGCCGGCGCCCCGGGTGCAGCCGCTTCGCCCTCCCCACCGGCCATTTCGGGCTGTGGTGCAACACGCGCGGCGGCCCCCTGGCGATACTCTTCCCACAGCGCGCGCTGGCGATTGACCTCGGCGATTGCCGCCTGCGGCGACAGCGAGGTCGCTTCGGCGGCATCCGGAATGCGCAGGACATAACCGCGCTTGAGCAGGTTGATATTGTCCTGCGCGAACGCTTCCGGATTGGCGCGCAGCAGGGCCAGCATCATCTGCTGAACCGTGATCGAACTATCCGGACGGGTATTCGATGCGATTGACCACAGGGTATCCGTGGACACGGTCTCGCGGCCCAGCGTACCGTCGGCACCCTGGGCACCGGCAGCCGGTGCAGCCGTAGCCGCGGATGAGGGTGCAGCCGCAGCCCGGGCCGCGGGGGCGCGGGGTGTCGCGTCGTAAATCGGTGGGTCCAACAGGGCGGTGTATTCGCGTACCAGCCTGCCCTTGGCCCAGTTCAGTTCGAGCAGGAAATTCAGGAACGGCTCGTGGATCGGATCGCTGCTGCTGATCTCGATGAACGACTTCCTGCCCGAACCGACCACTTCGAAACGCAGTTTCGAGAGTTCGTAGGGCCGTGGGATGCCGGCGCGTTCGAACTGGTCCGAGCTCGCCAGCCCGACCTTCAGGCCCTCGACGACGTCCGTGCTGGCGCCGAGCAGTTCGATCCGGCCCCGGTACGGCTCGTTGAGGCCGGACGATTGCTGCAGCTTGCCCAGACCCAGGGCGTACGCCGCCACCGGTACAGCCACCGCCGAGGTCAACAGACCGACCTGAATCCACCGCATCTGCCCGTCCTTCATCGCAGTCGTCCGCACGAATTCCGCGGCCCGCGCGCCGAACGCACGGGCGAGATGGCCAGCCGCACCGTGAAACCGGGCGCGGCGCCCGGGATCTCCCGCCCGGCGCCGCTGGGCTGATGTGTCCCCTTAAAGGTGATCTTTTACCAGAATTTCGGCGATTTGAACACTATTTAGCGCGGCACCTTTACGTACATTATCAGATACCACCCACAAGTTCAGGCCGCGCGGGTGTGAAATGTCCTCGCGGATGCGCCCGACGAAAACCGGATCGGTACCGGCGGCGTCCACGGCGGCGGTCGGATAGCCCCCGTCGCGCCGCTCGTCTACCAGCGTCACCCCGGGCGCGGTCGCCAGCAGCGCCCGGGCCTCGGCCGCGGTGATCTTGCGCCGGGTCTCGATGTGGACCGCCTCTGAATGGCCGAAGTAGACCGGGACCCTGGCCGTGGTCGGATTCACGAGAATTTCCTGGTCGCCCATGATCTTGCGGGTCTCCCAGACCATCTTCATCTCTTCCTTGGTATAGCCGTTGTCCTGGAAAACGTCGATGTGCGGCAGGACATTGAAGGCGATCTGGCGCGGATAAACCCGGGCTTGCGCCGGGCGCCCGTCAAGCAGATCGCGGGTCTGTGCCGTGAGTTCGTCAATGGCTTTCTGGCCCGTGCCGCTCACCGACTGGTAGGTGCAGACGTTGATTCGCTCGATGCCCACGGCGTCGTGGATCGGCTTCAGGGCCACCACCATCTGGATGGTCGAGCAGTTCGGGTTGGCGATGATCCCGCGGGTCTTGTGCTGCGCTATTGCCTGCGGGTTCACTTCGGGCACCACCAGGGGGATGTCGTCCTCGTAGCGGAACCTGGAGGTGTTGTCGATCACCACGCAGCCGGCCGCGGCGGCGCGGGGGGCGTGAACCGCGGAGACCGATGCACCGGGCGAGAACAGGCCGATGCGGTAGCCGCTGAAGTCGAAAGTCGCCAGATCCTCGACGGTCAGCTTGCGATCGCCGAAGTCGACCTGCATGCCGGCGGATCGGGCACTGGCGACCGCGGCAATGCGGCCGACCGGAAATCGGCGCTGGGCCAGGATCGACAGCATGGTGCGACCGACCGCGCCGGTGGCGCCGACGACCGCGACATCGTGGGTGCTGCTCATGGGTACTGCCTCGTTCGAAGAATGGCGGATTGAGCGCCGTGCGCGGCGCGTTTCATGCCCCGGCCAGGGCCTGTGCCACGGCGGAGCCCATCTCCTCGGTGCCGACCGCGGGCTGGCCCGGCGCGGCAATGTCGCGGGTGCGCAAGCCTGCGCGCAGGATCGTCGCCACCGCCGCCTCGACACGCTCGGCGAGTTTTGGGCGACCGAGCGAGTGCCGCAGCATCATCGCCGCGGACAGGATGGTCGCGAGCGGATTCGCCACGCCCTGCCCGGCGATGTCGGGCGCCGAGCCGTGAATCGGTTCGTACAGGCCGAAGCCGGTGTCGTTCAGGGATGCCGAGGGCAGCATGCCGATTGAGCCGGTGGCCATCGACGCGAGATCGGAGAGGATGTCGCCGAACAGATTGCCGGTGACGATGACGTCGAACTGCTTGGGCGCGCGCACGAGTTGCATGGCTGCATTGTCGACGTACATGTGCGAGAGCGCGACATCCGGGAATTCGCGCGCGACGTCGCTGACGACCTCGCGCCACAGCTCGCTGCATTCGAGCACGTTCGCCTTGTCCACCGAGCATACCCGGCGCTGGCGCAGGCGCGCGGCCGCGAATGCGGTGCGGGCGATGCGGCGGATCTCGCTCTCCCGGTACACCATCGTGTTAAAGCCCTCGCGCTCGCCGGCTTCGGTGGCGCGGATCCCGCGCGGCTGGCCGAAATAGACGTCGCCCGTCAGCTCGCGCACGATGAGGATGTCCAGCCCGGCGACCACGTCGGGCTTGAGCGTGCTGGCATCGGCCAGTTCGGCGAACAGCGTCGCAGGGCGCAGGTTCGCGTACAGGTTGAGCGCCGCGCGGATGCCCAGGATGCCGCGCTCGGGGCGCTGCTCGCGCGGCAGCGTATCCCACCTGGGGCCACCGACCGCACCCATGAGGATCGCGGACGACGCTCGCGCCGCGTCCAGCGTGGCCTGCGGCAGCGGCGTGCCGGTGGCGTCCACGGCCGCGCCGCCGAGCAACCCCGGCACCATCCGGGCGTCGAGATCCCCGCGTTCGATGAACAGATGGAGGATCTTCTCGGCCTGCCGCACTATTTCCGGGCCGATGCCGTCGCCGGGCAGGAGCAGGATCTGCTGGGTCATCTCGCGTGCTTCCAGGGCCGAAAAAAAGGCGGACAAGGATAACCGAACGCGTGCGCCAGTCCAGCCCGCCGTGCGCCTTGCTGCGCCGGTGCGCTGCTCTTATCCTGCGCTGCCGTCGGCGCGAAGGCGCATCGAGTACGACATGAACGAATTCCTGACCCGGCTGCAGCCCTATCCGTTCGAAAAGCTGGCGACGATCCGCGCGCAGGCGCGCCCACCGGCACACCTGCGCGCGCTCGACCTGACCATCGGCGAGCCCAAGCACCCCACGCCGGCGCTCATCCTCGAAACCCTGGCCGCGAATCTGTCCGGCACAGGCAGCTACCCGCTGGTCGCCGGCACGCCGGCGCTGCGCGCGGCGATTGCCGGCTGGCTGGTGCGCAGGTACGGGCTCGCCCCGGAAAGCATCGACCCGGAGCGCATGGTCCTGCCGGTGAACGGCACCCGAGAGGCGCTGTTCGCCATCGCCCATTGCGTCATCGACCGGCGTCGCGAACGGCCGGTGGTGGTCATGCCGAACCCGTTCTACCAGATTTACGAAGGCGCGGCACTGCTCGCCGGAGCCGAGCCGTACTTCGTCAATTGCACCGAGGCGACCGGCTTCGTCCCGGACTACGACAGCGTGCCGGAGGACGTCTGGCGCCGGTGCCAGCTCCTGTACACCTGCTCGCCCGGCAATCCGGCGGGTACGGTCCTGGGCAAGGCGGTGCTGGAGAAATTGCTCGCCATGGCCGACCGGCACGACTTCGTCATCGCCGCCGACGAATGCTATTCGGAAATCTACCCGGACGAACGCGCCCCGCCTCCGGGCCTGCTGCAGATTGCCGCGGCCTGCGGCAACACCGGGTATCGCCACTGCCTCGTGTTCCACAGCCTGTCCAAGCGATCGAGCGCGCCCGGCATGCGCTCGGGCTTCGTCGCCGGCGAGGCTACGCTCGTGCGCGAGTTCGCCCGCTACCGCACCTACCACGGCTGCGCGATGGCACCGTACGCGCAGGCGGCGAGCATCGCCGCCTGGAACGACGAAGAACACGTGCGTGCAAGCCGCGCCCTGTACCGCGAGAAATTCGAGCGCGTGGTACCGATCCTCGGCCAGTACCTGCCGGTGCAGATGCCCGAGGGTGGGTTCTACCTGTGGCCCAGGCTGCCGGTCGACGGCACCGAGTTCTGCCGCGGGTTGCTGGACGCCGAGAACGTCTGCGTCCTGCCCGGCGCTTTCCTGGCGCGGGAAGCCCACGGCGCCAATCCCGGCACCGACCGCGTGCGCATCGCGCTGGTCGCGTCCGTGGACGATTGCGTCGAGGCCGCACACCGCATCGCCCGCTACAGCGCAAGCTTCAAAGCCTGAATCCAGAGACTTCCAACGGAGCCGCCATGGACGAACTGCAGTCGATCATCGAGTCCGCATTCGAACAACGCGCCGGGATTTCGCCCGGTAGCGTCGAACCCCGCGTTCGTGAAGCCATCGAGGCCGTCATCGATGGCCTGGACTGCGGCCGGATGCGCGTGGCCGAGCCGCGCGAGGGCGGCTGGCACGTCAACGAGTGGATCAAGAAGGCGGTGCTGCTGTCCTTCCGCGTGCGCGACAACCAGGTCATGGACGCACAGACGACGCGCTACTTCGACAAGGTGCCGGTGAAGTTCGCCGGCTACGACGACGCCCGTTTCCGCGAGCTGGGCGTGCGCGTCGTGCCGCCGGCAGTGGCTCGGCGCGGCGCCTACATCGGCCCGAACGTGGTGATGATGCCGTCCTACGTCAACATCGGCGCCTATGTCGACAGCGGCACCATGGTCGACACCTGGGCCACGGTGGGCTCCTGCGCGCAGATCGGCAGGAACGTGCACCTTTCCGGAGGCGTGGGCATCGGCGGGGTGCTCGAACCGCTGCAGGCCCGCCCCACCATCATCGAGGACGACTGCTTCATCGGCGCCCGTTCGGAAATCGTCGAAGGCGTGGTGGTCGGCGCCGGCTCGGTGATCTCGATGGGCGTTTACATCGGCCAGAGCACCCGCATCTACGACCGCGAGACCCGCCAGGTGAGCTACGGTGCAGTCCCGCCCGGCTCGGTGGTGGTGTCCGGCAACCTGCCGGCGGCGGACGGCTCGCACAGCCTGTACTGCGCGGTGATCGTCAAGAAAGTCGATGCGAAAACCCGCTCGAAGGTCGGCCTGAACGAACTGCTGCGACTGGACTGACGCCGCCGGGGCGCCGAGAGGCGCCTTGCGGCGGTGCCGACGGCTCAGGCTGCGGCGCGCAATGCCTGCTCGACGATGCGGGCGAGCTGCTGGACCAGCCGATCCACCTGCCCTGACTCGCGCCCCTCCACCATCACCCGAACCAGAGGCTCGGTGCCGGAGGGCCGCAGCAGCACCCGGCCGCTCTGGCCGAGCTCGCTCTCCGCCGCGCTCACCGCGTCCTTGACCAGCGGATGCTTGAGCACGTCGCCGGCCGCCGCGTCCAGGCGTACGTTCAGCAGGCGCTGCGGGTACTTGATCATGCCGGCCTTGAGCTGGTGCAACGGCTGCCCCGTACGGACCAATGCCTCCAGGACCTGCAGGGCAGAGACGATGCCGTCGCCGGTGGTGGTCAGATCAAGGCAAACGACGTGACCGGAGGTCTCCCCGCCGAGCGTCCAGCCGCCTTCCTGCAACGCCTCCATGATGTAGCGATCGCCCACCTTGGTGCGCTTGAAATCGAGCCCGAGCGTGCGGATCGCGTGCTCCAGGCCAAGGTTGCTCATCTGCGTGCCGACCACCGCGCCCTTGAGCAGGCCGCGGCGCATGCGCTCGCGCGCGATGATGTAGATGAGTTCGTCGCCATCGACGATTTCGCCGGCGTGATCGACCATGATGATCCGATCGCCGTCGCCGTCCAGGCCGATGCCGGCATGCGCGCCATGGGCGAGCACCGCGCGCCGCAACTCGCCGGTGTCGGTCGCGCCGCAGCGGTCGTTGATGTTCAGGCCGTCAGGGTCCACTCCGATGGTCGTCACCTCGGCGCCGAGTTCCTCGAACACCCGCGGGGCGATGTCGTAGGTCGCTCCGTGCGCGCAGTCCACCACCAGCTTCAGGCCGGTCAGGACCGTTCCGAGCGGCAGCGTGCTCTTGCAGAACTCGATGTAGCGGCCCGCGGCATCGGTGATCCGGTGTGCCTTGCCCAATTCGCGCGAGCTGACCGTGACCAGCGGTTTGTCGATTTCCTGCTCGATTGCCAGCTCGACCTCGTCCGGCAGCTTGGTGCCCTGCCCGGAGAAGAACTTGATGCCGTTGTCGTCGTACGGATTGTGCGACGCGCTGATGACGATGCCGGCCTGGGCGCGGAAGGTGCGCGTCAGGTAGGCGATGCCCGGCGTGGGCATGGGCCCGAGCAGGTGAATGTCCACGCCCGCGGCGGACAGGCCCGCCTCGAGCGCCGATTCGAACATGTAGCCGGAGATGCGGGTGTCCTTGCCGATGAGGACGCCCTTGCCGCCACCGCGGCTGAGCACCCGGCCCGCGGCCCAGCCCAGGCGCATGACGAAGTCGGGGGTGATTGGTCCGGTACCCACCTTGCCGCGGATGCCGTCGGTACCGAAATAACGCCGTTCAAGGGCCATCGTGGTCTCCCAGCAGCGAAATGAAGTTCGCGCGGCGCCGGTGCTCGCGGCGTCGTTGCGCATCGATGCAGATTATCGGCGAGAACCGCCGGTTCTTTGAACGGCTGCCGTGCGCGGCCGTTCACACTCCGGCGGCGCGCCAAGAAAATTGACGGCTGCCGGTGCGCCCGGCCCTCGGGTCAGTGCAGGCTTGCCGGCCCCCCAATCGAGCCGCCGGGCGTTTCGCCACCCTTGGTGCCGCCGACGACCTCCCCGCGCGGGGTACCCTTGTCGTCGTCGCCCCAACCCTCGGGGGGACGCGGCTCCCTGCCGGCCATGATGTCGTCGATCTGCTCGGAGGTCAGCGTTTCGTAGCGGATCAGCGCCCCCGACATCACGTGCAGCTTTTCGAGGTTCTCGCGCAGCAACGAATCGGCGCGCTGGTAGTTGCGGTCGATGATCGACCGGATTTCCTCGTCGATCGCGTGCGCGGTCTCGTCGGAGACATGCTTGTGCTGGGTGATGGAATGGCCGAGGAACACTTCGCCTTCGTCCTCGGTGTAGGTCAGCGGGCCGAGGCGCTCGGACAACCCCCACTTGGTGACCATGTTGCGGGCAATCTCGGTAGCGCGCTCGATGTCGTTGGAGGCACCGGTGGTGACCGCGTCGTTGCCGAATACGATCTGCTCGGCGAGCCGCCCCCCGAAGAAGCTGCAAATCTTGCTCTCCAGCCGCGCCTTGCTGTAGCTGTGCCGGTCCTCCTCGGGCAGGAACATGGTCACGCCCAGGGCACGGCCACGCGGAATGATGCTGACCTTGTAGACCGGATCGTGGTGCGGCAGCAGCCGGCCGACGATGGTGTGGCCGGCCTCGTGGTAGGCGGTGAGCTTCTTCTCCTCGTCGCTCATGACCATGGAGCGGCGCTCTGCGCCCATCATGATCTTGTCCTTGGCCTTCTCGAAATCCTCCATCTGCACGATGCGCTTGTCTCCGCGGGCGGCGAACAGCGCCGCCTCGTTCACGAGGTTGGCCAGATCGGCACCCGAGAAACCGGGCGTCCCGCGGGCGATGATCATCGGCGAGACGTCGTCGGCCACGGGAACCTTGCGCATGTGCACGCGCAGGATCTGCTCCCGGCCGCGCACGTCGGGCAGCGGAACCACCACCTGGCGATCGAACCGGCCCGGGCGCAGCAGCGCAGGATCGAGTACATCGGGCCGATTGGTGGCCGCGATGACGATGACGCCTTCGTTGCCCTCGAAGCCGTCCATCTCCACCAGGAGCTGGTTCAGGGTCTGTTCGCGCTCGTCGTGGCCACCGCCCAGGCCGGCCCCGCGGTGGCGGCCGACGGCATCGATTTCATCGATGAAGATGATGCACGGCGCGTGCTTCTTGGCCTGGTCGAACATGTCGCGCACGCGCGAGGCACCCACGCCGACGAACATCTCGACGAAGTCCGAACCCGAAATGGTGAAGAACGGCACCTTGGCTTCGCCGGCGATCGCCTTGGCGAGCAGGGTCTTGCCGGTGCCCGGTGGCCCGACCATGAGCACCCCACGCGGGATCTTGCCGCCGAGCTTCTGGAACTTGCCCGGATCACGCAGGAACTCCACCAGCTCGCGGACTTCCTCCTTGGCTTCCTCGACGCCGGCGACGTCGGCAAAGGTGATGCGTACCTGATCCTCGCCGAGCAGCCGTGCCCGGCTCTTGCCGAACGACAGTGCCCCCCGGCCGCTGGAGCCGCCCTGCATCTGCCGCATGAAGAATATCCACACGGCGATGAGCAGCAGCATCGGGAACCAGGAGATGAATATCTGCATCAGCACCGACTGCTGGTCGGGGTGCTTGGACTTGGTGTCGACGCTGTTCTGCAGCAACAGGCCGATGAGGGCGGTGTTGTCCGTCTCGGGACTGACGGTGAGGAAATCGGTGTTGTCCTTCATCCGCCCGTGGATGGTGGAGTCGTCGATCACCACCGCCGAGACGCGGCCGGACTTCACGTCGCTGATGAACTGCGAGTAGCTGATTTCGGTCGCGTTGCCCTGCCGCGGCCCGAAATTCTTGAACACGAGCATCAGCACGAGCGCGATGATCACCCACAGGACGAGATTTCTTGCCATGTCGTTCAATGTCTTGGCTCCGACTCGCGCGTGCTTTTCGGCACCGATTCACTATATACCATAGCCCTGGGCCAGCAGGTACAACTCCGCCGACCGGCCGCGCGAGGCATCGGGTTTGCGATGCAGTACGCGCGCGAAGCGGAGCTTGATCTCCGCGACCAGGCCATCCAGGCCTTCGCCCTGGAACACCTTCACCAGCATTGCTCCGCCGGGAGCCAGTGTCCGCCCGGCGCAGTCCAGCGCCAGTTCCGCCAGGCCGATGCTGCGGGCCTGATCGGCGGCCTTGATGCCTGAAATATTGGGGGCCATGTCCGATAACACAATATCGGCTCCCCCCCCGGACGCCTCCAGCACCGCTTCAAGCACCGCTACGTCGTTGAAATCGCCGCAGATAAACGTGACTCCGGGGATCGGATCCATGGCCAGCAGGTCGCAGGCGACCACCCTGCCGGCGCTGCCTACGCGCTGCCGGGCGACCTGCGACCAGCCGCCGGGCGCCGCACCCAGATCAATGACCCTCTGGCCCGGTCGCAGGAGGCGATCGCGCCGATCGAGTTCGATGAGCTTGTAGGCGGCGCGGGAACGGTAACCGTCGACAGCCGCCTTTTTGACATAGGGATCGTCGGCGTGTTCCCGCAGCCAGCGCTTGCTGCTCGAGGAGCGGGCCATGGGGGCTACTCGTAGCGCACGACCAGCACTTCGTACTCGATGGCTCCGCCGGGGGCCTGCACGCTGACCACGTCACCCTCGGTCTTGCCGATGAGCGCGCGGGCGACCGGCGAATTCACCGAAATGAGACCGGATTTGATCTCGGCCTCGTCCTCGCCGACGATGCGGTACACCACCTCGGCGCCGGTGTCCGCGTTTGCGAGTTCGACCGTGGCACCGAACACCACGCGCCCGCCTGCGTCGATGGCGCGCACGTCGATGATCTCGGCGGCAGCCAGCTTGGACTCGATCTCGGCGATCCGTCCCTCAATGAAGCTCTGCTGTTCGCGAGCGGCGTGGTACTCGGCGTTCTCGGACAAATCTCCGTGCGCGCGCGCCTCGGCGATCGCCTTGATGACCTGCGGCCGCGCCTCGGTCTTGAGCCGGTGCAGTTCCTCTCGCAGGCGCTGGGCGCCATTGACCGTCATCGGGGTCTTGATCATAGCGACAGATCCACGTGCAGATCCTGCAACCGGCTCACGCGCCGATCGTGCGCATGGCGCAGCGCCTCGACCGTGGCCAGTGCACCGGCCACGGTCGTGGCATAGGCGACGTTGCGCTGCAGCGCCGACCGCCTGATGGTGTATGAGTCCTTGATCGCCTGCTTGCCCTGGGTGGTATTGACGATGAGTCGTATTTCGTCGTTCTTGATCATGTCGACGATGTGCGGCTGTCCCTCCAGCACCTTGTTCACGCGCCGGCAGTCGATGCCCGCCTTCTGCAGCATTTCGGCCGTGCCGCGCGTGGCGACGAGATCGAAACCGAGCGAACGCAGCCCGCGGGCGATGACCACGGCGTCGGACTTGTCCTGATCCCGTACGCTGATGAAGGCGGTGCCGCCCTCGGGCAGGTGCACGTTGGCTGCATGCTGGGCCTTGCGAAACGCCTCGCCGAAGGTGGCACCCACGCCCATCACCTCGCCGGTGGACTTCATCTCCGGGCCAAGCAGCGGATCCACGCCGGGGAACTTCACGAACGGGAACACCGCCTCCTTGACCGAGAAATAGCGTGGCACGCGTTCGGTGGTGAAACCCAGGTCCGACAGCTTGCGGCCGACCATCGCCAGCGCCGCGATGCGCGCCAGCGGCACGCCGATCGCCTTGGACACGAACGGCACCGTGCGCGACGCGCGAGGATTGACCTCGAGCACGAATACCTCGCGCCCCTGCACGGCGAGCTGGGCGTTCATCAGCCCCACCACGCCCAGCGCCCGGGCCATGCGCGTCACCTGGGCGCGGACTTCGGCCTGCAGGTCGGGATCCAGGCTGTACGGCGGCAACGAGCAGGCCGAGTCGCCGGAATGGATGCCGGCTTCCTCGATGTGCTGCATGATCCCGCCGATCACCACGTGATCGCCATCGGAGATCGCGTCGACGTCGATCTCGATCGCGTTGTCGAGGAAGCGGTCGAGCAGCACCGGGGATTCGTTCGACACCGCCACCGCGGCGTTCATGTACGCGAGCAGCTCGGTCTCGCCGTGGACGATTTCCATCGCCCGGCCACCGAGCACGTACGACGGCCGCACGACCAGCGGGTAACCGATCTCCGCGGCGAGCCGCGCGGCGTCGGCGGGGTCGCGCACGGTGCGGTTCGGCGGCTGCTTCAGGGCGAGCTGGTTCAATAGCTGCTGGAAGCGCTCGCGATCCTCGGCCAGGTCGATCGAATCCGGCGTCGTGCCGATGATCGGCGCGCCGGCGGCCTCCAGCGGCCGCGCGAGCTTGAGCGGAGTCTGGCCGCCGTACTGCACGATCACGCCCTTGGGCTTTTCGAGATCGATGATCTCCAGAACGTCCTCGAGGGTGAGCGGCTCGAAGTACAGCCGATCGGAGGTGTCGTAGTCGGTCGACACGGTCTCCGGGTTGCAGTTGACCATGATGGTCTCGTAGCCGGCCTGGCGCATCGCGAATGCCGCCTGCACGCAGCAGTAGTCGAATTCAATGCCCTGGCCGATGCGGTTCGGCCCGCCGCCGAGGACGATGATCTTCTCGCGCCCGCTCGGCTGCGCCTCGCACTCCTGCTCGTAGGTCGAATACATGTACGCAGTGGTGGCGGGGAATTCGGCGGCGCAGGAGTCCACGCGCTTGTACACCGGGCGGATGCCCAGCGCATGGCGGCGCGCGCGAACCTGCGACTCGCCGGTGCCGGTCAGTCGCGCCAGGCGCGCGTCGGAAAATCCCTTGCGCTTGAGCGCGCGCAGGCGCGGTGCGTCCAGCGCCTCGATGCCCCCGGCGGCGACGGCGCGCTCGTCATGGAGCAGATCCTCGACCTGGGCCAGGAACCACGGATCGATGCGGGTCAGCTCGTGGACCTCGGCCATGCTCATCCCGAGCCGGAACGCGTCGCCGACGTACCAGAGCCGCTCGGCGCCGGCCACGCGCAGCTCGCGCCGCAGCCGGTCGAGGTGGTCGTCGGCGCCGAGATCCAGCACCGGATCCAGGCCCGCCCGGCCGGTTTCCAGGCCGCGCAGCGCCTTCTGCAGCGACTCCTGGAAGGTACGGCCGATGGCCATCACCTCCCCGACCGACTTCATCTGGGTGGTCAGGCGGTCGTCGGCCTGCGGGAATTTCTCGAAGGTGAAGCGCGGAACCTTGGTGACGACGTAGTCGATGGTGGGCTCGAACGACGCCGGGGTGGCACCGCCGGTGATGTCGTTGGCCAGTTCGTCGAGGGTATAGCCGACCGCGAGCTTGGCGGCGACCTTGGCGATCGGGAACCCGGTGGCCTTGGACGCCAGCGCCGAGGACCGCGACACGCGCGGATTCATCTCGATGATGACCATGTCGCCGTTGTCCGGGTTGATCGCGAACTGCACGTTCGAGCCCCCGGTATCGACCCCGATCTCGCGCAATACCGCGATCGAGGCGTCGCGCATGATCTGGTATTCCTTGTCCGTGAGCGTCTGCGCCGGGGCGACGGTGATCGAGTCTCCCGTGTGCACGCCCATCGGATCCAGGTTCTCGATCGAGCAGACGATGATGCAGTTGTCCTTGCGATCGCGGACCACCTCCATCTCGAACTCTTTCCAGCCCAGCACGGATTCCTCGATCAACACCTCGCGGGTCGGAGAGGCGTCCAGGCCGCGGCGGCAGATGTCGACGAATTCCTCGCGATTGAAGGCGACGCCGCCACCGGTACCGCCCAGGGTGAACGAGGGGCGGATGATCG
>JBFXBD010000004.1:0-143552 GCA_050183625.1 Gammaproteobacteria bacterium
TCACGCGTCGATGGCTGGCCAAGCATCCCAAGGTGCAGTTGCTGTTCCAACCCGCGTATCATCCCTGGGTCAATCGCATCGAGCGGCTGTGGAAGGCGCTGCATGACACGGTCACGCGCAACCACCGACATTCGACGATGGACAAGCTGATGCAGGCGGTACGACGCTTCCTGCGTGTGTGCCAGCCGTTTCCGGGCAGCCCGCACGGCTTGGCAAGGGCGGCATGAGCGCACTGCCGCATATTTCGGATCAGCTATTTAGGCGCTTGCCGCAGGACAGCCTACCGCATAGAGGCATTTGAGGGTACTGCCGCATAGAGGCATTTGAGGGTACTGCCCGCAGCATTCATCATCATCGAGATCAGTCCCTATCGAGCCGGAAGAGGGACCTCGTTTACGTACATGGAATTCGTCCAACTTAAGGAAAATAGAAATTTTCTAGGTGATGGGTATAAAGCATACCCATCGCCGGACATCGCACGCCGGTAAGGACAAGCCTCAGCCGTCGTGGCACGGCCCGCAATGACTCTTGTGGGTCGATAGCCGACCTCACTCCTTCACAGTAAGGCGCATGTGTCTACGGTCAGTACGAACAACCGCGGTCGCCAGGCTTCTGTTCGAGGTTTGTGGCGTCGCCGACTGGCTAGGTAAAAATCGATCCACCCTACGGACATCGTCTCGCGCGCTGCGTTGCACCGTGCGCAGTCAAACGCCGCCGATCCTCGGCATACAGCGGGGTTCGCGAAAAAAGCCCGATCCCATCCTATTCGGACTCACAGCAGCCCGTGTGTGAGTTGCGGTGCGCCCCGCCTTCGGATTCGGTCGCGGATCCGACAAATCGATATGGAGCACACAATCAAACGGTTCAGACGGCTTCGCTCTGGCGCCGAGCGGACGAGCTGTGGAGCACTACCAGATTGCTTGCGCAGTGCCTATGACCTGTGTCTGATCGATGCACCCCCAGTAACGCGAGTCGACGCTGGCGACGGACCTCCCCATCACCCAAAATCTTCCCTGCGGTAATTCAATGCGCCGCTCAAACGACGCTACATCCCGACCAAGACTGCGGGCCAGCGCCAGTCCCGTACCCACGGCAGCGCCGTTGACGGTTGTTTCCTTACGCGTCACCTCGACCCGGTCCCCGGGAACACCCGCCACCACTTTCACGAACCAGGTCCCGTCGGTATACCGCGCCGCCAGCGGTCGAATGGCCGGATCTCCGTGAAGGACGTATCGCCCAATTCCGCGCGCCCGAAACGCCACCAGCTCCCCACGGCGCGGGTTCCGATCCCACGTATCGATCAGGAACACCATGTAAGGCGGCAGGCACTTTGCCCGCTGGTCGTCGATCCCGATGCGATAGCGCGCCCCGAAGTACGCCCCCGCTGCGACCAGGATCATCAGGCTGGCCATCGCGCGTCGCCAGAATCGAGCCGGTGATGACTGCGGGACGAGATCCGGGGTCAAGGCTGGCCGTCCTGGGTCAACGGCATTGGCGTTGGCGGCCGGTCGGTGGCGAGCGGTGGTTGCGTCACCAGGATGGGTGCGGCCAGCACGGCCTGCGCGTCGAGGACGAGGACGCCCGCATTCGCGAGGGCTTCGGCGGCTTCGCGCAGCTTGGCCACCTTTCGCAGCCGGGCGGAGTCGGACGTCTCATGCGCATCCTCGATGGCCTGCGCGACATCGACGACGACGATCCGGGGACGCTCGGCGATCTCGGCCTGCAGGCGCAGCTCGGCGACGTGCGAGAAGTGCCATCCGGCGCCCGCACCCGCGGCGGCCGCCAGCAGGCCGGCCGCCAGGTTCGCGAACAGGCCGTCAGCGGCCACGCGTGCCGGCCTCGGCGAGCCGATGCGCCACCGCCTGCTCGACGCTCATGCCGCTTTCGATGAGCCGGCGGAGGGCATGCACGTCCTCGGCGCGGGTGGAGTACAGCAGGCGCTTGAACGGCTCGACCACCAGGCGTCCGATCCCGACGCCGGCCCCGGTGATGAAGAAGACTTCCGAATAGGCCCCCGGGACGGTGTGCACGGTCTTGAGCAGGTCATAGCCGCCGTCGGCGAGCGGCAGGCGCCGGTCGCGGCGCAGCTGCTCGACCGTCTCGGCCTTCTGGCCGAGCAGGTACATGTTGGCGGAGTTCTCCGCGATCGCGGTGCCGCCCGGCGTGGCGTACAGGTCGTTGACCGACTGGGTCACCGTGATCGCGGCACCGCCATACTTCCTGAACCGCCGGTAGCCGGTCTCGATGAACCGCGCCACGTCGCCCTGGGTGAGCAGGTCCCAGGCCTCGTCGATGATGACGATCTTGGGCCGGTCGCGATCGCCCAGGTACATGTCCTGCTGGATCTGGTAGATGAGCTGCAGCAGCACGACCTGCTGCAGGTGCCGGCGGCCCTTCAGCTCTTCCAGCTCCAATACCGTGAAGTCTCCCCGGAAGCTCACCGTGTTCGCGCCGTTGAAGTACCGCCCGTACTCCCCGGCGCTCGTGAACGGGTGCAGCTGCGCGCCCACATCGCGCAGGCGGCCGTCGGGCTCGGCCAGCAGCGCCGCCGCCAGATCGTCGATCCGGGTGGCGTGGCCGTGCGCGTCCCAGATCGCCTTCAGCACCCGCTTGACCCCCGCGGTCTGGAAGTCCGACAGCTTCTCGGTCGGTGCCGCCATCGCGGTCACCAGACCCGCCAGCACGTCGGCCTCCTCCTCCCAGCTGCGCACCAGCTCGAACGGGTTGAGCGACAGCGTGCTGTCACGCCGGAATTCCACAAAATCCCCGCCCAGCAGCGCGCACAAATTCTGGTAACTGCGGCCGACGTCGATCACCCAGCAGCGCGCGCCCGCGGACAGATAGCTCACCAGGATCTCGTTGGTCAGGAAGCTCTTGCCCGAGCCCGACTGCGCGGCGATGCAGCCGTTGTAATTGCTGCCCGAGTCGAACAGCGACACGTCCATCAGTTGGCCGTTGCGCGAGAGGAAGTTCAGCATCGGCGTGCCGGTGCCCTGCCAGTCGCCCAGCACCGGCAACAGCGCGGCCGCGTGGCGGGTGCCCAGGGTGCGGTAGCGCGCGAGATCCCGGATCGCATGACGATCGGCACCGAACGGCAGGCAGTGCAGGAACAGCGGCAGGCAGAAGTAGCGATCCTCCAGCAGCTGCAGGCCGACCTCGCGGAAGTAGGTCCGCGCCCCGGCGACCGCCGCCTGCGCGTCCGCGTCCGAGGGACAGAACAGGGCCAGAGACAGCGTCATCCGCACCGGGCGATCCCCATCGTCGAGGGCCTCGAACAGCGCGTCGAACCCCTGGCGGCGCTGGTGCAGCTGCGGGACGAAGCGCACGATCGGGCCGGCCGCCTGGTGCGCGGTCCACTGGCGGTGTGTCTGCAGGTTCGAGCGCAGCGCCTCCGGCTCCGGGTAGTGCAGCGTCGCCGCGACCACGCAAGGCACACGAACGCCCCGGCTACCCGACAGGACATCGCCGAGGTAGCGCATCGCGTTGCCGAACACGACGGCCTCCGGGTAGCGCTTGACCGACAGCAGCCGCACGCGCGTGTCGCCCAGGGCGATGCCATGCGCGTCGACGCGCAGCGCCGTGTCGAAGTCGAGCAGCTGGTCGCGGATCACCTTGGTCGGATCGCACTCGGGAACGACCAGGTCGCGCCAGGCGGCCTGCGGTGACCAGTTGAGCAGCGTCTGCAGCAGGCGCACGTAGCCGTCGGCGTCCAGGCGCCGCGGTGCCAGGCCCACCGTGGCGAGCGACTGCTCGCACATCAGCCGCAGCTCGGCGGTCCGCGCCAGCTCGGTGGCGACGGGCCGGGCATGTGCGATCGGAACCTTGACCGTGACGATCACGACCGCGTCCCGCACCAGCAGACCGCTGCCCGCCTCCAACGGCGTGCGGGTGCCCTGGCGCAGGAACGCGGCACGCTCGTGCACGGTCCGCCGCAACAGGCCATGGGACTGGAAGGCACGCGCGGCCAGCATCCGTGCCAGCCGCGCCTCCAGGTCCGGCGAAGTCCACAGGATCACCTGCACCAGCGCCTGGCTCGGGAAGTCCTGGTTCAGGAACACGTTCAGGCGATCGGCGACGCCCTGGTCCGCACCCGCCAGCGGCCGGCACAGGAACCCGAACGCCAGGGCCGGATCGTCGAGCAGGAACAGCCCCTCCTCCGGTGCGTAGGCGAGCGTGCCGAACAGGGTCCGGGCTCGATCCTGGCGTGCGTGCATCATTGCGGGGCGCCCGGATCGATGGCGCCATCGCGCGGGCACCCGCCCGCGCGCCCAGGGCGTGGGTACCCGGAGCGCCCGTTGGCTGACCGTGGCGGCACAGCAGAGCCTCAGAGCACCGGCAGCGTCGCACTGACGATACCGTTGATGATCGTCGGCGCCGCCGACAGTCCCAGGCCCGAGCCGACGCCGAGCAGGAACCCGGTGAGCGACTGGCGCGCCACCCCGGCGATGATGCCGACCAGCACCATCGCCGCGGCGATCAGGCGGCCGAGGAACCCGGTCATCCAGTCGGTGATCTGGGTGTAGATATTCTGGAACTCGGTGCCGTTGGTGCCGGCGAACGCGTCGGGCGCGATCACGCTCAAGACGAGCGCGGCGGTCCAGGCGATCGCGGCGATCCGGTGGCAGTGCATGGGCAGGGTCATGGCAGTTCTCCTTGGCGGGTCGTGGCAGGGACGGGAATGAAGGCCGGTACGGCCGCCGCACCCCGCGCGGGAGGGGCGATCGGCGCGACCGGATCCGGTGTCGCGATCTCGGGCGGCGCGGGATCGATCTGCAGCGGCGCGAAGTTGCGGGCGAGGGGCGCGGGACGCTGGCCGATCAGCCAGCGCCGGGGCTCGATCTCGGTATAGACGTAGGCGGCGCCGTTCAGATCACCCGCCGCGTCCTCCCACGGCGCGATCCAGATCCGCATCACCTGCGAGGGCACGCGCAGCGGTGCAGTCGCATCGGCCGCGGGACCGCTGGATGCCGGGGGTTCGGCATGCGCCGTGGCGGATGCGACGCGGGTCCGCGGGCCGTCGCGCGACGGGCGCGCCGCTGCCGTTGACGGATCCTCCGCGGATCGCCCGCCGGACGGTGTGTCGACGACGTGGTCGGTATGCTCCGTCGCGGCATACACGCGCGACGCGGACAGGCAGATCGGATGATCGGGCGTGGCCTGACAGCCGTAGTCGCCGTGGCCGATCCCGAGCGTGGTACACCCGGCGAGTACGCACAGCGTGGCCAGGACCGGGATGCCTCGCAGGAAAACGGATGGGCTCATGGCGTGGCCTTCCCGCTGCCGGCCGCGATCGTTGGTGGCGCAAGCCAGGCGGCGAGATCGTCGGGCCGGCCCTTGCGGATCCGTCCGTCCGGGGCAATCAGGAACGGCACCGCGTCGACGCCGAGCAGCTGCGCACTGACCATCGCGCGCTGGATGGGCGCCAGGTCGCAGTCGGCCGGCGCGGCCGGCAGATCCCCCAGACCCTCGGCGCGCAGTCGCTGGACGAGATCCGCGCGCTGCGCGGCGGGCAGGCAGCCCATCTGCCGCACCACCTGCTGCGACTGCGGGCCGAGCACGGGGACCAGCACGATCTTGAACGTGTACCGATCCTCGAGCGCCGCGGCCGCCCGCAGCACCGCCTGGCAGTACGGGCAGTGCGGATCCACGAACACCACGACCGTCTCCGATCCGTGGCCGACCACAAGCGGCTGCAGATCGTCGATGGACAGTCCCATCCGGGCGAGGTCGACGCGATCGGCGAAACGCTCGGCATCGTCGATGGTCCGGATCGGCGCCCGGTTCCACAGGTCATAGAGCTCGCCCTTGAGTACGAACCGGCCGTTCGCGGACAGGAACAGGTGCGATCCGGCGGTCGTGCGCACCATCTGCAGGCCCGACACCGGCAGGCGCTTGACGCTTTCGATCTGCTTGAAGAGATCGGGCAAGCCGGCGCCACTGGCATCGACGGGCGGGCCGGACACCTCGCCGGCCGCAGCGATGCGCAGGCAGGCGATACCGGTCAGGAGGAGGATGGCGCGGATCAGGATCGGTCGCATGAACGTACCTCGCGGGGGCGTTGGCGCGGTGGATCGCGGTGCGCGCATTGAAAGCGCATCGTGGAATGCGCGGATCAAGAGGCGATCCTCAGCGTGGTTCCACGGTTGACGATGAACTCGACGGCGCGCCCGGCATCGACCTCGATTACCGGGAACATCTCCTGCGCCATGTCGATGTAGAAGTTCGCGAGCCGGTCGAGCGCGTCGCCCACGCCGGTGAGTGCGCCGGATTGCAGGGACTCCGACGACAGGGCTGCCTGGAATGGCGTCGTCCTGCCCGCGGTGGTCGCGATGACGGGCACCGGCTGGCGCGTGAACACCTGGCCGAACCCGTTCAGGAACCCGGCCGTCAGTGCGCGTGCCAGGACCTGTCCCTGCTTGCTGACCAGTCGCCCGCGCACCCCGACCTTGCCATCGCCGCCAACCGCATAGGCCTCCAGGTGCACCTCGATCACCCCGCCGTCCTCGCGCACGCAGCTCACGGTCTCCCCGCGCAGGTACGCGCGCTCGGAGGACAAGTCGCCATAGCCGGCCGCGATCAGGAAACACTCGCGCACGTCGGCGCGGAACCGATTGGGCAGCAGGGCGTCGTGCTTGATGCGCAGCAGGGCCGGGTACGGATCGCGACGGGCGGCCTTGCCGGTGGCGGCATCCATGCCGTTGATGAGCACCCCGCTCAGGATCGACCCCGCGGGGATGAACACGCCCTCGGACGTGGCGTTCGCCGCGCGCGCGGGTGATGCGGTGGACGAGGTGGCGAGGGGTGACTCCGCGCGGCCGTCGATCATCCGGATGGCCGGCGCCGGCGCTGGCATGGGCGGCCCGCCGTTGACTGATGTCGGCGGACCGAACGCGGGCATGCCCTGGCGTGGCGGCGTGGCGAACAGCGTCGCGGGATCGGCGCCAGGATCGTGACCGGCCCCGGGCGGCGCGGGGGGCGCGACCCTGGGCCGATCCATCTCGGCGCGCAGCGCCTCCAGGGACCGTGCCTGCTCGGTCTGCCCCACCTGCAACGTTTGAAGTGCGGCCGCGTGCTCCGCATCGCTGCCGGCGCTCGTCTTCAAGCGATCGATCTGCTCCGACAGGTGCCGGCTCTGCTCGCGCAGATCGCGGATCTGCGCCGACAGGCCGTCGATCCCGAGCGAACGCGGATCGGTATCGGTCAACAGCTCGCGCACCACCGCGGCCTGCTCCGGCGTTCGGGTCGCGGGCCTCGGCGGCTCGCCAGTCAGCGCGAACACGATGGCGAGGCCCAGGCTCGCGCCACCGCCCATGAGGATGGCGCGCTTGGCGACCGGGGGCAGGCGCTGCCAGCGCTGACCGGGGCCGGATCCCAGGGAGTCGTCGGGTGCGTTCACGTCGCTCATGGCGAGCCACCCGGGGCCGGCGACAGCAGCGCGGGCCGCGCGCGACCGGCGCGGTCCGGGGCCGTCGGCACAGCCGCCACGTAGAGTTCGGCCGCGTCGCCCGGCCCGAGCACGGCCGTGGGCCAGGTGGCCGCGGCCTGGATGGCGGCACCCGTGACCGCGCAGTCCGCCTCGTTCACCGTCCACCGCGCGAGGCCCGGGTTTTCGAGCACGGCGACGTACAGGGTCAGGGCACTGCCCTCGATGACTTGGCGCAAGTCCGGTGTCGCGCCCGCGCCGGCGCAGGTCAGAGACTCGTCCGCGCGCGGCGTGCGCAGGGCAAAACCGCGTGGGATTTCGCCGAGCGCGAGCGCGCGCAGCAGCGCCTTCAGCCGCTCGACGTGCGGCTCGGCGCCGGCCGGGTGCGAAACGGGTGCCGGGACCGTCGCCAGCGCTCGCGCCATGGCCTGCGGCTCGACCTGCAGTCGGATCTCGCGCGGCGGGATCCGGCGCGGGGCCAGCGTCAGCGACAGCGCGAGTGCCTCGGTGTCGCCCGGTGTGATGTAGAGCGTGATCGGGGCCAGATCGGCGCTGGCGATGTAGACGACGTTGCCCTCCACCTGCGTCGTCGCCGAGCTGACTGTGCGCACGCGCGGGGTGTCGAACGGCGTGACGAGGCGGTTCAGGTGTCCCTGGGCCACGGGGATGATCTCGTTGACGCCCGGGAGCACGGTGAGGTCGAGCGGCGGCAGGGGCGCGGCCGGCAGATCCGCGGGATCCGCGTCCGCGGTCCGCGACGCCGCGCCGAGCGCCGCCACCGGCACGATCGGCATGGCGAGTCCGCCGATGGTCGCGGTCGCCACGTCCGGTGCCGGGTCCGCGGGGCCGTCGCTGGCCTGCGCCGGCTCCGATCCGCGCGCCAACCCGGCGACCTGCGCCAGGATCAGCACCGCAAACACGCGCCACCACGCAGGATGGATCACGGCGCCTCCGTCGCGGCCAGATCGGGGCTCGCACCCGCGGCCGCGTCCGCAGCGGCCGCGGGCTTCGCGGCGCCGGCGGGGGCCGACGCGCGCGTACGCGGGCTCCCGGGATAGACATCGATGGCATCCAGGTACGGCCGGTAGTTCCGGATCACGAACCGCATCTCGTAGCTGCGCACCCGACGCTGTGCGCTGCCGGTCGGGCCGGTACTGGTCTGCACGCCCGAGACGAAGACGCGGTCGGTGTCCTGCTCGTAGAGCACTTCGCGCGGCTCGAACGCGAGTGCCACCCGGTCGAGCTTGAGTGCGTTCGACTGGCTGGCGATCGCCTCCAGGACCCCGTGATGGATCCGCGGCGACAGCAGCGGCTCGATCACGCGGGTGAGAGTCGCCGCGTTGCCGGGCGTCACGTTGCCGATCAGCTCGGCGACGAACAGGCCCCAGGCGGTCTTGAGATCGGGACTGGCGCCGGTGCGGCTGACGGACACCGTCCCCTCCAGCGCGGGCGGCACCAGCACGACCGTGCGATCGCGGCGCGCGGCGACCACCGCGGTGACCAGGTTGGTGGCCACGAGCGCGAGGAGTGCACCGCGCAGCCAGCGGTTCTCCTGCTGCACCCCGTTCCAGCTGCCGAGCAGGCGCGCCAGGTTCACGGATAGAACACCCGCCGGAAGGGATTGACGGCCCCGCGTCCGCGCAGCGGCAGCAGGCCGTGCCAGTACAGCGCATGCAGCAGGTAGCCGTCGGGACGCTGATCCTTGAACCGGCGGTAGAAGTACGCCGTCAGCAGGCCCAGGGCGACCAGCAGCAGGAGCCGGTCGACCAGGATCCCGATCACCAGGCCCAGCGCCACGGGCACCAGCTCGTCGGCGGACCAGAGCAGGAGCTGCGGCGGATCATCGACATGACGCGGCAGACGCAGGACGTTCATCGGCAAGCTCACACTGAAATGATGTGCAAGCATCTTCGCGCCACTGCGTGGCGCGAAGCGATGAAAAAGTCAGCTAAATTGACGCATCATTCCCGCGGAGTTATCGCGTCAATATTCGCGATGGGGATCCAAGCCGGATGGTACAAAGTAAATGCGAACGCTCTCTTGACACTGCGATGCGCGAGATGATCGCGTCTGTCGTAGCAATTCCGCAGCTTTCTTACGTGCGTTAATCGTATATGTCGAATCGAGATGTAATCTCGCCATCGCGAAATTTTACTGATGCATAAGTTTCAGGCAGCGACGACTTGAATCCCCAAAAACTCACAATCGAATAGCGAGCTTCCCAGACCGAATGCAGAGACTAAATAGCGCCGACACCAAGAGAATGAACGCAGATGGTATTGGGACGGGTGAAGGCGCTGCAGAGTGCACGTTTACAATGTCGCAGCAATATTCTTGTACGTCGCTGAATTCAGGAACCGTGAATGGTTTTGTTACCCAAACCGCGGACTCGCCCTTTACCTTTATGTCGTACGGCAGCGATCCGCCGGGCGTCAGTGGAACATCAATAATCGACGCGAGTAAGACTTCAAAACCCGAATCCGCTCGCGAGATTAGCGTCGCGTCCGAATGGCTGAAAACAAGAATGCTGCTGACATCAATGGCCAGCGGCGGATTCTCGACGTTGAACTCAGTCGACGCACCTACGGATTGGTTCAGAATAAGCACATTATTCGCAACGACCCAGCGATGAGGCCAATACCCGCTTAATGTGCTATCGATGTGATCGCGCGTTTCCCCATGTACATTGCCCTCATAGAGATCGCACGTTAGTTGAACGCCGAAGATCGACGTTCCCAGCGAGGTGCAAGTACCAGCGACTACCGCGAATGGCAAACCCGCAACAATCGCGCCGACAAGAGCAAGTACGAGTTTTTTTATGTCATTTTTCCCTGTTCTAATCAGGAACAGACACAGTGCCGAGATCACTACGTTCATTGCAGAACGAAGCCTAAGCGGATTGGCTCCACGCGATCGACCGCACACAAAAATTCACCGTTGCCAAATTTCGCAGCACCCCGAAGTGACGCCCGCTTCGAGATCAGACCGTGCCCCCACGAAGATTATCATTCTTGAAAACGTCCGCCTGGGCGCGCATACCCTTCGAAACCCGCTCCCAGAGCGTCGGCGGGAAGTCGGGCGGAAGGCGTTCTCCCACCGCCGTGAGCGCTGCCGGGACATGTTCGACCAACGCCTGCATCCTGTTCCACACGGTCGGTACGCCGCTCGTGTCAGCCAGCGTGCGGAAGTGGCGCGCGCGGATCTCCCGCAGCCTGTAATGCATGTTCCGGGTACGCAGGCCCATGGCCAGCCGCGCCTTGTGCGGCGAAAGTGAATTGGCACCGGGACCGATGACGGGCCAGGCCGATATCACGTCGTAGAGCGGTGTCAGGCGATAGCGGTCGCCTGCGTTGAGGAACACGGAGAAGTTCTTCGCATGCCCATCGGTGGCGGCCAGCAGCCAGAAGGCCAGTTGCACCAGCAGGAACCGCTCCCGGTCCACGTGGGGCGAGTCGCTGCCGGAGAGCAGCTTCAATGCCTCTTCGATCCCGGGGCCGCCATCGGATTGGTACTTTCGGTCCGGCGGTACCGCGAGGGCCTGGCAAAAGTCTTCCTGGGGCAGCCTCGCGATCCATCGCCCGTCCACCCACTGGCGATCGAAGCGCTCAACGACGAGCACCTTCTGCCTGCCGAAGACCGCCATGTCGGTCTTCGCCACCGGGAAGCCAAGCGCGCGAAGGATCTCGGCGCACAGCCATTCGTTCTCGACCGACTCCGACATGTCGAGCTGCAACCCGCCCCCGACCAGGCCGAGCGGCAACTTCAATATATGCGTCGTCGGCGTTGCGCCACCTGGGCGGAACCACTTTCCGTGCCGGCACAGGAGTGCCGTCTTTTCCTGCGCGCCCGCGATCGAAATCCGAAACCCATCGAGGTCCTCGTTCGTGCCGGGCAATGGCTCCGCGGTCACGCCGCGAAGGAGACGCTCGATGTCCGCGTCGTTGACGGGCACCCCGTCCACCCGGTCGAACCCCTCCGGCGCCGTCCCCGGGGGTAGCAGTTGAACGGCGCCGACGCAATCGCGCCCGATGGCCGTCAGCAGTTCAAACGCTTCGGTACCACGGGTGTGAAAGCGCGCGCCGAGCCGTCGACGGACGTTGTGGTTCTCGGGCAGCAGATTCTCGAAGTAGCTCGATACCGACGTCCCGGTGACCTCGCGTGACGGGCCGATCGGCAGTGACAGCGAAAGCGAGCGCCGCCGCGGGGAACGCAGCCAGGATCCGTCATAGGTCAGCCGATGACCGCCCGTGCGGGTCCGCGACCACACCGCGACCAGTTCACCGTTCATCCAGACATTGAGCTCGGTGCTCACCAGGAGCCCTTCGGCGTCGGGTCCGACCTGGGCGTGTCATCGGGCCGGGGATCACGCAGCAGGAGGTGGGCGTCCAGGGCGGTGAGCAGCTTGAACAGTTGCGAGACGCTCACTGCCGAAGGGTCCTTCTCGATCTCGGCGATGCGCACCTGTCCCACGCCCAGCAACTTGCCCAGCTGCGCTTGCGTCAGGCCCTTGGCCTTGCGTAACGCGCGCAGTTGCTGCCGGAACTGATCCGGAAAACGGATTGGGTAGTCCATGCGCGCATATTATCGTCGCAAAGCGATATTGTAAAAAAATCGCTGATGTGCGATGCGCTTGTCGTGTTTGCCCGATTTATGTGTAGTATCGCCTTTTGGGCGATAGTCGCGGCGCGCCACGAAATCAGCATGGCTCCGAAGGAGCGTGGCAGGCCAATCTCATATTCTCGGCGCAAGCCACGACGACAATGGCGCTTTCGGCAACTCAATGTTCGTAGTTGCCCCAATTTGCCGGTTCCGCCCGCGGCCGCAAGGAGATCGCATTCGTGCGCGCGACCGGGACTGGTCCGCGCCTTCACGTCCTGTTCCGGTCCCCGTGACCGTCCAGCGTTGCCACCCGAAAGCGACCGTGTGTTGACAACGGCTACACGCTGCCGTAGCTTTCGTATATCTAATGTATGTACATCTTGCGAGGACCCCATGCGCGATGCCGCCATCAACCTGCGGGCACGTCCCGAGCAGCGGGACCTGATCGATCAGGCGGCGCAATTGCTCGGCAAGAACCGCTCCGACTTCATGCTCGAAGCGGCTTGCGACAAGGCGCGGACAGTGCTGCTCGATCAGGTATTTTTCAGTTTGGATGCCGAGAGGTTCCGCCAGTTCACCAAGCTGCTCGACGCGCCGCCTGCGCGCAATCCGGGGCTTGAGCGCCTCATGGCGGTCAAGGCGCCCTGGGGCAAGAAATCGGCGAAGCTCTGAGCTTGCAGTTCCGACCACCGGAGCCGTTGTCGGCTTCACATCGGCTGGATGACTTCGACTCCGGCGAGGCCACGCTCGACGACTGGATCAGGCGCAGGGCCTTGGCCAATCAGGTCAGCGGTGCAAGCCGCACCTTCGTCGTTACCGACGCGGATGGCCGCGTCCACGGCTACTATGCCATGGCGGCCGGCGCCGTCTCGCACCAGCTGGCAACGAGTGGCGTGCGCCGCAACATGCCTGACCCGGTACCGGTCATGGTGCTCGCCCGACTCGCGGTCGATCGCCGGGCGCAGGGATTACACCTCGGCGCCGCCTTGCTTCAGGACGCGGTCCATCGCGCGGTGGCCGTGTCGCAGAACGCGGGCGTCAGAGCTGTTCTTGTGCATGCCCTGCACGAGAAAGCCAGGCGGTTCTACGAGCACTACGGATTTCAGCCATCGCCGGTACATCCGATGACGCTCATGCTGCGCCTGAGCCGTGTGAAGACATAGGTAGATCGCGGCTGCGATCCCCGACATCCCCGCTGCCCTCGCGACTTCTGCGACCGATCCGCGTTCCCACGGCGGTGCGAGGGTAGCAACCACATCAGCCGCCCTTCGGCACCGAAATCCACTGTATGAAGCTCGCCTCCGGTCCACCAAGCCGGCCGGATTGATCGTTACGTTCCCCCGCCGCCCGCCCCCTGCCTCGCGCCCGCCCGGGCCCGGAGGCGGAATCGAAATTCCGACACGCGCCCTTCCGGGCGATCGCCAGAGTGAACGCCACGCGCGTCACCTGAGATCGGACCGGCGCCTGCTCCGTCGCGCCGACAGGCTCTGACCTGGACCTCGCCGATTCGGCTCACAAGCGCTTCTGCGTCTTGGCGATGATGAATTCCAGCGTCCACGAAACGCATCTCGTCGCTGCGCACCCGACGCTGCGCGCTGCCGGACGGGCCGGTGCTGGTCTGCACGCCCGACACGAATTCACGGTCGGTCTTCCTTTTCTTTTTGCACCTCACCGGCTCGAACGCAAGTGCCACGTGCGCGTGGCCATCCTCAGTACGCTGCGACGCTGCTGGCGCATTGGTTTTCAGTACCGTTTCCAGTACTTTTTCAGGTGCAATTACACTGTGCAGCCGCGATGAAAAATACAATCACAGTGGCCGAACTCAAGCGCCGCGGGATGGCCGCGATTGAAGAAGCGCTCACGCGCGGGCCTGTCCATATCATCAAGCGGAACAAGCCCGCGGCGGTCATCCTGTCGGAAGCGCAGTACCGGCGCCTGGCATCCGACCCGCGGGGTTCGCCTGTCGGAATGACAGCCATCCAGTGGCTGCTCGCTCAACCGAGTGCGGGCAAGCGAACGAAAAAGCAGATCGACGCGGATTTGAAGCGCGAACGTGACTGGTGATCGCATTCCTCGACTCAAGCGCCATCATCTATTTGCTCCAAGGCCGGGAACCGTTCTCGGGCCGGGTGGCCGAGACCCTGTCGTCGCTGACGGTACGGCACCGGGCTCTCAAGGCGGCCGTCAGCCGGCTTGCGTGGATGGAATGCCACGTGGCACCGATGCGCGACGAGGATCGTGCGCTCCTTGAGACCTACGATGCGTTTTTCGCCCGCGCAGATCGCATCTGGGTCGAACTGAGCCAGGACGTTGTCGAACTCGCCACGGCCATTCGCGTCCGCCACCGATTGAAGACGCCGGACGCCCTCCAGGCGGCGAGCTGTCTGCAATTGGGCAGACAGCATTTATTCCTGACGGGCGATGCGTCGTTCCAGTCAGTCGCCCGGTTGCATGTCGTGCGGGTCGCCTGATCGACCGCTTCGGACGCCGTTCCGCACCGCGCGTACATGTCGACGTCAACCATGTTCACAAGCGCTTCTGCGTGTTGGCGATGATGATTTCCAATGCGGCCGCGACCAGGATCGCGGACGGCGGATAGAGCATCGGGGCGATGGCCAGCGGGGCGAACAGGGCCAGCAGGAGCAGGATCAGCACGAGCAGCAGCAGATACATTGCGTAGCGCTGCCTGAACGCGCTCGCGTGCGCGAACGTGGTCTGACGGATCCGGCGCCGGAGCCAGCCCTGGGCGACCGCGGGAACGAGCGCGACCGCCAGGAACGGCAGCCATGTCGCCAGCAGCGCCAGCCGCGCGCACAGCTGGTAGGCCATCGTCCACAGCACGTCCAGTCGATCCTTCAGCCAGGGAAACAGCAGGTCGCCCGCGGTGTGGAAGGCATGGCCGCGCGCCGCCTGCTCCGGTGTCGGGATGAGGAAGTCGTACGTCGCCTGGGCGATCCCGGTACGGATGCACACCGCGTCGTACCAGCGCGCCGCGTCGGTGGCGATCCGCTGCGCCGCCCTGGCGCCCATCGACACCTCCACGAGATCCCGCTCGCGCGTCACGGACTGCATCACCCAGTCCCGTGACACCAGCGTGCCGACCACCGCGAATTGCGCCAGCCAGAGGATCAGCGCGAACACGACGCTCGCTTTCATCGCGTGCCGGAGCCCGGGCTCAATGGGGGCGCGGACCGCTCGCGCGCAACGCGGTCGTCCACCCGGTCGGCGGGCCAGGCCAGGATCGGCAGCCGCCCCTTGACCACCCGCCCGCCCGACAGGCTGGCGACATACTCCAGGTTCGGCAGGCGCCCCAGCAACGCCGGCGGGAACAGCTCCGCATCCTCCTCTTCCAACCGCTCGCTGTGCCCGCCGGAGAAGACGACGGGGTGCGTGCCGTGGGTGGTGGCGCCGTGTCCGTGCTGGACGTGGCGCACGCGGATCCCGGGCAGGCTCTCGGAGAAATACGCCTGGGTCTCCGCGTCCAGGACACGCAGCGCAATCGTGTTGTTGACGTTGCCGAGGACCTGGCGGGCCTTGGCCTCCGAACCCGTCCGCGCCGCGAAGTCCGCAAACGTCTGGGTGGCGATGACGCAGCGCACGCCGGCGCCGCGGCCCTTGTTGAGCAGCTGGATGAAGGGATCGTTCAGGACTTCGGCGGCCTCGTCGATGAACACGTTCACCGGCCGGTTGTCGACGCCGAAGTTGTAGCGATCGCCGGCGACCGAGGTCAGGTCGGCCAGGAACATGGAGCCGATGGCGCTGCCGACGATGCTGTCGGCCAGCGCGTCCAGGCCGATGTAGGCCACCTGGGCGTTGTTGATGATGCGCGCGATGTCGGTGATCGGCCGATCGTCGTCGAGATCCCACGGATCCGGCGACAGCAGCGGCCCGAGTTCACCGGAGGTCAGCATCGACAGCACCGGCATGAGCGAGGCCACCATCTTCTGGAAGTGCTCGCGTTCGTGCTCGAAGCGCGACACCAGGCCGTCGAGCACCGTCGACGGCTGGCGGGACTGCACCTCCGCCTTGTAGAACGCGATGTACGCCTGGGCACGCGCGCCCGGCTCGACACGGGCGCGGCCGCGCAGGTACGGGCGCACCGCGCCTTCCCAGTCCGGGACATGCGCGGCGAAGTGCTGTTCGAGCGCGGCGATCACCAGCGGATCCGGACCGCTTTCGATGTAGTGCCGCAGGCGGTTCAGGGTCGGGCGCTGGCGGATGAGCAGCAGTCCCTGGACGATGACGTCCAGGGCCATCTGGCCGAAGGCCTTGAAGGGATCCGACCCGGCTTCGCTCGGGATCAGGGCGGCGACCCGGGAAGCAATCTCGCTGCTGCGGTTGAAGTTGTGCAGCGGATCCAGGCGCACGCTCGATTCCGGGAACGCCGGGTGGAAGTACACGAACCGGTCGCGCTGGCCCATGCGATCGCAGATCCGCCGCGCGGTATCGCGCAGTTCGCGGTCGCCCTTGGGATCGATGATGATCACGGCCTCCCCGCGCAGGGCGGCCTGCGCCAGCAGGGTGTCGAACAGCCGGGTCTTGCCGGCACCCGTGGTCCCCACCACGAGCAGGTGTCCCTCGGTGTGCGCGATCGGAACCTCGATGCTGCGTTCGGCGGCGGACAGGCCGTGGATCCAGCCGGCCCCGAGGCGACCTGGCTCGGCGCGCACGAGACCCGAATCCCCGATCCGCACCAGGTCGAAAGCGCGCTGGGCGTGACCGGCGTTCCACTCGAACCCCCGCCCCAGCCAGACGGCATCGGCCCGGGTGCGTACCTGGCGTTCGAGCCTGCCAATGTCCAGGAACCAGAGCGGCCGGCCACGCAGCCTGCGGTGCGTGCGCCAGTGCGACCAGGCACGCGGCAGCCAGGCCGCGACCATGCACGCGGCACCGAGCGCGACGTAGAGGAAGGGTCCTTCTGGCAGTCCGGTCAGGCGCTGCACCGCGAGCGCCAGCGGGATCGTCGCGAGCCAGGCGGCGACGATGCGTGCCTCGAAGTTCGGGCGCCAGGGCGTGTCGTAGGTGGTGGGATCGTTCATGCGCGGACGACTATCCGGGCGCGGTGATCCGGATCTCGCGGCGCACGAAGTCGATCCGGCAGCCGGGGCGCTCCAACCCCGCCACGCGCAGGTTCCACAACTTGCGGGCGGGAATGCCTTCCAGGATCCAGGCGAACGCAGACCTGCCCGCCACGAGATCGTTCCCTTCGACGGCGATCCCGCCCGGCAGGTCGGGATCGCGTGCGCGGATCCGTTCCACCAATGCGTCCAGGCGTGCGAGCGCGGCCGCGAGTTCCTCGGCGGCGGCGCGCCTGGAGGTGACCGGCTTGGCGCCGGGATCGCTTGCCGCCGCGCGCGGCGTCCGCTCCGCGTCCGGATCGGGCGCCGGCGGCGGCGCAGCGGCACGTTGCTTCGTGCTCGCGATATCAATGGGTCCGGGCGATACGGTCGGTTGCGATCCGCCCCCCCGCGTGCCGTGTTTCGGATCGCCATCGTCCCGGGCGGCGCCCGGGGCGGGCGTGGCTTGTACCGGCGCACGCTTCGATGGTCGGCGACGCGCCGGTCGACCGACGGGGTCGGGCTCCGGCTCGGCCCATCCGGTGCGCGACGTCCGATCACCGGCAGGCGCCTGGATCGGGACGGCCCGGTCGGGTGCGAATGCGGGGGCGCGCGCGACCGGTTCCGGTGGTTTCCCGGCGTCGATCAGCGCGTGCACGGCGGCATCGCCCGTCGCGGGCGCATGCACCACCAGCCGGCGCGCCACTGCGCTGACGAAGACCACCCCACGGACGTGCCCGAGCGTGCGGATCGTCTGCATTGGAGCGAGTGGATCCAGTTCCAGCCAACCGGCCCGATCGAACTGCGCGACCAGCCGTGCCGGCGCGATCGGCAGATCGCGCAGGCCGTCGGGGTAGCGCAGGATGACGTTGCGGCCGTGGCGGTACAGTTCCCGCCCCCACTGAAGATCGCCGCTGGCCGTGCGCGACAGCAGGATCTGCAGCCAGGCGTCCACAGGCGTCTCCGGCCCCGCTTCATCCGCCCGCGCAGGTACGTCACCCGGTCCCGACGCGCGCGCCGGGACCGGCTCTGGTGCGCCGCTCATCGGCAATGCGCGCGTGTCGCCACGGGGCTCGGACGGCTGCAAGCCCGGGGCGGCGGCAGCGATTGCGTCAACGTGACGCATTTCGGCCGGAGCTGGCCCAGGGACCTCCCGACCCGGAGCGGAGATCGACGCCGGAACCCGATCGGGCACGGCCGGCGACCCTGCGTGTCCGTGCGCATCGCCGGCTTCGGGCGGGATTGCTTGCGGTGCATCGCGACGGACGGCTTCTTTGGCCGCGCTGACCGTCGACGCGGACGGCACGGGGATCAGGAGCGCGGACGCGATCTGCAGCGCCTCGACCGGCTCCGTGGCGCCCGGCGGGATCTGCATGGCGTAGCGACCGCGTGCTCCGTGGTGTTCGGCCTGCGCACTGGCATGGCCCGCCTCGATGAGAACGTCCGCGAGGCTGTCCGCATCGCGCGGCACGCCGGCCACGCCATCGTCGTCCAGGAGTGCCCGGACCTCCCGGGCGACGCGCGGCCAGTCGACGAACACGTCGTCGCCACGCAGCCAGAGTACCCCGACCGGCGCGTCAACCTGCCAGTGCGCCTGATGCCGCAACCGACGCAGCGCATCGACGATGAACATCGCCACCGGGACGCCACTGGCGTAGGTCGGCTCGATGAACTTCGCCTGCTGGTCGCGTTCCACGCTCAGCCGATCTGCGTCGTGCACCAGCTGTCCCAGGCCCGCATCCACCCCGTGCCCGGTCATCGCCTGGAACAGCGCCAGGAGCACCGTCGGCCCGCCCTGCGTCAGCCAGACCAGGGTCGGCGTTCCAATCATCCGCTCGATCAGCGACAGCGCCAACGGCTCGTGCTGCAGGTACCGGCCGGCGCGCCAGCGCAGGAAGTAGCGATCGATCGCCTGGTCCGACAACCAGCCATGCAGCGCACCTGCGTGCGGGTTCCACGTGCGAGCACCATCGCGATCGGTCACCACGATATCCGAGACCGGCTTGCCGAGGTCATGCAGCAGGCCGGCGATGCACGCTGCGGCACGCCAGCGCGGGAGCTGGGCGCGACGCTCTCGAGGCGTACTGGCGCCGGCGAACACGACGCTCTCCGAAGCGCGCGCCGCCCAGAATGCGACCTCCAGGCCGTGACGGAGCAATCCACCACCGCCACGATGGTGGTGCTGTTCGGAGGCCGGTAACAGGTGCACGAAGGACGCGTATCGATGGATCACCGGGACGACGAAACCGGCATGTTCCGCCGCCGGCATTCCGAGGGTCTGGCGGATGGCGTCGACCAGTTCCGCCTGCGTCGACACCAGCCGTCCGAGATCGATCGCAGGCAACCCCCGCTGAAAGGGAGGATACCGGGGGATCTCCTCGATGGCCGATGCGGGCAATGCCCGCGGTCCGGTCACGCGTGCGCGAAGCGTTCGCCAGCGTCTGAGAATGGACGCCATTGCTGTTGGTTCCCTGGGGTCAGCACTGTTGCAGCGCCAATCGCGCGCCGGTGTCCGCACCGGCGGATCGTCCCGCGCCGGCACACGATAGGACGCGGACGCGACCGCCAGGGATGAAAAGGTTGACGTCAGACAATCGCAAATCCGGATGCCGGTCGGACGGCGCGATCAGGGCAGTTGCCCGACGCGCGCGCCGGAATGTCCTTCCGCCGCGTCTATGAAATCCATCCACGCCGTGAAGACCCTGCCCCGGCCCTTGGATGTCGGGCTCGCCGCGCGGTTCGAGGGGTGCCGGCTGTCGCGCTGATCGGTGCACGGCAGACCGACAGGCGCCTCTCGGTCGAACAGCGGGTGTCCGGCGACCGTCGCTACCGACCGCTCAACGGCTTCGACGCGCGCGATGCGGCACGCCGCGACCAGGAACTCCTGCTGGAAGGGAACGATCCGCTCAGCTTCGACAAGGTCCGGCGCGCGCCGCGTTCCTGCGGCGCATTGCACGCGCGATTGGATGGCTCACCACGGCGTGCCCGCCGTGTCCTGGTGAAGGGCGCTGTAATGCAACAATCCGCGGTCGCCCGCACCGGCGCGACCGTCGCAGCACGCGCGGCCTGGACAGTACCGACCGCAGCTATTCGATCAGCAATCGGCCGCGCAGGTGATCGACGTCCGAAGGGTCAATCTGCAATCCCTCGCGAACGTAGCGTTCGAATCCGCCCCAGTGCGCATCGATCTCGTCGAAGGCGGCCTCAAGGTATTCCCGCCGCACGCTGCTCAGGGACCGACCGACCTCCTTGTCCACGCCCGGCAGGATCCGGGTGAGCTGCGGCCATGCCCATGCCTCGAAGTCCACGGCATCGTTGCTGAGCAGGAAGTCCTCGACCGCGGTCTCGCGCGGTACGCCGAGCAGGCGCAGGATCACCGCCGCGCCAAAGCCCGTGCGATCCTTGCCGGCGGAACAATGCAGCAGGAACGTCGATTCACCGGCACCGATCAACGCGCCGATCACCCGGCGATACTGGTGCACGCAGTCGCGCGCGAGCTCGCGATTGAGCGCGACCATGAATGCGGCCACCTGCGCCGGATCCGACGGGATACGGCCGTCTTCTTCCGCGTGGGCCCGCGAGTTACCCGGTTCGATCGGCACCCGCACCCGTCGCGGGTGGTCGCCGGGGAATGGGGTCGGCTCCTGCTCGATTTCGTTGTCGCGGCGCAGATCGCAGATCACGGCCACGCCATGATCCAGCAGTGCCTTGCGGGCAGACTCGGTCAAATTGGCCAGCGTTCCCGATCGCAGCAGCCGACCGGCACGAATGCGCCGGCCGTCGGCGGTTTCATAACCGCCGAAATCGCGCAAGTTCACCGCGCCGGGCAGGTTCAGGATCCGGTTCATCGGCTCGGCTTCTCCATTCGTGACTGCGTGACTTCGGTAGTGTGACCCGATGACATTACAGGATCCTTGCGGGCTCCCGTTGCAGGCGCTGGCCGCATCTTTTTGGGCCAAGCGATGCCCCTTGGGCGCGTTCATCGCGTGACGCCGATATTGGCGCGTCTTGGCTCAACGCGAGCACACCAAAAGTTTGGCCCGGCCGCGGTTCCGACTTCGGAGGCCGGCAGGTCGGGGCGGTCGCGAGGTTACGTCACCGGTTCGAGCGGTCGCACAACGACTTCTACGCGCGCATTTTTTCGCCGCCTGCGCCAGATCCAGTGCCAGGATATCGGGAAAAGACGATTGGCTCGCAGCCGACGAGCACCGGCACGAGCTCGCCCCGCAGGGCCCCTTGATGAACGAGATCGCCGCCCTGCGCCGCGTCCGAGTGACCACGGACCCGGACAATCCGCCCCTGATGCGATCGGTGTGTCCGAGGCATCCGCGCAATCAATACGCCTTGGTGGTATCTGCGGCCCCGACGTGGCCGGCACACAACCCATCGGGCTTGCCCACGCCGTTCAGCGCATAGGCTCATTCGTCGTCACGGGGATCTCTGCAGCGGATTGCCGAGCCACCGTGGCGCTCTCCTGCTGTTCTACGATGCGCGTTCAATGACGTTATCCGCTGCCTTGGGGGACGGAACCTTTTGCGATGCGCCGGCGAGGGGACTCCGACGACTCACTCGATGCCGTCATCAACTGATCGACATGGCGATCGAGGGTTGAGAGGTCCCAACGCGCACAGAATCCGAGCTTGACAGGGCGCGGCAGTGCACCGGCTTTGACGAGGCCATAGAAGTGACTGACGCTGATGCCGAGGTAGCGGGCACCCTCAGCGGCACTCAAAAGTCGCCTCGAAATCTCCGAGGTCTTCGGGAGGTCGGGATTGGCTATCAATGCATTCGACGACTGGGTCACGGGCGCCTCCGTGCCATTGGCACTCAGGTTGAAACGTAGAAGGTTTGGAATGGCCGGCAAGACGGCCGTGGAACCCTACGAAACAGACCGGAAAGACACCTGAACGACCAACGCGAATGACCCATTTCCACATTGCGACGGGCCATCAGATTGCGGCCGCCAGAGGAGGCACGCGGCCGAATCACTCTTCTGCTGGCAGCATCGATCCCGTGGTACGCAGTCCCATCTGCGTCCCCATGTTGCCGCCGTCGAGGAGCGTCGCGCGTTAACTATAGCGCCCCGAGCGCGCCTGACAAGACGCCGTTCATCTTTCGACCCCCGCGACGCGCGGTGAAATCCGCGGCGATCCTCCGAGCCGGAATATGCCTTGAATCGTACCGTCCACCCGCGCAGCTATCGAGGATCATCGCCACGTTGAGTTCCGACCTTCATTCGAGGATGCAACGAAGTCGACCGGGCCCCGGCGCCATCGTTCGATGGACGATAGCTCGGGTGGGACATTGCATACGCCAGACATTGGCGTTGGCATCGGCACTTCTGCACGGAAGAACGAAGTCTCCGGTACAGATCCCTAGCCGGTGGTACTGCGTACGGGTCGCAGATCGCGGGTCGTTCGCCTTTCGCGACGCGGTCCACGAACAGTCTTCGCTGCCGATCGCGGCATCCCGGAATCGGTGCGCGATGCCGCAACCGCGCGCAAGTCGTCGAGATAGTCCGACCAGTGCTGCATCATCGCGCGGCGCAAATCAAGATGTTCCGCGTAGTTGTAGGCCGCCCGGGTCTTGTCGCGTTCTGCGTGCGCGAGCTGGCGCTCAATCGCATCTCGATTCCACCCCTGCTCGTTCAGAGTGCTCGAAGCAATGGACCGCCACCCGTGGCCGGTCATCCGACCCTTCTCGTAACCAAGTCGCCGCAGTGCAGCCAGGATGGTGTTTTCGCTCATGCAACGCTCGGAGCTCGCGGCACGCGCTGCGCCACTGGGCCTCCGGAGGGCGCTGGGAAATACATAGCGTCCCTCCCCGGTCAGCGGCTGGATGTCGCTCAGCAACGCGATGGCCTGTCGGCTGAGCGGCACCAGATGCGGCCGGCGCATCTTCATCTTCTCCGCTGGTATCCGCCATTCGGCGGTGTCGAAGTTGATCTCCTGCCACTCCGCGTGGCGCAGCTCACGCGGTCGGACGAATACGTGGGCGCCGAAGGCTAGCGCGATTTTCGTGATGTACGATCCCGCGTACCCGTCGATTTCGTTAAGTAGCTGACCGACCTCCTCCGGCTTGCGCAGTGAGGCGTGATGAGCGCTCCGAACGGGCCGGAGCAGACGACGCATGTCCAAGTCGGCACACGGATTGCGTTCCGCCGTGCCAGAGGCGACGGCGTACTTGAACACCGAGTCGACCAGATTGAATGCCCGGTGTGCGGTGTCGAGCCTGCCACTTTCGTCGATTCGGCGAATGACGGCGAGCACCTCGAACGCCTTGATCTCCCCGACCGGCCGTGGGCCGAGCCAGGGGCGAACCCAGCGGTCAAACCGGGATCCGAGCCGGGTTGCATGCAACTCGGTCCAGGTGGGACGGAAACGTGCGAACCACTCGTCGGCGACCGCGCCGAACGTTCCATTGTGCGGCGCCCGCCGCGCGAGCTTCTGCTGCTGCCGTACCAAGCCTGGATCGATATGCTTTTCGAGCAGCTTCCTGGCTTCATCCCGACGATCGCGCGCAGCCCGCAAACTCACGTCGGGATACACGCCGAGCGCCAATGCCTTTTCCTTCAATTTGCCTGTGGCGGGATTGGTCCCAAATCGATACTTGAATGTCCAATACTTGGAGCCGTTGGGATGGACGAGAAGATACAGACCACCCTGATCGTGGATCTTGTAAGGCTTGTCTCGGGCAACGGCAGAACGGGCGGCGACATCCGTGATCATGTACTGCGGCTCCCTGCGTCCGTGGGGGTAAAAATCTTTCTGGGGATAGTTTTACCCCAATTTTTACCCCCACGCCAACGTGGATGGGGAGCGAAAGCTATGGACCCAGGTGCACACTTTCATCCAGCGTGATGGCGCAACCTACTGAATTTAATGGATGCGGGTGGATGCGGGTGGATGCGGTAGGAGGCGGGTGTCAAGCAGTTGGAGGCTGGGGTCGGAATCGAACCGGCGTACACGGCTTTGCAGGCCGCTGCATGACCACTCTGCCACCCAGCCGATGGCGGCCCGGACCGTCGCCGGGCACAAAAAACCCCGCTGGCGCGGGGCTTCGTTCGGAAGCTGGAGCGGGAAACGGGGCTCGAACCCGCGACCTCAACCTTGGCAAGGTTGCGCTCTACCAACTGAGCTATTCCCGCACGAGCGGGCGTAATTCTGGCCAACGGGGGCTGGCGAGTCAAGCCGATTGGCGGCGAACTTCGGGTGGATTCACTCCCGGTTCGCGGGTTCGTCGGTCAGCCGCGGATACGCGGCACGCAGGTAGACCGTCATCGACCAGAGCGTAAGGACGGCCGCGACGTAGAGCAGCCCGAATCCGATCCGCCAGGTCGGCAGCCCGAGGATCGGCTCGCGGAACAGCAGGCACAACAGCGCCACCATCTGCGCCACCGTCTTGAGCTTGCCGACCGACGACACGGCTACGCGCCTGCGCTCGCCGATTTCCGCCATCCACTCCCGCAGGGCGGAGATCGTGATCTCCCGACCGATGATGATCGCCGCCGGCAGGGCCAGCCAGACGGTCGGATGACGCTGCACCAGCAGCACAAGGGCGACCGCGACCATGAGCTTGTCGGCCACCGGGTCCAGGAATGCCCCGAGCGTGGATGTCTGGTCCAGGCGGCGGGCGAGGTAGCCATCAAGCCAGTCGGTCAGCGCCGCCAGCCCGAACAGCGCCGCGGCCAGCACATGCGCCCAGCGCAACGGCAGGTAGAACGCGGCAACGAACACCGGGATCAGCAGGATCCGCAGCAGCGTCAGCGTGTTGGGAACATTGAAGACCCGGCGCATGCCGCGCACCTTAACCGTCGTGGATGGCATCGTAAATACGCTGCGCGAGCGCCCGGCTGATCCCCGGTACCTGGTGCAGATCCTCGACCGCCGCACGTTCCAGTCCCTGCCAGCCGCCGAAATGACGCAACAGTTCGCGGCGACGCTTGGCGCCGACCCCGGCGATCGCTTCCAGGGGCGAGGCCGTGCGCGCCTTCTGGCGCCGCGCCCGGTGGCCGGTGATGGCGAACCGGTGGGCCTCGTCGCGGATCTGCTGGATGAGATGCAGCGCCGGGCTGTCAGCAGGCAGCTTACGCTCGCTGTCGGCGTCGGCGACGATCAGCGTCTCCATGCCCGCGCGCCGCGAAGGCCCCTTGGACACGCCGACCACCGACAGCGTGTCGAGCTGCAATTCCGCGAGCGCGGCCGTGGCCTGGGCAACCTGGCCGCGGCCACCGTCGATGAGGATGAGATCCGGCAGCCGCCCCTCCTCCCGCTGCACCCGCGCGTAGCGCCGGGAAACGGCCTGCCGGATGGCGGCGTAATCATCGCCGGCGGCGACGTCCTGGATGTTGAAGCGGCGGTATTCGCCCTTGATCGGTCCTTCCGGACCGCATACCACGCACGAGGCGACCGGCGATTCGCCGCGGGTATGGCTGATGTCGAAGCACTCGATGCGATCGATCGCCTCGTCTCGCTCAAGCGCCTGGCGCAACGCTTCCATGCGCCGCGCATGGTCGCTGCCCTGCGCCGCGCGCTGCTCCAGCGCCACACGGGCGTTGTCCACGGCGAGTTCCACCCAGCGCGCGCGATCCCCGCGCACCCTGCTCGTCAGGCCTACGGACCGGCCCGCGCGTTCGGCGAGCGCTGCCTCCAGCAGCTCGTGCTCTTCCAGATCGTGGCTGACGATGATTTCGCCGGGTATCGGCCGGTCGGCGCCCGCGGCCAGGTAGTACTGCGGCAGGAAGGCGCCGAGCAGCGCGGACGGATCGGCATCGGCGGTATGTGCAGGAAAGAAGGCCTTGCTGCCCAAACTGTGGCCGCCGCGCACGAAGAACACGTCCACGCAACCCACGCCTTCGCGCATCGCGGCGGCCACGACGTCGACGTCACCGGTCGCGCCGCTCATGATCTGGTGGCTGCGCACCCGCTGCAGATCGCGGATCCTGTCTCGGAAAAGGGCGGCGACCTCGAAGCGCAGGTCCGTCGAGGCCCGTTCCATGCGCTCCGCCAGCACCCGCACCACTTCCTCGCTGCGGCCGTCCAGGAACATCACCGCCTGCTCGACGTCGGCGCGGTAGTCCTCCGGCGTGACGCGGCCGACGCAGGGCGCGGTGCAGCGGCCGATCTGGAACTGCAGGCACGGCCGGGTGCGGTTGCGGAAAACCCCATCCTCGCAGGAGCGGATCTGAAACAGCTTCTGCAGGAGATTCAGCGTCGCCCGCACCGCGCCGGCATTGGGGTACGGTCCGAAATAGCGCCCCTTTCCGGAGCGCGCTCCGCGATGAAAGGCCAGGCGCGGGAACTCGTCGGTGTCGTTCAGGTAGACGTAGGGGTAGCTCTTGTCGTCGCGCAGGACGATGTTGTAGCGCGGCTTGAGCTCCTTGATGAGGTTGCTCTCCAGCAGCAGCGCCTCGCCCTCGGTGCGGGTCACGGTGACCTCGACCGCGGCGACCTGGGCGACCACGGCGCGCACCTTCGGGTCGAGCTGGTCGGGCGATCGGAAATAGTTCGATACGCGCGCCTTCAGGCTGCGGGCCTTGCCCACGTACAGCACTTCGCCGCCCGCGCCGAGCATCCGGTACACGCCCGGCAGGGTGGTGAGGGTGCGGCAGAACTCGCGCCCGTCGAATGGCTGCGCCTGATCTTTCATCGCCGGCCGTATTGTACGGACCGTCGAAGCCTGGCGGATCGATTCCGGGCCCCGGTGCGGCCGGAGCCGCGCCGGTCGCGTATCGCTACGGGGTGATGCCGTGCTCGCGCGCGAACCGGGCGAGTTGCACGTCGTTGGATGCGTTGAGCTTTTCCATCAGGTTGCGGCGATGGCTGTAGACCGTCTTGATGCTGAGCTTCAACTGCACGGCGATGTCGGCAATGTCGATCCCATCCGCCAGCAGCTTCCAGACCTGCATCTCGCGGTCGGTGAGCACATTCGTGCAGTCGATGTTGGCGCTGCGGTTCTTGATTATCGCCTCGGCCACGTCGCGGCTCATGTAGGGCTCGCCGCGCGCGACGCGACGCACCGCCTCGATGAGTTCGGCCGGGCGGGCGCTTTTGCTGACGTAGCCGATGCCGCCAGCGGCGATGAACTTCGCCGGGAACGGCCCGTCCACGTACACCGACAGGCCCACCACCTTCAGGTGCGGGATGGCATTGAGCAGGCGACGGGTGGCCTCGATGCCGCCGATCCCGGGCATGCTGAGATCCATCACCACCACGTCCGCGCCGCTGGAGGGCACGATGCGACGCGCCTCCTCCCCGCTCGACGCCTCGGCGACGACGCGGATGTCGGGTACGGATTCGAGCTTGGTACGAACCAGGTCGCGAATGAGCTGCTGGTCGTCTACGACTACTGTCCTGATCATCGCGGTATCTCCACCTTGATCAGGAACGGCCCCTTCAACCGGCGTTCCACCGATTGAACCTCCCAACCGCTCCGTTGAAACGAGCGATTTCCGAAACTGTGGATGCAATCTACGCGAAATATTCTCGCCGCGATGTGATGGGATACCGCAGGACACATTGCGTTGCAATCGCGATTGATCATGGCTGTCACCGCCGATCATCGAGCCGAATCGCGCTCGAAAATCTCCCAGATCCTGTGGAACGTGGTCGTGAACCCGCGCGGCTCGCGTGCGAGCCATGCGTCGATCTGTGCGCGTTCAAACCAGCCGCCCGCCGCGATCTCCGTGGGATCGGGGCGCACCTCGCCTTCCACGACGACGTGAAAAACCTCGACGAATTCGTTGCCGGTGTCCTCGCCCGCCGCGAGCTTTGCCAGGCGGCGCAACGGCCCGGCCGCGATCACGCCGAGTTCCTCCTGCAGTTCCCGTCGCGCCGCGGACTCATAAGCCTCGCCACGATCCAGATGCCCGGCCGCGGAGGTGTCCCACAGGCCCGCGGAGCAGTCCTTCGTCATCGCCCGCTGCTGCAGGTAGATCCGCCCGGCCCGATCCTCCACCAGGACGTGGCTGGCACGATGGCGCAGCCCGCGCGCGTGCACCAGCGCGCGCGGAGCGCAGCCGACGACGTTGTCCTGCGCGTCGACGACATCGAAGATCTCCTCCATCGCCACGCATTCACCCGCGCTTCAGGCGTCGTAGTCAGTCGAGAAACTCAGCGCCTTCCATTGCTCGTCGGCGGCGATCCGCGCCTCGTCCATGGCACGGGCATAGCCGAAGGCATCGCGCCCCAACAGTAACCGCAGCGGCGGATCATCGAGCGCGACCACGCGCAGGATCGCCTGCGCGCATCTGGCCGGGTCCCCGGTCTCCTTCCCGGTGTGGCCCTTGAGCCGGCGTACCATCGCCCCCACGGTGGCGTCGTAGTCCGGCCCGCACGCGCCCAGCGCCATCGACGAACCGGCCCAGTCGGTGCGCACGCCGCCCGGTTCGATCACGGTCACCTTGATTCCGAGCGGCCGGACTTCCTTGGCCAGCACCTCGGAGAACCCCTCCACCGCCCACTTGGCCGTCTGGTAGGGCCCCAGGCCCGGGCTGCCCAGGCGCCCGCCCACCGAGGAGACCTGCACGATGTGCCCGCGGCGCTGGCGCCTGAGCACCGGCAGCGCGGCGCGCGTGACATTGACGACGCCCCAGAGATTGGTCTCGATCTGGGCCCGGAAGTCGGCCTCGTCGATGTCCTCGATCGACCCCATGTTGGCGTAGCCGGCATTGTTGACCACCACGTCGAGCGTGCCGAATGCCTGGACCGCCGCCGCCACTGCGTCGCGGGCACCGGCGGGATCGGTCACGTCGAGCGCGAAGGTACGGACGCGATCCACGTGGACGCGGGCGAGTTCGGCCAGTTGCGACGGTTGCCGCGCGGTGGCGAGCAGGCGATCCCCGCTCGCGAGCACCGCTTCGGCGAGCGCGCGCCCCAGACCGCGGCCGCTCCCGGTGATGAGCCAGGTACGTGACATGTCGGGCTCCCCCTCCGGCGCCCGCACCGGTCGGAATCGACACGGGTGAGCGGGCGCTCCGCGGGGCATTTTCCACCAATCCGGCTGCTTTGTATCCCCTGGGCGGCGCTCCGCATACAGGTGACTCAATCGGACCGCAAGCCACCCTCGGAAACGACGCACGCGCGCAGGTCAGAACTGCCCTGGTCGGAACGGGGCAAATACCGGCGCCTTGACGATGCCGGGCGGGGCGCGGCACACCTCGCCGATGGCGCGCACGGCGGTCATGGCCACCAGAAGCTGGGCCGGTTGCGCACCCGTCATTCCCGGTTCGTCGTGGTCCGGGATCCAGAGGTCCATCTCCAGGTCCAGCGAGGGCAGGCCCTCGATGCGGATGCGCCAGTAGTTGTCGTGTGTCCAGCGCGCGAGCGCACCCAGCCCCCATTCGGGTATGTCCTTCGTCGCCGACCAGATTTCCTCGATCACAAGGCGGGGCGCTCCGCCGCTCCAACCGCTCCAGACCAGGCGCTGCGCGGCTACCGTGCCACGCCGGATCCGGCCGCAGGCGATGTCCAGGTCGTAGTCGAGCACGGCGGTGCGGATGTCGAAGCCGATGCGCTCCAGCCCGATGCCCAGCACCTGCGCGGCGCCGTGAAGCGCCTGATGGTACATCTTCGAGACCGCCTGCACGATCGGGCGATCGGGCGTCACCGCAGCGGGGGGCTGCCCCATGGACATCACGTCGAACACCATCTTCGCGCCCGGGTACCTGGCGCAGTCCGCGTACTCCTCCAGTACCACGCGGTCGAGCCGATGGCACACGCCGGTCAGCGTCGCGACCACACGCTCGAGCATGAACCCTGGATTCTCCCCGGTACCGAAGAAGCGTGCGCCTGACCGGCGGCAGGCGTCCTCGACGCGCGCGGCAAACTCCGGGTCGTAGGCTGGCAGGTGCGTGTACGAGGTGGTCGTGATGACGCTCTTGCCGGACTCCAGCAGGCGCAGGATGTCGGCGTCGTTCTCGTGCATGCCGTGGGCCTTGCTCGCGTGATGCAGCACGACGTCGGCATCGAGCGCGAAGATCGCTTCCTTGTCCCGGGTGGCGGGGATACCGGTGTCGGGCAGGCCGACCAGCCGGCCGGCATCCAGGCCGGCCTTGTCCGGGCTGTAGCACAGCACCCCTGCCAGCTCCAGCTCCGGATGCTTGATGACCTCCGCCAGTGCGCAACTGCCGACGTGGCCCGGCGACCAGACGATGACCCGGTATGGCATCCCGTTCTCCTGCCTCGCCTGCTCCCGTGGCCGCGACCGCCAGCGTACGCGCGCGTCAGCGACCGCGATACACCGGCGGGCGCTTCTCAACGAACGCAGTCATCGCCTCGCGGTGGTCCTCGCTCGTGGTCAGCAACGCCTGCTGCCGGTCCTCGAGCGCGAAGGCCGCCTCGAGCGAGGGGGCATCGATGTTGATGTTCAATGCCTGCTTCGTGAGCGCGAGCCCGTAGGGCGAGTTCGCGACCATTTCCTGAGCCAGCGCCAGTCCGGCATCCAGCAGCGCCTCCTCGGCGACCACCTCGCTGAGCAGGCCCAGGCGCAGTGCCCGATCGGCATGCAGGAAGCGGCCCGTGAGCAGCAGCTCGCTGGCCAGGCTGGCGCCCACCAGCCGCGGCAGGAAATAGCTCGAGCCGATGTCCGCGCCGCCCAGGCCGATCTTGATGTAGGCCGCATTCATGCGCAGCGATGGCGCACCGTAGCGCACGTCCGCCGCGAGCAGCAACGAGAAGCCGCCCCCGCAGGCCGAGCCGTGCCCGAGCGCAACGAACGGCTGCGGCAACGCACGCATCGACCGCATCAGGTCGCCCAGGCTCAATTGCACGCGCCAGGCGCGCTGGAGCTGGGTCTCCTCGGCTGGCGCGCGGAATTCCTTGATGTCCAGGCCGGCGCAGAAGGCCCGGCCGTTGCCGCGCAGGATCACGACCCGGCACTCGCGGCGCGCCCGCAACCGGTGCAGGTAATCGGCCATCTCGGCCACCATCGCCTCGGAAAGTGCATTGAGCGCCTCCGGGCGATTGAGGGTGAGAATATCGATCGGGCCGCGCTGCTCGACGATGATGTTGCGGTAATCCATGCATGGTTCTCCCGGGAAGCCGGCGCGATTGCCGGTGGAAGGCACGCGCACGTGCAGGACGCAGGATCAGGGCCGGACGAGGCGCGGAGCCGGGTTTGAATCGGCAGCCGTCGAGGAAAAACCGCGAAGCCCCTGGCGGGCTTCGTCGATGGTGGCGGAGAGGGAGGGATTCGAACCCCCGGACCCTTGCGGGTCAACGGTTTTCAAGACCGCCGCATTAAACCGCTCTGCCACCTCTCCGGGATCGTTCCGCGCAGTGCCTGATCGCGATCGACTCGATCAGCGGCCTTCGAAAAGCCTGTGCCATCGCTTCGATAATTTCTGTTCGCGACCGGTTCGTCCGGTTGAAAATCCCCGCTGCCCGACGTATGGTCGGAAACTATATCAGGAGCGGAGGAAACATCCATGTCCGATTCGACTCGTTATGCGGTGATTTCGGGCGCGACCGCCGCGCCGGCGGTCAATCGCGTCCTGCGAAACACCTACATGCTGCTCGCCGTCACCCTGGCTTTCAGCGCGCTGGCCGCCGGCCTGGGCATGGCCCTGAACCTCGGCCGGGGCGCCTCGCTGGGCGCGAGCCTCGGCGCCCTGGCACTCGTCTGGTTCGTGCTGCCGCGCACGGCCAATTCGGCCGCCGGCCTGGGCGTGGTATTCGGCATCACCGGGCTGCTGGGGCTGGGGCTGGGGCCGCTGCTCAATGCCTACCTTTCATTGAAGAACGGTCCGGAACTCGTCATGACCGCCTGCGGCGGCACGGCGCTCATCTGCGGGGGGCTGTCGCTGTACGCGATCACCACCCGCAAGGACTTCAGCTTCCTGGGCGGCTTCCTGCTGACCGGCATGCTGGTGGTGCTCGGCGCCTCGGTGGCCAATCTGTTCTTCGCGGTACCGGCGCTGTCGCTGGCGATTTCGGCTGCCGTCATCCTCATCATGAGCGGCTTCATCCTGTTCGACACCGGCCGCATCGTGAACGGCGGCGAGACCAACTACATCCTCGCCACCGTCAGCCTCTACCTGAGCATCTACAACATCTTCGTCAGCCTGCTGCAGCTGCTCGGCATGAGCAGCGACGACTGAGCGGCGCAGTCCGGCACGGGCGCGGCGGCGATGGATACCTGGATGAAGGTCATTGCCGCCGTCGCCATGCTGGCCATGATGGTGGCGATCTTTCCGCGGGCGCGGCAGATGATGGAAGCTACGCGGGACGCCCCCCGGGACTGGGCCGGCGCGTTGGTGCCGCTGGGCATCGTCGTGCTGGTCGTCATGCTCCTGATATCGTCGGTTCGCGGCTGAGCGCGACGCGAGCCCGGCTTCAGTCGTGCAGGGTCTCCAGCCCGCCGAGGTATGAACGCAACGCAGTCGGGACGTCCACGCCCCCATCGGCCCGCTGATAGTTCTCCAGGATCGCCACCAGCGCGCGGCCAACCGCCACGCCCGAACCGTTCAGCGTGTGCAGCAATTCGGGCCTGCCGTCGGCATTGCGCCATCGGGCCAGCATGCGCCGGGCCTGGAACGCCTCGAAGTTGCTGCACGAGGAGATCTCCCGGTACCGCTTCTGGCTCGGCAGCCACACCTCCAGGTCGTAGGTCTTGGCCGACGAGAATCCCAGGTCTGCCGTGCACAGGCTGACCACGCGGTAGGGCAGCTCCAGGCGCCGAAGCACGGTCTCGGCGTTGTCGGTGAGTTCTTCCAGCGCGCGGTATGAATCCTCGGGTCGCACGAGCTGTACGAGCTCGACCTTCTCGAACTGATGCTGGCGGATCATGCCGCGGGTGTCCTTGCCGTAGGAACCGGCCTCGCTGCGAAAGCACGGGGTATGGCAGACGAATTTCAGTGGCAGCTGCGCGGCTTCGACGATCTGGTCGCGTACCAGGTTCGTGACCGGCACTTCCGCGGTGGGGATGAGATACAGATTGCGCTCGCCGGGCCCCGTCTCGGTGCCGGCAGCGGGTTCCACCTCGGGTACCTGGCGCGGGACCTTGAACAAATCCTGCTCGAACTTGGGCAACTGGCCGGTGCCTTCCATCGAGCGTGCGTTGACCAGGTACGGCACGTACAGCTCGCAGTAGCCATGCTCGCGCGTGTGAAGATCGAGCATGAACTGCACCAGGGCGCGCTGCAGCCGCGCCAGCGGTCCCTTGAGGATGACGAACCGTGCCGCCGCGATCCGCGCCGCGGTGTCGAAATCCATCAGGCCCAGGCCGGCGCCGACATCGACGTGGTCGCGCGGGCCGAACTCGAACCGCCTCGGCTCGCCCCAGCGCCTTTCCTCGCGGTTGTCGTCCTCGCCGGCGCCGTCGGGCACGCTGGCATGGGGCAGGTTGGGGATGCCGAGCGCGAAGCTCCGAAGCTCGTCCTGCAAGGCCGCCAGGCGCGACTCACAGTGCCCCAATTGCTCGGCCAGCCCCGCGACCTCGGTCTTGAGCGGCTCGATGTCCTCGCCGCGGGCCTTGGCGGCGCCGATCGCCTTCGAGCGCACATTGCGGGCCGCCTGCAGTTCCTGGGTGCGTACCTGCAGCGCCTTGCGTTCGGCTTCCAGCCGCTCGAAGGTGCCAGCATCCAGCGCGAAGCCGCGGCGCGCGAGTGCGGCGCTGGCCCCCGTTAGATCATTGCGCAGAAGCTGCGGATCCAGCATCGTTCAATTCCTCGGTGTGCCCGACGGCGACCCACCGCCGGCTGGGCCTTTCGCGGCGGCGTCCAGCTCGCGAAGACGGGCGAGCTTGTCGAGAATCCTGATTTCCAGCCCGCGCGGCACGGGCTCGTAGTAGCGGTGCGTAGCAATCTCGGCAGGCAGGTACTGCTCGCCCGCAGCGTATGCGTCGGGCTCGTCATGCGCGTAGCGATAATCGTGGCCGTGGCCGAGCTTGCGCAACAGGGCCGTCGGCGCGTTGCGCAGGTGCACCGGCACGGCAAGCGTGCCGTGGCGCTCCGCATCCTGCATGGCGGCGTTGAATGCCACGTACACCGCATTGCTCTTGGCGGCGCAGGCCATGTAGACCACCGCCTGCGCGATCGCCAACTCGCCCTCCGGAGAACCGAGGCGGTCCTGCACGTCCCACGCATTCAGGGCGAGCGTTAGCGCACGCGGATCGGCATTGCCAATGTCCTCGGTCGCCATCCGCACCACCCGCCGCGCGACGTAGAGCGGATCGCAGCCACCCTTGAGCATCCGCGCCAGCCAGTACAGGGCGGCGTCGGGCGCCGATCCGCGCACCGACTTGTGCAGCGCCGAGATCTGGTCGTAAAACTCCTCGCCGTGCTTGTCGAAGCGCGATCGAAACGTGCCGCTGAGCACCTCGCGCAACAGCGCGGCGTCGATTGCACCGTCGCGCGCCAGATCGGCGGCGATCTCCAGGTAGTTCAACGCCTGCCGCGCATCGCCGCCGGTGGCGACGGCGAGCTCGTCGCGCAGTTCGCCGGCCATCGTCACCGGGGCGCCCGTGGCGGCGAAATCGTCGATCGCCCGGTCGAGCAGCGCGCGCACCGAATGTGGCGCGTGCGGCTTCAGCACGTAGACGCGCAGCCGCGAGAGCAGCGCGTTGTTGAGCTCGAACGAAGGGTTCTCGGTGGTCGCGCCGACGAAAACGATCGTGCCGTCCTCGATATGCGGCAGGAACGCATCCTGCTGGCCCTTGTTGAACCGGTGCACCTCGTCCACGAACAGCACGGTGCGCCGGTTTTCGCGCGCACGAAGCACGCGGGCTGCATCAACGGCCGCGCGGATCTCCTTTACGCCTGCCAGCACTGCCGACAGCGTGACCAGCTCCGCACCTGCGCCGGCGGCGACCAGGCGTGCGATGGTGGTCTTGCCGGTACCCGGCGGGCCCCACAGCACCATCGAGTGCAGGGCGCCGCGCTCGAGCGCCGCGCGCAGCGGCTTGCCCGGGCCGAGTACATGATCCTGGCCGACGATGTCCTCCAGGCGCTGCGGGCGGAGTCGATCGGCCAGTGGCCGCAGGCGTGCGTCCGGCCCCTGCTCACCGGCATGCGCGCCCACCATCGCGTTCATTCCGGCGCCGCGCCAGCGTCGATGACGTCGACCCCGGCCGGCGGCTTGAATTCGAACAATGTCGGCGAAAGCGCTTCGTTTCGATGCATGCCGGTGAAATGCAGCACGGTCTTCTGGCCCAGGGCATCGCTCAGTACCATCGCTGCAAGCGCGTCGCCCTCGAACCCGAGCCGGATGGCAGTGTACTGGGCCTCGTCCTCGCGCGGGGTGAGCAGCACCCAGTGCAGCCTGTCGCCGCCCTCGGCGCCGGCGATCGTGAAATCGCGATCGAGATCGAGCGCATCACCGAGCAACGCCGCCGGCGTGCGCCCCAGGGACTCGCGCTGCGGCCGCCGGGTGATCTGCTCCAGATCCTCGTCGTAGATCCATACCGTCTGGCCATCGCCGACGATGAGCTGGCGGTAGGGTTTGTCGTACTGCCAGCGGAAACGGCCCGGGCGCAGGATCTGCACGTCGCCCTGCGCGCTGTCGATGACGCGGCCACGGTCGTCGAGCACGGTCTGATCGAACCGTGCGCTCCAGCTCTGTGCGCCCTGGACGAACGATTCCACGCGCGACCTCGCGCTGGGCGGTTCGGCGCCCAGGACTGGCGCCGCGACGATGGCAAGGATGAGCGGTACCTGGCAGACGAAGCGCATGGCAAGAGCGGTGCGACCGCGCGCCGGCGCGGCGTGGATGATCAGTCCTTCGGTGGCGGCGGCGCGATGACCTCGCGGGAACCATTGGACTGCATGGCGCCGACCACGCCCGCGCGCTCCATGTCCTCGACCAGACGCGCGGCCCGATTGTACCCGATCTTCAACCGGCGCTGGACGCCGGACACCGACGCCCGGCGTGACTCGGTGACGATCCTGACGGCCTCGTCGTAGAGCGGATCCTGCTCGCCGCCGGGCATGCCCTCCTCGGCCGTCATCGCGCCGTCGTCGTCATCTACCGGCCCACTCACGATCTCCTCGATGTACTGGGGCACGCCGCGACGCTTGAGATCGTCGACCACCTTGTGCACCTCGTGATCGGCGACGAAGGCGCCGTGGACGCGGGCCGGGACCGCCGTGCCGGGCGGCAGGTAGAGCATGTCGCCATGGCCGAGCAACGACTCGGCGCCGCTCTGATCCAGGATCGTGCGCGAATCCACCCGCGACGAGACCTGGAACGCGATCCGCGAGGGGATGTTGGCCTTGATCAGTCCCGTGATCACGTCCACCGAGGGACGCTGCGTGGCCAGGATGAGGTGGATGCCCGCCGCGCGCGCCTTTTGCGCCAACCGCGCGATCAGTTCCTCGACCTTCTTGCCCACCGTCATCATCATGTCGGCGAGTTCGTCGACCACCACGACGATGAACGGCAGGCGCGCAAGCGTCGCCGCATCGACGTCCTGCGCGGGCGGTCGCGCCAGCGGATCGGGCAGTGGGCTGCCCAGGTCGATCGCCTCCTGCACCTTGCGGTTGTAGCCGCCGATGTTGCGCACACCCAGCGCGGCCATGAGCTTGTAGCGCCGCTCCATCTCGGCCACGCACCAGCGCAGCGCGTTCGCGGCTTCCTTCATGTCCGTGACCACGGGCGCGAGCAGCGAAGGGATGCCCTCGTACACCGACAGTTCGAGCATCTTGGGGTCGATCATGATCATGCGCACGTCTGCGGCCGGCGCCTTGTACAGCAGGCTCAGGATCATCGCGTTCAGCGCCACGGACTTGCCCGAGCCCGTGGTCCCGGCCACCAGCAGATGCGGCATCCGAGCCAGATCCACCGCTACCGGCTTGCCGGCGATGTCCTTGCCCAGCGCCAGCGTCAATGGCGAGGCCGAGGACTCGTATTCCCGTGCGCTGAGAATTTCGGACAGGTACACGGTCTCGCGTGACTCGTTCGGGATCTCCAGGCCGATCACGGACTTTCCCGGGATGACCTCGACCACGCGTACGCTGATCGTAGACAACGAGCGCGCCAGGTCCTTGGCCAGGCTGCTGATGCGGCTGGCCTTCACCCCCGGGGCCGGGTCCAGTTCGAAACGCGTGATGACCGGGCCGGGGTGCACGGCCACGACCTGCACCTCCACGCCGTAGTCGCGCAGCTTGAGTTCGACCTGCCGCGACATCGCTTCCAGCGCCTCGGCGGAATAACCGCCGACGGCCGGCGGCGCCGACTCGAGCAGGTTCAGCGCCGGCAGAGCCGCGTCGGCCGGAGCGTCGAACAGGACTTTCTGCCGCTCCTTCTCCATGCGCTCGCTCGGCTCGAAACTGGAGATGGCAGGTTCGATGCGCGGTTTGGGGCGCGCCTCCACGCGTCGCTTTTCGACCTTGACGACGGCTTCGCGCTCGCGCCGTGCCTGGCGCCCGTGCATCCAGTCCGCGAGCCATGCCGCGCCCTGGCGTGCACGCTCGGCGCCCTGCAGGGTACGCCGGCCAATCACCTCGATGACCGTGATCCACGACAACCCCGTGAACAGCGTGACACCGGTACAAGCCAACGCCAGCATCAGCACCGTGCCGCCGACGGATCCACAGGCACCGGTCATCATCCGCCCGACGACCTCGCCGGTGATTCCGCCAGCTTCCTGCGGACCGGCACCGGCGGGCAGGCGATGAAGCCACACCAGCGCGCAACCGAACGCCGCCGTGAGCAGGAACCCGACCGAGCGTGCAGTGAGATGGAAATAATCCGGACCCGCACGAGACTCGCTATCCCGGTAGAGCATCCACGCACCGAAGGCGACCATCGGCGGGAACAGATAGGCGACGACTCCGAACAGGTACAGCAGGACATCGGATACCCAGGCGCCTACCGCGCCGGCGACATTCCGCACCTCGGGGCCGGTGGCGGTGTGCGACCAACCCGGATCGCCGGAATCGTGGCTCGCAAGCGCGATCAACAGGAACAGCGCGCACGCCCCCACGGTCAACAGGCCCGCCTCCTTCAACCGGCGGACGAGATGCAGGCTGATCTGCTGGCCCGTGCCTTGCTTTCTGATTGCGTGCGCGACCATTGTTCACCTGCATTATTTAGACTGGCGAGTAACGGCATGTATTCTATACGGAATCACCATCCAGGACAGCGCCCGGGGGAAGCAGAGCCCGGACTCGGGGGTCAACGGTGAACGGCAGCCTCCGGCACGGCACCCGGACCCAGGACTGAAATGCATGCAACTGCAGTACTTCTCCGACATTCACCTGGAGTTCGGGCCACTGGCGATAGCTGCCCGGGAAGCCGACGTGGTGGTCGCCGCGGGCGACATCGGCCCCGGCACTGACGGCGCGCGCTGGCTGATGCAGCTCGGCCGGCCGGTGGTGTACGTTGCCGGCAATCACGAGTTCTACGGCGGGGATCTGAATGCCGTGCGGACCGGGATCGCGCGCCTGACTGCCGGGTCGCAGGTGCATTTTCTGGACAACGCGGCTGTGTGCATCGGCGGCGTGCGGTTCCTGGGCACCACGCTCTGGACCGACTTCGACGACGCCGATCCGGCACTGATGGCCGCCGCGGATTTCGAGCTCAACGACTACGCGCACATATTCAACGGCGTACGCCTGTTCAACCCCGAACACGCGCTGTCGCAGCACCGCCAGGCGCGCGCGTGGCTGGCGCAGGAACTCGCAACCCCGTATGCGGGACCGACGGTGGTGGTCTCGCACCACGCGCCGTCCCTGTCGAGCTGGCGCGCGCCGGCGAACCGTGTGCGGCAACATGCCTATTGCAACCGGCTCGACGCGATGGTGCGCGGCGCGCCGATCGCGGCCTGGATCCACGGTCATGTGCACTGGTGCCTGGACTACCGCCTGGGCGCCACCCGCGTGCTGTGCAACCCGCGCGGCTATCATGGACGCCAGCGCGTGGCCGGGTTCGATCCGGGCCGCAATATCCGCATCGACGCCGTGGACGCCTGCGCCGCCGGTTGAGCGGCTTGGCCGGCACGCCGGGCTCCGCTAACCTAGCTTCGCGCCGGCGGCGCCCGCAACGCGCCTGCGGCGGGTCGGTTTCCGACGGTTCCGGACGGAGCATTCCATGGCGAGCAGGCACACCTACAAGGTCATCTTCCACAACCAGGGCAAGGTCTACGAGATCTACGCGCGCAATGTGCACCAGAGCGCGATGTACGGTTTCGTCGAGGTCGAAAAACTGGTCTTCGGCGAAAAATCCACAGTGGTCCTGGACCCCTCCGAAGAGCACCTCAAGACCGAATTCAGCGGCGTCAGCCGTGTCTACGTGCCGTATCACGCCATCATCCGGATCGACGAGGTCGACAAAACCGGCACCGGCAAGGTGACCGATGCCTCGGGCGATAAGATCACACCGCTGCCGTTCTTCGGGCCGGGCACCCCGAAGAAACCCTGACGCCGTACCCGCGGCCGGGTGGCCGCAGCCCATGGAAATTCGCACCGTCGAAACCCTGGCCGGGATACCCGCCGCGCAGTGGGATCGGATCGCGGGCGAGGATTACCCCTTCGTCCGCCACGCATTCCTGTGCGCGCTGGAAGAGTTCGATTGCCTGGCGCCGCAGGGCTGGCACCCGATGCACCTGACCGCATGGGACGCCGGCCGACTGGCCGGTGCCCTGCCGCTGTACATGAAGACCAACTCAATCGGCGAATTCGTCTTCGATTCGAGCTGGGCCCAGGCCTACGAACGCGCAGGAGGCCGCTACTACCCCAAGCTGGTGAGCGCGATTCCGTTCACGCCCGTCACCGGCCCGCGACTGCTCGTGGATCCTGGCGATCCGCAACGCGACTCGGTACGCACCGCGCTGGTCCGCGGTGCGGTGGAGCTCGCCCGGCGTACCGGAGTTTCCTCACTGCACTGCCTGTTTCCGGACGCGGACGATCGGGCAGCGTGGACGGACGAATCCCTGCTGCCGCGCGCGGGGTGCCAGTACCATTGGTTCAATCGCGGTTTCGCCGGCTTCGACGCCTTCCTCGCCACCCTGACCTCCAAGCGGCGCAAGCAGATCCGCCACGAGCGCCGCGAAATCGCCGCAGCCGGCGTGGAGATCGAGGTGCTCGACGGCACGCGGGTGAGCGGGGCGCAATGGGCCCGCTACCACGAGTTCTACTGCTCGACTTTCGATCGCCACTGGGGCGAACCGCGGTTGACGCTGGAGTTCTTCCGCTCGCTCGGCCGGCGCATGCCGGCCGCCACCGTGTTGATTCTGGCGCGGCGCGCGGGACGGGAGATTGCCGGTGCGCTCGCATTGCGCGGCGGCGATACGCTCTACGGGCGGCATTGGGGATGCAGCGAGCACGTGCCGTTCCTGCATTTTGAACTGTGCTACTATCAAACCATCGACTATTGCATACGCGCGGGTTTGGCGCGCCTTGACGCAGGCGCCCAGGGCGAGCACAAAATCGCGCGAGGATTCGAGCCGGTGCGTACCTGGTCGGTCCATTGGATCCGCGATCGCGGGTTTCGCGCGGCGGTTGCCGATTTCGTCGAACGCGAATCGGCGATGGTCGACGGCTACGTCGACGAAGTCGGTGCGCACCTGCCGTTCCGCCGCGATGCCTGAGGTGCATGCATCGAATGCCCGCCGCTACGGTGCGGCCCGTGGCCGTGCCCCGATCATATGCCTGGCCGATCGCAGCATCAGTGATCGCTTCCCCGATCCCGCGCGGGCACTGGATGACCCGCCCGGCCTGCTGGCGGCGGGCGGCGACCTCGACACCGACACCCTGCTCGACGCCTACCGCCAGGGGATCTTTCCCTGGTACTCGGCCCCCGGGCCAATCCTGTGGTGGTGCCCGGATCCGCGCTGCGTGCTGCCGCCGGGGCGCATGCACGTTTCGCGCAGCCTGGGCCGCACGCTGCGCCGCGGCGCGTTCCAGGTCGGTTTCGATCGCGCGTTCGCGCGCGTGCTGGAACATTGCGCTGCGCCCAGGGCAGGCCAGGACGGGACCTGGCTGGGCGCCGACATGCGCTCCGCCTACCTGCGCCTGCACACGCTCGGCGTCGCGCACTCGGTGGAGTGCTGGCTTGCCGGGGAACTGGTGGGCGGTGTCTACGGCGTGGCCATCGGGCGCGCGTTCTTCGGCGAGTCGATGTTCAGCCGGCGCGACGACGCATCCAAGGTCGCGCTCGCGTGGCTGAGCGCGAACCTCGCGCGGTGGGGCTACGAAATCTTCGACTGCCAGGTCGAAAACCCGCACCTGACGAGCCTGGGAGCGCGCCGAATGCCCCGGCGCGCTTTCCTGGAAGCGCTGGCAAGGGCTTGCGCCGCGGTGCCCTCGCCCGATGCCTGGCGCCAGTGGAGCACTCCGGCATGACCCGTCCATCGCGCGGGCCGGGCCTGGCGTTCTACGCCACGCCGCGCTATGCCTGCAGCTACCTGGCCGGGCGCGACGCGGTCACCCTGTTCGCCGACCCCTCGATTCCCAAAACACCGGATCTCTACGCGACGCTGTCCGCCTACGGATTCCGCCGCAGCGGCGAACACCTGTACCGGCCGCGCTGCCCGCAGTGCAGCGCCTGCATTCCGGTGCGGGTGCCGGTGGCGGACTTCGTCCCCACGCGCGGCCAGCGCCGGACCTGGACCCGCAACCTCGATCTGCGCGTGCAGGTCAGGCCGCCCGTGTTCGATCCGGCGCATTTCGACCTTTACCGGCGCTACCTGCACGGGCGTCACGCCGGCGGCGGCATGGACAACCCCACCAGCGACAGCTTCCTGGAGTTCCTCACCGCGACCTGGAGCCGCACCGAGTTCGTCGAGTTCCGGCTCGACGCGAAAATCGTGGCTGTCGCCGTCGTGGATCGATTGCCGAACGCTCTGTCCGCCGTATACACGTTCTTCGACCCATCGCTGCACGCGCGCAGCCTGGGGCGGCAGGCCGTGCTCTACCAGATCGATGCCGCGCGCCGCGAGGGACTGCCGTGGCTGTACCTGGGGTACTTCATCCGGGATTGCCGCAAGATGCGCTACAAGGACGAGTACCAGCCCCTGGAGTACTACGTCGACGGACACTGGACCCGCCATCTACCCCGGTAAGGTTGGCGGCCGTACGGGGTTTGCGGCACAATGCCGGCCTTGCGTACGGGGCGGAAGGCAGCGGTTGCGGGTCCAAGATGGCAAAAGAAGATCACATCGAAATGCAGGGCAAGGTCGTGGAGACCCTGCCCAATACGATGTTCCGTGTCCAACTCGACAACGGCCACATCGTCACGGCGCACATCTCGGGTAAGATGCGCAAGAACTACATCCGCATTCTCACCGGTGACACCGTCACCGTGGAACTCACGCCCTACGATCTGACCAAGGGCCGCATCACGTTTCGCGAACGCTAATCGACCGCGGAGCCATCACTCGCCGCGTTCGCGGCGGAATGCCGCGAGATCTTCCGCGGTGTCGATCCCGACGCCGACCTCGGCGCAGGCCTCCACCACGCGGATCCGCGCACCGTGGTGCAGCGCGCGCAACTGTTCGAGCTGTTCCATCTGCTCGGCCTGCGACGGCGCCAGGCGCGCCACCGTTCGCAGCCAGCGTACCCGGTAGGCATAAATCCCCAGGTGGCGGCGTACGTGCGCCAGGCGCGGCGCCTGCGGCTGATCGCGATCCCACGGAATCGGCGCGCGGCTGAAATACAACGCACGTCCCAGCGCGTCGCATATCACCTTCACCACGTTGGGATCGCGATACTGATACCCGTCCAGCAGCGGGCGGCAGGCGGTGGCGATCTCGGCGTCGGCGTCCGCCGCGAGCGCGGCGCCGACCTGGCGGATCACCGCGCCGGGCATGCGCGGTTCGTCGCCCTGCACGTTCACGACGATTTCGTCGGCGCCGTAGCCGAGCAGATCGCAGGCTTCGGCGATCCGATCGGTGCCGCTGGCGTGATCCGGGCTGGTCAGGACCGCGTTCACTCCGAGCCCGCGCACCAGGGCGGCAATGCGTTCGTCGTCGGTCGCCACCGCGACCGACGCGGCGCCGGACTCGCTCGCACGCATGCAGACGTGCTCGATCACCGTTCTCCCGCCTGCCAGCGCCAGCGGCTTGCCGGGCAGGCGCGTGGACGCATAGCGGGCCGGAATGACGACCCGGAAAGTCATCGGCCCAGGTGCTCGTACTCCTCGTCGCTCAGCGGACGCGCTTCCTCCTCGAGCATGACCGGGATGCCGTCGCGGACGGGATAGGCAAGCCGGGCGCTCCTGGAAATCAATTCCTGGCGCTCGCGGTCGTAGACCAGCGGTCCCTTGGTCACCGGGCAAACCAGGATTTCAAGCAGGTTCTTGTCCATCGTCCTTCCCCCGCAGCAGGGCGAGCAGGCGGTGCTCGAACACCTCCGGCAACATCGCGGCGATTGGCACGTACCAGTGCTCGCGATCCGCGAAGCGCTGGCATTTTATCGCATCCTTCTCGGTCATCAGCACGGGCAGGCCGTCTCCGAAGCTGATCTGCGCCGCGGTGAATCGATGATGATCCGCGAACGGATGCTTGTGCACGCGCAGTCCGGCCGCACGCAGCATCGAGAAGAAGCGCTCGGGATGGCCGATGCCGGCGACGGCGTGAACCTCGCGCGGCGCGAACGATTCCAGGGCGACCTCACGCGCGGGGTCGAACATCGACCGGGCGCCTCCGGGAACGTAGCGCATCGGGAATTCGCCGCGCCCTGCGATGCCGTTGGTGACGATCATGTCCACGCTGCGCAGGCGCGAGGGCGGCTCGCGCAGCGGCCCGGCCGGCAGCAGGCGGCCGTTGCCGAACCGTCGAACACCGTCGACGACGGCGATTTCGACGTCGCGGCTCAGGCGGTAGTGCTGCAATCCGTCGTCGCACACGAGCACGTCGCAGCCGTGATGCTCCAGCAACGCGAGCGCCGCGTCGATGCGATTGCGCGCGGCGGCGACGGGAGCAGCGCAATGTCGCGCCAGCAGCACGGCCTCCTCGCCCACCATCACCGGATCGCTGTCCGCGCGTACCTGCTGCGGCCAGGCGCGGGCCTGGCCGCGGTATCCGCCGCACACCACGCCCGGGCGATAGCCATGCCGCGCCAGGCAGTGGGCGATCCACACCACCAGCGGCGTCTTGCCGGTACCACCGGCGGTGATGTTGCCGACGACCACGACCGGAACCGGGATCTCCACCATCGCCGCCAGGCCCGAGGCATAGGCGTGACGACGCAGGTACACGGCCGCACCGTACAGCCACGCCAGCGGCGCGAGCGCCGCTGCCAGTGCGCTGCGGCCGTACCAGATTTCGTCCATGCGCTGCGCCAGCCCGCGCTTCCCGCGCGCGCCGGCGGAGAGTTCGCGAGCGCTGCCGGGCACGGTCAGTGCCGTTCGTCGCGGCGCGCGGTCGCGAAGGTGACGTGCAGCAGATCGAGTGCGCGCGCGGCGTCCAACACGTCGATCACCGACTGGTGCGATGCCCTTGCATCCGCGCTCACGACCACGATCGTGTCGGACTGGTCGCCGCGCGCGGCACGCAGCGCCTGGCGCAGCGTGTCGGGCTGGGAGTTGACCAGGGCGCGGCCGTCGACGAACAGGCGCCCTTGCGCATCCACGGCCACGTCGATCCGGCGTTCGCTGCCGGGCCGCGCCTGCGCGGAAGCCTCCGGCAGCGTGAGCTTGATCTCGGCGTGCCGGATGAAGGTCGTGGAAAGCATGAAAAAAATGAGCAGCAGGAGCACGACGTCGATCAGCGACACGACATTGACGTCGATCTCGTCCGCCCGGCGGCCATGGCCGCGAAAATTCACGCGCGCGGCTCCGGCGCGCTGTCCGCGCCGTCGTCGCGTTCACGTTCGCCGCGCAGAACCTCGATCATTTTCAGCGCCTCCTGCTCCATCAACAGCACCAGCTCGTCGACGCGGCCGCGGAAATATCGGTAGAAGAACAGCGAGGGGATCGCGACGGTGAGCCCGGCTGCCGTGGTCACCAGCGCCTGCGCGATGCCGCCGGTGAGCTCGGCCGGATCGCCACCGCCAGCTACGCTCATGGCGGCGAAAGCCTTGATGATGCCGGTGACGGTACCCAGCAGGCCGAGCAACGGCGTCAGGGAAGCTATCGTGCCGAGCGTATTCAGGTAGCGCTCCAGCTCGTGCACCACCTGGCGGCCGACATCCTCGATGCTCTCCTTCATCACCTGCCGATCGTGGCGCATGTTGGCGAGCCCGGCGGCGAGAATGCGGCCTAGCGGCGATGTCGCGCGCAGCGCCTGGATGCGCTTGGCATCCAACACGCCTGCCCTGGCCCATTGCCACACCTGCGGCACGAGATTGTCGGGCGTGATGCGCTTGCGCTGCAGCGACCAGAAGCGCTCCACGACGATGGCCATCGCCGCAACCGAACACAGAAGCAGCGGCAGCATCAGCCAGCCGCCGGATTTTACGAACTCGAACACGAGCGACGCCTCCGGCGCCGACACGCGGATCGCAGGGCGCCGCGGCGATTGTAGGTGCGCCCCCGGGACAAATCCAGACGCGTGCGGCGCCGCGCGTCAATCGTTCCAATATCTGCGCGAATCGTGCCGGTACAGCACCGGTCGCGCAAGCGCCGCAACACCGTCGATCGTCACCGCACCGTCGCGCGCCGTGTCCACCACATGCGCCCCGGACCGACGCCAACGCTGCACGACGACCTCGGCGGGGAAACCAAACCGGTTGCGGTACCCGCTCGACACCACCGCCAGACTCGCGCCGACGGCCGCGACGAATTCCGGCGTCGACGAACTGCGGCTGCCGTGATGCGGTACCACGACGATCTCCGCTCGCAGCGCATCGGCCCCGGCATCCAGGAGCGCCCGTTCCGCGCTCCGTTCGATGTCACCGGCAAGCAAGGCCGCGCCGGACGTGCCTGCGATTCGCAACACGCAGGAGGAGTCGTTGTCCCCGGACCGCCAACCCTGCGGCGGGTGCAGGAACCGGAACTCGACTCCGTCCCAGCGCCAGCGGCCGCCGCGCCGGCACTGCAAGCCGCCGGTGGCCGCCGGCACGCTCGACCACAAGCGCCGCACGTGCATTGCACCGCGCACCGATGCGAGACCTCCGGCGTGGTCGATGTCGCCGTGGCTGACGACCACCGCATCGAGCACCCGAACGCCGCGGCGTTGCAGGTACGGAACGACCACGGCGGCTCCGGCGTCGAAGTCCGGCCCGAACGTCGGGCCGGTGTCGAACAGCAACGCGTGCCGCTGCGTCCGGGCGACGACCGCCAGCCCCTGCCCGACATCCAGCACGCTGAGCTCGAATTGCCCGGGCGGCGGCCGTCCGACAGGAGGCGCCGCGGCGAGAAGCAGCCATGCGAGTGCCGTCCAGCGACCGGGCAGGCCCCGCGGTGCGAGCAGCAGCGCAACGCCGACGCCCCCGGCGATGACCGCGATCGGCACGGTCGTGCCGTGCCACCAAACCGCGGCGTCGAACCGTGCGAGCCAGTCCAGCACCCGCCACAGGATCACCGTGGTCCAGTGCGCCGCCTGTAGCACGTACGCGGCCAGTGCCGGCGCCCATGCCAGCAGAGCAGTGCCGCCCAGCACCGCCGGCACCACCAGGTAGCTCGTCCACGGCACGGCAAAGGCATTGGCGAGCGGACCGAGCAGCGGATTCTGGCCGAATGCGAACGCCAGCGCCGGCGCCAGACCCACGGCGACCGCCAGGTGCAGATCGATTGCGCGGCGCCACCCGGGCTCGGCGCGGGCGCGGGCGCCGAACCGGTACAGGATGAGGCCGGCGGCACCGAAGGAGAGCCAGAATCCGATCGAGAGCACGGCGAGCGGATCCAGCGCCAGCACCGCGAGCAACGCTGCGGCGAACAGCCGCCCGGGTGCCACCGTACGCAGGGCTACGGCGCCGGCCATCGCGACCGCAACCAGTACCAGCGAGCGCTGCGTGGGCACCGACCCGCCGGCAAGCGCCGCATACGCCGCCGCGGCCAGCACCGCCCCGGCAGCCGCCACGCGCGGTGCGGCAGCCCGGGCGCAGGCGCGTGGGCTCATCGCCCACAGTGCGCGCAGCAGGCCAAAGGCGAGCAGCGCCGCCAGGCTGATGTGCAGGCCTGATATCGAAATCAGGTGCGTGGTGCCGGTGCGTCGCAGCGTGTCCCACTCACTCGCGGTCAGGCCGTCGTCGACCCCGAGCGCCAGCGCCACCACCGTGGCGCGACGCGGCGCGCCCTGCAGCGCGGCTTCGATGCCCCGTGCCAGCGCCTCGCGCAGCGGATGCAGGCCGGGGCGTGCCGGCGAGAGCAGCGCGTTGGTGCTGGCCGGCAGCACCCACGCGGTGGCGCGCACGCGACCCTGGAACAACCAGGCTTCATAGTCGAACCCGCCGGGGTTGGCGAACCCATGCGGTCGCCGTGGGCGTACGGTCAGCCGCCAGCGTTCGCCGGCGCGCACCGCTGGCGCGGGCGCATACCAATCCATGCGCATGCGCATGCGCAATGGCCAGTGGCGCCGCGCGCTCACCGCCTCCTCGACGTCGAACAGAAATCGAGTGCGGCGGCCATCGGCATGCGCCAGGCCGTGGACGCGCCCGACGACGACGACGGGCTCGCCCTCGAGCATCGGAGGCAGTGCCGGATCCAGGACGATCGCGGCCCGCCACGCGGCCCAGAACGCGCCTAGCGCGAACCAGACCAATGCAGCGGGTGTCTGCGGGTGCAGCAGGCGGTGCACCAGCACGGCCAGGGCAAGGCCCGCCGGCCACAGCGTCGGCAGCGCTGGCAGGTACTGAATCGACAGGACCCCGAGCAGGGCCCCGAATGCAGCTCGGCGCATGAGCGGTCTTCCATGACCCGGTTAACTTTCGCGTCCCGGCTTCCGGCCGGGACGCCGTATAATATCGCCCCCTGCCGCCGCACCCAACCGGATCCGCAAATCGCCGGACCATGCGCGCCCGCCGACCGCCGCCCCCGCACCCCCGCCGCGTGCCGCCCGCGCGGATCAGCCTGCGCCATCGGTTGAACCGCCTCCTGCCGCCACCGCACGAGGTCGCATCCCGGCGCGGCCTGCGCCTTCTCGGCGCACGGCTGGAGGATCCGGGCCTGTGGCATCTGAACCGGCGCTCGACCGCGACGGGCGCGGCGATAGGCCTGTTCTTCGCCTTCCTGCCGATCCCGGGCCACATGCTGCTGGCGGCACCGACCGCGGTACTCGCCCGCGCCAACGTGCTGGTGGCCATCGCCGCGGTCTGGGTCACCAATCCGCTGACGATTGCACCGATGTTCTACGCGGCCTATCGCGTCGGCGCGTGGCTGCTCGGCACCCCGCCGCAGCCGGTTGCCTTCGGCTGGTCGGCCCGTGCCCTGACCGATGCCGCGCTCGTCGTGGGCGAACCGCTGGTGGTCGGCTGCGTCCTGTTCGCGATCGGCGCGTCGGCGATGGGCTACCTTGGCGTGCGGATCGCGTGGCGATGGCACGCCGTGCGCCGCTGGCGCGCACGGTCACGTGGCGGCGTGCGGCGGCGCTGATCCGGACCAGTCCGGGGCATGCTCCAGCGCACCGTCGCGCAGTTCCAGGACCCTGTCCATCGCCGCGGCGATCAGCGGATCGTGGGTGACAATCACGATCGTCGCGCCGGTCTGCGCGTGCAGGGCCAGCAACTGGTCGAATACCAGCGCCGCGGATTGGCGATCAAGATTGCCGGTGGGCTCGTCGGCGAGCACGCATTGAGGCTGATTCGCCAGGGCACGCGCAACCGCAGTGCGCTGGCGTTCCCCGCCCGAGAGTTCCCCGGGCTTGTGCGCGGCGCGATCCGCCAGGCCGACGCGCCCGAGCAGGTCGAGGGCGCGCGCCCTTGCCTCGCGCTCGCGAACGCCTGCGATGAGCATCGGCATCGCCACGTTCTCCGCTGCGGTGAATTCCGGCAGAAGATGGTGGAATTGATAGACGAACCCCAGGAAGGCGTTGCGCAGGCGGCCGCGCGCGGCGTCGCCCAGTGCCGACATCGGCCGGCCGGCGACCTCCACGAATCCGGCGCTCGGCAGATCCAGGCCGCCGAGCAGGTGCAGCAGCGTGCTCTTGCCGGCGCCTGAACGACCGACGATGGCGATGCGTTCCCCGCGGCGCACTTCGAGGTCCACGCCGCGCAGTACCGGAACGTTCAGATCGCCCTCGGCGTAGGTCCTGGACAGCCCGACGCAGCGCAGCACCGTCTCACTCATGGCGCAGCGCCTCGGCAGGCTGCGTTCGTGCCGCCTGCCATGCCGGGTACAGCGTCGCCAGCATCGACAGGCAAAACGCAATCGCGGCGACCGCACCGACATCCGGCCAGTGCATCCGCGACGGCAGCTCGCTGATGTAGTACACGTCGGGTGGCAGGAACCGCACCTTCAGGTGCGTTTCGATCCATTTCACGATCGCTTCAAGATTCTGCGCCAATGCGACGCCCGCGACCACGCCCGCCGCCGTTCCGGCAATGCCGATGACGGTGCCCTGGACGACGAAGATTGCCATGATGCCGGCCGGCGACAACCCCAGCGTGCGCAGAATCGCGACCTCGGCGCGTTTGTCGGCCACCACCATCACCAGCATCGAGACGATGTTGAACGCGGCTACGGCGACAATCAGCGTCAGGATCACGAACATCACTGCCTTTTCGGTCTTCAGGGCCTTGAAGAAGTTCACGTGGTACTCGGTCCAGTCCATGACCTGGTAGCGCGCGTCCCCTGCGTCTGCGACCAGGTTTTCCAGATCCGAATGCATGCGCGGGGCCGCGAACACGTCGTCGAGTTCCACGCGCACGCCGGTGACGCCGTCGGCGAACCGGAACAACCGGCGCGCGTCCTCCAGGTGCGTCAGCACCAACGCCGAGTCGTATTCGTGCATGCCGATCTCGAACACGCCGACCACCGTGAACTGCTTCAGGCGCGGCAGGATCCCGGCCGGCGTCACCGACGGCTGCGGCGCAACCAGCGTGATGCGATCGCCGACGCCCGCCTGCAGCGCGTCGGCCAGCTCGCGCCCCAGTACGACGCCGAACCCGCCCGCCACGAGCCGATCCAGGCTGCCGCTGACCATCTTGCGACCGACCGCCGAGACCCGCGGCTCCAGTGCCGGCAACACGCCCCGCACCATCACCCCCTGGACGCTGCCGGCGTGCGTGACCATGGCCTCCTTCTCGACGAATGGCGCCGACCCGCGCACGCGCGGATCGGCCGCCAGGCGCTGCACGACGCGCTCCCAGTCCCTCAGCTGCGATCCGGGCTCGAGCACGGTCGCATGCGCGGTCATGCCCAGGATCCGCGTGCGCAGTTCCTGGTCGAAACCGTTCATCACCGACATCACGGTGATGAGCGCGGTCACGCCCAGCGCGATTCCGAGCATCGATGTCAGCGAGATGAAGGAGATGAAATGCGTTCGGCGGCGCGCCCGGGTGTAGCGCAGGCCGATGTATACTGGCAGGGGTAAAAGCATGGCGCGCGATTATACAGTGACCATCCCGGGCGCAAGGCGCGCGGCGGCGCCGGGGTGGGCATGACGGTGCACCCCATGCGCATCCTCGCGATCGACACCTCCACCGACGTCTGCTCGGTCGCGCTCCTGCACGGCGACGCCCACATCGAACTCCATCGGCACGCTCCGCAGCGGCAGGCCGAGTTCATCCTGCCCGACATCGAGGCGGTGCTGGCACAGGGCGGCACCACGCTGCGTGCGCTCGATGGCCTGGCCTTCGGTTGCGGCCCCGGCGCATTCACGGGCGTACGCATTGCCGCCGGCGTGATCCAGGCGCTGGCTCTGGCGGCGGACTTGCCGGTCGCACCAATCTCCACCCTCGCCGCGATTGCACACGGCTGCGCACGCCGGCATGGCGTCGAGCGGGTGCTCGCGGCGCTGGATGCACGCATGAACGAGCTGTACCTGGGCACCTATGCCGCCGGGCGCGGGCACGTCGTCGCGCTCGCGGAAGATGCCGTGGGCGACGCGCGCACGCTGCCGCTGCCGGCGCAGGGACGCTGGTTCGGCGCCGGCGCGGGCTGGGCGGTTGCACAGCGCGAACTTCAGGGTCGGCTCGGCCCGCTGTTCGCCGGCATGGATGCGGGCGTCGAACCGCACGCATCGGACATCGCGGAGCTCGGTCGAACTGCGTTGCTCGCCGGCTGCGGCACCGACGCCGCCGGCGCCCTGCCGCACTATCTGCGCGATCGGGTCACGGACACGCGCTGACCGACCGGCGCACGACCGCGTTCTTCCGCAGCGCGGAAAATTGCCTGCAAGCACCTGATCCAGCGCGGATCCGGGAAAGTTATCCCCAATCTGTACCCGGCTTTCCAACACCTTTGGTGCAGATCCATCCACAGCATATTGGGGTATACGGGTCGCTTGACCACATGCTATTGTGGTGGAGTACAGTAGGTTACGCGGCATTGATGAGAATGCCCCGCACCTCACCGCGGAGCCCGGCACCGCGGTCCCGGATGGAAAAAAGACAGCTTCGCTGCAGGAGGGGTCATGGGACTTGAAAACATCGTTGCCGTGCACGAAACGGCACCCCGTGCCGGGCTGGACCCGGCCGATTTCGCCGGCGCGACCGCCGCCGAACTGCAGGCATCGAGCCCCGGCGAATACCGCGTGATCCGCCGCAACGGCAAGCTCACGGCGTTCGACAGCAACAAAATCACGATCGCTCTGACCAAGGCGTTTCTCGCCGTCGAAGGCGGCAATGCCGCCGCCTCGCGCCGCATCCACGAGATCACGGCCGATCTGACCACGCAGGTGGTGGCCGCCATCACCCGGCGCCTGCCCGGCGGCGGCACCACGCACATCGAGGACATCCAGGATCAGGTGGAACTGGCGCTGATGCGCGCCGGCGAGCACAAGATTGCGCGCGCCTACGTGCTCTACCGCGAGGAACGCGCACGGCGCCGCGCCGAGGAACTGGCTGCACGCCGGCAGGCGCCGTCCGACTCCTCGGTGCAGATCACCCGCGCCGACGGCAAACGGGTGCCGCTGGACGAAGCGCGCCTGCGCGCCCTCATCGAGGAGGCCTGCGCCGGCCTGCGCGAGACCGCTCCGGACGTCATCTACGCCGACGTGATGCGCAACCTGTTCGATGGCGTGGCCGAGGCCGATGTCGCCAAGGCGCTGGTCATGAGCGCCCGAACCTTCATCGAGCAGGAACCGGACTACAGCCAGGCGGCCGCCCGGCTGCTGCTCGACGCGCTGCGGCGCGAGGCGCTGACCTTCGTCTACGGCACCCCGGATAGCGCGACCCAGGCCGAGATGTCCGAGCGCTACGCGGAATACTTCAAATCCTACGTCCGCCGTGCCATCGATCTGGAACTCATGGACCCGCGCCTGGGCAACTACGACCTGGAGCGGATCGGCCGCGCCATCCGCCCCGAACGCGATTTCCTGTTCAGCTACCTTGGCCTTCAGACTCTCTACGACCGCTACTTCCTGCACGCGCGCGGCGTGCGCTTCGAACTGCCGCAGGCATTCTTCATGCGCGTGGCGATGGGCCTGGCGATCAACGAAATCGAGCCCGAGCGCTGGACCATCGAATTCTACGACCTGTTGTCGAGCTTCGACTTCATGAGTTCCACGCCGACGCTGTTCAACTCCGGCACGTTGCGCCCGCAGCTTTCGTCGTGTTACCTGACCACCGTGCCGGACGATCTCGACGGCATCTTCCAGGCCATCAAGGACAACGCCCTGCTGTCGAAGTTCGCTGGCGGTCTGGGCAACGACTGGACGCCGGTGCGCGGCATGGGCGCGCACATCAAGGGCACCAACGGCCGGTCCCAGGGCGTGGTGCCGTTCATGAAGGTGGCCAACGACACCGCGGTAGCCGTCAACCAGGGCGGCAAGCGCAAGGGCGCGGTGTGCGCGTACCTGGAGACGTGGCACATCGACATCGAGGAGTTCATCGAACTGCGAAAGAACACCGGCGACGATCGGCGCCGCACGCATGACATGAACACCGCCAACTGGGTGCCGGACCTGTTCATGAAGCGCGTCGCCGAGGACGGCCCATGGACGCTGTTCTCTCCCGACGAGGTGGCGGATCTGCACGATCGTTACGGGCCGGAGTTCGAACAGGCCTACACGGCCTACGAGGCCAAGGCCGCGCGCGGCGAGCTCACGGTCGCCAAGACCGTCCGCGCAATGGACCTGTGGCGCAAGATGCTGTCGATGCTGTTCGAGACCGGGCATCCCTGGATCACCTTCAAGGACCCCTGCAACCTGCGCTCGCCGCAGAGCCACATCGGGGTCGTGCACAGCTCGAACCTGTGCACCGAAATTACGCTGAACACCGCGGCCGGCAAGGAGATCGCAGTCTGCAATCTCGGCTCGGTGAATCTCGCCCAGCACGTCGGCGAGCGCGGGCTCGACCTGATCAAGCTCGAACGTACCGTCGGCGTGGCGATGCGCATGCTCGACAACGTCATCGACTACAACTTCTACTCGGTCCCGACGGCGCGGCACTCGAACCTGCGCCACCGGCCGGTCGGCCTGGGAATCATGGGCTTCCAGGACGCTCTTTATCAGCTCAGGCTTCCGTTCGCCTCCACCGGCGCGGTGGAGTTCGCGGATCGATCCATGGAAGCGGTGAGTTACTACGCGATCAAGGCGTCGACGGATCTCGCAGCCGAACGCGGGCGTTACACTTCGTTCGACGGATCCTTGTGGAGCAAGGGCATCCTGCCCTTCGATTCCATCGCCATCCTCGAGCAGAGCCGGGGCGGATTTCTCGACATGGACCGCAGCACCACGCTGGACTGGGACTCGATGCGCGAGCGCGTGCGCGTGGTCGGCATGCGCAATTCGAACACCATGGCGATCGCGCCTACGGCCACGATCTCCAACATCTGCGGCGTATCGCAGTCGATCGAGCCGACCTACCAGAACCTGTTCGTCAAGTCGAACCTTTCGGGCGAATTCACAGTCGTCAATCCGTACCTGGTACGGGATCTCAAGGCACTCGGCCTGTGGGACCAGGTGATGGTCAATGATCTCAAGTATTACGACGGCAGCGTGCGCGCGATCGACCGCGTACCCGACGATCTCAAGGAACTCTACGCGACCGCATTCGAGGTCGACCCGCGCTGGCTGGTGGAAGCAGGCGCGCGCCGCCAGAAGTGGATCGACCAGGCGCAGTCGCTGAATCTCTACATGAGCGAGCCGTCGGGAAAGAAGCTCGACAACCTCTACAAGCTGGCCTGGGTGCGCGGACTGAAAACGACCTACTACCTGCGCAGCCTCGGTGCCACGCACGTGGAGAAATCGACGCTGGCCGACGGCAAGTTGAACGCGGTGCGCGCGGGCGCGGCCGAGGACGATGGCACGGTGAAGATGTGCTCGATCCTCGACCCGACCTGCGAGGCGTGCCAGTAATCCGCAACGGTTGGGAGGCCGGAACATGCTCAATTGGGATGACCCGATTGCGAACCTGCGCGCCGCAGCGCGCCCGCTGTCGATGAACGAAACCATGACCCACCTGCAGGCGATGGAAGTGCGCGAGGCAGCCCCCGTTGCGTGGACCGCCTCCGCGCCGCCGGCAATTCCAGCGCCGGTCGAGCCGGATGATTCGCGCCATGGCGTCACGGGCCTGGAGCAGGTCGAGTTCGGCGCGCGGCGCCTGGCCGTTGACGACAAGCGCATGATCAATTGCCGGGCGGACGTGAACCAGCTCGTGCCCTTCAAGTACAGGTGGGCCTGGCAGAAATACCTCGATGCCTGCGCAAATCACTGGATGCCGCAGGAAATCAACATGACCGCGGACATCGCCCTGTGGAAGGATCCGGCGGGTCTGACCGACGACGAACGCGCGATCATCAAGCGCAATCTCGGCTTCTTTTCCACGGCCGATTCGCTGGTGGCGAACAATCTCGTGCTGGCGGTCTACCGCCACATCACCAATCCCGAGTGCCGCCAGTATCTGCTGCGCCAGGCTTTCGAGGAGGCCCTGCACACCCACGCCTACCAGTACTGTGTGGAGAGCCTTGGGCTGGACGAAGCCGAGGTGTTCAACACCTACCGCGAGGTTCCCGTGGTCCACGAGAAGGCCGCTTGGGCGATGCGCTTCACCGAGAGCCTGGGCGACCCGACCTTCCACACGGGCACCGACGCGGACGACCAGAGGCTGCTGCGCGACCTGATTGCGTTCTACGTGGTGTTCGAGGGCATCTTCTTCTACGTCGGCTTCGTGCAGATCCTGTCGATGGGCCGGCGCAACAAGATGACCGGGGTCGCCGAGCAGTTCCAGTACATCCTGCGCGACGAATCGATGCACATGAATTTCGGCATCGACGTCATCAACCAGATCAAGATCGAGAATCCGCAGCTCTGGACCCCCGCCTTCCAGGACGAGATCCGCGGCCTGCTGCGCCAGGCGGTGGAACTGGAGGTGCAGTACGCGCGCGATACGATGCCGCGCGGCATCCTCGGCTTGAACGCGAACATGTTCGAGGACTACCTGCATTTCATCGCCAACCGCCGTTGCGCGCAGATCGGCCTGCCGGAGATGTTTCCCGGCGCGAGCAATCCTTTCCCCTGGATGAGCGAGCTCATCGATCTCAAGAAGGAAAAGAACTTCTTCGAGACGCGCGTCACCGAGTACAAGACCGGCGGCGCGCTGAACTGGGACTGACCACGGCGCCCGGCGCGGGAGGCGGCGGCAATGCAGACGACGATGAAGTCCGAGGGCGACGGACAGGGGACGATCCCACGGGCGGAGCGCGCGCGGGCGCTCATCGACTGCCTGCGGATCGCGCTCGATTTCGGACCGCGGGCCGCCGAGCGTGCGCTCGATCAGGCGCTGGATCGGCTCGAAGGCGGCGCCGGGACCATCGGAGCGCTCAGACCGCCAGCCTGAACTTGGACGCCGCCTCGCGCAGGCGGTTGGCCAACTGGGCCAGTTCGTCCGTGGCGGCGGATGCCTTCCTGGCGTCCTGGGACGTATCCGTAGCGATCGAACGGATATTGGCCACGTTGCGGTGGATCTCGGCCGTGGTCTGGCTCTGCTGTTCGGCCGTGGTGGCGATCTGGGTATTCATGGTGTTGATCGTGTGGATGATGCCCGTGATCGCCTCGAGCGCCTCGCGCGCCTTGCCCGCCTCCGCAACGCTCGTTTCGGCCACGTCGCCGCCGCGTTGCATGGTCGCCACCGCATCGTTCGCACCCGCCTGAAGGCGCTCGATCATGGTCTGGATTTCCTGGGTCGACTGCTGCGTCCTGCTGGCCAGGCTTCGCACCTCGTCCGCCACGACAGCGAAGCCGCGGCCCTGCTCGCCGGCGCGAGCGGCTTCGATGGCGGCGTTGAGCGCCAGCAGGTTGGTCTGCTCGGCGATGCCGCGGATGACGTCCAGCACCGCGCCAATTTCGATGCTGTCGTTCTTGAGCTTGTCGATGACCTGGCCGGAGTACTGCACTTCGCGCGCCAGCGACTCGATGGAATCCATTGCGCTGCGCACGACGTTCTGTCCGGACTTGGAAACCCGGTCGGCTTCCTGTGCCGCCTGCGCGGCGCCGACCGAGTGGCGGGCGACCTCGTGCACGGTCGTCGACATGGCGTTCATCGCGTCGGCAACATGCTGGGTCTCGACGTCCTGCCGATCCACACTGCGCTCGACCTGCTCGGCGTTGGCCGCCAGTCGGTTCGCGGCCGACGCCAGATCGGTGGCATTGGCCAGGATCTCGTTGACCATCCCCGAGAAGGACTTGCGTGCACAGGAGTATTCCCACGCCATCCATGCCAGTTCGTCGCGGCCGGGGACATCACAACGGTGGGACAGATCCCCCTGGGCCATGGCATTGAGTGCGGCGACGATACGTTCGGCGCGGCGACCGACGAACCGGCCGAGAATCGACGCGGTCGCCACCAGCAGCATGGCCGCGACCGCGACCATGGCGGCCACGGTGCCGCCGGCCGCGGCCGGGTCCGCGGCCGACCGCAGCAGATGCCACTCGACCGCGGCGATCGTAGCGAGCGCCGCCAGCGCCAGGCCGGCGTAGACGTACATCAACCGGCCGAGCGAGAGACGCGATGCGATGGATTCGAACATGCGAGGATTCCTCGAGGTGAGCGCCCGCGGGCCGACCCGCGCCTGGCACCATCCACGGGTTCGGTCCGTTCCGTCCACCGTAGCGGCCGCCGGACGCAGGCCTTTAGATATCGCGGCTCAACCCGGCAGGATGGCGCACAGCGGCGGGTGCGGATTGCCGCCCAGAAGCGCACTCGCCGCAGCGATCTGCGCCCGGTGTGCGAGCCAGGCCCGGCCACGGAAGGCCTCGAACCGGCTGGCGAAAGCCGCGTCGACCAACCCTCGCCGCCGCATCTCGGACACCCGCACCGAAGGGGCGTGAACGGCCGCGGACTTCACCAGCAGCAGCGCCTCGGCATCAAGCCGACATGCCAACCAGAGCGCGAGCGCGTCCGCCGTCCACGTCCAGCTCGCAGGCGGATCCCCGCTGCGTGACAGGCTTGCCGACGGCAGCCAGACGGCCACTTCCCCGCGCGCCCAGGCCTGCGACATCTGCTGCGTATCCACGCATCCGCACAGCCCGTCGGCCAGCCCGGTCAACAGCCAGCCGAGCTGGTCCATGCTTGCCAGCGCCATCCGGTGCGCGGTGCGATCGTCGAATCCGAGCGAGTCCTGCAAGCGGCGCACCTGGGCCGCGAACGGCCCTCCACCGGGTACAGCGACTATCCGCGCGGGAGCGGCGCCCGCCAGGGCCCGGGCCCATTGCACCAGCCACGGCGACCCCACGAGGCTGCCGCCGATCTTGACGACCCGGACCCGGCTCACGGACGCAACGATCCGGTCACCATGCCTGGGTGAGCGACGCTGCCGGCGCACAGTCGGCCGCTGCGGCCGCCAGGGGCGCCGGTGCGGTCCACAATTCGGCAAGATCCCGGTATGGCAAGCCCAGATCGGCAGCCAACGCGCGCACGACGAATCGGCCGACACCTGCACCCACGAGTGTCGGGTCATGTTCGGCGGGCAGCGCCGACAGGCGCCGCTCCAACCCCACCCGAAGCCGATCCCGGTGCAATCGGGCGATGGTGCCCGCGAGGCGGCGCCAGGGTGCGGGATCGGCATCGGCAGCATCGCGTCCGATCATGCGCGCCAGACGCCGCGCGCACTGCGGTACCGCGCGCCCGCGTCCGTCGGCCGCGGCCCCGAATCGCTGGTCGGGCACGAGTTCTCCCGTGAGCGTGTAGACGTCGGCCATGGTCGCGAATACTTCGGCCATGACCGCAACTCGCTCGCCGGAGAATGCGAGCGCCTCCACGACACAGGCCACCGGGGTGCGGACCACGCCCGTGTAGACCAATTCGCCCGTGGCGAGGCGTTCCGCATCCGTGTAGCCGCCCGGGCCCGGTGCGCCGTCGCGCAGGGCGACGATATCGGTGGTGGTGGAGCCGATATCCACCAACACCGCTTCGGACATCCGCCGGGAGAGAAAACGCGCGGTCGCCAGCCAGTTGGCCGACGCCACGGACTCGGCAAGCGCCGGCGCCCGATCGGCGCTCACGAAACCATCCCGGCCCGCGAAAATGCGGGCACGCCCGAACGCCGCGCCAAACGTCCCGACGATCGCCCGCACGCCATCCGCGCGCGACTCGAACACGTCGGCGAGTTCGCCGGTCATGGTCAGGCGATGCTCGGCGTCCTGAGCCAGGCCTGCACGCAGCGCGTCCAGGGTCTGCGCCAGCCGATCCGCGCCCAGCCACAGCGGGCACGGTACCTGGTCCACGGCCGTCAGGCGGCCGTCCGCCTCGGCGATGACCCGCTTGACGTGCGCGCCGCCGATGTCCCAGCCGACGATCTGCATTCGCTCCCCTGCCACGGTGCACCCGTGCACCACCGGCGCGCGATGCCGGTGCGCTTGCACCTTACCATGGGTGCGCGCGATGGCGTGCTGGCGCGGTATACGGCGCGCCGCGTATGCTGAGGACGCCACCCGTGCCGAAGACCGCCGCCTCATCGTGACAGCCGACGCCTTCCGCATCGTCCCGGTCATCGACCTGATGCGTGGGCTGGTCGTCCACGCCCGCCGTGGCGAACGGGCGGGCTACCGACCGCTCCAATCGTGCCTGTGCGCCACGCCCGAGGCCCATGCCGTGTGCGATGCATTGCTGGCTTTGCATCCCTTCGGGGCCATCTATGTCGCCGACCTTGACGCAATCCAGGGGCACGGGAACCATGCCCCGCTCATCGATGCGCTCGCGCGCCGTCACCCGGGCGTGGAGTTCTGGATTGATGCCGGCTCGACGGCGCGGACACCGATGCGGGCCAACTGCGTGCCGGTCCTCGGCAGCGAGAGCCTGCCCGGGGCGGCGATGCTGCCTGCGCCCGACGCGCGCTGGATCCTGTCGCTGGACTTCCGAGGCGAGGCATTCATGGGGCCGCCGGAACTTCTCGACACGGCGCCATCATGGCCGGCGGCGGTACTTGCGATGACGCTGGACCGCGTCGGCAGTGCGCTCGGACCGGATCTGGTCCGGCTTCGGAAATTGATCCGCGCCGCCGGCACCCGGAGGGTGTTCGCGGCGGGGGGCATTCGCGACGACGCCGATCTGGCTGCCGTGGCGGCGACCGGTGCCGCCGGCGTGCTGGTTGCCAGCGCTGTGCACGACGGCCGTCTCGGCGTTGCGGCCCTGAGCCGCTACGTCCGCGGCACCTGAACCAAAAAAAAACCCCGGCACGGGGCCGGGGCTGTCGACCGTACACCGCGGGCCACAGGGGCCCGCGAATGCGGTCAGGTATGCGCCGCGAACGGGTGCGCCTGGCCCTTGTTGGCGATGACGTCCGCCGCCTTGGGCTCGCGCTTGACCGCACGCTTGATGGACTGCTTGGTGGCTTCGTAGTTGTAGTCCTGGATCTTGGCGTTGTCCTCCGCCAGCCAGTGAATGAACACGCCGACACAGATGAAGATGTCGTCGGCCTCGGCCTGCGGGATGGTGCCGTCCTGGACGCAGTCAGTGACCGCCATCGCCACGCCGCGCTGGGCCGGCCCGAACATCTGCACCGCCTGGTTGGCACCCTTGATGGTGACCTTGTTGTACATCACCGTGCTCGGCTTGCACGCCAGGTTCGGCGCGACCACCGCGAGCAACGCGGTGAAGCCATCCTTGTTGTTGGTCAGGCTGTTGCAGAATGCCGCTTCGGCGGCGCTTCCGCGCGGCCCCATGATGAGGTCGATGTGCGCGACCTCGTTGCCGTCACCCACCAACGACTCACCTACCAAAACCCGATCGACGACTGGCATTGCTTTCCCTCCTGCTGGTTGCCCAGTGGTTTGTTGTCCGAATAGTGCCTTGAAAATCGACATTGGTCCCCCTCACCTGAAAAGGCTTGGCGGCTCCACGCCCTTCAGCGCCCACGTTCGGCGTCAGCGGCGGCTGCTCGACGGCGACTAGCCGAGCTGAAGGAGGGATCCGAGTTGCTGCGCGAGCAGGGTGGCGACGGTGAAGTCCGCGCTCGTTCCGGGATTGAACCCCGCGCGCTTTAACTCAATGTCCAGATGCTGCAGCTGATCCCGGCAGCGCTCGGGATTCTCGCACGCTTCGAACTGCTTTTCCATGGCCACAAAGCGCTGCCGCACTTCCTCGGCGGCCTGCGCTCCGAACTTGCGGGCAATCAGTGTATCCGGCCAGCGGGCGGCGATCCCCAGGAAGCACCCGGTGACGCTCCAGAGGCGGTCGCGGCCGCGGGCCCATGCCTGCGCAAGGCGCGGCAGGCAGACGTCGAACAGGTCGTCGAATCCGGTGGCGTACTGCAATGCAATACGATCCCGGCCGCTGGCCGCGGCCATCGCCTCGGCCAGCGTCACCGACGGCACCCCGGCGACGTCGTGCTCGGGCGCCGCGCCCAATCCGCCGGGACGCGCCAGGCGGATGGCCGCGTATACGGCCCGCGCGTCCTCGCGGGTGGTGGCGCCCAGCACGCACCGCACGCGTTCGCGCAGGCTCCCCGACGGCAGGTAGGCCGCATGAACCAGCGGCGCTGCGAGCAGGACGATGCCCAGGTTGGTGTTGCAGTCCACCACGGCCGTGGTGGCGCGGATCGAGGCGAGCACGCGCGTGCCGAGCGCGAGTCCCGGTGCTGCAATCGCAGGGGCCACCGCCTCGGCACTTGCGCTGAAATCCACGGCCCGCATACCGTGACCATCGCCATGCAGGCCGACGTTGCCCGGCTTGAGCGCCTCGACATCGGCGCGGCAGGCCGCGAGCACCGCGGCCGCGACCTCGCCCGGCGCAATCACGGCACGGCTTCGACGCGACCTGCGGCCGCCAGACGGGCGACGAAGTGGTCCACGAGCGCACCGGCAATGTCCAGTTCGGTCACCCGCTGCAGGCCATACCACGCCGGGACGCCATTGACCTCGATGACGGTCGCGTTGCCATCGGTGCCGCGGATGAGATCCACGCCGGCGTAGTCGATGTCGATGGCGGCGGCTGCCGCCTCAGCGAGCCTGCGCAGTTCGACATCCAGCGGCACGGCCTCGCACCGGGCGCCCTGCGCCCGATTGGTGATCCAGTGCCGGTTCCGACGCCGCATCGCCGCGCACGCCCGGCCTGCAATCACGAACACGCGATAGTCGTACCACGGATCGCCGGGCTGTTCGACGAAGCGCTGCAGGTACCACACCCCGCCGACTGCCGGTTCGAGGCCGATGTGTTCGGCATCGTCGATGCGACGCAACCCGACGCCCTGCGATCCGAACAGCGGCTTGCACACCAGCCTGCCGCCTTCGGCCGCGATTTGCCGGGCCAGCGCCTCGGCCTCGGACGGCGATTCCAGGACCCAGGATTGCGGGGTGGGTACGCCCGCAAGCCGCAGCAGCAGGCTGGTCATCGCCTTGTCGACCGTACGCTCGATCGCGCGCGCATCGTTGTAGACGAGGGTGCCCGACAAGCGCAGCGCGTGCAAAAGATCCAGGCGGCGGATGATCTGCTCCAGGCTGCCCCCGGGCACGCCGCGCACGAACACGCCAGCCGGTACGGCGGCATCGAAACCGGGCATTCGCACCGCGGCCCGACCGCCGTCCAATACCAGCCCGCACTGCGGCAGCGAAACATACCGGGTCTCGAAGCCACGTGCCGCGAATGCCTGCCGCAATCTGCGGCCATGCCAACCGGGATCGTCGGTGACGATTGCGACCCTAGGACGCATCGCCGCCGAAGGCGCGATCGAGCTGCGCGGCGTCGAGAGTGCCGGCGGCGAAGGTCAGACCGGACTTCATTGCCGTGACCCGGGCGCGGGCGGGACTGAAAAGGCGCTTGTCGACCTTGTAGAAGTCGTAGCCATAGGACTTGAATACCTGCGCGAACGGACGGCCGTAGTCGCTGGAGGTCGAGCTCGGCAGCCCGTGGGCCAGTGCGCGCGCGTCGTCATCGCCGGCGTCGACGAACAGGTGCACGTCGCCGCCGAAAATGATGGCATCGTTGGTGCGCCCCATGGCCTGGAGGAAATCGCCGTGCGGCGGCGCGAGCGGCGCGCTGGCCGCACCGTCGACGATGGCCGCGAGCGGGAAACCCAGTTCATGGGCCTTGTGCAGGGCTACCTCCAGGACCCTGGCGACGACCTGCACGTTGCCGGCCAGGCTGGTGGTCGGAGTGAGCACGAGCGTGACCCGCGCGGGCGGCAGGCCGCAGGCGGCGGCGATTTTGTCGGCGACCTCCACCGGCGGGATCCGGTCCACTTCGAGGACGAGGCAGGCGCTGTCGCACCGATCGCGGTAACCGAGTTCCCCGAACAGTTCCTCGCTGCTGCCCAACGCGCGCCCGGGCCCGGAACCCAACGCGAAGAAAGCCTGCTTGCCCTCGCCGTGCTTCAGGCTCCAGCCGGCGTACTGGCTGCCCAGGCAAGCGAGCACGGGCTGCGCCGTGTGCACGTCGAGCTGCCAGGGCCAGCGCGGGAAAGGCGAACCGGAACGCAGCGACACGCGACCCAGGCCGCCAAGGCAGATTTCGGCGATGCGCCGACCCGCTTCCAGGCCGCCTCGCACTTCGATGCCGGCGTCGATGACGCGAGTACCGTTGGCGAGGGTGTCGATGCGCACGCGCAGCGCGGCGGCATCGCTGATAAACGCTTCTACCAGCGGCCTGGCGAGCGCGTTGACACTGACATCGGGCGGGGATCGGCTCATGGACTCGACTCGGGTTGAGAGTTCGCTGGTCATCGCTGCCACCCGGCGTCGGCGTCGGCGCCCGAACTATAGCATGCGTGCCGCGCTACTCGCGCACCAGCTCGCGCGCCGTATCGAAGGCCTCGCGGAAGCCTAGAAACAGCGCCTTGTCGGCCGTGTACATCCGCTGCAGCAGGCGCGTATGCAGCTTGTACTTGATATCGCCCACCGTCAGCGCGCCAATCGCGGCCGCGTCCGGCGCACCCTCGAGCGGGGCGAGGTCGTCGTGAACGCCGACGCCTTCGATGCCCGAGGGCGGGACCGCGTTCACGTCCACGGCGATGCGCAGCCCCGGCGCGGCCGCGAGATCGGTGCGCGTGAGCACGCGCACGCCCGCCTTGGCCGCGTTGACGACGATCTCGGCGTCGGCCAAGAGCCGCTCGCGCGCCTGCGGGGTGCTGCCATCGGCGCCGCTCATGTCCAGGCCGAAGCGGCGATTGTAGTCATCGGCGATCTTCTGCCCGGCACCCAGGCCCTGGTGGCTGACGAGCTGAGTGCACGCGCCGCAGTGGGCCGCCAGCATGCCGGCGCAAATCCCCACCGGGCCGGTGCCGCCGAAGATCCGCACCTGGCGCCCCGCGAGCACGCCCTGGGCGCGAACCTGCAGCGAATGCTCGATAAGCGCCACCAGCGCCGCGGCGGTCGTGATCGCTCCGCTCGGATCGGCAAGGAGCGATATCTCGAACGGCGGCACCATCGCCTTCCTGGCCACGTCCATCATGTCCAGCGCCAGTCCCAGATCGCGGCCGCCGATGAACAGCGCGGTCCGGCGCACACCCTTGGGCCCGCGCGAGAAGATGGTGTCCTGCGTCAGCGCCGCCGTATCGTCCAGGTTGACGCCGGCGTGCGGTATGACGGCGTCGAACTGCGCTTCGTAGGCCATGTTGATGTCGAACGGGCTCACGTGGCGGGTCGGGCTGAAGATGTGCAGCAGGTACGGGTCCTTCATCGGCCACCTCGCGGAATCCGGGCCAGGGCCGCGTGCGCGGGCGGCACCGCGGCGGTCACGTCGATGCGTGCGCCCTCATTGCGCCCCCGGCAGACATGGAATCGCAAGTGCGGCGCCGCGTGCCAGCGTTCGCGCGCCTGCGCTGCAAGCCCCTGCGCCTCGGCTTCGCTGCGCAGGAACGCGAAACCAGTCGGCCCCCAGGAACTCTGGCCGACGCCGGCAAATCCTCGCGCCATCAGCCAGTGCACCACCTCGGCGACGTCGGGGCTGGCAATCCAGCCACCCTGCGGGCCGGCGAAATGCGCGCCTACCCCGCGCTGGATGCTGCCGACGGCGGTTGCGAAGGCGTCGAAGTCGTGCTCTGCCAGCGCCGGCAGGAGTTGCATGACGACGGTACGGGCGATATCCGCCGCTACCGGCGCGGGCATGGACTGCAATTGCGCGAAAGCGACGCTTTCCCGCGCGCCGTGCAGGCCCGAGCGGCGTTCGTCGAAGACCAGCAGTGCGCGCCATGCATCCGGGAACGGCATCCGGCTGAGCACCGGCGGCACGCGCGTTGCCCGGCCGCGGCCGCCATCGAGCACGAAACCGCCGCGCTCGAAGACGCCGATGCCCACGCCGGAACGGGCTCCGCGCTGTGCGCCGAATGCGATCTCGGCCGGCTCCAGCCGCAGGCCGTGCAACGCCGCCACTGCGGTGCCGACGGCCAGCGCCAGCTGGGTGCCCGAGCCCAGTCCCGCGTGCTCCGGGATTGCGCGTTCGATCCCGATCCGCACGCCGGACGAAATGCCGGCCTGTTCCAGGACCCTCCGGGCATGCGCTTCGGCCCGCTCCGCCCCCGGTCCCTCCGTGGTGATGGCTTCAGCGTGCGTGGCGCGCACCACGGTGGCGAGATCGGAAATCGCCATGCCGATGCTCGCGAACCGCCGGCCGAGCCCGCCGTGCAGGTCGACGAACCCCAGGTGCAGGCGCGCCGGTGCGTCGACCTCGACGCAGGTTCCGATCGCAAGGACGGTCGTGTCGGACAAGGGCGTTTGCATCGTCGTCTTGACGGGCCTTCGAGGCGGCGGCTCGCAGGCAGGCGCCGCTGCATTTGTAGCGTAATCGCGCCATGCGGCGCAACAGCGTGCCCGCGCCCGCCGGCCATTACATCTCGGGCCGCCTGGATGATATAGTCGCATCCATCGATGCTTACCTCGATCGCGGCGCGCCCGTGAAGGGCCGCTCGCAGTGAGTCCATTTTGACCGGGAGGAACCATGACGACGGTCGTCACCGACAACTGCCAGAACTGCCGCTACACCGACTGCGTGACGGTCTGCCCCGTGGAGTGCTTCCACGGCGACGAAACCATGCTGTACATCGATCCGGACACCTGTATCGACTGCAGCGCCTGCATCCCCGAGTGTCCGGTGCAGGCAATCTTCGAGGAAGACGATCTTCCGGACGACAAGCGCGAGTGGACCGCCATCAACGCCGAGCGGGCCGCCAATCTGCCGGTCGTCAACGAAAAGGCCGATCCGCTGCCGACCGCGGAAGACAAGCGCAAGGCCCTCGGATTCTGAAACCGCCGCGGTCCGCCGCGCGCGAGCGCGGTGGAAGGCACAGCCGGACTCGCGCCCGTGACCGACACCCCACATGAATTGCGCGTCGCCGTCGTCGGCAGCGGTCCCAGCGGCTTCTACGCCGCCGAGGCGCTGCTCAAGGCTGGCGCCCTGGTCGACGTGATCGAGCGCCTGCCCTGCCCCTTCGGCCTGGTGCGCTCGGGCGTTGCCCCGGATCATCCCAAGCTCAAGACCGCCATCGGCGTCTACGAGAAGATCGCCCGGCACCCGGGGTTCAACTACATCGGCAACGTCACCGTCGGCCGCGATCTGACGGTGCAGGAACTGCGCGAAAGCCATCACGCCGTGGTGTTCTGCCACGGCGCCGAGAGCGATCGGCGCCTGGGCGTGCCGGGCGAGGATCTTCCTGGCAGCCATACGGCGACCGAGTTCGTCGGCTGGTACAACGGCCACCCCGACTACCGCGATCGGCAATTCGACCTGTCGCAGGAAATCGCGGTCATCGTCGGCCAGGGCAACGTCGCCGCGGACGTCGCCCGCATCCTGTGCAAGACCGCCGACGAGCTGCGCGAGACCGACATCTCCGCGCACGCCCTGGATGCGCTTGCGGCAAGCCGGATCCGCGAAATCCACGTGGTTGGCCGGCGCGGACCGGCGCAGGCGAAGTTCACCAGCAAGGAGCTCAAGGAATTCGGCGAGTTCGCCGACTGCCGCGCGCTGGTGGAAGGCACCGACCTCGAACTGGACGCCGCAAGCGCCGCCGAGGCCGCCGACAAATCCAATCCCGGCGTCGCCCGCAACCTGGAAATCTTTCGCGCGCTCGCCGCGCCTGCACCCGCGGGTGCGCGCGTGTGCCGGTTCCGGTTTCTGCTCGGTCCCCGCGCCCTGCGCGGCGGTACGCGGGTCGAAGCGATAGATCTCGAGCACAATCGCCTGGAAGGCGAACCCTTCAATCTGTCCGCGCGCGGTACCGGGCGCATCCAGGCCCAGCCATGCGGAATCGTGTTCCGCAGCATCGGCTACCGCGGGACGGCAATGGCCGGCCTGCCATTCGACGAACGTGCCGCGGTGGTTCCCAATCGCGCCGGAGCGGTACTCGGCGCCGACGGCGAGCCTGTCCCGGGGCTGTACACCGCCGGGTGGATCAAGCGCGGTCCGACCGGAATCATCGGCACCAACCGCGCCGACGCCGTGGAAACCGTGGAATCGCTTCTGGCTGATCGCGATCGCCTCACGGCGGGCGCGCGGCCTGGCGCGCAGGCGCTGTATCCGCTGCTTGCCAGCCGCGGCGTGCGAACGCTGAACTTCGCCGACTGGTCCCGCATCGACGCCGCCGAGGTTGCCCTCGGCAAGCCACGGGGCAAGCCGCGCGAGAAATTCACCCGCATCGCCGAAATGCTCGCGGTGCTGGACCGCGCGTAGTCCTTCCCCCGCCCGCCCGCGCGCGCCGGCCACCCTGCCGGAGCCGACGGCACCGCCGGCCCTCCGGCGATACGTATCCGCGTCCGCCTATGGCGTGGCTGGAGTTGCGAACCGAACGCGCGCCAGCACGCCACGATGATCCGAAGGCCATAGCGCCCCGGACGCATCCACCCTGGCTGCATCGAGTACCACCCGCCCGTCATCCACCTCCACGGATCCCCAGCGCCCGGGCCGAACCAGGACGTAATCCACGCGCCGCGCAACGGTCGACCACGGCACGTCGATGCGCTGCCATACCGTCGCTCCCGCTCGCCCGGGACTGGCGACGCCGAAGGTGTCGACGAAACCGCCGGGGCGGATCAATGACTGCATGGCGACTGCGTCCGGCACGGTATTCAAGTCGCCCGCCAGTACCGTCGGCAGCGCATCGTGCAGTTCATCGAGGATTCGCGCGACCGACCGGATCAGGCACGCATCGCCGCTGGTATGCACCGACGCCGCGCGCAGCGGCCCCTGCGGCGTGCTGACGACCGCGACCAGCAGCACCCGGGGGTCGACCAGGCGACCGCAGCGCGGCAGGTCGTAGGCGCGCGAGGACAGGATGGGGAAGCGGCTGAGCAGGGCCGGCCCCTCGCTCAGGTTCATCACCGCCGTCGCCAGCGCATCCAGAGGCGCGACGCGAAACACACGAAATCCGGCCGGCGCATACACATGGCGCATCCGCAGGCGCGCCGCCAGCCGCGCCGCAGTATTGCCGCGCCCGGGCCCGGCGGACGCCTCCTGCAGGCCGATGATGTCGGGATCCAGCGCGGCCAGCCCAGAGACCGCCAGATCCAGCCGCGCCTCGAGTGACTGGCTGTCGCCGCTGCGGCCGGAGAACACGCCGCCGTGCAGCAGGTTGAAGCTCACCACGGTGAGCGGACTGCCCGCCGCCCCGGCCGCGGCCGACGTCGCCACGCACAGCAGCACGGCGGACACAAGCACGCATCGGCATGCCGCGGCGGCGGTCGCGACACCCGCGCGACCGCCGAGGTATCGCCTTTGCATTGCCTGTCGGTCCACGTCTATTCCGATCATGAGGCGCACCGTGTCATCGCGCGCGGCGATCATTCCACGTTCGTTTTGCGCATGCCGCCATGCGCACCGATGCCCGCCGCCGCGGGATGGCGACATGCAGGTCTTTATGCTAGCGTACCGGCGCACTTGCAAGCCGATGGTTGCGGAAGCACGGTCTGCAGGCGAAGCGGTCGATCGCGATCCACGCGCGCGGGTCCGGGTCTTGGCAAAACGGCAACCATCTTCGGCACACACCGCGGCGGCCACCGTCGCCCGCGACGTCACCTGCCCCTTCTGTGCCCTGCATTGCGACGATCTCGTCGTCGAAAACGCAGGCGGGCGCCTGCGCGTCGCGAGCACCCGCTGCACGAAGGCCGCGCGCGGGTTCGGCGTGCCCGCGTCGCAAGCCAGCCCGCTCGTCGCGGGCCGTACGGCAACGATGGACGACGCGCTCGCCGCCGCCGCACGCGTGCTCGCCGGCGCCCGCAGCCCGGCAATAGGCGGCCTGGCCACCGATGTCGACGGAGTGCGGGCGGCGATGGCACTGGCCGATCGGATCGGCGCCAGCGTCGATCACTGCCACGGCGATGCGTTGATGCACAATATCGGCGCGCTGCAATCCGGCGGCTGGATGACGACCACGCTCACCGAGATCCGCAACCGGGCCGACCTCGTCCTGTTCGTCGGCACCGACACCTCCGATTATCCGCGCTTCATGGAACGGACCGTGAACGCGGGGACGTCGATGTTCGGCCTGCGCGCCGCGGATCGGCATGTCGTCTACCTGGGCGAGCGGCTGCGCGGCGCGGGGCGCGGCGGCACCGCAAACGTCACGACGCTACGCTGCCAGGCCGGCGCGCTGGGCGAGGCGGTCGGCGCGCTGCGCGCCCTGCACGCCGGCGTACGTCTGCAGACGCCGCGGGTCGCAGGCCTGCCGGTGGCGAAGCTGGCCGCGCTCCTGGAGCGGCTGCGCGCGGCCCGCTATTCGGTCGTCGTCTGGTCACCGGGGCGGATCGCATCCACGCACGGCGATCTGCTCGTGCAACGGATCTGCGATCTGGTGCGGGATCTGAACGGCGCCACCCGCTGCGCCGGGTTCGCGCTCGGCGGCGACGACGGCGCAGTCACGGCCGCGAACGTTTCGGCGTGGCAGTCGGGTTATCCGCTGCGGGTGGATTTCAGCAGCGGCCGGCCGGTACACGATCCACGCCGATTCGGCACCCGGCGCCTGCTCGATCGCGGGCGGGTGGACGCGCTGCTCTGGGTCGGCGCATTCCCATCCGCGCCGTCCCCGCCGAGGACGCGCGTGCCGATCGTGATGCTCGGCCATCCCGCGGGCGTGCCGGCCGAGCCACCGGCCGTATTCATTCCCGTCGGGACGCCCGGCGTCGATCACGCCGGTACCATCCTGCGTGCGGATTCGGTGGTCGCGCTGCCGCTGCAGGCCGTGCGCGCGTCCGCGCTCCCCAGCACCGCGGGCGTGCTGGCGGCGCTGCTCGAACGCGTGGAGCGCGCCTGATGCTCACCCGGTTGCACGGCGGCACGGTCTACGACCCGGTCATGGGCGTCAACGGCAAGCGCCTGGATCTGTACGTGCGCGACGGGCGCCTGGTTCCGAGGCCCGCGCCGGAAGAGCGCATCGATCGTCATTTCGATCTCACCGGCATGACCGTCATGGCCGGCGCGATCGATCTGCACACCCACATCGGCGGCGGCAAGGTCAACATCGCCCGCATGATGCTGCCGGAAGATCACCGCGCCGATCCGGTCGCGCGCGGGCCGCTGACGCGCTCGGGCAGCGGCCGTGCCGCGCCCTCCACGCTCACCACCGGCTACCGCTACGCGCAGATGGGTTACACCGCGTGCTTCGAGCCGGCGATGCTGCCAGCGAACGCACGCCAGGCGCACCTGGAGATGGCGGACATCCCGATCCTCGACAAGGGCGCCTACGCCATGCTCGGCAGCGACGACTTCCTGCTGCGCATGCTCGCCGCCGGCGAGGACCAGAAGCGCGTGAACGACTACGTCGGCTGGACAATCCAGGCGACGCAGGCGCTCGGCATCAAGGTGGTCAATCCAGGCGGGATCAGCGCCTTCAAGTTCAACCAGCGTGCGCTCGACCTCGACGAACCCAACGCGCACTACGGGGTCACGCCGCGGCGCGTGCTGCATGCGCTCGCGCGTGCCGTCTACGATCTCGGTGTGCAGCATCCGCTTCACGTGCATGGCTGCAACCTCGGCGTGCCCGGCAACGCCGACACCACGCTCGCGACTATCGCAGGCATGGACGGTCTGCCGATCCACCTCACCCACGTCCAGTTCCACAGCTACGGGCGCGAGGGCGACCGGAAGTTCTCCTCGGCAGCCGCACGCATCGCCGAAGCCGTGAATGCCAATCCGGCGGTCACGATCGACGTCGGCCAGATCATGTTCGGCCAGACCGTGACCGCCTCGGGCGATACCATGGCCCAATACCGCAATCGCGCGGCCGGCCACCCGCGCAAGTCGGTGCTCATGGATATCGAGTGCGATGCGGGTTGCGGCGTGGTGCCGTTCCGCTATCGCGACCGCAATTTCGTCAATGCGCTGCAGTGGGCCATCGGGCTGGAGCTGTTCCTCACGGTGGCCGACCCCTGGCGCGTGTTCCTGACCACCGACCATCCCAACGGCGCGCCATTCACGAGCTACCCGCACCTCATCCGCCTGCTGATGGACCGATCGTTCCGCAACGACGTGCTGGCGACGCTGAACCCGGACGCGGCCAGGGCCACGCACCTGGGTGCCATCGATCGCGAGCTGTCCCTGTACGAGATCGCCACCATGACCCGCGCCGCGCCCGCGCGGCTGCTGGGCCTGGCCGATCGCGGCCACCTGGGCGTGGGCGCGGCGGCCGACATCACCGTCTATCGCCCGCACGAGAACAAGGAGACGATGTTCTCCGCGCCGGCTTTCGTGTTCAAGGATGGCACCCTGGTAGTGCGCGACGGCAACATCGTCGAAGTGGTCCAGGGCTGCACGCACACGGTACGCCCCGAGTTCGACCGGGGCATCGAGCGCGGCCTGCGCGCATACTACGACCGCTACCACACCGTCGGCTGGCGGCATGCGCGGATCGACGACGATGAAATCGCCGCCGGCGGCCGCGGCCGCCTGGAAATCCATCCCTGCCAGCCGGTGACCAGCGCGTGAAAATCAACGGCGTCGTCATCGACGATACCTTCGCGGAGGCCTTCCCGATGAAGGCCACCCGGCTCATCGTCACCGCGATCGATGCCTACTGGGCGCACCGTGCCGCGGCGTCGTTGACCGGCTTCGCCTCCTCGGTCATCGCCTGCGGCTGCGAGGCCGGCATCGAGCGCGAACTCGGGCCCGCCGAGACGCCCGACGGCCGTCCAGGGGTTTCCATCATCGTCTGCGCCATGTCCACCAAGCAGCTCACCGAGCAGGTGCAGAAGCGCGTCGGCCAGTCGGTGATGACCACCGCGACCAGCGCCTGCTTCGCCGGCGCAAAGGGCAAGGAGTCGATCGCCCTCGGCCGCAGCCTGCGCTACTTCGGCGACGGCTGGCAGATGTCGAAGAAGGTCAACGGGACGCGCTACTGGCGCATCCCGGTCATGCACGGGGAGTTCATCTGCGAGGATTCCACCGGCAACGTGCCGGCGATCGGCGGTGGCAACTTCCTGGTACTGGCACGGACCGCGCGCCAGGCGCTGGCCGCGTGCCGGGCCGCGGTCGCGGCCATCGACCGCGTGCCGGATGCGATCACGATGTTCCCCGGCGGCATCGTCGGCTCGGGCTCCAAGGTCGGATCGCGCTACAAGTTCCTGCCCGCCTCCACCAACGAGCGCTACTGCCCGACGCTCAAGGGCCAGGTGCGGGACTCTGATCTCGGCGCGGATGTGGGCTCGGTGCTCGAAATCGTGATCGACGGGCTGACCGACGCGGCGATCCGCGAAGCCATGCGCGCGGGCATCCGCGCGGCGTGCAGGTTCGGCCGTGCCCGGGGGATCCTGCGCATCACCGCAGGCAACTACGGCGGCAAGCTCGGTCCGCACCACTATCACCTGCACGACATCCTGCGATGAATGCCCTGACCCTGCGCCTGAAGTCGCGGCCACGCATGCCGATCGATGCGTCTGCGCTCACGCCGTCCCGGCTCGCCGGCCTGAAGCCGGCCGCCATCGGCGCGCTGGCGTTGCGCTGCGGAAACCGGGTCGTCGCGGTGCGAGAGCTGTTCGATATTTCAGGCACCGACGCGTCGGCGATCCGCATCCTGGGCGCCACCGACCAACTGGATCGGATCGGCGCCGATCTCGCCGGCGGCAGCATCGAGGTCCGCGGCAGCGTCGGTGACAACCTCGGCGAAGGCATGCGCGATGGGACCATACTCGTGCGTGGCGATGCCGGCACCTGCGCCGGCGTGGGCATGCGCGGAGGGCGGATCACGATTACCGGCGACGCCGGCGATTTCCTCGGCGCCGCGCTGCCGGGCGAACTCGAAGGCCTGCGCGAGGGTACGATCCACGTCCACGGCCGGGCCGGAGACCGGGTCGGCGAGAGCCAGCGCAGCGGCCTCATCCTCATCGAGGGCGACGCCGGCGACTACTGCGGCAGCCGCATGCGGGCCGGCACGATCCTCGTCCTCGGGCGCGCCGGCCGGTACGTCGGCGACGGCATGCGGCGCGGCACGATCATCCTGCGCCGCCCGCCCGCACTGATCGGTGCGACCTTCAACAGCAACGGCCGGCTGGAATTGCCGATCCTGCGGCTGCTCTTCCGGCAGTTGCCGCTCGGCGATCGCCGTCTCGCACATCTGCAGAAGTTCGCACCGCAGGCCGAGCGCCTGGCTGGCGATCTCGCGGTCGGCGGCAAGGGCGAACTGCTGCTGTTGGGCTGAAGCAAGGCCGGCCGGGGCGCGTGGCCATGTCGCACGACGGCGAACCGGACCGACCCGCGGACGAACCGATGCTGGAGCGCCGCCGACTGCTCCAGGGTGGCGCGATCGCTGTCGCCGGCCTGCTGTCCTCGCGCGGCGCCGGTGCCGCGGATCCGACACGACCGGAGTGGATGCAGGTACCCGGTGGCCCGTTCACGCCGTACGGTACACCCGCCGCCCACGAGGCCGAGGTCGTACGCTGGGTCTCCGCCAACCGTGCCGTGCCGGGCAATGGCGCGTCCTGGACCCCGCTGCAGGCGCTGGAGGGCATCGTCACTCCCAACGGCCTGCACTTCGAGCGCCATCACAACGGCGTGCCCGAGATCGATCCGGCGCGGCACCGGCTGCTCATCCACGGCCTGGTCGATCGGCCACTGGCCTTCTCGGTCGCGGATCTGCTGCGTTACCCGCTGCAATCGCGGCTGTGCTTCATCGAATGCGCCGGCAACAGCAACACGAGTTGGAACCGCAGGCCGCTGCAATCGGCGGCCGGCAACCTGCACGGGCTCGTCTCCTGCGCGCAATGGACCGGCGTGCCCCTGTCCACCGTGCTGGCGGAGGCAGGCGTAGGGGCACGCGCGGCCTGGCTGGTGGCCGAGGGTGCCGATGCGTTCGCGATGAAGGTCAGCCTGCCGCTGGAAAAGGCGCTGAACGATACGCTGCTCGCGCTTTTTCAGAACGGCGAACGGCTGCGGCCCGGGAACGGCTACCCCTTGCGCCTGATTGTGCCCGGCTGGGAAGGAGTGCTGAGCGTGAAGTGGCTGCGGCGGATCGAGCTTACCGATCGGCCGGCAATGACGCGCGACGAGACCGCGCGCTACACGGATCTCCTCGCCGATGGCAGGGCGCGCAGATTTGCGTTCGAACAGCCGGTCAAATCCCTGATCACCTCGCCATCGGCCGGCATGCACCTGCCGCCGGGGCTGCACCAGTTGTCGGGCCTGGCGTGGAGCGGAGCCGGGCGGATTGCGCGCGTGGAGGTCAGCACGGATGGCGGAGCATCCTGGGCTGACGCCGCCCTGGACGAACCGATCCTGCCGGCCTGCTGCACGCGGTTCCGTCTGCCGTGGCAATGGAACGGCACGCCGGCCACGCTGCAGAGCCGCGCGACCGACGAGGCCGGGGCCACCCAGCCCGAACGCCGTGCGCTGCTGCGCGAGCGCGGGCCAAACGCCTACTATCGCTACAACGCCATCGTGCGATGGCACGTGAACGAACGGGGTTTCGTGAGCCATGTCTACGACGAAGCCGAACCGGAGCCTGGTGCTGGCGGCGCTGCTGGTATCGACGTCGATTGGCAATGAAGCCGCCGCCGGCCCGCCGGGTCCGGGTCTGGGCCAGGCGGTGGAGCGGGATCCGCAGACTCATGCGCCGGCCGGCGTGATGGCCGATGGCTTCGGCCTGCCTGCCGGGCAGGGCAACGCGCGCACCGGCCGGGACCTGTTCGCGCACCGGTGCGCGGGGTGCCACGGTCCCGACGCCACGGGCGGCAGCGCCGACCGTCTCGCAGGCACCGTGCCGGCGCTCGACAGCGACGACGCAGAGAAGACCATCGGCAACTTCTGGCCCTACGCCCCGCCGCTGTTCGACTTCATCCGCAGGGCGATGCCGATGGACGCCCCGGGCAGCCTCTCCGACGACGAGGCCTACGCCCTGACCGCGTTCCTGCTATACCGCAATGGGCTCGTCCACGAGCGGCAGAGGCTGGATGCCGCGCGACTGGCGCGCATCCGCATGCCGAACCGCGACGGCTTCATCGACGTCCAGCCCGGCGCGCAATCGCGCTGATGCCGCGCGCTCAACCGCGCTTGTCCGCTCCACGGAAGATTAGCACTTCCTCGATGAGGGGAGGCTGGCCCGGCGCCGGGTTCGGCACCACGGTGTGGATCCGATACAGGCTTCCGGGCACCTGCGGCGAGAACGTGAACTCGTAGCGCTTGTGGATCATGTCCTTGAGCTGAGCCTTGTTCTGATCATCGACGTACGGCGTGACGACGATGGTCTCGCCCTCGACCTGCCGGCCGCCGAAGTCGAACTTGGTCGGCGCCACCTGCGCCTTCTGGGCCAACGCCGTCTTGACCCGGCTCAGGAAGTAGCGCCAGTTGCCGCCGGTCCAATGCTGCATGCCGTTCACGTCGCCCTGCATGTAGGTGCCCAGCACGGGGTTTCCGATCACATTGCGCTGGTTCTCGTTCGGCACGAACTGCTTGCGGTCGCCGGTGAAGAATTCCAGGCGCGTATCCTTGGTGCCGTCCTTGTTCACGGCGACGACATCGAGCGTGACGACGTCCTTCCAACCCGGGTCGCCCACGCCGTTGCTGGAAAAGTCATACCGCAACCGCACCGGGGCCTTGATGTTGGACAGGTGGTCCGACATCCACAGCGCGCGCTCGGCGGCGGAAAACTCGTACTTGGACGGATCGACGACGATCGAGTCCCCCATCCGGCCGATGTTCGCCTTGACCTCCTCCGGCGTCAGTTCGCGCTTGTCGCCCGCGGGCTCCTGGGCGCCCGCGCCGACGTTGAACAGTGCCAGGCACCCGGCAAGCGCGAGTGCAGATGCGTGTCTCACTTGGGTTCCTCCACCAGCGGAATGCCATAGCTCTTCAGGATGGCGGTGATCTCGTCGCGGTTCTCGTCGATCAACGTCTGGATCCGCTTCTTCAAATCCTTGTCGGCGTGGCGGACGGCCATCGACACGCTGTAGGTGAACCGGTTCTCGGCGTTGTCCGGATCGTCAGGCAGCGGCAACAGCACGAGATCGGCCTTGCCCTTGTACTTCTCGCGCAGATAGCCGCCCGCCGGCCCCCAGATCGTGGTGGCGTCGATCTTGCCGTCGACGAGATCGCGGATCCGCTCCTCGTTCGGATCCACTGCCGGGTCGGCCGGCATGCCGATGTAGGGTTCCATGTTCGCCATCAGCCCGCGCCTGAAGGCCCAGGTCGTGGCCGGTCCCTGGTCGGTCATGCCGAACTTCACCTTGCGCCCGGCTTCCACGACCCGCCCCAGATCGTCGGCGACCTGCACGTCATCCAGGCCCCGGCCGCGGACGTAGGCCAGCATCCAGGTGGAGGTGTAGTAGGGCCGCGTCGTCGCGACCATGTCCACGCCGCTGGGCATGCTCAGGATTAAATCGCACTTGAAGGTGCCGTCGTCATTCTCCGCGGTGAGCGTGTTGCGGATGAATGCCATGCGCTGCGGGAACCACGTGTACTGCAGCTTCGCGCCGAGCTTGCGTGCGAACAGCTCGGCGATCTTGTTCTCATAGCCCTGCCCGTCGCGATCCGAAAACGGCAGCTGGTAGGGATCCGCGCATACGCGCAGCACCGGGTTGTCCACCACGCCGGCCTTGGTGTCCGCGCCGGCCGCGCTCTCGCCGGTCGGCCCGGCGACCGCGGCAAGCGATGCGAGCGCGAATAGTGCAATGGCGATTCTGGACGTCTTTTGCATCTTGAAGGTCCTTGCATCGATGGTACGCGGTACCGCCCCGCACCGTCGTTGGACGGCAGGCCGCGCGATGAGTTCAGGAAGTCGCGCCGGATGCGGCGTCGAGCGGGGCGGGAGAAAACTCCCCGGCATCCGCAGCGCGGATGCCGGGGAGACGTAACATGGAGATGGAAGGTGCTGCTTACGGCAGCGCGAACACCATGAGCGTGCCGCTGTTGCGCGACACGTTCAGGAGCTTGCGGTAACCGCCGACCGCACCCAGCGCGGCCGTATCCTTCGCGGCCGCCAGGCCCGGGATCGCGACCACCGCACCGGCCCAGCCACCGATGCCGGACAACACGCCAACGTACTGCTTGTTCTTGTGCGTCCAGGAATGGAAGTTACCGATGATGCCGGACGGGGTCTTGAACTTCCACAGCAGCTTGCCGTCCTTCGCATCGACTGCCTTGGCCCAGCCATCCAGCGTGCCGTAGAAGACGACGCCGCCGGCGGTCGCCAGGGCGCCGCTCCACACCGACCAGCGCTCCGGAATGGACCACTTGATCTTGCCGGCGTCGGCATCCCAGGCGATGAACGCGCCCATGTCTTCCTTGCCGTTCTTCAGGACAGCGCCGGCCGGGAACATGGTCAGGTTGGCGTTGACCCACGGATCGCCCGCCTTGTACTGGTTGCCGCCCGCCTTGTAGCTGACCGGTTCATAGGTCATGCAGACGTGGTTGGTCGGCACGTAGAACAGGCCGGTCTGCGGCGAGTAGGCGGACGGCTGCTGATCCTTGGTGCCGAGCGCCGCCGGGCACACGTCCTTCGATACGACGTCCTGGCCGTTGAAGTGCGTGCTGTACTGGTTGACGACCTGCGGATAGCCGGTCTTCATGTCGACATGCGTGGCCCAGTTGACCGCCGGATCGTACTTCTCGGCGACCAGCAGCTCGCCGGTGACGCGATCGACGGTGTAGCCGAAGCCATTGCGGTCGAAGTGCACCAGGACCTTGCGATCCTTGCCCTTGACCTTCATGTCCACCAGGATCATCTCGTTGATGCCGTCGTAATCCCACTCGTCGTGGGGCGTCATCTGATAGACCCACTTCGCGACACCGGTGTCGATGTCACGCGCGAACATGGTCATGGACCAGCGGTTGTCGCCCGGGCGGACCACCGGATTCCACGTGCCCGGATTGCCGGATCCGTAGTACAGGAGGTTCTGCTCGAAGTCCGCGGGCCACCAGCCCCAGGTGGAGCCGCCGCCGATCTTCCACTGATCGCCGAGCTTCTTGCACACGCGCTCGCTCTCGGAGTTGGCGCGCAGGGTCTTGTTGTCCCAGTCGCCCTCCGCGCACCAGGTCTTCAGCGAGGAGTCCTTGCCGACCGGCTTGCCGAGCGAGGTGGTCTTGGCGGGGTCGAACAGGATGTCCTTGTCCGGACCCATGCTGAACGCACGCCAGGCCAGCTTGCCGTCCTTGAGGTTGAACGCCGCGAGCCAGCAACGCACGCCGAACTCGGCACCCGAGCAACCGGTGATGACCTTGTCCTTGATCACGTGCGGAGCGTTGGTGTTGGTCTCGCCCTTGGCCGGGCCGTAGCCGATGTCGCGGCCGTTCTCGGCCTTCCAGGCCGCCTTGCCGGTCTTGGCGTCGATCGCCACCAGGGTGGTATCGGCCTGCTGCAGCAGTATCTTGCCGTCGCCGTAGCCCAGGCCGCGGTTGACGATGTCGCAGCACATGCGCGGAACGGTTTCCTCCTCGTTCTGCTGCGGCTCGTAGGCCCAGGTGATGGTCAGATCCTCCAGGTTGATCGCGAACACGTCGTTCGGGAACGACGAGTGGATGAACAGGTGATCCGACCCCAGGCCGGTGGCGCTCGCCGGCAGGACCAGCGGGCCGCCTTCGTGGCCCTGCAGGCGGCCGGTCGCGAACGTCCATGCGACCTGCAGCTTGCTGGCATTGCCGGTGTTGATCTGATCGAGCTTGGTGTAGCGCCAGTTCCAGTAGTTACCGCCCGGAAAGGCCCAGTAGTTGGGATCCTCGGTCAGCTTCCTGACGCCATCATTGGCGAGCGCTGTCGAGGATGCCACCACGGCCAAGGCGGCGAGCGTCCATTTTTTCAAGGACATGTTGTTCATGACCTCCTCCTGTGGGTGGGTGATGATTTTTTTACGGCAAGGGATCTCTTCTTGGACCAAACGCAACCCTCGGACGCCTCGAGACCGAGAAGACGCCCAAAAGCCCGTGACGCTGGCGAGCCCTGCTTATTCTTATGACAGACACACGCGGGCCGCGCCGCGCGAAACGGGTAGACGATTACTCGAGTGGGCCGAGTCATCGGAAGTCGGGTGTACCGCTTTTCTTATTCGTAGAGGGACACAGGCCGAAAGCAGGCATCGCATTCAGCCCCCCTAACTTCGCCGTTGGCAGGTTCGGCCCTTCCCACGTCGGCGCGCGCCCTGTCTGATCCAGCGTGTCGCTGGGCATGCTAGAAGAATTCACAAGGCCTTTCAAGCAAAACGCCGCTGGATCGGCAGACATCGATCAATCGCAGTCGCGTTGGCGACGAATGCCATGCAATGCAACGCGAGCGCGCCGTTCACAGCGCGCGAATCAGCCCGCGAAACGCGGGCACGGGTGTAGAATCAGGGTTGGGCCCCACACGTTCGGACTTTACGTACCGAACGACCGAGGATGAGTTTTATGCCGCGCTGCACAATCAGTACTGCAATCGCGTTCATCGTCGCTGCCGCGTTCGCGTGCGTGGCTCCGGCGGCCGAACAGGACTTCCGCGAAGTCGAGTCCGAGCGCGCCTGGCGCGAGGACATCCAGCCCGGCGCCTTCGGCGATCGGGCCCTCAACGAAGACGCCGAACAGCGCATCGTACAGATCAAGGCACCGTATCGGGCCGAGGACGGGTCGATCGTGCCGATTTCCATCCATACGGACGCCGCGGCGGCGGGCAGCGCGATCCGCCGCATCCATGTCTTCGTCGACAAGAACCCGCTGCCGGCCGTCGGGGTGTTCGACTTCCTCAGCCCGGAGGGACGCGCCGACATCGCGCTGCGCATCCGCGTCGACGACTTCAGCTTCGTGCGTGCGATCGCCGAAACCGGCGACGGCCGCTTGTACATGGCAAAGTCCTTCGTCCGCTCCCTGGGCGGCTGCTCGGCACCGCCGCCGAACAGCATCGAGGAATCGCTCGCGCAGATGGGGCTCATCCGCTTCAAACCGGTCGGCGAATGGACGCCCGGCCGGCCATCGCTCGCGCAATTCCAAATCCGGCACCCGAACATCACCGGACTGCAGCCGATGAGAATCGGTTCCCGGGTCCTGCCCCCGCCCTACTTCATCCGCGAGGTCAGGGTCACGTACGACGGGCAGCCGATCCTGGCCGCCCAGCTCACGTTCGCGGTAAGCCAGGATCCGAGCTTCCGGTTCTTCTTCGTCCCCAACGCCAGCGGCCGCCTGCGCATCGAGGCCGTGGATACCAAGGACCGGAAGTACGAGTTCGAAGAGGCGATCGCCGCGCCCGCGGCGGCTTCCTGATCGCAGGCCCGCGGCACGCTCAGGGGGCTTTGCGGGTCACGCGGCGGACCGCAGGGCAGTCGTGCTCGGCCTGCTCGGCGGCCTGGTGCAGGGCACCCTTGGCCTGCCGGGGCATGGCTCCCTCGCGGAACATCGCGCCCTTTTCCCCGGGCATCGGCTGGTAGCGTTCGTAGAGCACGCCGGCGTCGTAGTCCTCGTAGCTGATCCGTTCGGCGATGTGATCGATGCGGCAGGAGCACACCGCCAGGTTCTCCATCGACTCGCCGCCCAGCTTCTGCATGCAGTCGAGGACGTAGTAGACGCGCTCGGAAGTCGGGTAGTCGTACGCGCCGGCGGCCGGCACGGCGACGGCGAGCGCGATGCCCGCGAGTCTGGGGAATTTCATCAGGCGTTCTCCACGTTCCGGATCGGTGAATGGCTGCCGCCCGCGTCCGCCGGCTGCCGGGCGAAGCTGCCGGCGCGGGGGTCGCCTGCCGCGGTACAGGTCGATTCCGCGGCTGCGCATCGACCCTGCCACCGCGCGGGGCAGCGAGCGGCACGATACTAGCATACGTCCCGAATCGCATTGCGCCGGGATGCGGGTTGCGTCTCACGTGCCCGTCACGGCGATCGACTAGAATCCACGCCACTTCGCACCTCAAGGAACATGACTGCGCGCATGAATTCGATTCTCGTGACCGGCGGCGCCGGTTACATCGGCAGCCACGTCGTCCGGCAGCTCGGCGCGTCCGGGCGCCGTGTGGTGACGCTGGACAACCTCTCCAAGGGCTTTCGCGAAGCGGTGACCAGCGGCGAGCTGGTAGTCGGCGAGGTCGGCGACCAGGCGCTGGTGTCGGAACTGCTGCGGCGCCACTCGGTGGACACCGTCATGCACTTCGCCGCATTGACGGTGGTGCCGGAGTCGGTACAGGAGCCGCTGCGCTACTACGGCAACAACACCTGTGCGACGCGTGCACTGCTGGAATGCTGCCAGCGGCACGGCGTCGCCCGCTTCGTGTTCTCCTCCACCGCCGCCGTCTACGGAATCCCGGACGGCGGCCTGGCCGACGAGCAGACCCCGACGCAGCCAATCAATCCCTACGGCACCTCGAAGCTGATGAGCGAGATGATGCTGCGCGATCTGTGCGCGGCCTCGCCCATGCGGGCGGTCGTCCTGCGCTATTTCAACGTTGCCGGCTGCGATCCGGACGGGCACATCGGCCAGTCGACTCCGCAGGCTACGCTGCTGGTCAAGGTCGCCTGCGAGGCCGCGGTCGGCCGCCGTCCCGGCGTATCGATCTTCGGCACCGACTACGACACCCCGGACGGCACGGGCATCCGCGACTACATCCACGTCGAGGACCTGGCCAGCGCCCATGTACGGGCGCTGGAGTACCTGGAAGCCGGCGGACAGACCACGGTGCTCAACTGCGGCTACGGCCGCGGCTACAGCGTGCGCGAGGTGATCGACACCGTGAACCGCCTCGCCGGCAGCCCGCTGACGGTCACCGAGGTACCGCGGCGCGCGGGCGATCCGCCGGTGTTGATCGCCCGCACCGACCGCATCCGCAGCGTGCTGGGCTGGACGCCGCGCTTCGACGATCTGGACCTCATCGTCGGCACGGCGCTGCGATGGGAGCGCAACCGGCGCTACGGTTGATCCGGCGCATCGCGCCACTGGAGAGGGAAACACATCGTGATCAAAATCATCAACGTGGTCGGCGCACGGCCCAACTTCATGAAAATCGCCCCGCTGATGGAGGCCATGCGGCAATCGAGCGCGATTCGGCCGCTGCTCGTCCACACCGGCCAGCACTATGACGACAAGCTCTCGGACGTGTTCTTCGAGGAACTCGGCATCCCCCGGCCGGACATCAACCTGGAGGTCGGCTCCGCGCCGCGCGAGGTGCAGATCGAAAAAATCAGCGCCGCCTTCGAGCCGGTGGTGGAGCGCGAGCGCCCGGATGCGGTGCTGGTGGTCGGCGACGTCAATTCCACCATCGCCTGCGCCGCAGTCGCCAGGAAGCACGGCGTACGCGTCGTCCACGTGGAGGCCGGCCTGCGCAGCTTCGATCTGTCCATGCCGGAAGAACACAACCGCTGCGAGACCGACCGGATTTCGGACCTGCTGTTCGTCACCGAGCCCTCCGGCATGGAGAACCTGGAACGCGAGGGCGCGCCCGGCAAGCGCTTCATGGTCGGCAACTGCATGATCGACACGCTGGTACGCAACCTGGACAAGGCGCGTGGATCACCGATCCTGGCCACGCTCGGGCTGGCGCCTGGGGAATACCTGGCCGCGACCTTCCACCGGCCGAGCAACGTCGACGGCACCGAGGCGCTGGGCCGGCTGGTGGAGATGATGCAGGACCTTTGCCGCCGTTCGCGCGTGGTGCTGCCGATGCACCCGCGCACCCGCCACTCGGCCGCAGGCGCCGGCCTGCTCTCGCGATTCGAAGCCATCGCCGGGCTGACGCTCATCGAACCGCTCGGCTACCTGGACTTCATCGGCCTGGTGATGCATGCGCGCGCCGTGGTCACGGACTCGGGCGGCATCCAGGAGGAGTCGACCTACCTGGGGATCCCGTGCCTGACGATGCGCCACAATACCGAGCGGCCGGTGACGGTCACGGTCGGCAGCAACACGCTGCTCGGGTCGGATCGCGTGGCGTTGATGGACCGGATAGACGACATCCTCGCCGGCCGATATAAGCGCGGCGCCATCCCGGACCTGTGGGACGGCCACGCCGCCGAGCGCATCGTCGCGATCCTGGCCCGGGAACTGGGCTGAACGCGTCGCGAACCGGGAGTCCGCGGACGCCATGGTATAGTCCGGCGGCGCGCGTCGGGCCGCGCGGCAGGCCGGCGCCCGTCGGCCCGCCCCACCCTCAACCGGCTTCGCGCGCGGTCGATACTGCGATCTCCCATCCCATCGGTTTGCCGACGCCATGACCGAGCTTCTGCACCAGCTTCTCACCGCCACCGCCCGGCGTCTGCCCGACAAGCCGGCGCTGGTCCACGATCGGCACGGCACGCTGAGCTTCGCGGCCCTGGAGGCCGCGGTCGCGCGCATGGCGGGCGCCCTGACCACGCTCGGCGTCGGACGCCACGATCGGGTGGGCGTCTACCTGCCCAAGCAGCCGGAGACCGCGATCGCCTTCCTGGCCGCGAGCCGTGCCGGGGCGGTGTTCGTGCCGTTGAATCCGCTGCTCAAGCCGGAACAGGTCCGGCACATCGTCCGCGATTGCGATGTGCGCCTCATCGTCACCAGCCCGGAGCGCGCGCAACTGCTGCGGCCGGCGCTTGCGGACTGCCCGAGCCTGGCGCGCTTCGTCCTGGTCGGCGGCAGCGCGGGCCGCGCCGAGGCGGACGCCGACTGGTCGGAACTGCTCGCCCGCCAGGACGCACCGCCCCCGCCGCCGCGCATCATCGATCAGGACATGGCGGCAATCCTGTACACCTCGGGCAGCACCGGCAAGCCCAAGGGCGTCATCATCTCCCATCGCAACATCGTCGCCGGGGCATACAGCGTCGCCGAGTACCTCGAGATCCAGGCCGCCGATCGCCTGCTCGCCGTACTGCCGTTCAGTTTCGACTACGGGCTGAACCAGCTCACCACCTGCCTGCTGACCGGGGCGACCTGCGTGCTCATGGACTACCTGCTGCCGCGCGACGTGCTGCGGGCACTGGAGAAGCACGCCATCACCGGCCTGGCCGCGGTGCCGCCGCTGTGGTCGCAGCTCGCACCGCTGGAATGGCCCGAGAAGGTGCGCGAGACGCTGCGCTACATCACCAACTCGGGCGGCACCATGCCCGACAATACGCTGCGTCAATTGCGGGACAAGCTGCCCGCCACGCGCCCGTTCCTGATGTACGGCCTGACCGAGGCGTTCCGGTCGACCTACCTGCCGCCGGATCGGATCGACGAGCGCAGGGGCTCGATTGGCAAGGCGATCCCGAACGCGGAGATCCTCGTGGTCGACGCCGAGGGCCGCCCCTGCGGCCCGAACGAGCCGGGCGAGCTGGTCCATCGCGGGGCGCTGGTCGCCCTGGGCTATTGGAACGATCCGGAACGCACCCGCGAGCGCTTCCGGCCGGTGCCCCATCCGATCCCCGGCATCCCCACCGTCGAGCTGGCGGTCTGGTCCGGGGACACGGTACGCCGGGACGAGGACGGCTACCTGTACTTCGTCGGCCGCAACGACGGCATGATAAAGACCTCCGGCTATCGCGTCAGCCCGGAAGAGGTCGAGGAAGTGGTCTACGCCACCGGCCAGGTGCTGCAGGCCGCGGCCGTCGGCGCCCCGCACGCCACGCTCGGGCAGGCCATCGTCGTCCTGGTCGCTCCCCTGAAGGGAGGCACGCCGGATCTCGACGCCATTCTCACGGCCTGCCGCGAGCGGCTGCCGAATTTCATGGTGCCGCAGCAGATCCTGGTGCGCGAGGAGCTGCCGCATACACCCAACGGCAAGATCGACCGCAAGCTGCTGGCGGCGCAGTGCCAGGACCTGTACGCCTGATGCGCCCGCGCGGAGAATCGCAGTGAACGCAGAAAGCCGTCGCCCGGAACACGAAGCCCTGCCCTGGTTCAAGGCCCGGGGCTCGGATCTGCTGGTGAATGGCGTGCCGCTTTCGCGGCTCGCCGAGCGCGTCGGCCGCACGCCGTTCTACGCCTACGATCGCAGCCTGCTGGAGGCGCGCATCGCCCACCTGCGCACGGTGCTGCCCCCACAGATCGAGCTGCACTACGCGGTCAAGGCCAACCCGATGCCGGCCGTCGTGCAGCACCTGCGAACGCTGGTGGACGGCTTCGACGTCGCTTCCCAGCGGGAAATGCTGGTGGCGCTGGACGCCGGCATGGCACCGGCACTGATCAGCTTCGCCGGCCCCGGCAAGACGCCCGCCGAATTGCGCTCGGCGGTGGCCGCCGGGATCGTCGTGAACGCGGAGTCGGACACCGAAATCGAGCATCTGGCGCGTGCGGGCGAGGCGCTGGGCATCACACCCGCGGTCGCCGTGCGCGTGAACCCCGATTTCGAACTCAAGGGCTCGGGAATGAAGATGACCGGCAGCCCGCGCCAGTTCGGGATCGACGCCGACCGGGTGCCGCAGGCATTGAAGCGGATCGGCGAACTGGGCCTGGACTTCGCCGGCCTGCACATATTCTCGGGATCGCAGAACCTGCGCGCGGATGCCATCCTCGAGGCCAACGACAAGACCTTCGAACTCGCCTTCCGCCTGGCCGAGTCCGCCCCCGGGCCGCTGCGGATGCTGAACATCGGCGGCGGCTACGGCATCCCCTACTTTCCCGGCGACCGCAGCCTGGACCTGCGCCCGATCGGCGAGAACCTGGCGCGCTGGGTTCCGCGCGTCCGCGAGGCCCTGGGTTCGACCGCAGTCGTCGTCGAGCTGGGGAGGTACATCGTCGGCGAGGCCGGAATCTATGTGACCCGGGTCGTGGACCGCAAGGTTTCCAAGGGCCAGGTCTTCCTGGTGTGCGACGGCGGCATGCACCACCACTTGGCCAATTCAGGCAATTTCGGCCAGGTGATCCGCAAGAACTACCCCGTGCTCATCGGCAACCGCTGCGATGCCGCGGACCGCGAGACCGTGAACGTGGTCGGCCCGCTGTGCACGCCGCTCGACATCCTCGCCGACCGGATGGACCTGCCGCTGGCGCAGGTCGGGGATTTCGTGGTCGTGCTGCAATCCGGGGCCTACGGGCTGACCGCCAGCCCGCGTGCCTTCCTCAGCCATCCGGACGCGCTGGAAGTCCTGGTCTGATCCGCAACGCCAGGCGCGCGGATAGCCGCAAAAAAAAACGCGCCGGGGTCACCGGCGCGTCATCTCGAAGCAATGCTCTGCCGGAAGCGTCAGGCGCCGCGGCCCGCCCGCCCGCGGCGGCGCAGCAGCGGCAGGGTGAGCGCCATCAGCGCCAGGGCTGCCGGTTCCGGCGCATGCCCCTGCGGCGGGGTGACGATCGCACCGACCAGCTTGCTGAGCTTGATGAAGTCGTTGTTGTCGGTCCAGCCCTGGTTGTCTATGCGCGAGTTATAGGCGCCGATCAGCCAGTAGCTCGACTTGATGTCGTTCGCGCTGCCGGCATCGGTGTTCTGCGTGATGGTCGCCTTCATGCCGGTGTCCTGCAGGTTGGCGTAGCTGCCGACCAGGGTCCAGCCCGAGGGAATCAGGCCGGCGCTGGAACCGCCCACGGCGTCGTTGGAGGCATAGGTCTTGCCGTCGACGGTGGGTGCGCCCGGGCCGGTCCAGGCCAGCACGGTGATGTCGGCGTCGGTCCGGTAGTAGCCGATCGAGATTTCCTTCAGGGCGATCAGATCGGAGAACGAGAACAGCAGCGAATCCTCGGGGGTGTTGCTGCCCGTCGAGCACGCGCCGGTGGTGGCGTTGTAGTTTCCGCAGTTATCCATCGTGTGCTCGGGATCGGCCGTGCTCTCGAAGGTGTCGGCATTGGAGCCCGTGCCGCCGAGCACGCCGTTCGCACCGGGGTTGACCCATTGCACGCCCAGGCCGCCGCTGTACACCTTGGTGTTGGCCTGGAACAGCTTGTTCTGGGACGCCGTGCCGCCCCACGGCACGGCGACCGTATCGCCGCCGGTAACCGTGTCGGCATACGATTTCACGCTCACGCAACCGACGGCCGGCGCTACGCCACAATTGGCGTCCGAAAGCGCATTGCTGACCGTGTCGCGGCCGGCGAACTGTAAAGAACTCGATAAAGTCGCGCCGCTGGAGACCCCGAGCCCCGAGGTCGTGAAGGTCCAGCGCAGGTCCGCCATGGCACCGGCGGAGGCCACCGACAGGCCGATTGCAACGAGGTAGTGTTTTGTTTTCATTACGTTTTTCCTGTTCGCCCCGACCGCGGGCGGTATCCGGTTTCGCACTCGGCGACGAGCGCCAGGGAGCGCTCGACCATGCCTTTGTTCATTACGGTGCAAAGCAGATGCCACGCCTTATAATTTCTTTTTAAAACATACGGTTGACAGTTTTTTTCATTGGGAGTATTTCCCATCGCGGCGGAAAGTGTAAAAACGGCCGACTAACCGCCGGGCCCGAGCCGCGCGCGCAGCTTGCGTGCCGCCTCGGCCTCGGCGAACCGGGCATCCCCGGCAAGCGCCTTGTCCAGCTCGCGCCGGGCCTCGTCCCGGCGCCCGAGCGCGTCGAGCGCAACCGCGATGTGATAACGGATTGCCGGTGACTGGGTCGAGCGGGCCTGTGCCTCACGCAGCAGCCGCAGCCCGGCTTCCGCCTTGCCCTGCCGGACCAGGATCCAGCCCAGCGTGTCGCTTGCCGAGGGGTCGTCGGGTGCGAGCTTGTGGGCGCGCTCGGCAAAGCCCTGGGCCGCTGGATCGTCCGCTTCGGACAGCAGGTAGGCCAGGTTGTTCAAGGCGGCCGCATCCTGGGGGCGCAGCGCCACGAGCCGGCGGTAGATTTCCGTGGCGGCCGCGCGGTCGCCCGCGGCCAGTTCCGCCTCGGCCAGCGCATGCATCGCGGCGACGTCCCTGGGGTGCGCAGCCACCCACTCGCGCAGCAGGGTCCTCGCCTTCTGCGCCTGGCCCGCGGAGACCAGTGCCGCCCCCAGGGCCACGGCGTGGGTGGTGCCCGGCTCGCGGGTGTATGCGATCTGGTAGCGCTCGATGGCACTTTCCACATCGCCACCGATGAGCGCCAGGTCGCCATGCAGCCGCTGGCCGACCGCGGACTGCGGCCAGCGCTGTTGGAAGTCCCGGATCAGCTCGGCGGCGCGCGCCGCATTGCGCTGGCCTATCGTCAGCTCGATCAGCGCCACCCAGGCCGGCTGGAACTCGGGCGACCCCTGCACCAACTTGCCCAGGTTGTAGCGCGCGTCGCCGCCGGCATCGACCGCGAGCTGGCGCATGGCGATGTCGTACAGCCACTTGGTATCCGAGGAAGCCAGGTCCGCCATGCGCTTGAGCGTGACCCGGGCGAGATCCTTCTGCCCCTGCGCGACCTGGACGCGGACCACGGAGTCCAGCACCGTGAGGTCATCCGGCGCCCGCGCCTGCACCTCCCAGGCCACGCGCGCGGCGCGTTCGGTCTCGCCCACCCGCAGCAACAGGTCGGTCAGGAAGATGCGCAGCTCGATGTCGGAGTCGATCGCCGTGCGGCCCTGTTCCAGCCATTGGATGGCGGCTCGCGGCTGCCCGCGCCCGTCCTCGAAGCGCGCCAGCTCCATGTACAGCAGCGGTTCCTTCGGCCGGCTCTTGAGCAGGGCCTTCAGGCGCTGCAGCGCCGCGCCCGGCTTGCCGTCGGCGGCATCCATCCGCGCCAGGTTCACGGCCGCGGGCAGGAAGGCCGGCTCGGCACGCAGTATCTGCTCGTACAGCGCCCGCGCGCCCGCGCGGTCGCCGATGCCGTTCAAAGCCGAGGCCCGCAGGTTCTGCCAGGTCAGGTTTCCAGGCTGGCGTGCGAGCTGGGCGTCCGCGATCGCGAGCGCCTGCCTGAACTCGCTGCGCCGCACGTGCGCGAGCGCCTTGAGCAGCGATGCGCGCGCCTGCTTCGGATCGTCCTTGAGGATCCGATCCAGGCTCGACAGCGCGGCGTCGGTATCCCCGCGCAGCAACCGGTTCACCGCCTGCACCGAGCGGATGTCGCTGCCCGCGGCGGGCGACGCGGCCGCGCGCTCGAGCAGCGCCGCCGACCTTTCGTAGCGCCCGAGCGCCATCCAGGCGTTGGCCAGCAGGGTCAATACGTGCGGGTCGGCCGGCGCGAGCTGCTGCGCGGGCGTCAGTACCGACACCGCCTTGTCCGGCGTGCCGAGCTGCAGGTGCACGGCCCCCAGCAGTTTCAGCGCGCCGACCGCGGTACCGTTGCGCGCCACGTAGCGCTCCAGGAACTCGCGCGCGCGCTCCGGCTTCTGCAGGCTGAAATTGACGATGCCGCCGAGCATCAGGAGCTGGTCGTTGCGATTGACGAAGTCCGGCGCGAGCTGGTCGAGAATGCCGGCCGCCTCGGCCATGTTGGAGCGCGCGCCGTCCATGTCGCCGCCGCGCGCGAGCTTCAGGGCGCGCAGGTAGGCCGGCCGGGGATCCTCCGGGTAATGTTCGGCCAGATAGACCAGGTCGGCCTCGGCGTCCCGATCGCGGTTGAGATCGATGAACACGGCCACACGCGCCACCCGAGCCTCGCGGTGCCGGGGCTGGAGCTCGATGGCCTTCGAATAGGCCTGCGCGGCCTGCGCGAGTTCGCCGCGCATATGGTGGATCGAGCCCTTGACGTTCCAGGGCTCCGCTTCAGCCGGGTCGAGCTCGAGCGCACGCGCGATCGCGGTGTCGGCTGCCTGGGTATTGCCACTGCGCAGCGCCGCCATCGCCTCGCCGACCAGCGGCTTGGGACTGCCTGGATTGATCAGCGCCGCGGCGGCGAGCTGCTCGCGCGCCGGGCCGATCTCGTCGAGCTCGATCTGGGCCTGCGCCCGCAGCACGAGCAGCTCGAACCGCGCAGCGCCGCTGACCGACTCCGGCTTGAGTTCGTCGAGCAGCTGGCGATGCTTGAACCCGGCCAGGTAGGCCTTGGCGAGTAGCGGTACCGCCTGCTGCCGGTCGGCGCCATGCTGGAGCGCCAGCAGCAACTCCTTTTCCGCCTCCGCGGACTTGCCCTGCTCCAGCCGCGTCCGCCCCAGGAGCACGTGCGCGGGGAGCAGGCCCGGGTCCTTGGCCAGCGCGTTCTTGAGCTGGATGGCGGCGGCGTCGAAATCGCCGGCATCGAAGCGCTTCAATCCGTCCTCGTAGTAGCGCGCCGCGGCGGCGGTGTCGGCCGCCGGCAGGTGCAGCGGCAGGGCGAGCAGGCAGGCCGCGATCAGGAACGTCGTCTTGCGCATGGGCTGCGTCCTTTCCTCTTCCGATTCCGGTTCACGGGTCCGTGAGCGCCGCGGCCGTGGCGGCAACGACCGCCGCAGGCGCAGCAATCTCCTGCGTGGCCCAGAACGATTCCGCGGCCACGCCGCGAAAGCGTACGTCCACGCCGGCCTCGCGCCAGCGCGCGATCACGGCGCTCGAGGCCGCCGCCGGCTCGTCGCGGGCGGGTTCGGAAAACTCCAGCCATTCGACCCGATCCGCCGCCGGCGGGTTCGCCGCCAGTTGCATCGTCCTGAGTTCGCGCGCGAGCGCCGGCCCGAGCGCGTAGCCGCCGACCTCGACGCATTCCCCGGCTTCGAGCCTGCGCATGAGGCCTTGCACCGGCTCGTCGGCGCCGGCCAGCCGCGACGCCATGCTGCGCAGGCGCAGGAACTGGTTCAGGAACAACTCTCCGGAACCCACCGGCTGCCACAGCACGAGCCGGCGCGAACGCCGGGTTGCCGCACGCAACCAGGACGCCGCCAGCAGCGCCCCGGTGCGCACCGCGAGCACGGCCTCGAGCTCGCAGCCCTGGGCGCGGATCCAGGCTTCCGCGGCGTCGAGATCGGCGTACCAGCCCGGCAGCGTCGCGTCTTCGAACAGTCCGGCGCTGTCGCCGGTGCCCTGCAGATCCGGCAGCAGCACGCACCAGCCGGCGTCCGCCAGCGCCGCCCCGGTGAGCGCGAGCAGCCGGCGCGACTTGTTGAGTTCCTCCGCGAACGGCGCCACGACCAGCAGGCCACGGCCCGCGCCGCCGCCCGGCGGCTGGTGCGCGAGGCAGAACAACGGCCCGCCGGCACCGGCGACGAACAGCGGCCGCGGCGCCATTACCGCGCCCGATCGCGCGCCGTCGCGGCGCCCGGATCGAATTCGAACGCACCGGCATCCGGGGCACCGCGCCGCAGCCGCGGCCGACCGTCCAGCGGGTGTTGGTATTCCCGGTCCGGAGCCAGCGCCTGGCCGTCGACGTCACCCGGGTCGACGCCGGCGTCGATCGCGGGGGAATCCGGCTGCAGGCGGTAGTCGTAGCGCATCAGGCCGCGCACCCCGGGGCTTTCGACCACGCGATTGGCACCGCTGCCGGGCACCCCGCCGAACGTGGACTCGTCGCCGAACCAGCCCATGACGACCCGCCGCCAGCCCCGCTCCTGGGCGAGCACGTTGCCCCGCAGCAGCGCCGGGCCCTCGGTCACCTCGCCGGCGCCGATGAAGAGATTGTTGTAGATCACCGCCGGCACCTCGGCGCGGTTCATGACGAACCGTCCGCGCGGCATGTCGTTGACCAGGGTATTGTGGACGACGTACAGCTCCTGCACTGAATTGTCTGCGCCCTCGGGGGCAAAGGCGATCATGTTCGAATTCTCGCTGCGCCGCCCCTGCTGGATGAGATTGCCGATGACGAAGGCACGCCCGCCGTTGGAAAGATCGATGTTGTAGTTACCCTGGCCGTCTGCCTCGTCCATGATGCGGTTGTAGAGGATCCGGCTGACCTGCGCCCGGCTTTTGACCTGCGAGCCGACGACCGCGTGGTGCACGTGGCTGAAGCGCAGCGTGAAGCTGCGGATCGTGCCGACGTAGATGCTGTGCGCCTGGCCGTTGCGATGGCCGTTGCGGGCGAACTCGGAATGTTCCACGACGATATCGCTGCCGGCGATCTGCCCGGCGAGCAGTCCGGACTCGTTGTCGTGGAAGAAGCAGCGGCTCACCGTCAGTCCCTGGCCTTCGGCGCGGATGCCGGCGCCGTTCCTGTCCGGGCTGCGGGCGTTTTCGAACTCGATCCCCTCGACCCGCACGTCGTTGCCGCGGATGACCCAGATCGCCTTGCGCTGGGGCAGCTTGGTGTCGGTGGCGTCGAGCGTGGCTCGTCCGCCCACGGCGCGCAGGGTGAGCCGGGATGCGGTCCAGATCGCCACGTCGCGCGGGTACGTGCCGGCGTCGATCTCCACCGTGTCGCCGTCCTGCACCAGCCGGGCGACCGCGCTCGGCGCGCCGTGCTCGCGCGTCGGCCCCACCTGCCAGACGCGCGCCGCGGCTGGATTCGCCGCGATGAGCGCCAGGAGCGTCCCCGCAAGCGCAGTGCGCCGGGCCGGGATCATGCCGCCGCGTCCCACGCCCTGACCCAGGCAATCGACTGGGCGGCCACCTCCTCGCGCCAGGCGCGCGAGGAAAACGTATGGGTTGCATCGGTTACGTCCAGGCGCCCGTGCAGGCGCGCTTCGAGCGCGGCACGCCAGCGCGGCGCGGATTGCAGCAGATCGCGAAACTCCCCGGCCGTCATGTCGTTGCCGGACAGGACCAGGCCGACTGGCCCGCGGAACCGCTCCAGGCCCGCGAGCATGCGCGCGGTGAACGGCCCGGCATTTTCGGCGGGCGCCGCCACGCGGCCGCGCGCCAGGGCCGCGCGCATGTAGCGGCGCAGGCTGGCGAGGGAATCGGCGAAGTCCAGGTCGAGCCTGGCGAGCTTGCGCCAGAACTCGCCCGAGCGCAGCCGGCCCAGGTAGTAATGCTTCAGCCGTACCCGGGCTTCGCCGGCCTCGGTGTGCACCCAGGGATTGAGCAGGATCATGCCGGCCACGCGCGGATCCTGCCAACCGTACATCAGCAGCGCCGAGGCGGCGTCGCACAGGCCCCAGAGAACGACGCGCCCCGGCGCGCCCGGGCGGGCACAGAAGGCGTCGATCGCATGGCGGATGTCGGCCGCGACCCGCTCGAAATCGCGTGCGGCGCCGGTGCTGTCGCCCATGCCGCGATAATCGAAGCGCAGCACCGGAATGCCCGCGCCGGCCAGTGCCCGCGCCAGGAGGACGAACTGGCGATGGCTGCCGACCCGGTACTGCGGGCCGCCGACCACGACGACGACGCCCGTGCGCGCCGTCACGCCGGCTTCGTGCACGATGCCGATCATCGTGTCGCCCTCGCAGTCGATGGCCACCGCCGCCTCTGCGGCAGGGACGGTATCGTTACCGGTCGTCACACGCGCGTCCGCGCCGATCAGGCGGCGAGCTTGCCCTCCACGAACGCCGCGAGCGCGCCGACCGTGGCGAACGCGCTGGCGTCGATCTCGTCGTCACCGACCACGATGCCGAATTCGTCCTCGATCGCGGCCACGACATTGACCACGGCCATGGAGTCGAACTCGGGCAGCGCGCCGAGCAGGACCGTGCCCGCCGAGAAGGTATCGGCACGCGGGCCGATGGCCAGGACCTGTTTCAGAATGTGAATCACCTTATCCTGCGTTGACATGCGGGTATCGAGCCTCGGGATCGGATGCGGTGCGGCCGATACATGCTAGCGGCCGGCCGGCCGCGGTTCTTGAAATCGCCGCGGGCGCGAAGTTTAGCACGCGGCCGGCACCGCGCCCGGCAGCCCGGCACCGCCAACCCACGACAATCCGGCTTCGACCGCGCGTATGATGGGATGCCCGCATGAGGATGACGTTCGCGGTCGCCGCCCCGAGGCGATCGGCGCCGCCGTGCGATCGCCGTTCGCCGCGGATGCGTACCCGCAACCCCGCATCCGCGCTGCATCAGGACCGATCGCGCGCCCGGGCGGGGCGATGTGCGCCGGTAAACGACAATGGATGACGCGGACCGCAAAGCGCGCATGATCGAACGCGAGCCCCTCCAGGTGCTGATCACCGTCGACACCGAAATCTGGTGCGACGACTGGGCCGCGATCGACCGCCAGTTCGACGATGCGTTCGCACGCTACATCCACGGCCGCACGCCGGAGGGTGAGTTCGGCCTGCCCTACCAGTTGCGCACCTTGCGCGCGCACGACCTGCGCGCGGTGTACTTCGTCGAGCCGCTGTTCGCGGCCCGGTTCGGTCAGGAGCGCCTGGCCGAGATCGTCGCACTGGTGCACGAAGGCGGCCAGCCCGTCGAACTGCACCTGCACACCGAGTGGGTCGACGAGGCGATCGAGCCGCTGCTGGCGGCGCCGCAGGGCAAGCGCCAGCACCTGAACCTGTTCAGCGGCGCGGAGCAAAGGATCCTGATCGCCGCCGGCGCGGACCTGCTCACGCGGGCCGGCGCCGGGCCGCTGCGCGCGTTCAGGGCTGGAAATTTCGGCGCCAACGACGCCACCCTTCCGGCGGTGGCGGCCAACGGCATCGGCATCGATTCGAGCTATCACGCGGCCTCGCCCCACTGCGCGATCGAACCGGCCGCGCCGATGCAGCAGCCGCGGCGAGTCGGTGGCGTGATCGAGTTCCCGGTGAGCTGCTTCGGCGACGGCCTGGGACGGGTTCGCCCCGCGTCGCTCAATGCCGCCTCCGCCCGCGAGATTGCGCAGGCGCTGCAGGACGCCTGGCGGCAGGGATGGCGCTACTTCGTGATCGTCATGCATTCATTCGACCTGCTCGACCGGCACCGCCGGCACGCGAATCCGATCGCGCTGCGGCGCTTCCACGGGCTGATCGAGTTCCTGGCCCGCAACCGCGATCGGTTCCGGACCACCGATTTCGGCGCAGCCCCAGCCGTCGGCGGCGCCGAGGTCCCGCTGCGCTGCGGCTTGTGGCCCACCCTCGGCCGCATCGGCGAGCAGATGCGGAGCCGGCTCGCATGAGCATGATTCGCCCCTGGCACACGAGCAGGCAGTGGCTCAAGTTCCAGCTGAGCGACCTGACCCTCGCGCGGCTGCCGCTGGCGCTGCTGGCCTGCGAGATCGGCGCCGGCGCCGTGGATGCCGGGCAGGCCTGGCAGCTTCCGCCGTCGGAACCGCTGGCCGCCGATCTCGACGGCTACCTGCTGCGCGGCTGGCCGATCCGCGAACCTCGCCCGCGGATCGAGCGCAGCGGCGGCTTCCTGCTCTACACGCCGGTGCAGTACCAGCGCCACTACGTGGACCTGCGCATGGACTTCGCCGGCTATCGCGCGCACCTGGGCGCCAGGACCCGCGGCACCATCGAGCGCAAGGTCCGCAGGTTCCAGAAGCATTGCGGCGGCATCGACCTGCGCACGTACGCCTCCCCGGAACAGATTGCGCAGTTCCATCCGATCGCGGCGTCGCTGTCGGCACAGACCTACCAGTCCCGGCTGCTGGACTCCGGGCTGCCGGGCAGCGAGCAGTACCGCGACCGGCTCGTGCAGGCCGCCGCCCGCGACGGCGTGCGGGGCTTCATCCTGTTCGCGGCCGGCGCACCGATCTCGTTCCTGCTGCTGACGGCGATCGACGGCATCCTGGTCTACGAGTACCTGGGCTACGATCCCCAGTGGGCCTCGTGGTCGCCGGGGACCGTGCTGCACTGGGGTGCCCTGCAATCGCTGTTCGAGGAGCGTCGTTTCCGATTACTGGACTTCACCGAGGGCGAGGGACAGCAGAAGTCCACCCTGGCCACCGGCGAACTGCGTTGCGCGACCATCTACTGCCTGCGCGCCGGCGCACGCATCCAGGCCGCCGTCCGCGCCCACGCGCTGATGGAGGATTTCTCGCGCGGTACCGGCGCCTTGCTGGACCGGCACGATCTGCGCAGGCCGCTCAAGCGCCTGCTGCGCAGGTTCGGCTGAGATCGGGCCGTGCGCCCACGGCGATGAAGAACCTGCTCAAGGCGCTGGCCGGCCGGCTGCTGTCGGGCTACGCGCTGTACTGGATCTACCGCCTGGACCTGGATCGACTGCCCGGCGTCGATCCGGCGCCGTACACGTTCCGCGCGCTGCTGCGCGCGGAGGTCGAGGCAGCCGCGGATGAGGAGATGCGCGCGCAGGCCTGGTACGGCGGCGAAGACAGCGCCGGCTTCGGCCTGTTCGAGGACGGCCGGCTGCTGTGCGTGCAGTGGTACTGGTTCGGCCAGGCTTATGCCCGGCGAAGAGGATTCTGGACGCTGCGCCCGGACCAGGCCAAGTCGGTACACCTCTATACGCTGGCGGAGGCACGCGGCCGCGGCCTGGCCAGGATACTCAAGCGCGCGTCCGCGCTGGCGATGCGCGAACGCGGCTTCGCACGCCTGTACAGCCGCATCTGGATCACCAACGCCAGTTCCATCGCCGTCAGCGAGGCCATCGGCTGGCGGCGCGTGGCACTGGTGATTGAACTGACCGCGCGCGGCGCGCGCAGGCCGTTGCGGATCGACGTGCCGCTCGCGCTGCGTCCCTGAGCCGCCGGCTCAGGCGAAGACGCTGCCCGGACGGGTGTCGCGCACGATGGCCAGCACCCGTTCGACGTCGGCCGCCGGCATGCGTTCGCGCCATTTGTTGGCCGCCGCCAGCGGATCCTTCTTGACCGCGTAGTAGCCGGCATCCTCGCCCGAGGTGCTGTACTCCAGGAACGCGCGCGTCTGCGCGCCGACCGCCAGGCCCGCGAAGCCGAGCATGCGCTGGGCCAGCGACGCCGGATCGGCGCACACGTCCTCGTAGCGCACCACCATGCAGTCGGCACGGCCGTCGATCTCCTCCATGGCCTTCTCGTTCGCCAGCACCCAGCGCCACGCCTGACGATCCAGTGCCGGCAGCGCCATCAGCGCATCCAGGTCGAGCCCCCGGCGCCGGGCCTGCGGCGTGCGCGCGAGCAGTTCGAATACGCCGCGATCCGCACTGGAGGCCTCGTGGTGGGAGAACTTGCCGCTCTCCTCGCCCCGATCCACCGAGGCGATGAACCCACACGGATGGCGCAGCAGCAACAGCGCGCGCACGGCCGGCAGCGCGTGCACGATCGCGCCCAGGCGGCCGACGGACTCGATCGACTTCCACACCAGCACCGTGGTCCCCGCGCGCGGGGACCCATAGCCGAATGCCGGCAGCCGCAGGCCGGCGCGCCCGGCCGCCTTGCTCAGGACCACGTTGGCACGAAAGGCCTGGAAACGCAGGCCGTCACGGTGGGACTTGGCGAACAGCGGCAGCTTGCCCAGCACGTCCACGTCGCGATCGCGCCAGAGCCGGTCGATGAACGCCGGCAGGAAGCGGTCGAACGCGGGTTGATCCTCCTGCCCCGGGTACAGCGGCAGGTGCAGGAACGCGGTGCCCGAGTCGGGCTCGTGGCGGTACTCGGTGTCCGGGTGGCTGTCGAGGATCTTGGCCACCCAGGTCGTGCCCGAGCGCGGCATGCCGAACAGCAGCAGCGGCGGCAGGTGCTTGGTCAAAATTCATCCTCCTGATACCAGCCCGGACCGGATTGCGGCGGCGGTTCGCGCGCGCCCCGGGCACGGTCGCGCGCTTCGTCGCCAGCGTCGCTGCGATCGCCGCGTTCGATTCGCGAGTTTTCCTGCACGTCCGCGCCCGTGTGCGGCGGATCCTGCGTCACGCCGGCACCGAGCGCATCGCGATGCATGGTGAAGACCGGCGCGCCCGTGTCATTGACCAGGTAGTAGCGATCACCGATGAGCGCGAACCGCCCGTAGGTGCCCTTCACCGCGCCGGGCGGCGGCTCGGCACCGCCGACCGCGTGCGCACGTACGGACCAGTCCTGCGGATCGATGGTGAATACGGTGCGCCGGTCGACGCCGCGATCGTCGCGCCAGACCACGACCCTTTGCAGTACCGGATCCCAAAGCGCACCCGGCGAGCGCCCGCTCAGGCCGACGAGCGCGCCGTGCGCGGGCGCGGCCTGCAGCGCGGCGGCAACGCCGTCATCGATGCGGTAGAACTGCACGGATCCGGCACCCACAAGGACCAGCAGATCGCGCTCCGGCACCGCCACCAGCGTCCTGCGCGCGACGCCGGCGGCGCCGTGGCGCGTCCAACGGCCGGCGCGGAAATCGTAGCCGAGCAGGCCGGCCGAAGCGGTCTGGCACCAGCCGGTGTCGCGCCGCGCGTCATAGGCGCAGGCATTGGCCATGTGGTAGCGCATCGAAGCGTCGCGCGGATCGGCAAGCGCCTGCCAGTGCCCGTCCCAGCGCCAGAACGCCGGCGGCGGACCGAGCACGCCGCTCTTCCAGATCGATCCGCCCAGGCTGTACAACGCCGCGCCGCGTCCGAACAGGTTACCGTAGGTATGGCGTGCCTTGGGCGCGCCGTCGGCATAGGTCTGCGCCGCCGCGTCGGCGTCGCGCCAGGGGCTCGGCCGCGTCAGGCGCTGCCAGCCGAGCGCCGGATCGAAGGCGAACAGGCCGTTGTTGGCGCTGTCGGCATGGCCGCCGCCCCACAGCAGCAGGCGCCCGCCGACCACGGCCGCGCCGCCCCAGGCGCGGACGATGGCGGAAAAATGACCCTTTTCGCCGTCCAGCCCGGGATCGTAGAGCGCATCCAGGCGCGAGCCGGCGATTGCGCACCACTGCGCCGCGCAACCGGACTTGCGTACCGCGTCCGGCTCGACCGCTGCCGCGCCCCGGATCAGGATCAGCGCCAGCACCGCGCACCACGACGCCCGCCGCGCGCGGCCGCTCATCGCACCGCCTCCTCCAGCACGCGCGCCATCTGCTCGCTGCGCCCGCGACGCGACAGGCCCGCCACCACCGCCGGGTCGGCCCGCGCGACCGCGCCGCGGTCGAGTTGATCGAGCGTGCGTACCAGCAGTGCCGCGATTTCCGCGCTGGAGTCCAGGCGGGCGATCGCCTCCACGCCCGCGCGCCGCAGCAGCCCGGCGGTGTCGCCGGCAGGATCGGTGAAGGCCAGCACCGGGCGCCCGGCGCGCAGGTACTCGTAGGACTTCGCCGGGATCTGGTCGTTGCAGTTCGTGGCCTGGAACAACATCAGCGCATCGGCGCGCAGCATCTCGGCGAGCGCGTCGCGATAGCCGATGGCCGGTGCCAGTTCGATCAAGTCGTCGATCCCGAGCGCGCGCAGGCGCTCGCCGTAATAGGCTTCGTCCCCGCTCGCGCGCAGCACGAACCGCACCCGCTGCGCGCTCACGGCGCCGTCGCGCTTCAATTGCGCCACGGCGTCGAAGAACGCACTCGGATCGCGCTCGCTGCGATACATGAGCCCGCTGTGCAGGAACCGGTACGGCGCGCCCGGCTGCGCCGTGGCCGCCGGCAGTTCCGCCTCGGCCTGGACGAAGATGTCCTCGTCGTAGCCGTTCTCGATCAGCACCAGCCGCTCCGGCGGCACGTGCGCATAGCGCTCGCGGTACAGGCGCAGCGTGCCGGGGGTGGTGAACACCACGCGCGCCGCGTCCCGGAATACCCGCTGCTCGATGCGCGCGAACGCCCGCCATGTCGCGGGATCGGGCGGATAGCCCTCCTGCGCCATCGGATCGCGGAAATCCGCGACCCAGGGCAGGCCGGTCAAGCGGTGCAGCAGCGCGCCCACGACGTGCGCGGAGGCGATCGGATAGGTCGACAGCAGTACCGACGGCCGGCGCCGGGCGACGTACGCCAGCCCGGCGACGAGCGCCGGCAGCACCCAGCTCACGAAACGATCCGGAATCGCCATCCACCCCAGGTGCCGGCCGCCGATCGCCAGGTGCCGGCGGGTATCCAGCGCCCAGGCACGCACGACTTCGACGGCGTCGGGGATCAATGCTTCGTTCGCCGGGTTCCACTCCAGCAATGCGTTGCGGGTGACGGTGAGCACGTCCACCGGCCAGCCGTACTGCGGCAGGTAGCGCGACAGGGTCAGCGCGCGGTGCACGCCGCTGCTGGCCTGGATTGGCGGGTAGTGATACGCGATGAGCAGCGCGCGGCGGTTGCCTGCCATCGGCGCGATCCGCGCTGCCGGTACCGGTGCGTCAGCCGCCGGCGGCGGACGCGACCGGGGCCGCACCCGAACGCCGCAGGCGTTCCCAGCCGCGCTTCAGGCACAGCAGCCGGCCGCGCACCGTGGCGCGGTTGATGGCCTCGATGCCGACGCGCTCGCAGCGCACGGTGGCCCAATCCTGCTTGTAGCGGTCGTCGCCCATCATGAAGTCGAGCCTGCGCACGCCCTCCTCGTCGATGAAGCGGCGGATCATGTGCCCCATGAGCAGGGTACCCACCGAGTACTCGGCGAAGCGATTGTCGTACGCGAGCTTGTAGACGCCGGCGCAATCGCCGGTGAGGAACCAGAGCTGGCTCGCGGCCGGCGCGTCGTCGACGTACAACGTGCCCAGCCGCGTGCGCCCCCGGGCCGCCAGATCCCGGGCCACCGAGCGGATGAAGTCCGGATAGGGTTCGGCGTGCTTCCAGCTGCCGCCGTACACCGCTTCGAAGGCGGCGAAGCCGCGATCGAGTTCATCCGCGGCGCTCAGTACCTCGTAGCGGGCCTGGCGTTCCTTCTGCAGCCGCTTGCCCTTGCGTTTGAACGTGCTGCGCAGTTCGCCGGGCCGGGCCTGCATGTATTCGTCGAAGCCGGTGCAGGTGATCGGTTCGGACCAGTTGCCGAAGCAGTTGAACTGCGAGGCGGCGTAACCGGCCTCGGCCAGCGCCGCGCACAGGGCCGCGACGCCCGGATCCGCGGCATCGAGGGCACGAAACTCGATCATCTCCGCCCAGCGCATGTGTTCGCGCAGGTGCGCCACCGCCGCGCGCATCACCTCCGCCAGCGCCGGCCCGGACAGTCGATCGCGGCGGTACGGCAGCGGGTAGAGCGTGGTGTAGTAGTTGCCCAGGCCGGCCAGGGTGCGCAGCTTGAGCCGCCCGGAAGTGGTCTGCATCAGAGGCAGCACCAGCACCGGCTCGCCGTCCATCGATACCGTCAGGTACCAGGCCGGCGCGCCTTGCAGGATCATCGACTCGAAGGCGCCGAACCAGTGCGCGCCCGAGCAGATGTCGCCGGCATCGAGCACGGCCCGTGCGGCCTGGTCGAGTTCACTCACGGATCGGCAGGTTCGGGTTTCGAGCTTCATCGGTCTTCCATCGCGCACGGTGTGAACCGCCGCGGTTGCAGTGCACCTATATCGTGAGCGCGGCGCCCGGACTTGAACCGCGCCTTCGTCGTCGCGAGCCCGAACCGGACCTGGGTCCGGCCGATTGCGGCCATGAACCGCCCGTTCGTCGTCGCGAGCGCAGCGAAGCGACCCACGCGGCCTGAATGCCGGCGGCGGCGCGTGGATTGCTTCGTCGCTCCGCGCCTCGCAATGACGGGGCGCGGTGAAGTCGGCGGCATACGCACAAAGTTAACACGATCACGGTGCCGCGAACGCGTTGCGCTTCACGCGCTTGAACGCCGGGCGCGATGGAACCGTATAATTGTGTGACAGCCGCGCCCGCCACCGGTGGGCTCTGGCATCCGATCCACCAGCGAACGGGACGATTGCCATGCCGACCGTGAAATTCACCACGCATGCAACCCGCACGATCGCGGCACTTGCCCTCGCCTGCGCCTGCCACGGCGCCAGCGCCCGCATCGAGCAGGGCGCCTGCCTGCCCTACAGCTACGCCGGCCACGGCTTCTCGCCCAAGGATTACTCCAAGTCCACCGTCAAGGAAATCGACATCGTCGAACGCTACCATTTCACGCCCCAGGTCGAGGCCCTGCAGCGCGGCAACACCACCGCCGATCCGATCGGCGACGTGACCTATACCCTGGCACGGTTCCCGAATCACTACCGCGCCCTGCTCGCAGCGTCGCGCTACGCGCGCCGCCCGGGAAAGAAATCCATGGAGGGCCACCTGGAGCGGTTGCAGAGCCCGGACTGCTACTTCTGGCGCGCGTTCCAGATGTTCCCCTCCGACGCCAAGCTGTTTGCCGCCTACGGCGTGCACCTGGCCTCCAACGGCAGGCACAAGGAAGCCGCAGAGGCCTTCGAGGACGCCCTGAAGCTGAACGAGAACATGCTCGATGCGCGCTACAACCTGGGCCTGGCGCGATTGAAGCTCGGCAACAAGGAGGAGGCGCGCCGCCACGCGGAGATCGTGTACGGCCGCGGATATCCGCTGCCGGGGCTGCGGCGGCAGTTGAAGGCGGCCGGGATCGAGATCACTCCGCGTGCGCCGGGCACCTCGCCCGCGGCGCCGTCCGCCGCGGCCGATCCGGCACCGCAAGGCGCGGAACCGGCACCCGCGACCACCCCCTGATCCGTCCCCGCGGGCTGTCTTACAGCCCGCGGCCGTCGAGCCAGGTCTCCAGTACCATGAGAATCCAGATGAGCTCGCCGAAGTACGCGGCGCTGTCGGACTGGTGCATGGACACGGCCTCGTCGAGAAAGACCGGGTCCAGGACTGCGCGCTGCTTGAGCCGTTCGACCGCGTCGTGGGCGATCCGGCGCAACTCGCCGGTGTCGCGGATCCAGACCCCGAACGGCAAGCCAAAGCCATGCTTGCGCTTGTCCAGCGTCGCCTGGGCCAGGAACCCGCGCATCGCCTCCCGGTAGAACCAGCGCAGCTGGCCGCGGCGGATCTTCAACGGATCCGGGACCACCAGCGACAGGCGCACGACCGGATCGGCAAGCATGGGGTAGCGCACCTCGACCCCGGCCAGGTCACACATCGAAGTGACCTTGACCAGGTCGTTGTCCGCCAGCGTGAATTTCCAGTCCAGGTACAGCATCCGGCTCAACGAGCCGCCGGCCGCAGGCTCGTTGTAGCGCTCGCGCCAGGCGCGCAGGGGGGCATCCTGGTCCACGCGGCCGAGAAAAGCCGCCGTGAACACGCGCTCGGGCGCGAAGCGGTGCAGGAAGTTGTAGCTCTGCAGGCGGTCCGGCAGCGGGACCCTGGCCTGCTCCACGTAGCGCGAAACCTTGCGCGTGAGCGGCCAGCCCTGCAGCGGCGTGCCCAGCAGCGCCGACTCGCCCAGCCGGCGCGCGAACCCGGGCACCCGGTACCAGGCCTCGAACACCTGCTGGCGCGCGTAGCGCGAATTGCCGCCGAACAATTCGTCGCCGCCGTCGCCGGCGAGCAGCGTCGTCACGCCCTGGGCGGCCGCTTCGGCTGCACAGAAGTAGGTCGGCACCACCGAGGAATTGCCGAACGGCTCGTCCATGTGCGCGACGATGCGCGGGAAGGCTTCCACCACGTCGTCGGGCACGAGCCTGCGCACGTGGTGCCGGGTGTGGAAATGCTGCGCGGCGATGGCGGCGAACGCCGACTCGTCGTACTGCGGAGCGTCGAATCCGATCGTGAAGGTGCGCGCCGGATCGCGCACCCGCGCCAGCATCCCGGCAACCGTGGAACTGTCCAGGCCACCGCTCAGGAAGGCACCGATCTCCTCGCCGTCGACGCATTCGCGCACGGCGGATTCGAGCGTATCGAGCAACCGCTGCTTGAGCGCGCCGCTGTCGACCACCTCCTGCGCACGCAGGTCCGGAAGCCACCAGGTCTGCACGTCCAGCCGGCCGGCCGCGTACTCCAGCCGCTCTGCCGGGCGCATCTTGGCGACCCCGGCGAAAATCGTGCGCGGACTGGGAATGCAGTGGAAGTAGACGTAGTCGTAGATCGCCTGCGGATCGATCGCCGTCACCGGCACCGGCCCGGCCCGCAACCCCGCCAGCCGGGTGCCGAACACCACTCCGCCCGGGTGTTGCGCGTAGTAGCACTGGCGCGTGGCGAAGCGGTCGGTGGCGACGAACAGCGACTCGCCGTCGACCAGGACAATGAGGAAATCGCCCAGCACCTCGTGCAGGCAATCCCGTCCGCGCGCCCGATACTCGGCGGCGACCACCGCGGCCACGCCCAGGCGCCGGGCGTTTTCCATGCGCACCGGATCACTCCAGCGCGGATGACCGAGCACCGCGCACGCGAAGCGCCCGTCGCCTTCGGCATGCACCCGGCCCTCGGGCCCGGCGAGCGCGTGGCCCTGGCCGGCGATGCATCGTGCGCCCGACGCGGACGCGCCCATGGCCTGCAGCACCGCGGGCGCGTCGCGCCCCGCTGCACCGGCTCCCACCCATCCGAAGATATCCCTCATCATCAAGACTTTAGCATGACAGCCGTTATACTCGCCTACGATTGCGCGACATCATTGCGACGCGCGGGAACGAACACTGCAGCCGATGGCATCGAATCGATTCGTACCTGGACCGCGGGCACCCGCCTCCGCCGGTGCCGACCCGGTCCCGAGACAGGGTGATCCGACATTGAACGGCGAGCGCACCGGAGATCTATCGGCAGCCCTGGCGCGGGGCTCAATCGGCCTGCTCGATCGCCTGCGCCCGCGGCTGTCGGTCCTCATCTACCACCGCGTGCTCGCCGAGCCCGATCCGATGCGCACCTACGAGATCGATGCCGCGCGATTCGACGCCCAGATGCGCTGGGTGGGCGCGGCGTTCAACGTCGTGCCGCTCGAGGACGCAATCGCGGCCCTGGCGCACGGGCGGCTGCCGCCGCGTGCGCTGGCGATCACCTTCGACGACGGCTACGCGGACAACCTCGATTGCGCGGTGCCGATCCTGCGGCGCCACGGGCTGCACGCGACGTTCTTCCTCACCACCCGCCATGTGGCCGGCGGCATGATGTGGAACGACCGCGTCATCGAGGGCGTGCGCCACGGACCCGGGCCGCTGCTGTCTCTGGAGCACCACGGCCTGGGAACGTTTTCGATCGGCGACGCCGGGGCGCGGCGTTCGGCGGCGATGAAGCTCCTGGGTGCGTTGAAATACGAGCCGCCCGAGCGCCGCGAACGCATTGCCGACGAACTGCTCGCGGCCGCGCCTGCCGTTCGCGGGCCGATGCTGGACGAGGATCAGGTACGTGCGCTGTCGAGAACGGGCATGGGGATCGGCGGCCATACCCATTCCCATCCGATCCTGGCCCGCCTGCCCGAGCAGGACGCGCGCGCCGAGATCGCCGCCAACCGCGACGCGCTCGCGGCCCTCACCGGCCGCGCGCCGGTGCTGTTCGCCTACCCGAACGGCAAGCCCGATACCGATTACGGCGCGCGCGACATCGCGCTGGTTCGCCAGGCCGGCTACGGCGCGGCGATGTCGACCGCGGTGGGCGCGGCCGGCGCCGGTGCCGACCGTTTCCAACTGCCGCGCTTCACCCCCTGGGATCGCAGCCGCGGCCGCTTCCTGCTGCGGCTGGCACGCAATACGCTGGCGCCGATCCAACTGGCCCGAGCCCCGTGACCGGAACATGAACCCGACCGACGATTCCACCCAGGTCTACCTGACCGCCGTCATCCTGTCGTACAACTCGCGCCGCTACCTGGAGCATTGCCTGCGCAGCCTGCAGGCGTCGATCGCGGCGATCGGCCGGCCCTGCGAAGTCCGGGTCGTGGAGAACGGCTCGCGCGACGGCAGCGCCGACATCCTGCGCGCACTCGCGGCCGAGTTCCCGAACATCGAGCCGATATTCTGCGACCGCAACACCGGCACCACGGTGTCGCGCAACATGGCGCTGCGACAGGCACGTGGGCGCTACATCCTGGTGCTGGACTCCGATGCCGAGGCGCCCGCAGCGACAATCACGCATCTGGCGGATTTGATGCAGGCCGACCCGCGCATCGGCCTGGCGGTCCCGCGGCTGATCTACCCCGACGGCCGGTTCCAGATCTCCACCGACTGCTTTCCGACCCTGGCGCGCAAGCTGGCGCGCTTCACGAGTCTCAAGCGCATGGAAGCCCAGGCCGGCCGCGACCCCGGAACCGCGGTGCGCGAGGTCGAGTACGCCATCTCCGCATTCTGGCTGCTGCGGCGCGAGGCGGTCGAGCGCACCGGGCTGCTGGACGAGCGCATCTTCTACTCGCCGGAGGATGTCGACTATTGCGTGCGGTTGTGGCTCGACGGCTGGCGCATCGTCTACGACCCGTCCGTGTCCGCGGTCCACGACGCCCAGGAAATTTCGCGCGGCAAGCGCCTGTCGAAGTTCACGCTGCGCCATGCCGAGGGCCTGGCGTACTACTTCGCCAAGTACGGGACCTGGCTTTCGGCGGGCGCGCTGCGCCGGCGCATCGGCGCGGCGCGATGAACGCGCGGGCGCCGCGCGGCGAACGGCCGATCCGAACGCTGCTGTTTTCATCGCTGTATCCGAACGCGGCGCAGCCGTACCACGGCCTGTTCGTCGAGGAGCGCCTGCGCCAGCTGGTCGCGCGCTATCCGGTGTCGGCGCGGGTGTGCGCACCGGTGCCGTGGTTCCCCAGCGCCAATCCACGCTTCGGCCAGTATGCAACCTTCGCGAACGTCCCCGCGCGCGAGCAGCGTCACGGGCTGGCGTGCTGGCACCCACGCTACCCGGTACTGCCCAAGATCGGCATGTCCCTGGCCCCGACGCTGATGGCTGCCGCGCTGCAACGGCCGGTCGCGCGCGAGCTTGCCGCGGCCGGCGGCGTGGATCTCATCGACGCGCATTTCTTCTACCCCGATGGCGTCGCGGCGACGCTGATTGGCCGGCGCCTGGGCCTGCCGGTGGTGATCACGGCGCGCGGCAGCGACATCAATCTGTATACCCGCCATGCCCTGCCGCGGGCGCAGATCCTCGCCGCGGCACGGCGCGCGGCGGCGATCGTCGCCGTCAGCACCGCGCTCGCGGACGCGATCGCGGACCTGGGCATCCCGCGCGCGAAGATCGTCGTGCTGCGCAATGGCGTGGACCTCGAACGCTTCGCGCCGGGCGCCGATGCGGCAACGATGCGTGCCGCGCGCTGGCCCGGGCGCAAGGTCCTGCTGACGGTGTGCCACCTGGTGCCGCTCAAGGGCGTGGACGTCCTGCTGCGCGCGCTCGCCCGGCTGCCGGAGGCGGTGCTGGTCGTGGCCGGGGAAGGCCCGGAGGAACCGCGCCTGCGGGCACTGGCGCACGAACTCGGAGTCGCTGCACGGGTCGAATTCGAGGGCTACGTTCCGGCCGCGAAACTGCCGATGTACTACGGCGCGGCCGACGTCACCCTGCTCGCGTCGAGCCGGGAGGGGATGCCGAACGTGGTCCTGGAATCGATCGCCTGCGGCACGCCGGTGGTAGCCACCGCGGTGGGCGGCGTTCCGGAGGTGGTCTGCGTGCCAGAAGCGGGCCGCCTGGTGCGGGCGCGCACCGGCGAGGCATTCGCGGCCGCGATTGGCGAACTGCTGCGGGAGGCGCCGGAACGCGCGGCCACCCGGCGGCACGGCGCCACGCTCGGCTGGGACGGTGCCAGCCGCGGACAATGGGAGCTGTTCAACAATGTATTACTTGCCCGCGCCCGATGCGCGGCCGCATGATCGGCGCTTCGACATGATCGCTCGCTGGGACAATCCCGCGCCGCCGGCGCGCGGCTGAGGATCGGGCATGGGCCTGCGCGACATCGTGCTCGGCGGCCTCATCGGCCTGTCGCTGCCGTTCGTCCTTGCTCGCCCGTTCTACGGCGTGCTGGTGTGGAGCTGGATCGCCTACATGGCGCCGCACCGCTACTGCTGGGCACTGTACAACGCGCCGATCGCGGCGATCGTCGGCGCCCTGCTGATCGCCGGCTTCCTGTTCTCGAACGAGAACAAGAAGCTGCCGCAGAGCCCGATCGTCACCTCCTTCATCCTGCTGCTGCTGTGGTTCTGCATCAGCCACGCGGTACACCCGGTCTCGGACAGCGCCTGGGCCGAGTTCACCAAGATCTTCAAGATCATGGCGGTCACGCTGATGATCATGATGATCATCAACACGCGCGAGCGCGTGCACCTGATGATGTGGGTGATGGTGTGCTCGGTGGGCTATTTCGGCGTCAAGGGCGGACTGTTCACCATCCTCAAGGGCGGGCAGTACCCGACCAGCGGCCCGCCCGGCTCGTTCTTCGAGCCGAACAACGAGGCCGCGCTGACCATGCTCATGACCATGCCGCTGCTCGGCTACCTGCAGCTGCAGGCGACCAACAAGTGGATCAGGCGCGGGCTGGTGGCGGCCATCGTCCTGTGTGCATTCTCGGTCATCGGCTCGTATTCGCGCGGCGCCTTCCTGGCCGGCTTCGCCCTGATCGCCGTGGTTGCCCTGCGCAGCCGGCACCGGTTCGCGTTCATCCTCGCCGTCCTGGTGCTTCTGCCGCCGGCGCTGGCGTTCATGCCGCAGAAATGGCACGACCGCATGGCCACGCTGCAGGACAACCCCGAGGAGAACGACGGCTCCGCGCGCGGGCGGTTGAATGCCTGGGGCGTGGCCATCGGCGTGGCGAACAACAATCTCACCGGCGGCGGCTTCGACACCTTCAACGCGCGCAATTTCTCGCTCTACGCCAAGATCGATCCGGACAAGCCGCGCGACGTCCACAGCATCTACTTCCAGATCCTGGGCGAGCACGGCTACATCGGCCTCATCCTGTTCCTGGCGTTGGCGTTCAACACCCTGCGCGCGACCAGCCGCATCATCACGCGCGCGCGCGGGGATCCCGATCTGAAGTGGGCCGCGGACCTGGCGCGCATGGTGCAATACACCGCGGTGGCCTTCGCCGTGGGCGGCGCCTTCCTGGGCCTGGCGTACTTCGATTATTACTACCAGATCATCGCCGCGGTCGCGGTGACGGACCACATCGTGCGCCGCCACGTCGCCGGCCAGGTGCCCGAGCCCGCGCCCGCCTACGGCGGCGGCCGCGCCAACGCCCTGCCTGCGGCTTCGCGCACCCTCAGCAGCTAATCCACCACTCGCAGTCGATGCGCGAGTTGAACGCCCGTCCGCGCAGGAAGGCATCGACCAGCGCGGCCTCGCGCGCCTGAACCAGCATCCACGAACCGCGCCTGCGCAGCACGGCGCCTGCGTCGCACAGCGCCTCGGCGAGCGGCGGCGCGAGCGCGCCGCGCAGGCGCGACGCGCCGGCACGGAAGGCGTCGGTGAACAGCGCGTCGACCACCGCGCGTTCGGCGCCGGCGCGGGCGCCGATCTGCAGCACCTCGGTGTAATCGCCCGGCGGCGGCGAGTACATGAACCACCCGGCGCAGTCGCCGGACGCATCCAGGACCGCGCGCAGCACCGGGGCCCGGCCCTCGGCTTCGGTCACCCGACGCTCGAGCCAGGCGAGCGCATCCTCCCCATACGCGGGCTTGAGTGCGTACTGCGGCGTGCAGCGGGCGAGCAGGTCAGGCAGGTCGCGCCAAGGCACCTCGCGCACGTTCGACGTGCCGGTTGCCGGGCGATATCCGTCCCCCGGGAGGCGCCGCACGAGCGCGTCCGCGAGCGTCGCCGCCGGCGCGAGCCACGGCCGGCGCAGGCTGCCCAGCGCAAGCGCGGCCGGTCGCAGCGTGCGCGTCCACTGCAGGCTGTTCGCCCAGGCCGTCACGCCGCCTGCGCTCTCCCAGACCCGGCGGCAGGCGGCATTGGCGACGTCGGTGAACGAAAGATCCTGCGGACCGGCGAAGAAGCCTTCCACCAGGCGCCGGCCCGCGCCGCTGCCGCGGCAGGCCGGATCGACCATGAACTGGGTGAAGACCGCCGCCCGCAGCGCGCGCCCGTCCAGCACGAGCGGCCGCGGCACGCGGCCGAGGAAACCGGTGATCGTGCCGTCGGCCTCGGCGTGCACCAGGCTGGGCAGGTCGGGATCGAACCACGGATTGCCGAAGAACAGGTCGTCGAAGTAGGTGGCCTGCGCCTCTACATCGGCCAGTCGGTGATAATCGAAGCAACGCCGGCGCATCTGCGCGACGTGCGGCAGGTCGGTGCGATCCAGCGCGCGCAGGATGGCCATCGTAGCTCAGGCGCCGGCCGCGATCCGTGCCAGTCGTTGCGGCTGCCGCAGTGCCGATTCGATCGGCAGGCAGACGACGCGCGGGGCCAGATCGAACGTCGCGGGCAAACGGGCCCGCATGGCGGCATCGTCCGGACAGACGGGTTCGTAACCTCCCTGGCACTCGATGCCCGCACGCGCCAGACGGCGGATCAAATCGGCCGCCGTGCCCAAGCCCGGCCGCAGGACGATGGCCAGCTTGGTGGCGACGCCGTCGGCAGACAGATCCGTGAGCACGCGCTCGGCCAGGGGCGCGAGGTGTTCGAGCAGGCGACGCCCGTTCTCGCGCCTGAGCGCGGCATTGCGATCCAGCGCGCGAAGCTGCGCCAGCGCAATCCCGGCCTCCAGGTTGCTGAGCACGGCCTCGGTCTCGTTCGGCAGGCGCGCGCGCCAGCCGAAGGCTCGGTTCAACACCACCGAGGCTGCCAGCGTATAGCGCCGCCAGCGGCGCCAGACCCAGAACGAGGCGGTGCGCGCCAGCACCTCGGCGGCCGCCGGGCGCGCCAGCGGTACCGCGCGCGCGCGATCCAGCGCTGCCGGGTCGCGCGCGAGCAGCACCCCGCCGGCCGCGCCCGCAAGCGCCTTGCCCGGGCCGCAGCTCACCACGCCGAAATCGCCGAACGCACCGACCGGACGGCCGGCGCGCAGCGCGCCGAAGGACTGCGCGGCATCGTCGATCAGTGCCACGCCGGTGCCGGCCAATGCGCCGGCAATCGCATCCACCGGCGCCGCGCCCCCATACAGGTGCGCGACGATGACCGCGCGCGTGGCCGAAGTCATCGCCGCGGCCACCGTCGCGGGTGAGACATGGCCGCTGGCGTCGATGTCGGCGAAGACCGGGCGCGCACCGGCGCGCACCACCGCCTCCAGCACCGACTGGCAGCAATACGCCGGCAGCACCACGTCGGCCCCGGGCCCGGCCGCGCAGGCGCGCAGGGCGAGCGTGATCGCGGTTCGCCCACGGTTCACGGGCAATGCGTTCGCCACCCCGGCACGCATGCCGACCGCGGCGGCGAACTGGCGTGGGTAATCGCCCTGCACGGCGCCGCCGCCCAGGCAGGCGAGCGTGACGCGAAGTTCCGGCCAGCCCCAGGCGGGAACGCACCAGGGCACGTCGTAGAACGCGTTGCGCAGCGTGGCCAGCCGCGACGCAAGGGCCTGCACGGTCAAGCCCGCAGCGCGCGCCTGGTGCTGCGCATCAGCGCGTCCAGGACTGCACCAGGGCCGGGCAGTTCGCGCACGCCGCCGGGCTGCGCGACGACCTCGGCACCGAAGTTGCGCTTGAAACGGAACAACCCGGTGTTCGGATCGTCGTCGTCGGCCGGATCCTTCACTCCGCCCAGGTTCAGCACCCCGATGTCGCGTTCCTTGAATTCGCGCATGGCCGTCCAGAGCAGGTGCGCCGGGCCGGCCGCCCGGTTGCCGGCGGCGGAGGAGCCGCTGTAGAGGTAATACGCACGGCGCCCGAACACGGCGAAGGCCGCGGCGTTCACCGGCTCGCCGCCGATGCGGCTGACGAACAGCAGCGCGCGGCCCGCGGGTTCGAGCAGGCGGTGGCAGGCGCGTGCCGCGGACTCGCCGTCCGCGTCGATCGCCACGCCGCGCCGGCCCAGCGACTCGCGTTCGAACCGGTCCAGCAGATCCCAGGACTCGATGCCGGTCTCGACGCCCGTACACACGCCGAGCTTTTCGGCCTTGCGGATGTCGGTGCGCCTGGCGCCCTTGAACCGCGCCTCGACCTCGGCCAGCGGCGCTTCCAGATCGACGTAGAACTCCGATCGCGCACCCGGCGCATAGCCCAGTTGCGCGAGCACCGCAGCGCTGTGCGGGCAATCGAAGCCGGCTATGCGGATGCGCAACACGCCGATCCGCGCCAGCGCCGACTCGACCGCGCGCAGCGCGACGACGGCGTCCACGCCGCTGCCGGCACGCAGCGCCGGCAGCGAGCCCAGGGTCGCGGTCGCGCACCAGCGCGAGAACGGCCACCAGCGCGGCCGCGCCAGCACCGCGGCGGCCACGCCGACCTCCCCCGCACCGGGCGCGTCAATTGCGATGTAAAGCGGGCGCGCACCACGGCGTGCCTCGAAGCGGGCGTAGGCGTGACACTGGAAAAAGCCGCCGCCGCAGCGCGCGACGCGCGCGTCCCAGTCCACCGGTTCGACGTCGGCCGCGAAGGCGACCGACAGCGGCCGCGGCGCCGGCGCCGCGGCGTCGGCCGCCAGGGTCACCATCGCTTGACGAGCAGGTAGTACAGGCGCCGCAGCAGCACGCGCACCCGGGCCTTGTCGCGAACGCGTTCGTAGCCGAACAGGTCCAGCGCATCCCCGGCGAGGTCCTGGAAGATGATCTGATCCGCCAGCGGCATCTCGCGGCGCCAGGCATTCACCTTGCCCTCGTCGGGCGGCGAGACCGAATTGCGGTGCCATTGCATGCTGTCCGCCGGCATTTCGCGCTCGCCCTGGGTGTGATAGTCCAGCATCGCCGGATCGTAGGGCTCGCCGATGAACTCGCAGATCCGCCCGAGCTGCGCGGCCGGATCGCGCACCAGATCCTCGTAGCGCACTTCCATGTACTGCGAGCCGAGCATGCGGCCCATCTTTCGCCCGAGCGTCACTTTCATGCGCCAGTCGTCCGCGACCCGGGCCACGTGCGGGGTACCCCAGGAGATCTGCCGGTAAGACAACGCCACGTCGCGGCCGTCGCGCACGAGGTGGATGATCTGGCCGGCGGGGAAGATGGCGTGGATGGCGTCGAGCTCGGTCACGTAGCCGGGCGTTTTCACGCCCCAGCGGGTCTTGCCACGGCGCTCGGCGTAGCAGCGAAAAACGGCGTCGAGCAGATCGCCGTAGCTTGCGATCGGGCGCCTGAGGACGGCTTCCGGATCGGCGATGATCTCGCCCTTCTTCGTCCAAGGATCCTGCCCCAGCGCTTCGAGCAGGCGGCGCGCGCTGGCGGGCTCGCGCAGATCGCCGTAGCGGCCGATGTCCGCCCACGGGCGCAGGAATTCCGATTCGAACGGCACCGCGATCCGCGGGTGGCTGTTCAGCATCAGCCGCAGCATCGTGGTGCCCGAGCGCTGCGCGCCGACGACGAAGAACGGCGGGCGCGGCTGGGCCGGCGTGCCGAGCGGGACGACGCGCGCACGCGCATCCGCCGGTTGTCCCTTGCCCGCGGCCGGTTCCTGTGCGTGTTTTATGTCGGTCATTTTCATCGTGCCGGTTGCGTTGCGGTCATCGCCCCGGGCCGGGGCAGAGTTCGGCCTCGAGCAGGTTGGAATCGATGCAGAACTTGGGCGCCCAGTTCAGGTACTCGAAGCGGCCGTAGTCGCCGTCCACCGGGAATGCACCCTTGACCGCGCCGCGCACGTCCGGGTCGCCGTCGATCCGCACCGTGCGGCGGACGTAGGCGTTCAGGCGGCAGGCGGCGTCGCGGTATTTCGACTCGCCCGTTTCCCGGAACAGCAGCAGCAGGCTGTGGGCGATCTGGACCGAGCCGGTCAGGCAGACCCAGTCGACCGCCGGCCGCCAGTCGCGGTACCAGCGTCCGGGCAGGTAGCCGTCCGCGGCGACCAGGCCCGCCAGGGCGTCGGCGGTGCGCCGCGCCGCGGCGAGCACGGCCGGATCGCGAGCGAACAGATAGCCCTCCACGACTCCGCGCAGCACGTAGCCGATGGTATGGGTGAGCGGGCGGTCCGGCTCCGACAGGCAGCAATCGGCGAACCAGCCGTTCGGCGCCTGCCTGGTCAGTGCCCAGGCGATGTTCCTCAGTCCCGCCTCGCCGTAGCCGGCATCGGGCGCGACCCGCGCAGCCTCCAGGAGTCCCCACGCGACGTGCGTCTCGTAGGCCTTCTCGCCCGCCTTGGCGAACGGCGTGGGATGCTTGCGCCAGCAGCCGTCGCTGTCCAGGGAATCGCGCAGGAACGCCGCCGCCTTGTCCATGGCCGGGCGGTATTGACCGTACGCGGCGGCGCCGGCGGCCAGGCCGAGCAGGATCTGGCCGGTATTGAAGGTCACCGGCACGCGCGGCTGGCTGTCGATGCGGCCACCCTGGAAGCCGCCGTCGGCGAACTGGATCGACACCAGCCAGTCGAGCATGCGCCGGGCCCTGCGGTGGTAATCCTCGTTCCCGGTCGCCTGCGCCATCGCGATGAAGGTCGGCACGATGTAGCCGGTGGTTTCCGGGTACGACGTCGCCCAGCCGCCGATCAGGCTGAAGTCGCGGGCGACGCCGCCGTCGGCGGAGGCCGAGCGATCCTGCGCGCGGCACAGCCAGTCCATGCAGGCGCCGACGACCGCCTCGCGGCCCGGATCCAGCGCCGGCAGTCCGGCCCGATCCCGGCGCCGCTCGGCGCGTGCCGCCGCGGGCAGGCTCAGTTCCTCGCGTATGCGATTCACGTGCTCGCGGATCTGTGACTTCACCATGGCCATGAGTCGATTCACTCCTGAGAATGCATTGCTACGTCGTGGCCGCCTTCAGGCGGTCGCGGTCCTGCGTTCGCGATCGTCGACCGTCGTATCCGCGATCGAATTTCGCCGGCGTGCATAGGCCTGGACGTAGGCCCAGTCCTGGGCGTAGTAGTCGTCGATGGCGCGCAGCAGGCCCTCGTCCAGGATCGGCGGCGAGGGCAGGAAGGCGAGCCAGTCCTGGCAGATGGTGCGCGGATCCAACCCCCAGCGGCGCAGGCGCCAGTGGTTCAGCACGTGGCGACCCTCGGGGTTGAGTTCCGAGCGTGTATGGCGATTCAGCCAGCGCAGCACCTTGGCCGGATAATAGCCGACGCTGCGGTTTACGCGCCGGTTGCGGATCGCGGCCACCGGCGGCGGCTCGCCCGGCAGGAAGGTGCGCATGTCCTGCAGCAATCCTTCCAGGCCGGAGCCGAGTTCCTCCAGGAAGAACACGAACGGCGGCCTGCCGAAGCACGCCTCCAGCGTTTCGATCTTGCGCTGGAAGCGGAAGTCCTCGCGCTTCATGAAGCCGGTATCGCCCGCCAGATCGAAATAACGCTCCGGGGTCAGCGTGCCGCCGTGCTGGAGATAGTGGTTGTACGACGAACTGAGGTAGCCCGAGTGGCGGCGGAAACTGATGAGTATCCGCGCCTGCGGAAACAGTTCGGCGAGTCGCTTCAGGCTGGCGTCGCGCTTGGCCGCGCTGGCCCAGTTCTGGCCCGACAGCCCCTCGCGGGAGAGCAGGTAGTCGCGCTCCGGATCGATGCGCAGCAGGCGCTCGAGGCCATCGTTCGGGATGTAGTTCAACCCGCGCCAGAGCGGAAAGACCGCCTGCTGCAGGAAGGTGGTCCCGGTCTTCTGCAAGCCAACGTGGAAGAAAAGCATCGATACCGTCCGCGCCCCGTGCGTACATGCGCGACGCCCGCCCTCGTCCGCGCCCGGCTCCGGAACCCAATCGCGCCGGGCGGCGATGACTGATTATAGCGGCCGCCGGCGGCGCCGGCCGCGCCGCACCCTCGTATCGGCGCGCGGCCGGCAGCCTTTAAGGCCGGCGCTGTCGTTCAAATACGCGCCCGCGCGCCGATAACGCCGCCAGGACACGCCGAACGCCGCCCGGCATGTCCGTGGACCGCCGTGTCATGCAGCATGCGCCTCTATAATCGCGCGGTCCGGTATCCGTGTCACATTAGCACGGCCGTTAACCATTGCTGACGCCAACGCATGGCCAATCGATCCCCGACCGCGCGAATGTGGACAAGGCTGCGCTCATTGCTTCCGGGCGCGCGCGCGCCCGCGCCGCCCCCCTACGTCCCAAGGCTGCGGAACGCCCCGGCGCGTGCAGCGGCGGAAGCGCCGAGGATCGGGCTGCTGACGCCCGGCGAAGCGGCCGAGGCCGCGCGTCGCATCGCCGCCGACCATCCGCACTGGCGCACTCGTACGCTGGCGCTGGTGGATGGCTGGCGGCGCGAGGGCCTGCCGATCTACGGCACGCGCGGCGCCCCGCTGGACGCTCGCTTTCCCTGGCTCGGGGCGTCCGTCGCCGTGGACGGCGACGTCATGTACCGGATCCGCCCGCATCGGTTCGCGTTCGCGCCGCAGATGGCGTTGGCGGCGCTGTACGACCCGGCGCGCCGGGACTGGTTCGGCGATGTCATCGAAGGCTGGGTGGCGGCGGTCGACGGCCGCGCGGACACGCCCGCGTACGAAACCACGCTGCTGGTCGCGCAGCGCCTGATCGCACTGGACTGGGCCCGCGCGGTGCTGTCCGCCCACCGGCCCGGGGGCGATGCGCGGGACCGGCTGCCGGCCCTCATCGCCTCGATCGTCGGCGCCGACATCGACTACCTGCTGCCACGACTCGGGCAGGCGGTCGCCAACAACCACCTGCTCGCCGAGCGTTTCATCGCCTGGTACCTCGAGATCGCGTATCCCGACCTGGCCACGCCACCGGAGGATCCGCAACAGACCGAGCGGCAATGGCTTCTCGAACTGGAACGGCAGACCCTGCCGGATGGGGCCGGGTTCGAGCATTCGCTGCATTACCATGAGTACGCGTGCGAACTCACGGTTGCCTACGTGCTGCTGTGCCGGCGCCGCGGCACACCCGAGCCGGACTGGGTCACCGGGCGGCTGGAACGCATGCTGAGGTTCCAGTGCGCCGCCACCGGCCGCCGCGCGCCGCTGCGGTTAGGCAATGCCGCCGAGGATCCGCTGCTGCCGCTGGATACGGATCCGGGCTGGTCGCAGCCCGCCTGGCGCGCATTGCTGGCGTCGTTGTTCGACGTCGGGCAGGCCGACTTTTCCCACCCCAATGCGGAGAAGGCGTTCTGGCTCGCTGCCGCGGCGCCCGGCCGGCTTCCGGCGCACGCAGCCACCACTGCGCGACCGGCAATGTATGCGCACGGGGGCCTGCTGCGGATCGACGATACCCGCCCGGACCTGACCCTCTGGCTGCGCACCGGGGCCGCGGCGCACGATCCGGCCTTCGGCGGCCACATGCACGCCGATTTGCTCGCGCTTTACGCCAGCGCCGGCGCGGAGGACTTCCTGGTCGACGCCGGCACCTGCACTTATCGCCACCTGCAGGCCCAGCCGCTGCACAACGACGGACCAACCTGGCGCGCCTACTTCGCCGGGCCCGCGGCACACAACGGCTTCAACCTGCCGCCGCACGATCCACTCGGCCCGCTCACGGGCGACTTCCGCAACCGGGCGCCCGCGGCGCGCGTGCAGACGCAGGGCCCGCATGCGGGCGCAGGGCTGACGCTCGTCCAGGCGCGCATCGAGAGCACAAACTGCTATCGCGACTGCACCCGCGGCCTGCTCGCGGTGACCGGCCAGTACGCCCTGGTGTGGAACCGGCTGCCGGCGCAGGCCGGGCCCGCGCCCGAACTGCGCCTGCAGTTCGCCGCGGACGTGGCCCTTGAAACCACACCCGACGGCATCGTCATCGCGCGGCTGCGCGCCGATGCGCTGCGCCTGATCCCCGGCAGCCCGGGCGCGCCGCCCGGGATCCTGCGCGGCAGCCTGGCGCCTTGCGGCGGCTGGGTCTCGGCCGCCTATGGCAGCATGCAGGCTGCGCCGCAGGTGCGCCTGGAGTTCGCGCCCGGCCAGGACATGCGCATGTTCGTGCTGCAATCGGCGCACGCCGCGCCGGTGGCTTCGATCGAATCCTGCGCCGCGGATGCCGGATCGGTGCGCGCGATCGTCCGCGGTGCCGGCGGCGAAGACGAGATCGTCGTGTTTCCAGCGGCGGCCGGATCGGTGAACGTGGAAGGCCTGACCCTGCGGGCGCGCGCGATCTGGCTGCGGCGCCACGACGGCCGGCTCCGATCCCTGCGCGCCTGCGGCGTGGAGGAGATCCGCGCCCGGGATCGCGCGGCGCCGTTCGTGGCCGCGGATCCCGCCGACGCGGCCCGGCTGGGTACGCTCGGCCTGCCGCCGGTCGTGCGCTCGGCGGCGCCCGGCGAACTGCACCTGGAGTCGCGGTGAGCGCGCCGGGCCTGACGCCGGATCCGCGCCACATGCCTGCATGAGCGAACCAACCCCAGGGCCGGGCATGTACCGCCAGATGCTGCAGAGCGCGGCGTGGACCGTGCTCATGCGCTGGTCGATGCGGCTGGTCGGCATCGTCAGCACGGTGATCCTGGCGCGATTGCTGACGCCGGCCGACTTCGGCCTGGTCGCCATGGGCACGCTGTTCATCGGCATGATGGCCAACTTCGCCGACCTGGGCGTCAGCGCGCATCTCATCCGCAAGCAGGGCGCGACGCCGGCCCACTTCGACACCGGCTGGACGCTGGGCCTGGCCCAGCAGGCCCTGGTCGCCGCCATCATGTACGCCGGCGCGCCGCTGTGGGCCGCATACTTCCGGGAACCGCGCCTGGAGGAGGTGGTGCGCGTGATGGCCCTGGCCGCCCTGGCGGCGGGGCTGGAAAACATCGGCATGACCATGGCGCGCAAGGAACTGCAATTCGCCCTGGACTTCCGCTTCAACGTCGCCAAGCGGCTGGCGGTGTTCTTCGTCACCGTCGGCTGCGCCTGGACGCTGCGCAGCTACTGGGCGCTGGTCTACGGCTACGTGTTCGGAACCCTGGCCGGCGTCGTCCTGAGCTACGCGATGCACCCGTTCCGACCGCAGCCGCGGCTTGTGCACGCGCGCGAGTTCCTGGTCTTCGCGGCCTCGATCATCCCAATCAGCATCGGCCGGTTCCTGCGCGACAAGGTGGACCTGTTCGTCGTCGGCCGGATCGCGTCGACCGCCGACGTCGGCCGCTACAGCATGGCCGCCGATCTCGCGTCGACCTTCAACGACGAAATCGTGGCCCCTCTGGGCCGCGCGCTCGGCCCGAACTACGCCAAGCTGCGCGGGCAGCCCGATCGCCTCGCGGAGGCCTTCGTCAACGTGTTCGGCGCAATCGCCCTGGTCTGCATCCCGATCGGCTTCGGCCTGTCGGCCATCGCCGAACCGCTGGTCGTGGCGCTGCTGGGCGAGAAATGGCGCAGCACGCACGTGCTGATGTCATGGCTGGTGTTCTACTCCACCGCCCGGACGATGAACCGCGCGCTGACCGGCAACATCCTCATCACCATTGGACGCGAGCGCCGCACGCTGCTGTCGACCTGGGTCGAGCTCGGCTTCGCGACCGCGGCCGCCGCGTACGGCGCGTGGCAGGGCGGCGTCGTCGGCGTAGCCAAGGCCCTCACCTGGGCGGGGCTGGTCACCACCCCGTTCGCCATCCACCTGCTGACCACCGCGATGCCGGTGCGGCACCTGGAGATCATCGCGCGCCTGTGGCGCCCGCTCGCCGGCGCGGTGCTGATGTTCCTGTGCCTGCGGCCACTGGTCGCCACGCTGGCCGGGCATGAGGTGCACGAAATCCTCCAGCTCGCCGCCGCGGGCTCGGCCGGCGCGGCGATCTACGCCGCCTGCGTCGTCGCGCTCTGGTTCGCGTCGGGGCGTCCGCCCGGGGTGGAGTCGATGCTCGCCGGCAAGCTGCGCGCCCGCCTGGGGCGGGGTTGACCCGGCGCCGGGATTCAGCGCCCTTCGAGCGCCTGGCGATACACGGCGTCGTACCGGCGGCTGATGACGCCCCAGTCGCGCTCGGTCTCCACGTAGGCGCGGGCGGCGCGGCGGTAGTCGGCCCAGCGATCGCGCTCGCGCAGCATGCGCACGCAGGCCTGCGCCAGGCTCTCGGGATCGCCGGCGCGGAACAGCAGGCCGGTGCGCCCGTCCTCGACCATCTCGCGGTGCCCGCCGACGTCCGAGGCCACCACCAGCCGGCCCTGGGCCATCGCCTCCAGCGGCTTGAGAGGCGTGACCAGCTCGGTGATCCGCATCGGGATGCGCGGATAGACGAAAACATCCACGAGCCCGTAGTAGCGCTGCACGTCAGCGTGGGCGACGCGGCCGGCGAACACCACCTCGCGCTCCAGGCCCAGCCGCCGCGCCTGCTCGCGCAGCGCCGCGTCCTGCACCCCCGACCCGACCAGCAGCAGCCGCGCCTGCGGCTCGCTGCGCAGGATGATCGGCATGGCGTCGATCAGAACCTGCAGCCCCTCGAACGCGAAGAACGAGCCGATGAATCCGAGCGTGCGTTCGTGCGGCAGGCCGAAGCGCGCGGCAAGTGCGTCGTCGCGGGCGATGTCGAAGCCGAAATGGCCGATGTCGACCGCGTTCGGCACCACCGTCACGCGCCCCGGCGCGATGCCGCGCGCGAGGATGTCGCCGCGCAGGCCCTCGCAGATGCAGGTGACGCGGTCCGCTCGCCGCAGCACCCAGGTCTCCATCGCCCGCGTCACGCGGTAGCGCAGATCGCCCTCGCGACAGGCACCCTTGTCCACCGCGGCGTCTTCCCAGAAGGCGCGCACCTCGTAGACCAGCGGCAACCCGTGCCGGCGCGCGGCCGCGAGCGCCGCCAGCCCGTTCAACGCCGGCGAGTGCGCGTGCAGCACGTCGGGCCGCTCGGCGGCGATGACGTCATCCAGTCGCCGCCGCAGCGAGGTGACCACCGCCCATTGGTCGAACACCGGCTGGCGCGCGAGCCAGCCGTCCGGCGGCGGCGTGCGGGAGAACGACAGCCCGTCGACGGTCTCCTGCGCGAGCGCCGACGCACCCTGCTTGGCGGAGGTCACATGGACCGTGCGCCAGCCGTTGCGACGCTCGAAGCCGACGATCTCCGCCGAGCGGAACGCGTAGCCGTCGTTGATCGGGAACGAATGGTCGAATACGTGCAGAACCGTACCTGACATCCGCGCGGGCTCCTCGCCGTCGATCCGGAACATCGCCGCCTCAGGCCGCGGCGGTCGCCGGCACCGCGGCGGCGTCGCCGGCATGGCGCAGGAACGATTCGTACATGAGCAGGGTCCACAACGGCGCGCTGTAGTCGCGCCGCCCGGACTGGTGCGCGTCCAGCAGGTGCAGCAGCATCGTCCGATCGAACCAGCCCGTGGCGGCGAGCCGCTCGCCCAGCAGCGCGCTGCGCACGCGCTCGCGCAACGGGCCGCGGAACCAGTGCGCCAGCGGCACGGCGAAGCCCATCTTCTGCCGGTAGAGGATGTCGTGCGGCAGTTGCGACTCCAGGGCCTTCTTGAGGATGTACTTGCCCTCCCCGCCGCGGAGCTTGAACGCGGACGGCAGGCCCGAAGCCCACTCCATGAGCTTGTGATCGAGCAGCGGCTCGCGCACTTCCAGCGCGTGCGCCATGCTGGCGCGATCGACCTTGGTAAGGATGTCGCCGACGAGGTAGGTCTTCATGTCCAGGTACTGGACGAAGCCGAGCGGATCGTCGGTGGGCGCGGCGCGCGCGTGGCCGCGCAGCACCTCCACCGCCTGGTAGCCCTGCAGCTCGCGCCGGAACGCCGGCGTGAACAACCGTGCGCGCAACGCATCGTTGAAGATCGACACGGTGTGGAAGTACGCCGCGGTGGTGTCACGGGAGAGTGACTCAAAAGTAGTCTTCGCGCGCAGCACCCGCGGCGCCCAATCGGCCTTGGGGTAGACCTGCCCGAGCGCACCGAACAGCGGCCGGCGCAGCCCGAGCGGCAGCAGCGAACGCAGCGTCTCCTCGCGCACGTGCAGTTTGTAGCGCCGATAGCCACCGAAGTTCTCGTCGCCCCCGTCGCCGGAAAGCGCGACCGTCACGCGCTGGCGGGCGAGCTGGCATACGCGCCAGGTGGGCAACGCGGAACTGTCCGCGAACGGCTCGTCGAACAGTGCCGCGAGGCTGTCGATGAGGCTGAAATCGTCGGCGACGACGCGCTCGACGTGGTGGTTGGTGCCGAACTTGCGCGCCACGGCCTCGGCGTACGAGGTCTCGTCAAAGCTCTTCTGGTCGAACGCGATCGAGCAGGTATTGACCGGGTCGGACTGCAGGCCGGCCATCATCGCCACTACCGCGCTGGAATCCACCCCGCCGGACAGGAAGGCGCCCAGCGGCACCTCCGACACGAGTCGAATCCGTACCGCCTCGCGCAGGCGTACCAGCAGTTCCTCGCACACGGCCGGTTCATCCGCCGCGGCCACCGGCGCGAAGGGGATGTCCCAGTAGCGGCGCGGTTGCGCGGCGCCCGCCTGGCCGCGCCGCACCAGCAGCGTCTCGCCCGGGCCGAGCTTGCGGGCCGAGCGGAAAATCGTCCGCGGCTCGGGCACATAGCCATAGCCGAAGTAGTCCTCGACCGCAAAAGGATCGATGTCGCGCGCCAGCCCGGGGTGCGCCATCAACCCCTTCAGTTCGGACGCGAACACGAGCATGCCGTCGTCGAGCAGGGCGTAGTACAGCGGCTTGACCCCGAGCCGATCCCGGGCAAGGAACAGGCTGCCCGCGCGCGCGTCCCAGATCGCATAGGCGAACATTCCGCGCAGGTGTTCGACCGAGCGCTCGCCCCAATGCTCCCAGGCGTGCAGCAGCGCCTCGGTGTCGGAGTTGGTGCGGAACGCGTAGCCGGCCGCCTCCAGCTCCGGGCGCAACTCGCGGAAATTGTAGATTTCGCCGTTGAAGCTCACCACGACGGTGCCGGCGACGTTGCTCATCGGCTGCTGGCCGGAAGCCAGATCGATGATCGACAGCCGGCGGTGGCCCAGGCCCACGCCCGGACGGCGGTACAGGCCGTGCTCGTCCGGCCCGCGATGGGTCATGCTGTGGGTGACGCGCGCGAGCAGCGCCTCGTCGATGTCGCGCTCGCCCCTGGTGTCGAAGATTCCGGCTATGCCGCACATGTGCGCACCATTGTTTCGCGGTTCAGGCCGCGCCCGCCAGGCTCGTGTACAGATCGTCGTATGCGGCGATCATCGCATCGATGCTGAAGCGCGACTCCACCAGCGCCCGCGCCGCCGCGCCGTGTCCGCGCGCCAGCGCCGGTTCGGCGGCGTAGCGCGCCATCATCCGCGCGAGTTCCTCCACGTGCCCCGGTTCCACCAGCGCGCCCGTGGTACCGTCGACTACCAGTTCGACGTTGCCGCCGACCCGCGTCGCGATCACCGGCAGGCCCGTGGCCATCGCTTCGAGCACGGTATTGGAGATGCCCTCGGCAAGCGACGGAAGCACGAACAGATCCAGGTCGCGCAGGACCTCGGGCACCGTCTCGGAGGCACCCGGCAGGCACGCGCGTCCATCCAGCCCGGCACGGTCGAGCTGTTCGATCAGCCCCTGGCGCAGCGGCCCGTCGCCTACGATCCGCAGTTCGACCCGGCCGGCAAGTTCAGGATGCAATTGCAGCATTCGCACGTATGCATCGACCAGGAAGCGGTGATTCTTGACCTCCATCAGCCGCCCGACCGCACCGATCAGAAATCGCGGGTGCGCCGGCGCGCCCGCGGGCGCGGGGGAGAACCGCAGCGTATCGACCCCGTTGTAGATCTGCCGCACCCGGCCGGCGTCGATGCCCACCGATTCCACCAGGTAGCTCTGCAGATCGCGCGACACGGTGACGAAGCGATGCACCAGCCTTGCCAGCGCGCGCCGCACCAGGCGGTGACGCCGGTTCACCCCCAGCAGGTCCTGCATGTCCCAACCGTGCTCGCCGTGGATGCGTGCCGCGATGGCCAGCGCCCACGCGGCAATCTGGCTTTCCAGCGTGCCGAAATTGCGCGTGTGGACGATGTCCGGGCGCAGCCGTCGCAGCAGCAGCGCGATGTTCAGCAGCGTGCGCGGATCGTGACCGTCGCGTTTGTCGAGCCGGTGCAGTTGGACGTTCGTGGTGCGGATCCTGCGCGCGAACTCCGGATCGAAATCGGTCAGGCAGACGATGTCGTGAACGTAGCGTGACTCCGGCAGGCGGTTGATGAGGTTGACCAGGCCGTTCTCCATGCCGCCGATCGCAAACCGGTACACCACGTGTGCGACGCGCAGGCGCCGCGGGGGGCGCGCCGGGTTCATGGCGCCGGCGTGGCGGTGCCGAGCGCGGTGCCGAAGGCGCGCGCGAAACCGGACAGGCGCGCCCGCGCCGCGTCCGGATCGTCCGCGCCGGGCGTATACAGCGTGACCGCGGCGGCGCCGCGATCGCTGCCACGGAGCCGGGCAGCGGCATCGGCGAGCTTGGCGCGCAGTACGCTGGCGGTGGCCGTGCCGTGCATGTCGAACCAGGTCCAGGCCAGCAGGTCGCCCGGCGCGCCGCGGGCGGCGATCTCGCGCACCCTCGCCCGGACGGTGCCGAGTTCCACCTCGCGCAGTTCGTCCGCGGCGACGATCCAGCCCCGGTGCGCCAGCGGCCGCGTCACCGTATTGACCAGTTCGTGACCCTGGCGCTGGCGCTGGTAGTAGGCGACATCCATGAATACCCGCTCGTCGCCGCGCTGGTACTGCACGAACAGGCGCTGCGGCGCACCCGCATAGACGCCGCCGAGGAGATCGCCGGCGGGTGCCGGCCCGATCCAGCCATCGCGGCCGGGCGGCGCGGCAAGCGCCGCGGGCGCGTCGATCGCGGTATCCGCCCGCACGGCGAACACCGGGCCGACGGCGATGGCGGTGACGGCAGCGACCAGGGTCGCCGCGAGTGCCGCGGGCGTCGCCGCGGCAGCGACGGGCACGCCTGCCGCGGAGTGTTCCGCTGCGCCGTCGGCGTCGGCGAACGTATTGCCGATCATGAACAGCACGAAGACGACCAGGCCGAAGAACACCCAGCCGTAGATGATGTGATCCACGCCGGCGGCCAGCTTGTAGTCGGACAGGTGCGCGATCATGATGATGCCGTAGGCACGAAATCCGTTCGCCACCAGCGGCACCAGCACGACCAGCGCCATGAACGCCAGGCGCCGCGGCCAGGTTCGGTACGCGCGGTAGGCGAACAGCGTCCCCACCGCCAGCGTGGCGATGAGGTAATTGATGCCGCTGCAGGCCTCGGCGACGACGAAGCTGCCGCTGGGGATCGTGATGTTGCGCGCCTCGACGAACACGGGCATGCCGGTGACCTGGAGCCAGAACACCGCCTGCACCGCGGTCCAGTCCTGCAGCGTGGGCATCATGAACTCGCCCTCGGGGACCATGAAGTACAGGTACCCGAGGGGGAAGCGCAGGCGGCCGGCGATGCCGTCCCCGACGAGCGCCCAGGCCGATCCTATCAACATGCCGACGGCGGCGATGTGCATGAGTGCGGACAGGTCCAGGAAACGCCCGGCGAGCCACAACGGCACGTTCGCGGCCAGGAATGCCAGGCCCAGGCGCGACACCGACGGCGTCAGCGTGACAATCTCCGCGCGCCTCTCCCAGACCAGCAACGCGCTGATCGGCGCAATCAGGAAACAGTGATTGAAATTGCTGGAACCGGACCAGATGCGGATCATGCCCGCGAAGGTACCGGCGTACACCGCGGCAACCACGGCGAACAGCGCGGACAGCGCCAGCAGGTGCCGGCGCCACGGCGGCAATGGCGGCGCGAACGGCAGCGTTTCCGAACCGGCCGCCACGTCAGCCGAGATTGCGCGACAGCCAGGGGCCGAGCACCAGCGTGACCGGCAACGGCAATCGCTTCCACATCTCCACGAACAGCCGGTACTTCGGATTGAGCGGGTTGACGTTCGGGACTTCGCTGGCCCGGATCAACTCGTACTCGTAGGCAAGCGGCTGCGGATCGAAACCCCAGTTCTTCTTCCACTGGTACGAACCGGTACCCACCTTGCTGCGGCCAAAGTCGAACAGCGTGCAGCCGCGTTCGGCGCCGCGGCACAGGATCTGCCAGCACAGGTAGTCGTTGCCCGCGAGCGCGCGGGCGGCGTGCGTGCCGCCCCAGTAGTACGGGGAAACGCTGTCGCGGAAGTAGAACAACATCGACGAGGCCACGATCCGGTCGTCCTTGTAGGCGCTGAAGAATTCGGTGCCTTCGGGAAACTGGGCCTGGATGGCCGCGAACAGCGCCTTGGGAAACACCGGCGTCCCCAGGTTGCGCACGCTCTCGGCGTACACGCGATAGAAGTCGTCGATCCCGCCCACCCGGTGCGTCAGCCCGCCCTTCAACCCCTTGCGGATGACGTTGCGCTGCTTGCTGCGGATCGCCTGCATGTTGTCCGCTTCGCTCGTCGAGATCGGCTTGGTAAAGGTCTCGTACAGCGACTTGACCGGCCGCGCGACGCCGCTGGCGCGCATGCAGCGCAGTTCCAGCGCATCGACGCCCAGTTCCCTGCCCAAGCGGACCGCCTCGTTCTCCAGCGCGCGGCAGGCCTGCGGCTCGCCGATGGCGCCGCCGTAGGAGCAGAACGGCAGTGAACTGAGCGTGTTGCCGAACAGCACGCTGCGCACGTTCGCCAGCGGAAGCACGGCCTTGATCGCGCCGCCGGCCTGCGCGTAGAGGAAATGCACGCGGTGACCGAGGGTATCGCCGATCACCCGCCGCCAGCCGCTCTGATGGAAAAAGGTGCCGTCCGGACAGGCCGCGACGAACGCGTCCCAGGCCGGCGCGGTGGCGTCATCGAGGGTTCGTATCTGCATCGGTTCGGTCATGCGCTGGGACTCGTTGGATGGCGGGAACGGCGCGTCCGCGCGCGCCAGGCCTTGGGCGTTCACGGCTGCACTCCGGCATCCTGGCCGAGTGCGCAAGCGTATGCCTCGCGGACCGGCGCCCAGCGGAAATCGGCGAGCAGTCGCCGCAGGCGCCCGAGCGCGCGATCCTGGTTGACGTAATGGCGGAAGCGGGTCTTCAACGGCATGCCTGCCGGACGCGGCTGCTGCGGATCGTACTCCCACGGGTGGGTGTAGAAATTCGCACTGCAACCCTCGACGCGATTGATCCGGCGCAGCAGGGCCCGCGACAGCGGGTACGGCAGCAGGCGGAAATAGCCGCCGCCGCCGGCGGGCAGGTTCCTGCCCCACAGGCGCGTGGTACTGATCGGGATCTCCAGCAGCCCCGGTGCCTCCCGCGGTCGATACGGAATGCGCGGAGCGTGCGGCAGGCCGTAGTGATCGTGGCTCACCGGGTAGATGCTGGAGCTATAGCGAAACCCCGCGGCGGCAATCTCCGCCAGCGCCCACAGGTTGCCGCCGTGGATCGAGAAGCTTGCCGCGCGAAAGCCGATCACGGACGTGCCGGCGGCTTGCTCGAGCACGTCCTTGCTGCGTCGCAGTTCAGCGCGCAGTTGTTCCGGGGTCTGGTCGCTCAGGCGGATGTGATCGTAGCCGTGGCAGCCCAGTTCGTGTCCCTCGGCGACGATTCTACGCACGAGCGCCGGGTAGCGGTCGCCGACCCAGCCCAGCGTGAAGAACGTGCCGCGCACGCCGGCTTCGGCGAACAGTGCCAGCAGGCGCTCGGTATTGGCCTGCACTCGTTGTGGCCAGCGGTCCCAGTCGGCGCGCGCGATCAGCGGCTCGAACGCGGAGACCTGGAAGTAATCCTCCACGTCGACCGTGATCGCGTTGATGAGCACGCGCTCCACCTGCGCGCTCATGACCGGAATGCCATTCATGCCTGGAAACCTGCTAGGCCTGCCGAAACTGCCCGTTGTTAGCAATTGCCGCGCCAGCGGCAGTGCGACGCCGCCGCGGCATTGCCGGTTATCGGCGCGCGAGCAGCAGGATCACCGCCAGGATGCCGATCACGGCGATGCCCAACGCGCCGAAGAACGCGAACTTCCACCACGACCGCTCTCCCGGCGAGGGTTCCTCGAAGGTTCGGGCCGGGGCCGCGACCGCGACGCTGAGCCGCTCCACCGCCGCCTGCATCGCCGCGAGTTGCTGCTGGACCTGAACGATCTGCCCGGGCTCCGTCGCCGGCTGGCGACGCGGCACGGGGGCCGCCGGTGCGGCGGGCGGGTCCAGGTCGTCGATGCCGTCGCCCTCGTCGCCGGGCAGATCGACACCACGTTCGGACTCGACCTCCGTCGCGACCGCGTCGAACTCGCGGCGCGTGAGCCGATGCGCACCCTCCAGGCAGCCGTGCAGCAGGAGCCGATCGACGAGGGTGTTGATCCGCCGGGGAACGCCGCCGGTGAACTCCTGGACGGCAGCGAACACCAGTTCATCGAACTGTGGATCGTCCTTCCAGCCCACGGTCGACAGCCGGTGCAGGATGTAGGCCTTGGTCTCCTCCTGGTTCAGCGGCCGCAGGTGGTAGGCGGCGATGATGCGCTGGCGCACCTGCTCCAGGCCCTGGCCGCGCAGCGTCGCCCGGAATTCCCGCTGGCCGAGCAGGAAGCTCTGCACCAGCGGCTGGCCGTCGAGCTCGAAGTTCGACAGCATGCGCAGTTCCTCGAGCGAGGTGCGCGGCAGGTTCTGCGCCTCGTCGATGACCAGCAGCACCCGCTGGCCGGCCCGAACGCACTCCTGGAGCTGGCGTTCCACGTCCAGCAGCAGGGCGGCCTTGCTGCGGCCCTCGTAGGCGATGTCGAAATTCGCCGCGACCATGCGCAGCAGATCGTGGTCGTCCAGGTTGGTGGAAACCAGCTTGGCGGCGATGACCGGCTGGTCCTCGATCTCCCGGAACAGGTTCTTCACCAGCATGGTCTTGCCGGTGCCAACGTCGCCGGTGACGACGATGAATCCCTGCCCCTGCTGCAGCCCGTAGCGCAGGTACGCCATCGCGCGCTGGTGGCCCTTGCTCTTGAAGAAGAAGCGCGGGTCCGGATTCAGTGCGAACGGCTTGCCTTCGAGCTTGTAGAACTCCTCGTACACGGGTGCGCGGCGCCTAGAAATGCGCGCGCACGAACGCGGAGAACTGGTTCTCCGTGTAGCTGCTGCGGGCGTCGTCGCTGGAGTTGTCGTGGTACAGGTACTCGACCGTCGTGTTGACGCGCCGGCTCAGATGGTAAGTCAGGTACGGCCGCAACGTGATCCGATCGTTCGTGATGCCGTTCTGGGTGTCCACCGTCTGCCAAGCGCCGGTCAGGCCGCCCTTCAACCGGGTGCTGAAGTCGTGGGACCAGTTGACGGCGAAGCCGCGCGCGGTCTCCTGCCCTCCGCGCGCCTCGAAGGTGCGATCGCTGTTGTAGCCGCGCACGTGCACGCGGTTGCGCCGGCCGTTGTAGGCGACCGCGGCGTTCATGCGCTTGTTCAGGATGACCTCGTCGGTGAGCTCGACCGTGTCGGTGGACAGCGGGATCCGCGAACTGAGATCGGCATCGAAGAACGGCTGGCCGGTGAACGGATCGGCGAAGGGCACGAGCTGGCGCGAGTTGAAGAGCTGATTGGTGGTCTGCGGCGACTCCTGGTAATCGGCCGTGAACGTCCAGCGGCGGTGCACGTGCCGGACATTGAGCGCGTAGGTGGTGCCGAAGAAGCGATCGCCGATGGAACCGGAGATCTCGGTGCGCGGGCTCGGTGTCCAGGTCGCGCCCAGGCGCCAGTAGGTGCCGTCCACGGAACCCCGGCGGGACTGGAAGGAGTTGGATTCCTGGCCCAGGGTGGCATTGAGCCGGTACTTGCGATTGAACACCCAGGAGACGTCCAGGTTCACCGATTCGAACTTGTTCGACGAGCCGTTGGATCGCTCCACGCTGGTGCTATCGACCAGCACCTGCCAGGGCACGCGCACGAATTCGCGGCCGCTCTGCACCTTGAAGGAATAGTGGTCCGAGGTGCTGGAACCGGACTGCGCGCGATCGATGTCGAGCGAATTGGTGCTGAAGCGCACCTCGGCATCCGCATAGCCGCCGAACCGGTGCCGCGCGTACGGGCTCAGCACCCAGCTCGTGGCATTGACGCGATTGCCGGTGACCGACAGGTTCGAATCCGAAACGCGCCCCGCCGGGTCGACGAGTTCCTGCGACACCCGGCTCTGCAGATCGAGGAACAGGATGTCCTTCAGGACGTTCGCCGTGGCATTGGCCTGGAGCTGGTGATGCAGGGAGTTGTCGGCGTCGTTGTCGGCGTAGATCAGGTTCTGCAGGTTGTAGTCCAGGTCCAACGAAAGCCGCGCGCCCCCGCCACGCACCGAGATCCCCGGGGTCAGCTCGGTGACGAAGTCGCTGCGGGGGTTGACCGCATCCAGGCCGATGTTGTCCGAGTAGGTCTCCCCGCCGTAGAAGCGGGGCGTGATGTCCCACTGGCCCGCTGCAACCGTGCCCGGGATCAGCGCCAGCAATGCGAGCGCCGGGGCTGCCGCGTTCAGCGGCGCCCGGCTCCGCCGGTGTCGTCCCGGTTTCATCAGGAGGGCTTTTTCTTTCCGTAGTAACCGTAGCCGTAGCCGTAGCCGTAATAGTCGCTGGTCAGCGGCTGGTTGCGCGACTTGTTCAGGATCATGCCGGTAATCCTGACGTTTTCAAGCATGCCCAGGGCCGCCTTGATGGTCTCCAGGGTGGTCTTGCAGGCCTCGACCACGACGATGATCTGGCCGACCGACGGCGCCAGCGCGACGGCGCTGGTGGTCGCCAGCACGGGCGGACAGTCGAACAGCACCACCCGGTCGCGGTAACGATTCGCCAACTCGACCGTCAGGTTCTTCATCGCCTCGCTCGCCAGGCGCTCGGTCACCATGTGCTGCGTGCGGCCGGAGGGGATGAGCGTGAGCTTGGGGATATTCGTGCGCAGCATGACGTCCTCGATCCGCACCGACGGATCGGAGAGGTAGTCGAACAGTCCCAGGTGCTGCTCGGCGCCGAACAGCCGCGTCAGGTCGCTCTTGACGATGTCGGTGTCGACCGCCAGCACGGTGCGATCCAGCTCGGCCGCCAGGCTCATCGCCAGGTTGGCGCTGGTGTAGGTCTTGCCCTCCCCGGGCACCGCGCTGGTGACCATGACGAGGTTCTTGGGTGCATCCGCCTCCATGATCCCCGGCACCATGTTGCCCAGGATCCGGCGCTTGATCTTCTGGTACTCCTCCGACTTGCGGTCCGCCACGCCGGTGGGCACCAGGAACCCGCGCGCGGCCAGCCGTTCCAGATCGATGTGCAGATAGTTCTTCGACGAAGCCGCGGCCGGCGGCAGCCCGGAGACGACCGCGGCGGCCGGCCGCGCCGGCGGTTCGACTTCGACCGCGGGCGGCGCGGGCGTATTCGCCTGCACAGGTGCGGTTTCAGGAACCCCTTCGGACGGCGCCGATGCGTCCGGCGTCGCGACAACCGTCGCGTCCCCGGCGCCTGCCGCAGACTCGTTCTCGGGCTCCGGCTCCCCGCGCAGCCGCCGCATCGCTCGTTCGATCGTGCTCATCCGGGCACCTTCAGCAGTGAGGCCACGTGGCCGTGGATGTCGACCCGCATCAGGTCGGCGGTGATCAGGCCGCCGAACGAGACCAGCAGCACCGCGAACACGACACTGAACGCAGCCAGCTCCATGCGCCGCTCGCCGCGCTGGCGCTCGCTCTGCACCAGCGTGACCGCGCCCAGGACCGGCAAGCCGGTGAATGCCTTGAGTTCCTCGGTGGTGTAGATGCGCGGGAACACCTGCGACATCAGGAAGGCAATGGCGAGCGCGGCCACCAGGCTCATGCCGAACACGCCGGAGATCATCTGCAACCGCTTCGGGCCGCTCGGCAGCACCGGAACGCGCGGCGGCTCGATGACCTTGAGCTTGATGTCGTCCGCGCTCTTCTCCGCCTCCGTGGAGAGCTTGGCCGCCTCGCGGCGCTTGACCAGTTCCAGGTACTGTTCCTTGTTCAGGCCGTAGTCGCGATCCAGGCGCTTGAGCTCCGCCTCGACCTCCGGCACGGTGTCGGCGAGCTTGCGCAGTTCGTCGCTGCGGCGCTGGTACTCCGCGACCCTCGTCTGCAGCGCCGCCACCTCGGCGTCGGCATTGGCCAGCGCCACCTTGATCTGCTGGAAAGCCGGATTGGCCGCCGCGACCATCGCGCCCGCTCCGGATTCGGAAATCAGCTTGACCTCCTCGGCCTTCTGCTTCTCCAGCTCGGCCAGCGTGTTCTTGATCTGGACGATGTCCGGATGCTTGTCCGTGAACCGCAGGGACAGGTCGTCCAGGCTCTGTTGCAGCTTGTCGATGCGCGCCTGGACCTGCGCCAGTACCGGGGAGCTGTTCGACGGTACGTCCGCGACTCCGAATACCGCATCATCGCCGCTGGCCTGGCGCGCGAGTTCATCGCGCCGATGGGTGGCCTCGCTCAGCAGCAGGCGGGCCTGGTTCAACTCCGCCTCGTTACGCTGCAGGCGGCCATAGTAATCCTCTTCCGAAGCACCGTTCTTGCCGGGCATCACTCCCATGTTCTTGCGCTTGAACTCCTTGAGGCGATCCTCCGCCTCCACCAGCCGGCGCTCGTACTCGGTGATCTGCTCGTCGAGGAATTTCTGCGTGACCGCGGTGTCCTTGCGGGTGTCGCCGAGCGTGGCTTCCAGGAAGGTGTTCAGGAGTTCGTCGACCACGCGCTTGGCGAGCTTGGGGTCGCTGTGGACGTAGGTGAGCTGGTAGATGTTCTCGCGCGGCGTGCCGACCACCTTGAGGTTCTCGGCCAGGCCGGCGATGAGCTTGTCGAACTGTTCCGGAGTCTGTGCCTTGAGGTCGAGATCCGTACGCCGGGCGACCTCCTCCAGGTTCGGGCGCGTCAGCAGCGTCTGGCGCATGAGCAGCGCCGAATCCTCCAGCACGCGGTTGTCCACGGTCAGGCCCTTGAGCAGCGGCCGCAGCATCGAGCGGGTGTCGATGAAGATCTTGGTGTTGACTTCATACTGGTTCGGCAGCGAATAAACCCCCGCCCAGCCGATGAGGCACACCAGCGCCGCAACGCAGATGGAGGTCCAGCGATACGGCCAGATCCGCCTGACGTAACTGCGCAGCAACTGGATTTGTTCGTTCATGCTCGATGTGCCGCCCTTCTCGACCCGCCGCCAATCCCGGCCGGATGATCGCCTGTCAGAACCAGGCCTCCGGGATCACGATGATGTCCCCGGGACGGACCGGCACGTTTGCACTGATGTCGCCGCCGCGGATGAGATCGTCCAGGCGCACGCGGTACTGCGCCTGCGTGCCGCCCTCGGTACGAACGATGGATGCCCGGTTGCCCGCGGCGTAGTCGGTGAGGCCACCGACGCTGACCAGCACGTCCAGTACGGTCATGTTCTTGCGGTAGGGCAGCGCGCTCGGCTTGGCCGCCGCGCCGACGACGCGCACCTGTTCGTAGGGTTCGCCCACGAAACCATGCACGGTCACGCTCACCTGCGGATCGCGCACGAACTGCCCGAGCGCCTTTTCGATGTCGCGCGCCAGTTCGGTCGGCGTGCGGCCGGCGGCCGGCAGGTCTTCGACCAGCGGGATCGTGATCTTGCCGTCGGGACGGACGGGCACGCCGCTGGAGGACAGGTCCTGGTTGCGCCAAACGAAAATATTCAGGGTGTCGCCCGCGCCGATGAGATAGTTGAAATCGGCATTCGCCGCGGCGGCGTCCTCGCGCGGAGCGGGCAAGGTGTTGCAGCCGGAAAGCACGGCAAGGACGCCGATGCACAATGCCACGGCCCAACGGCCGCGGATGACCGAACGCGTTGATGAAACCATTTCAATCCCCCTCGATGGCGCGGCTGCGCGTGCAGCCGGACGCGATTTGCGGAACCTGGACTCTCAATCAAGTGTGCCCGGTATTTCCATTGAAGATGAATCAGATACTTGCCATTGCTAAAGTTTAGGATTGATACCGGTCCGTGTCCATTCCCCGAGCGTCGCCCGGGAACGCGCCAGGCACCCCGGCCCGGCCAGCCCGGCCGCCGTACCAGGCTGCGTGTGCATTCATCGGCCGGCAGCGACCGAAATTGAGCCGCCCGCCCCGGCACGTTCGGGGCTGAACCGACATGGACGCTGCATTTCCCCGATGGTTCCGGCTCTTCCCTGTGCCCCGGCACTCGGATGCGGCTGCCGTCACCACAAAAAAAAAACGGCCCCCGAGGGGGCCGTTCACAGTACTACCTGGAGCCGGGCTGACTTGCGATGCGGTGCTTACTTGCCCAGGCGGCGGCGGCGCAGGCCACCGGCCAGGGTCAGCACGCCACCCATCAGGGCGAGCGTGGCCGGTTCCGGCACCGAGTTGAACGACAGCGTGCTGTTCATCTGCGTCTGCAGGTCGCAGGTCACGAGCGGACCGCCGCCGCAGTCGAAGTCGTTCTGGCCGTCCGCGCCGAAGCTAGGCGCGACCAAGCCATCGTTGAACGACGAGGACGACCGGTTCTGGCTGCCGACCGACTGGCTGAACGCCAGGGACAGCGAGTTGTCGACGCGCATGTCGATGAGCAGCGAATCGACGTTGTTCAGCACGTAGTTGGTGTCGGTCAGCGTGTCGTCGAAGTCGATGTTCAGCAGCACCGAGCCGTTGCCCGAGATGGACGGGGTGGCGTTGTTGAGCGACAGCGGGCCGACCGTACCGGCGGACGTCTGCGTGAAGCTGAACGTGCCGTCGATGGTGGCCGTGCCTTCCAGGATCTTGACGCCGCCGCCGGAAGCGCCGTACCCGGTGCCGGCAGTCTGGCTGGCATCCGCGGTCGGATCATAGAAAATCTTCAGCGTTGCGGTGCCGTTGTGCACGATGCCGAGCTGGGCGCCAACGCCGGAGCCGACGACCGCCGTGCTTACCGGCATCTCGAGCAGGAAGGTCAACTCGGCGCCCGGAATGCCGAAGCCGGACAGCGAGAACGCATTGTGCGCGTACACCGTGCCGGTGCCGCCGCCGCCGTTGGTGATGCCGCCGTCGAGCAGCAAGTTGCCGAAGCTGCTGCCGATCGATTCGACCATCGCGGCGAAACCGCCCGCGGCGCCGTCCGAGTCGAGCTGCAGGAAACCGGCGAACGCGGGGGCACTCAGGGCCGAAAGCGCGATGCCGGCAGCGATTGAATGGTATTTCATGGTTCTGAACTCCTGAAAGTTGATTCGCTTGTCAGTCTTACCCGGCGCCCCTGCCTGTCATGGCCGTCGCACCGCTTCGCTGGTTTAGTACGCAGCGTTTGTGCCAAGGCGATATTTTCTTTTGATATACATGCAGTTAATGATTTCCGCCCGGGAACGACCCCGATCCGGAGAGGCGCCGATGTAAAAACGGTTGACAGCGTCTCGGGTGTCGGCCGTTGCGGCGCCCTTCGGCGTCTCCGCCGCCCCCACGACCGAGAGCGGTATCGCATTGTATTTATGGATTTTATTTACCGCCTGCGCGGATGTAAAAATTCCGAGAAATCGTCTCCCGGCGGCTCCGAAGGCGATCGCCGCCGGAGATAACTCATTGATTCAGTCATTTTGACGCATGGGGTTGGAGCGGCCATCCGCGCGGCCTCACGAACCGCCTGACGTCGACGCGCGGCATGGAACTTGCCCTAGCCACCGCGCTCCGACGCGATCTTCGTGCACCCGATCAACTTCGGGGGATGCGCGCGCGCGCCGCGGGCATCCGCCGCACGATAGACTGGCACCACTTTTGATCAGGGGAGAGAACGATGTCGAGATCGGCAATGGATCCGCCCAAGGCACGCCGCGCCGGAATGCGCCTGGCAGGGTTGCTGGCCGGATTGCTGCTTGCTTCCTGCGGTAATGACGCGGCATCGATTTCCGCGCATCTTTCCAAGGCGGCCGACCTGGAACGCCAGGGAGAATTGCGTGCCGCCACGATCGAGTTGAAGGCCGCGCTTCAGCGCGATGCCAATTCCCTCCAGGCGCGGTCGATGACGGCCCGGCTGTACGCCGCCATGGGCGACGGGCAGGCTGCCCGCGCCGAACTCGACAAGGCACTCGCACTGGGGATGAAGCCCGAGGAAGCCGAGCCCACCCTGCTGCGGGCGCTCATCCTGACCGGCAAGGCCCGCGAGGCCATCAAGCGACTGGACGACAACAGTGCCGCCGATACCTCGGCGGACCTGCTCGTGCTGCGCGGCGAGGCGCAATCATCGCTCGGTGATGCCCAGGCTGCCGACAGCGCCTTCCGGCGCGCGCTGGAACTGCAGCCCAAGCACGCGCGGGCACTGTACGGCCTGGCCTTCCTCGCCTCGCGGCGTGCCGACCCGGCGGCAGCGCGTTCCTTTCTCGACCGGAGCCTGGCGGCGAATGGCTTCGATCCGGATGCACAGTACCTCGACGGCGAGCTCAATCTCGGCGCCGATCGGTTCGACGCCGCGGTGGCCGCGTTCGAGCGCGCCGAGCGCATCAACCCCTTCAGCGTCGAGCCCGTGGTGGGCAAGGTCCGGGTCGAACTGACCCGCAAGCGCTTCGACGCCGCCGAGGCGCTCATCGTCAATGCAAAGAAGAAGTTCACCGCCCAGAACCCGATCCTTAACTACTATGAAGGCGTGACGCTGTTCCAGGCCGGGAAGACCGAGCGCGCCATCGACAGCTTCCGGGCGGTGCTGAGCCGCTCGCCGAAGCACACGATGAGCCAGCTCTACCTGTCGGTGCTGCTGTATCGCGCCAACCGGATAGAGCAGGCCGAGGAGATGCTCGAATCGGTCATAGGCGCCGCGCCCGACTACGTCCCGGGCCTGAAGCTGCTGGCCGACATCCAGATCCGCCGCGGCAAGAACGACCAGGCACTGAAGACCCTGGAACGGACCGGTGACGCCGGCAAGAGCGACCCGCAGGTCCTGTCCATGCGCGCCAACGCCCTGCTCGCGCAAGGCGATGTGGAGGAGGCGGTCGTCGCCTTCCGCGAAGCACTCAAGCTGGCCCCCAAGGACAAGCTGCTGCTCTCGCGCCTGGTCATGGCGGAGATCAACTCGGGAGGCAGCAGTTCGGCGGTCGCCACGCTGAAGTCCGAGATCGCACTGGACCAGCAGTCAGCCTACACCGAGGTACTCCTCATCTACTCGATGATCGCCAGCCGGCAGTGGGACGAGGCCATCAGGTACTCCGAGGAACTGCTCGGGCGACGCAAGGAAGACGCCTACGTGCTCACCGCCCAGGGGCTGGCCTTCGTCGGCAAGGGTGGCTTCGACGACGCCCGGCGCTGTTTCGAACACGCGCTGAAGGCAAATCCATCCTCGGCCGTCGCGCTGCGCAACCTGGTGTTGCTCGAACTCACACAGGGCAACGTCAAGGCGGCGCAGGATCGCCTGCCCGCGCTGCTCACGCTGGATCGCCACGGCTCGGCGACGCTGACCCTGGCCGGGCGGATCGCCCTGGCCGCAGGCGACACCAACAAGGCGATTGCCTGGCTGGAGCAATCCCGCGCCGCGGACCCGCGTGCCCTGGAGGCTCGCCTGCGACTGGCGAACTATTACTACCTCCAGGAGCGTTCCCCGATCCGGGCACTCGAAGTGGCGCGGGAAGCGGCCGAGATAAGCCCGCCCAGCCTCATCGCCCAGGCACTCTACGGCGATGTACTGATCGGTGCGCGCCGTCTGGACGATGCCGCCGAAGTGGCCGAACGGGCGATTGCGGCATTCCCGGACGCCTTCCCCGCCTATCAGCTCGCCTCGCGCGTCCAACTCGCGCAGGGCAAGCTCGCCGATGCCGCCGCGAGCACCGCCAAGGCGCTGAAAATCGCGCCCGGGCAACCTGACCTGCTCGCTGCCGGCGCGACCATCGCGATTCGCCAGCGCGCGTTCGACGGCGCCGCCAGGAATATCGCCGCTCTGGAAAAAATCGAGCCCGGCAGCCGGCGCGTGCTGGTGCTCGCGGGCGATCTGGCGGTCGCGAAGAAGGATCTTCCGACCGCGGTCGAAAAATACCGCGCCGCAAGCGCAGGCACGCCGGATGCCGCGATCGACATCAAGCTCGCCCGGACCCTGATGGACTCGGGAGACTCGGCGGGCGCAATCGCGGCCCTGGAGGCGACGCTGGCACGGCGCCCGACCGACGCGAAGATCATGACCGCGCTTGCGCAGGTATTAGAAAGCGCCGGCCGGACCGACGACGCGATCGCCACCTACGAAAAGGCACTGGCCGTGGACTCGACCATGTTGCTGGCGCTGAACAACCTGGCCCTGCTCAAGCACGCGCGCGGTGACGGCGCGGCGCTGTCCCTGGCGGCCAAGGCGTATGACCTGGCACCGGACAGCCCGGACGTGGCCGACACCTACGGCTGGCTCCTGTCCGCGACCGGCAAGCCCGAAACCGCCCTGAAGCTGCTTGCGGGCGCCGTGGAGAAGGCTCCGGACTCCGCACAGACGCGCTACCACTACGCCGCCACGCTGACTAAGCTCGGACGCACCGAGGAAGCGCTGCGCGAGCTCGATCGGGCATTGAAGGACACCGGATTTCCCGGACGCGACGAAGCCGTGCGCCTGCGCCAGATGCTGCAGCGCTGACTGCTGGCCATCGCACCGCCGCGGGCATCACTGCCCGCGGCGGTGCGCCGGCTCAGCTCACCTGGCTCTGCAGCAGGTCGTTCTGCACCAGCAGCGTCACCGCCGAGGACGACTGCGTGTACACGTTGAACGTCAGCGAACTGTCCAGCCCCGTGCTGTCCACGTGCACCGTGCGCACCGTCGTGCCCGACAGGCCCCAGCCGTTGCCCGCCGATACCACCGAGTCCACGTTGGCGTCGCCCGTCACCAGCAACTCGTGCGGCGCACTGCTCATCTCCAGCACGTCGCGTACGTCCAGCCGCAACTGGTTGGTCCCGAACCCGTTCAACTGCACCTGCTCCACGCCCGCATAACGGCCCTTGTCCGTCAGCGCGTCAAAGTCCAGCACCAGCCCCGCGGCATCCGGCGTCAGCACGTCCAGACCGCCCCCGGCATCCACCGAGAACTCCTGCCCGTTCACCCGCAGCACATCGTCGCCCGCACCGGCCGTCATCACCACGCCCTGGTGCCCGCCGCTGCTCAGCGTGTCGCCCTCGGCCGCACTGCCGCGCAGCACCGCCCCGTTCGCTCCGGCCGTCTGCGTCACCGCCGCCGGCGCCGTGCCGGCAAAGTCCCGGCCATAAACCACGTACACCTGCCCGGCCGGATTGCCCGTCGAGGTCGCCGGACTGGCCGTCGTCGCACCCACCGCCACGTCGTCGTACCCGTCCCGGTTCACATCCCCCACCCCCGAGACCGTCACCCCCGTGTTCGTGCTCACCGCCCCGTCCAGCAGCACCCCCTTGCCGAACAAAAACCCGCCGCTGAGCAACTGCGCCCCACCGCCGTTGCCCACCCCGTCGGTCAGGTCCACGAAGTCCGCACCAAAGTCCGGCACGAAGCTGATCAGCGAGGCAATGTCGCTGGTGCCGAACAGAATGTACGCGTCGTTCGTCGACGGCGAGCCCAGCACCAGGTCCGCAAAGCCGTCCCCGTTGACGTCACCGGCGCCGGCCACCGAAGTGATCCCGCCCACCAGCCCAAACCCGCCCACCTGCGTGTTCATCACGTTGGTCAGGTCCAGCGTCGCCCCGAACGCCGTGGCCTTGCCCAGCACCACGAACGCCAGACCGAACTGCGGCTCCGTCAGCACGAAGTCCTCGATGCCGTCGCCGTTGAAGTCCCCAATCCCCGAGACCTGCTCGCCCATGCGCACGTTGCCGAAGTTCGCAAACGGCGCGTTGTTGATCACGAACCCATTGCTGCCGTTGAGCACGTTCTCGATGCCGCTGGTGGCCGCGCTGCCCGCCAGCGTGGCCAGGTCCGTGCGCGTGTCCCCGAACACCACGTACACCTTGCCGTCGGTCGCCGGGCCCGTGGCACCAATCGCAAAGTCGTCGAAGCCGTCGTGGTTGATGTCCCCCACCCCGCTCACCGAGCGGCCCGCAAACGTGCTCGCACCCTGCCCGGCAAACCCCAGCACGTTGCTGCCGTTGGCCCCGCCCAGCGCGTTCAACCCGTCCAGGCCCGAGCGGCTGGCGTTGCCGAACACCAGGAACGCCTCCCCCGAGTCCGTCCCGCGCGTGTCCCGATCGGCGTTGCCCACCAGGATGTCGTCGCGCCCGTCGTTGTCCACGTCCCCGGCGTTGCCCACCTGCGTGGCGAAGCTCGCCGACACCAGCCCCGTGAACGCCGTGCCGTCGTCCAGACCGTCGCCGTTGATGTCCACCGTCCCCGGCAGGCTCGACACGTTCATCCCGTGCAGGTCGCCGAACGTCTTGCCGTTGCTGCCAACCCCGGCGCTGTCCCCGTACACCACGTAGCCGCGGCTGTCCGGGCCCGTGAAGCGCAGCTCGCCCACCAGCACGTCCGACAGGCCATCGCCGTTGACGTCACCGCCCCCGGCCGCCGTCGCACCGAGCTGGGCACCGCCCGCCGGCCCGCTCATCGCCACGCCGTTGCTGCCGTTGAGCAGCCGGATGTCAAAGCCGCTGGTGCCGTTGGCCAGCGTCGTCAGCGCCGCGGTCGAGTTGCCGAACACCACGTATGACTGCCCGCGGTTCACGTTCTGGGATTCCGAGGACGGTTCCGCGTTCTGCGCCCCAATCAGGATATCCGCGTAGCCGTCACCGTTGACGTCGCCGGCCTCGGATATCGAGGTACCGAACAGGTCCGAGAAGCCGACCGTCGCGCTGCCGCGGCCGCCGTTGAGCTTGAAGCCGGCCGTCCCATTGAGCGAGGCGAGCGCGATGCTCGCCGCGGCCGGAAGCACCTGTGTGGAGGGCGCCGGCACCGTGACGGTCAGGTTCGCGGTATCGGTGGCGACACTGAAGGCGGTCGATCCGCCGTTCGCCGAGGTATCGACTCCGCTCGCGCCGTTTTCTCCAGTGGTCTGGTCCCAGGCACGGAACGTGATCGCACTGGTAATCGTGCCGGAATACCCGGCGTTCGCATTGAAATACAGCGCCGTATCCGCATTGGCCGCCAGCAGCAGCGAACTTGCGGCCGACACGCCGGAAGCGGACACGGCCTGCCATGCGGCGCCATCGTCGACCGTGTACCACCAGGTGCCGTTGGTGCCCTTCAGGCCAGTCACTGCGATGCCGGTGAGCGCACCCGGATCGGTGTCGGAGACATTGTCCAGGCCGCCCGCGGGTTGCGAGAGGTCCACCAGTGCGCCAATGGAGAATGCGCCCTGGACACTGGCGATGCTTCCGGACGGGGCGCCTTCGCCCGCCTGGATCGCCGGCAGTACCGGCGTCGCTGCGCTCGAGAGCACGGGCGCGTGGTTGACGGCGCTTTCGACGTTTACGGCGATGCCGGACTGGATCTGCAATGTCATGCCCGACAGTGTGTACGAGCCGTGCACCGCGCCGCTGATGGTTTCCGTGCCCGACAGCGCCCAGCCGGCATTCAGATTGACGCTGTCGCCGGCGTTGCCGGTGATGCGCAGTACGCTGCCGCCGCCGGTGACGGAGGCGAATGCCGCCGCGTCGAAATTCAGCGTGTTGGCGCCGGTGCCCTTGATGTCGATGACCTCCATGTTGCGGACTGCGGTGACCGCGGAGGTCAGATTGACGACGACACCGCTGCCCTTGACCGACAGGGTGTCGGTACCGACGCCGCCGTCCAGCACGAGGTCGGTCGCGTCGTAGACGAGCTTGTCGTTGCCCGCGCCGCCGAAGACGCTGTCGGCGCCGGTGCCGCCGTTCAGCGTATCGTTGCCATTGCCGCCGTCGAGAAGGTCTTTCCCGGCGCCGCCGTTGAGGACGTCGTTGCCGCCCATCCCCGAGAGGGTGTTGTCGGCCGCATTGCCGGTGAGGGTATTGGCGACGTCGGAACCGATGGCATTGATTTTCGCCGACCCGGTCAGCGTGACGTTTTCGACGTTTGGCGCGAACACCGGCAGATCGATGGAAACGGAGGCCTTGATCGTGTCCTTGCCGGCGTTGGCGACCTCGATGACCATATCGCCCGCGCTATCGACGACATAGACGTCGTTGCCGCCCCCGCCCATCATCGTGTCGTCGCCGGCCTTGCCGTCGAGCACGTTCTTGGCGGCATTGCCGATCAACGTGTTGGCCTGGGCGTTACCCGTGCCGTTGATGGCGGCGGTACCGAGCAGCGTGAGGTTTTCCTGCTGCGTGCCGAGCGTATAGGCGACCGTGCTGGCGACGGTATCGATGCCGGGGTCGGCCAGCCCGGTGTCGATTTCCGCCGCCGCGTCAATGATGTAGCTGTCGTCGCCAGCGCCACCGACGAGCCGGTCGGTTCCATTGCCGCCGACCAGGACGTCGTTGCCTTCTCCGCCCTCGAGCAGGTCGTTGCCGTCGAGTCCGGTCAGGATGTCGTTGCCTTCCAGGCCGTAGATTGCATCGTCCGCCGCCGATCCCGTCAGCGTGTCGCCCTCGGTGGTACCGTTGATTATCGCCAAAGGACTCTACCTCGCCGTTTGAAGTTCGTGACGATTCCTGGTGCTTCGGACCACCGGCGGTGCGCATGCATCGCGCCGCCAGAAACCGCTGTAACTTCGAATTACGTTAATATTTCAACTAGTTGTACGCGCATCGCCAAACCGCTCCGGGTTGCCGGGCAGCCGCATCGGGATCCGGGGCCTGGAAACGGTTTTTTACATTTCGATGCGCGCGCGGATGGTATCGGCCGTTTTGGGAAAAATGCATAACGGATCGCGAGAACCGCCAAGCGGATCTCACGCGCGAGAAGAAAAACAGGAATCGGTTCGCAATATCGGCGATTGATGCGGGCCGGCATGCCCGCAGGCATCCGCCCGGCGGTTGCCGCCGGGCGGATGCGGGGTTGGGGAACCCGGGCCTCGGCGACCCGGCAGATCAGCCCGCCGCGGGCATCACTGCCCGCGGCGGTGCGGGGCTCAGCTCACCTGGCTCTGCAGCAGGTCGTTCTGCACCAGCAGCGTCACCGCCGAGGACGACTGCGTGTACACGTTGAACGTCAGCGAACTGTCCAGCCCCGTGCTGTCCACGTGCACCGTGCGCACCGTCGTGCCCGACAGGCCCCAGCCGTTGCCCGCCGATACCACCGAGTCCACGTTGGCGTCGCCCGTCACCAGCAACTCGTGCGGCGCACTGCTCATCTCCAGCACGTCGCGTACGTCCAGCCGCAACTGGTTGGTCCCGAACCCGTTCAACTGCACCTGCTCCACGCCCGCATAACGGCCCTTGTCCGTCAGCGCGTCAAAGTCCAGCACCAGCCCCGCGGCATCCGGCGTCAGCACGTCCAGACCGCCCCCGGCATCCACCGAGAACTCCTGCCCGTTCACCCGCAGCACATCGTCGCCCGCACCGGCCGTCATCACCACGCCCTGGTGCCCGCCGCTGCTCAGCGTGTCGCCCTCGGCCGCACTGCCGCGCAGCACCGCCCCGTTCGCTCCGGCCGTCTGCGTCACCGCCGCCGGCGCCGTGCCGGCAAAGTCCCGGCCATAAACCACGTACACCTGCCCGGCCGGATTGCCCGTCGAGGTCGCCGGACTGGCCGTCGTCGCACCCACCGCCACGTCGTCGTACCCGTCCCGGTTCACATCCCCCACCCCCGAGACCGTCACCCCCGTGTTCGTGCTCACCGCCCCGTCCAGCAGCACCCCCTTGCCGAACAAAAACCCGCCGCTGAGCAACTGCGCCCCACCGCCGTTGCCCACCCCGTCGGTCAGGTCCACGAAGTCCGCACCAAAGTCCGGCACGAAGCTGATCAGCGAGGCAATGTCGCTGGTGCCGAACAGAATGTACGCGTCGTTCGTCGACGGCGAGCCCAGCACCAGGTCCGCAAAGCCGTCCCCGTTGACGTCACCGGCGCCGGCCACCGAAGTGATCCCGCCCACCAGCCCAAACCCGCCCACCTGCGTGTTCATCACGTTGGTCAGGTCCAGCGTCGCCCCGAACGCCGTGGCCTTGCCCAGCACCACGAACGCCAGACCGAACTGCGGCTCCGTCAGCACGAAGTCCTCGATGCCGTCGCCGTTGAAGTCCCCAATCCCCGAGACCTGCTCGCCCATGCGCACGTTGCCGAAGTTCGCAAACGGCGCGTTGTTGATCACGAACCCATTGCTGCCGTTGAGCACGTTCTCGATGCCGCTGGTGGCCGCGCTGCCCGCCAGCGTGGCCAGGTCCGTGCGCGTGTCCCCGAACACCACGTACACCTTGCCGTCGGTCGCCGGGCCCGTGGCACCAATCGCAAAGTCGTCGAAGCCGTCGTGGTTGATGTCCCCCACCCCGCTCACCGAGCGGCCCGCAAACGTGCTCGCACCCTGCCCGGCAAACCCCAGCACGTTGCTGCCGTTGGCCCCGCCCAGCGCGTTCAACCCGTCCAGGCCCGAGCGGCTGGCGTTGCCGAACACCAGGAACGCCTCCCCCGAGTCCGTCCCGCGCGTGTCCCGATCGGCGTTGCCCACCAGGATGTCGTCGCGCCCGTCGTTGTCCACGTCCCCGGCGTTGCCCACCTGCGTGGCGAAGCTCGCCGACACCAGCCCCGTGAACGCCGTGCCGTCGTCCAGACCGTCGCCGTTGATGTCCACCGTCCCCGGCAGGCTCGACACGTTCATCCCGTGCAGGTCGCCGAACGTCTTGCCGTTGCTGCCAACCCCGGCGCTGTCCCCGTACACCACGTAGCCGCGGCTGTCCGGGCCCGTGAAGCGCAGCTCGCCCACCAGCACGTCCGACAGGCCATCGCCGTTGACGTCACCGCCCCCGGCCGCCGTCGCACCGAGCTGGGCAC